>CALXOV010000018.1 GCA_944390105.1 uncultured Succinivibrionaceae bacterium
GAGAGTATTCACGCCGCCAGCGTGGAGCAGAGGGAGACAGATTCTACGCATGCGTGGAATATACGGTAAGCGTGCCTGCAACCGTGAGCGCTGATAAGCAGGGCTCATGACTGTACGAGCCTTGGAAGAGGGGTGCCCATCCCGCCGATGTGGAGTGACGGGAGCAGGAACGGGACTGAGGTCTAGAGCATTAAAGAGGCCAAGCGCGAAACTGCAGCTTAAGATGCGTAATATCCGCCGGGACATCCTGCATAAGGCCACGGCTGAAATATGCAAAAACCACGTGTGTATCAGCGTAGAAGCGCTTAGACTTAAGCATATGACCCAATCCGCAGCAGGCAGCGTGGGGGAAAACTTGGTACTAATGCTAAGGCCAAGGCCGGTCTTAACCGCGCGCTTCTTCTCAGGGGCTTACGCGAGGCGGCGTACCTTATTGAGTACAAGCAAAAGCTCAGAGGAGGGCTTCTCATTAAGGTGCCGGCGCAGTACACATCACAGAGCTGTGCGGTATGCGGACACGTCAGTAGAAACAGCCACAGGACACCGGCTCTCTTTGTTTGTGAGCGCTGCGGACACGCGGCAAACGCCGACGAAAACGACGAAACGAACATTAGAAGGGCAGGACTTGCACGGATAGCCGGGATTGCACACTTACTTAGGAGTTGACTACCGGAACCTGCCGTAGAGCGGTTTAAAAACCGCTCAGCTGGAAGCCTGTAAGCTTTAGCTTACGGGAGGACATCACAAGTCGTCAAGCAGTTATAACTCCTTAAGGAGTGCTGAAATCTATTAACTGTAGTGCGATATGTGCGCAAGCACGTGCATCCTCTAAGGCATGATGATGCGCTGATAAATCAAAGCCGCAGGCCTTTGCTACAGTTTGCAGCTGATGGTTAGGAAGCCGTGAGCCGAAAGTTCGGCGTGCGGCTTTCAGGGTACAGTAAAAGCTGTAGTGCGGATCAGGTAGTGCATAGGCGGTGAGTACCGCCTGGAGGTAACTTTGGTCAAAGGGACTGTTGTGTGCAGTAAGCGGAAGATCGCTGATATGGCGTGACAGCTGGGGCCAGATTTGAGCAAAATTGGGCGCTGTCGCAGTATCCTGGGCGCGCAATTTTTGCACGCGCTTATTCCGTGCGGCATAAAAGTTAGGCAATGAGTGGATGAGAATGTAATACTCATCCACAATATGACTGATGAGCACGACAATTAGACCTACGCTGCAGACGCTCGCGCGTTGCGCATTTGCTGTTTCAAAATCAATTACGGCAAAGTTTTTTCATGTGCTCATTGCTTGCTCTTGATCAAATAGCGATGCCGGCCTCCTTACAAACTGCATCAATAGAAGCCAGCTCTTTGTCGCTGAATGTTAGCTGTTGCGTGCAGGCAACATTTTCCTGTAGTTGCTCAACTTTCGATGCGCCGATGAGCACACTCTGTACCTGACCGTCCCGCAGTACCCAAGATAGCGCCATTTGTGCTAGAGTCTGGCCGCGCGCTTGGGCAATGGTATTGAGCTTAACAATGGCGCTGTGACGCGCCTCAACCGTATCTGCTTTTAAAAAGCGTCCATCTGTCCGCACTCGGCTATCATCACCGATACCGTTTAAATAGCGTGAGCTTAGCAAGCCTTGAGCTAAGGGAGAAAAGGCTATAATGCCGCGACCTAAGGCGGTTGCTGTGGCTTTCAGCCCATTGTGCTCAATGGTACGTTCAAAAATTGAATAACGGTTTTGATTAATCACAAATGGCACGTGCATCTCATCTAAGATAGCCGCAGCCTGTTTGAGCTGTTCACCGTTATAGTTTGATAGTCCAACATACAATGCTTTGCCTTGTTGCACCGCAGATGCTAAAGCCCCCATGGTTTCTTCAAGGCAGGTCTCCGGATCTGGGCGGTGATGGTAGAAAATATCTACATAGTCAAGCTGTAAACGCTTAAGGCTTTGATCGAGGCTCGCTAGTAGATATTTGCGCGATCCCCAGCTGCCATATGGCCCTAGCCACATGTCATATCCGGCTTTGGTACTAATGATGAGCTCATCACGATAGGACTGCAGATCATGTTTTAGGATGTATCCTAAATTGGTTTCCGCGCTGCCTGGAGGTGGACCATAATTGTTGGCGGCATCAAAATGGGTGATGCCGACGTCAAAAGCTGCGCATAGCAGTTTTTTCATGTTCTCCAGCGTGAAAGGCTCGCCGAAATTGTGCCAAATCCCTAATGATATCGCCGGCAGGCGCAGGCCGCTACGGCCTAAGCGTTGATAGGGCATGGTGAAATAGCGTGTAGCATTGGCTTGATACATGTGTATCTCCTAACATGAGTTTAGGGGTTAAGCTTTTGGCTCTTGAGCGTCATAGCCAGCGCCTGTAGATTGGCAATACGCCGTTCATCGCTCGGGTGGGTACTTAAGATCTCAGGGGGATTGCTGCCTGACTGATCCATCATTTTCTGCCACAGTTTGGGGGCGGCATCCGGGTCAAAGCCGGCGCGCCAGGCCAGCTCTAAGCCCAGCTCGTCAGCTTCGGTCTCATGTTCCCGCGAAAACGGTAACGTTACTCCTAACTGTAGCGCTTGCTTACCAAGACTGGTGATACCAGAACTGACTCCGAACAATTGAGCCACAGTGACGATACCCTGCGTTACTACCTGCTGACTTGCCTGTTCACGCGAATGTTCGCGCAGTGCATGGCACATTTCATGGCCGACGATTACGGCAATTTCGTCATCGGTAAGCTTAAGCTGTTTGACAATTCCGCTGTAGACCACAATCTTGCCGCCGGGCATGCACCAAGCATTTAACGTATCTTCAGTAATAACATTAACTTCCCAATCCCAGTTTTTGCAGTCCGGGCGCAGCTGCGGTGCAGCGGCAATCAGCTTATTTGCAATGCGCTTGACGCGCTGCGTTAGCGCTGTATCGGAGTTGAGTTTGCCTTGCTGCTTTGCTTTTTTTATTATGGCAGCATATTGTTCATCTGCCATGGCATTCATTTGGTTGCTAGATACCAGCATCATCTGCGAACGATTAACGCCGGCGATGCTGCTGCCGGTCGTATGGGTGCATGCGGTCACGGCCAGTGCAGCGGCACACAGCATTACAGTACAAAGCTTACGGTAGGACATGGTGATTTCCTTTAGCTTACACAGGATATATAACATTGTATGCTTATTTGCACTATGACATCAGCTTTCTTACTGTGGGTAGATCGAGAAATCTCGCCCTTTAAGCTGTAGGAAGTCCGTATTTTGAAAACGGAGTACTAAAGCACCTTCATTTTCACTGACAAGGAAGGTGGGCGCTAAATTGTCCGTCAATGCCTGAAGCGAGGTTTCTCCGCTGAAATAATTGGTGCTAATAGTTCGGCTGATGAGTTCGGCTAAAGCCTGATAACTGGTCGGATAGTCCACCGTCAAAGGCTGATGCGCACTGCCGGTTGTCGTTTTAACATTAAAAAACTTCACGTATACCGGAATATTAGTAATATTTGGGCTGGGAATGTCGCGCAGGCGCGCCATCTGAATTTTATCTCCTTGCAACGCGGCGCCGTGCTCTGGGACAAAAATCAGCAGAGTAGGGCGACCGCTGGCTTTGAGTTTACCTTCAAAGGAGGATACATCATCAAGTAGTAGCTGTGCCCGCTTATGCCAGCTTTCATTGTGATTTAAGCCGCGGTCGCTGCCGTCGCTAAACTTGTTGCCATCGTGCAGAGCCACTAAATTGAACAGTGTTGCATAGCGTCGGGCAGGCTGCATCTGTATTTCATGCAGATAGGAAGCAAACACATCGCTGTCGGCAAAAATTGGCTCATCGTCAAAAGAGAAGTAGCGGCTACGGTAAGCTTTTTGATCCGCCAAAGCTGCATCAAAATTTGCATAGTTGCGCAGATCCTCAAGATATTTGCCGAAGCGTCCTGAATGATCCATAAACAGCTGCGGTATAAAGCCTAAGTGCTCAAGGTGGGAAAACAGCTCGCATTCGAAGCTTTGCAGGTACAGCGCGCTGAATTGGCTTTGGCCGCAGGCGCTGCGCAGAAGACGCAGTGTAGCGGGACCTGAGTATGATGAAGCGCTGTTAAAAGCACTGAATTTTATATCAGCATCGGCAAACAACGGGTGGTTGTTCAGGTTAACAGTTTGCAGATCTGAACGGCTTAACGAACAGATATTAACCAGAATAATATCAAAAGGTAGATGTTCTGCAGTAAACTCTGGCGGAAATTCTACACGGCGGTTTTTTTCATAGATAAAAAATTCATCAGCAAAGGCGGCGGCATTTTCTACCGTGGCTGGGCTGCTTTGACTGAGATTTCCCAATATTGTCGAGTTTGGCGCAAGGGGGGCGGTTGTTGCGTTAGCATGCTGTACGCTCTGCACCGAGGTGGTGGACGGAAGCGGCTGCAGCAGGGCGTTAAGATAAGGAGCTGCGCACAAATAGAGGATACTTATAATTGAGATGGAAGTGAAGCGCACATAGTCCTGCAGCAGTAGAAAAGCTAGGATCACTGCAGCAATGACAGCTACATAGCGATAGTTGATGCTCGAAAGGATGAAATCGAGTACGAAGGATAAGGAAAAATCGTCGATGCTGGCGGCATTGGCGCTGAAGGCAGAGAGCGATGGTAGATAGCTTTCGGCGTAGAGCAACGCGATGGCGCCGCAGATACATATAAGTTGCCGTAGATAGTGCAGTAGCTGTAGCTTAAGCGGCAGGCATAGAGCAAGCAGCAGGAGCAGATTAGGCAGTGGCTGAAAGCTGATTAAGTTGTTGAGCGCTAGGAGCAGTACCAGTACAAAATAGATATTCCACCATGAAATGGCATGCAAGGCACGATGCTTCATAATTATTTCTCCGCAGCCGCCGCGCTTAAGACGCCTAAGGGCTTAAAGTTGCGTTTAATGCGCAGTTTATGGTGTAGCCAAGCATAGATTGCTGTTGCTTTGCTGATGATAAACCAGCCGCATGGAATGCCTATAATAAAGCCCAAACTAAAAATTAAGATAATATCGCTAAAGTCAAGAAAATCGTAATGCATACTATTTATCCAAGTTTTATCCATTGTGGCGCGTCAAAATGCCGCAATGTAGTGTGCTGATGTAGGGTTTGGCTGAACTTGTGCTGGCGCTTTACATTGCGCTCCATCAAGCGCGGCAGCCATGATGTACCTGTATGTGCGGTCAACGTCTCCAGAGCTTGATTGATATCATTGGCATCATTCAGCACTTCTTGCTTAGCAAACAGTAACTGCGGCGGCAGCGCAAAAATATGCTGCAAGACTAAATCCATCTTGGTGTTGTTCACACCTAGTAAAAATATGTAGGCGCAGTCGTTAGTAGCAGTTCCTAAGTCACCGCGTCGCTGCGGATTAAACTGTTCAAAGGCTTGTTTTAATGAGACATCCGGCCGCGGCGTCAGACGTAGCAACACGCTGTCATGTAAAAAACTACTATCCGGCTGCATGACGCTATGCACTATGGCAGCAAATTCTGCCGGCAACAGAATGTGAACGGTAATAGTGAGGAGCTTGATGCTATTTTCAATGGTTCTGAAGGTAAACGGCAGATCGCCGGAAAATACTGCATGCTGTTGTGTCAACATCACATTGCGGATATAGCCTGGGGTGGCATTGGCCTCAAACAGTAAATTAGCTCCGCTTTTGAGGATGATCTGTTCGGTGTGCGAGCGCAGATGCAGTTGATTAAGAGTGACGATGATTTTAAGCTGTATGCCATTTTGGCGGCGCAGTTGGTAGACGATGCGTACGACCGGCAAAATCTCACTTTCATGGGAAAGCTCAAAAATCAGCCAACAGGATCCGTGGCGCAAGCCATATTGATATAAAGTTTCCACACTGTCTACCACGTTAAAGCTGTATTCATCGGCAAACAGCGTCGATAAGCGGGACGAATTGGCATACATCAGGCTGTCATCGCCGAATTGTTCTTGCTGCGAGGGATTTTTCAGTGCATGGAAGAAGTTGTCAGCGCCGACAGTTAAGGTGTAGTACTGTTGCACAATATGCTGATGAGACGTGCGCCAGTGATGAATGTGCAGATGTCGTTGTGAGCCTTCTGGCTGCAAAGAGGCTATGCCTATCAAATATGACTCTAGTGCACGCTGCAGGCGTAATTCGGCGCTGCTCTGCTTGCCGCAGTTGATGAATACCAAGCAAGCTTGATGATCTCGACACCACAACTGCAGCCGCAGCAGCTGCTCTTGTATCGCACTATAGTTCTCTTGTGGGGTGATCGGCGCGCGGCGCAGTACCAGCACGAAAGCGTGATGGGCTTTACGACGCTGGAGAAAATCGTTAATAAGCTCCCAATACAATGCGCAGTTGTTGGCACTAAACTCAAACCCGTAGCTCTTAAGTGGTAGCTGTAAGCTATAGCGTGCGGCAGCCTGTTGCAGTTTCACAAACATCAGCTGCGGACAGAGCAACACATCGCCAGGAGAGTTATCCTTTACCTGCAGTAACATCTGCATGGCAAGGCGCTCAGCATCCTCGTCCTCACGGCAGTTTATGGCGTAAGTGCCGGGGGTAGTCAGTAACTGTAGCGTATTATTAAGTTCGCGGATGCCTAAGGTCTAAGGTAAAAAGCATGCAAGTTTCCTGTTAACGTTCAGTAAAAGCTAGCGGCGGCTCAATCGCCAGTGGTAGATCTCCAAGCCATGGGCTGAAGGTATAATTAAAAAATATTCCGGCATATAGCGGAGTATAGCCGTCGGCATGCTGATAGGTAGCATGGCCTCCGAGTTGCAATTGCGCGCTAAGGCGCCACAGAGCCAGCAGTCGCAACCGGCCACTAACGCCCAAGGATCTGTCACCGCTTTCTGTGGCATCACGATCGGGCAGATGGGGCGCTAAATAGGACAGCGGATAGCGAGGGCTGTCCTTAGTAATGGCATACGATAAACTAAGTCCGGCTTCAGCGTTCCACACGAAATTCTCGCTGCGGCGTCGGTACACTGTATTTGGCCCGAACGACAGATAGTGTTGTGGCGAATAATAGCCGCCCTGACCGATGGTATACCCGCTTAAATCGCGCTTGAAGTGCCAATACATGGCCGATAAGCCCCAGCGCAGTTCGCGATCGTTTTGATTGATGAGGCGCTCATACCAGCCGCTCATGGCTTTGATCGCGTCATTATCCGCCACGCGCCGACCGGTATAATATTCGTAGGCCAGCTGTGCCCATATCCCGTGATGGCCTCCGGCATCAGATGAAAAATTAACGGCCACTCCGTTGCGGCGTACGGCGCCAAAGCATATGCCAGCGGAGCACTGTCCGGCAAAGGACAGTTGTGAGCTAGTAACCGGGCGGCGATAGATCGCAGGTTCTAGAGAGAAGGTTTCTAAGTCAAATTTATAGGCAAGACCACCTAAAATATCATCATCAATAACAAAACCTTGCGGCGCTGTGCCAATATCCCACGACCACTTAGCATCAGCATAGGCTAGAGCTCCGCTGATGCCCATGTCGTGCTGTGCGCCGTCATGGCTTCCTGACGCATAGGTCTGACCAAACTTGCTATCGTAGGATTGCGGACTGAGACTGCCGCTGTCAAGATAGACATGATCAGCGATCAAGGATACGCGACCGCGCTTTACTGGGAAAGACAGCTGCAGCGTGGAGGTTAGCGCACTGAGATCCGAATAGCCGCTTTCTCCGCTGTCACGGCTGAAGGTTGTGCCGCCGGTAAGGGAGATGTTCTGCTGTTGATATAGTGCAGATGCCTGTGATTTTAGCGAGGAGCTGAGCCATTCCGGCACTGCAGCTGCTTGCTGCACAGCAGAGGTTTGCGTAGGAGTTCGCAGGCTATATGTAAAGGCTGCATCGTCGGTCAGATTTCCTTGGTATAAGCCTGCAGTCTTTAGTCCACTTTTGAAATAGCTCATACCCAGTTGCGGCTTACCAGCATCGGCCAACGCGAGGCCGTAGTCGCGATAGAGCAGTACCAAGTCTTCAGCCGCCGGCATATCTTGATCTCTAGACTGCACCTTGGTTTCAAACAGCTTAATTTTATCAGCATACACCTGTAATGCAGTCTGTGGCTCATCCACGCGATGCAGCGCTGCGGCCAAAGTTCTTATATCGTCGCTAGATAGCCGCTCTAGGGCTTGCTCGCTGGTTAAATCTAGAAGCTGTGGCTTGATTTTAGCGTAGGATATCCCCTGCTGCATACTTAAAATAATCAGCTGTAGCTGAGCACGCGGTCCGTAATCGTCGTCGGTTGCAAGTTTGCGGTATTGTTGTGTACTCAATCTAAAACGTTGTGCTGCCGCAGCACTGTCCGCTAGCAGATAGCGCATGTAAGGCTCGAGGTCTGGCTCAAAAGGAAGCAGCTTAGCTACGGCCTCTTGCGATTTGCCGGCCGCATACAAAGATGATGCCTGCTGGTAGGCAAGCTGGCGCTGCAGTTTGGCCTTTAACGCTATACTGTCTTTATCCGTTGCCTCCTGTAGGAGCTGTAGAGCCTCCGGAATTTTATCAAGTTTGACTAAAATTAACGCATGCGGGTAGCGCGTCTGCGTATCATGCTGATTATCAAAAAGAGCCAAGGCTACAGCCGCGCGGTCGTCTTCAATGAGCAGCTGCGCTAGGGCATAGCGATCCCACACGTTCTGCACTAAGGCGCTCAGTTTAGTCAAGAGCGCGCTGCGCTTAGAATGCTGTGGCGGTAGCTGCCGCACCTGCTCTAGCAATATGCTAACCTGCCAGCGCTGCTGCGTGACTTTAAGTTCAGCACGATAAGCGGCACTTAAGCTGGGGCTGTGGATGGCGCGGGTTAGATAATGTAGCGCTTGTGGCAGACGATTCTGCATTTTAGCGATATCTGCTAACGCGATTAACGCAAGTCCGCAATCCTGCGGGAGCTGCGCACAGGCCTGCTGATAATATCGCTTTGCTACATTTAGCTGTCCGCTTGCGCGGGCTTTATCTCCCAAATCCAGAGCTTGCCAATAGCGGCCTTCTGCTTGTAGTTGCACAAGATCTTGCTTGCTTGAGCTATCAACAGCAAAACGTTCGGCCGCTTTGAGCATGTTAAGCGCCTGACTGCGGGGTGCATCATCGTACAGTAGACTGACAGCGTGCGAACGCAGAGTGAGGTACTGTTCCAATGCATACTTGCGGGTTGCCTCTTCATACCTGCGGGATGCCTCGCGTGAGGCCAGCGGAGAGCTGTCATCAGAGCTTAATTCCTGCAGACAGTGCAGCGCTTGTTGCCTGCGGGCGTCAATTTTCAGCATAAAGCGGCACAGCAGGATGTGGCTTGTCGGATCGATGGAAGTTAAGTCATAACTCTGTTGCAGATTGTGCAGACTTCGCTCATAATCCTGTTGCGTTGCGATGAGCGACAGTAGTTGCGAGAGCGAGGACTGTAGCATAGGATGCTTAGCGCTTAAAATAAAATCAGCCGTTCGGCATAAATCCTTATTGCTGCTACATATTTCAGTGCGTAGCGCCTGTAACTTAAGTACAGGCGCTATTTTATGGGGACAGGTGTTGCGCGCCATTCTGCCGTATTTGTTGTATTTAATGGCGGTGGCGCTACCGCACATTTTAGGCGGTACTTATGTGATTGAATCAGTCTTTAATTATCCAGGCATTGGGCGTTCGGCTGTGGAAAGTGCGAAAAATCATGATTATGCGGTACTGCAGGCGATAGTGTTACTTACTGGTGTCGTGGCTATTGGTGCAGGCCTTGCTGCTAAACTGCTATGTATGACGCTTGATAAGCGCTGGAAGCACCGTACGGAGGAACAGTGGTAATGCCGCCGCTGCCTGATGATAAAAATTTACTGCAACCGCTTTCTGCCTATCCTCAGCTTGCTACAGCCGTACAATCCGCTATGACAGCACCGTCGTATGTTAAGAGACGTTTAGTTATAGGAAAAAGCTACTGTTTGCTGGTGTTATATCTAAGCTGCGTTGTATTGGCCTGTGCATTAGCTCCATGGTGGTGTCCTCATCAAGCGCAGGATTTTTTTTCTAGAATCAGCGGCGCAGGCCTCTAATGCGCAGTTTTGGTGCGGTACAGATCATTTAGGGCGCGATGTGTTTGCCTTATTGTGGTACGGAGGTCGCAGCTCCTTGCTGATCAGCTTTATTGCTATGCTGCTCGCCGCTTTGTGTGGAGTTACGGTCGGCATTATTAGTGGATTGGCACCGGATTGGTTTGATGGGCTGGTGCAGCGCTTATTGGAGTTGCTGCAGAGTATCCCCGGTATTTTATATATGATGGTACTCTCTTCGTTGTTTCACCCTGAGGACAGCATAACGTTGGCGCTCATTATCGGCAGTTGCAGTTGGTTTGTATTGGCACGCTTAGTGCGTGTGCAGGTACGTCAGCTGCGTCAGGCAATGTTTTGGCAGGCTTCAGCGGTGATGGGAACGGGGTTGTGGCTGAAACTGCGGTTACATTTGCTGCCGGCACTGTTCAGTGCGCAGGGCTTTGTGTTACCAGCTTACATTGCACAAGCTTTTACGGCCGAGGCTACTCTGAGCTTTTTAGGTTTAGGATTGCCGTCGGAGGAATTATCTTGGGGCAGTTTGCTGGCTTTATCCGGACGTGCGATGTTGACCAACAGTTGGTGGGTCATAGTGTTCCCAGGTTTGCTTTTCTTGTCGGTACTAATAGCGGTAAGCCTGCTGTGCTTTAAGTTGCAGCAACGGGTACGTCGGCGTTGCAGTAATTTATAATCGCTATAAAAATATTGTATAACAAGGAATAAATATGAAAAAATTACGGTGGATGCCTGTTTGGTTGGGGCTGGTATTGTTGACGCTTAGCGCCTGTAGTCCGCAGGATAACCTAGCAAAGGAAGATGCGGCATCGTATGCGGCAACAGCGGATGAGGTAGCAACATCAAACTCGCACCTAGTATTTGCTGGAGAGCGCGTCAGCACGATTAATCCTTTACTCAATACTTTCGATGAGTTGCCATCTTTGGTTTTTTCTGGGTTAATGCGTCGCGGTAGCGGAGGACAGCTAGAGGGGGATTTGGCTGAGCGCTTTGTTTATAATGATACTGAGCTCAGTTATACCTTTTATTTAAAGCCCCAGGTCTATTGGCATGACGGAACGCCATTTACGGCGCAAGATGTTGTGTTTACCTATGAGCTACTGCTTTCACCTGCAGGACAGCTCTGTCCGGTTAGGTCCAACTTTAACGCAATCACACAGGTTGAAGCCCTTGATGAGCATACCGTTAAGTTCTTTCTTAAAGAGCCGTAAGCTGCGCTGCTGGGGTATTTCAGCTTAGGCATTTTGCCCAAACATATGCTGCAGGGCAGGATTTAGCTGTGACCTCATTTAATCAAGCGCCCATCGGCACCGGGCGCTATCGGGTGGTGGCTTGGGATATGGCAGCTGCGCGCATAGAGCTGAGTGCTTTTACTGACTTTTACGGTCCTAAGCCAAAGCTTACGCATCTTACTTATTGTACGGTAGGTGATGAACAGACTAAAAGCCTGATGCTTAAATCTGGCGCGGCGGATGTCGCATGGCTCAATGCGCATTATGCTGCGCAGTTTCGCGATGAACCATCGTATGTCAATTACGATTTTCCGACTGCAGATCTGCGGGCTATCGCTTTTGATTTTCATACACCGTTTTGCCAAGAGCAGTCAGACTCTTTAGCAGTGTTGAATTTGGCTATAAATAAAGACTTGCTGGTGCAAACGGTGTTAAATGGCCGCGGTGTACGGGCGTTTTCCCCGTTGCAATTAAGTTCCTATGGCGGCAATCTTGAGGCAGATCTGTACCCGTACGATAAGGCGCGCTTTGCTGATGAAATGACGCGCCTTGGATGGCAGCGCGGCGAAGATGGCATTTACGTACGCAATGGACAGCGTTTTTCGTTTCGCGTGCAAGTGCGTGAATATGAACAAGAACGCGTGGATTTAGCTCAGCTATGCTCTAGTATGTTGCGCGAAGCTGGGGTTGAGATGAAGATTGTACGGGTACCACATTTTGACTGGCAAAGCGGTTATGAAGCGACGCTATGGGCTATGGCGGCACCGTTTGATCCAGATGAACTGTATTCTGCTTTAGTAAGCGGGATGAGTGACAATAATATGGCTTACAGCAACGCAGAAGTTGACCGCCTGCTTACGTTGGCGCGACTTGCTCAGACCCTGCAAGAGTGCAGATCATTATATCAGGCTTTTGAGGTCGCCTATGCGAAGTTGCCAAGTGCTCTGCCTTTAGTATTTTTCGAAGGCAATTATGTGGCCAAGCGCGGGTTGATCGGTCTTAATACGCAGCGGCTGCTGGGGCATCACGCTGCCGGCGTTATGTGGAATATTGAGGAGTGGTCGTGGGAGTAAGCAGCATAGTTCCAGTGTTGCGTTTTGATGCGCTGGAGCTGAGCTTTGCTCATCGCCGCGGTAATATTGCCGCGTTGCGCGGGGTAACGTTGTCGCTGCGGCGCGGTGAAATTTTAGCTTTGGTCGGTGAAAGCGGCTGCGGAAAATCTGTGTTGCTCAAAGCTGTGCTATGCTTAAATCCAGGGCGTGCGCAAGTGACAGGTGGCGGTCTTTATTATTATCCGCAGGCTGATACTGCACCACTTGATCTGCTTAAGTTAAATGCTCTCCAGATGCGTCAACTGCGCGGTCGGCAGATTGCAGCGGTATTTCAGGACAGTGAACTGGCGCTGCATCCAAGTATTTCCGTGGGAGAACAGATCGTGTCTCAGCTACGTCGCTGCGGTCAAACCGATAAACATAAGGCGACGGAGCGCATGTTGCAGCTGCTGACTATGCTTGAACTGCCGGATCCTGTTGCTGTGGCTCAGCGGCTCCCATCTCAGCTTTCAGGCGGTCAGCGTCAGCGCTGTGCGCTGGCCATTGCGTTGGCTGGAGAACCTCAAGTGCTGTTGGCTGATGAAATTACCTCGGCCTTAGACCCGCGAGCACGTTGCCGCATGCTACAACTATTGTTACAACTTAAGACTAGGCAACACTTAAGCGTGCTGTTAGTGACTCATGATTTGGCAGCTGCTGCTGCAGTAGCTGATCGTATTGGCGTGATGTATGGAGGACGTTTAGTGGAAATTGGCAATGCTGAAGAAATATTAAATATGCCGCGCCATCCATATACTCAAGTGCTAATAGCCGCGCAGCCGGCAGCAGCAAAGCGGGGACAACCATTGCCGATGGTGGCTGGCAATGCACCGCTACTGTGCGATCCGCCGCAAGGGGATCTGTTTGCGCTACGAGATCCTCAAGCTCGAGTCATTGATTTAGTTCAGCGCGCGCCGTTCTTTGCGTTGAGTGCGACGCATGCGGCGGCGACCTGGCATCTGCATAATATGTTATGCGGGCAAAACTATCCTTTAGCTGATACGATACCTGGAGGTCCGCTTGACTGAGGAAGCCCACTTGCTTCATGTACAGGATCTTGCTGTCAGCCTAAGTCGCTCGGACGGTAACGTTAGCCGAGTTTTACAACACATAAGTTTCAGTCTTAAATCAGGCGAATGCTTGATGATAGTTGGAGAAAGCGGCAGCGGTAAAACTACGCTGTGCCGTACCTTAGCGGGACTGCTAAAACCGTCTTGTGGGCAGATTTATCTAAAAGGTAAGCTGCTACATCCAGGGGGGGGGCATGAGCGGCAAGATATCAGCTTTATTTTTCAAGGGCAAAGTGCACTTGACCCGCAGCTTACATTGTTTGAGGTTATTGCTGAGCCATTGCGCGCGCAGCGTTTGAGTAGCAATGAGATACAGGAGCGCGTGTCTGTGGTCTGCGCCTTAGCTTGCTTGGATGAATGGCGGCTTAATGAGGTGGCAGGTGAGCTTTCCGGCGGGCAGTTGCAGCGTGTTGCTTTGGCGCGCGCTTTGATTATACAGCCATATTTGCTGATAGCTGATGAATTTACTTCGGCGCTTGATGTACTGCTGCAAGCGCAACTTATCAATACTTTGCTTGAACAGAAAGAGCTGGGATTGACACTACTGCTCGTTTCCCATGATCTGCAGTTGGCGCACTGTATTGCAGATCGCAAAGCGGTGATGTACGCCGGTCGGATCGTAGAAATTGCTTCAACGGACGAATTGCTGACGCGCCCGCTGCATACTTATACGCAACAGTTGTGCGCTGTGCAGTTGCCGCTTGAGCCGCTGGCTGCACGTCGCGTGGTGGAACAGTACACTCCGAGTCAGGTGATTTTGCCTGCCAACGGAGCATTGCAGGAAATTGATTCGGGGCATTGGGTGTTTTGCTAAAAATTTTCGCTACAATTTAAATGCGACATGGATATGCTGTACACGTAAAAAGGATAGAGTCTATGACACGGTTTTCGCTTATAGGTTCATTAATATTGGGATTAGGCGTCTTTGAGGTGGCCGCAGGGCAGCCCGTTGCTGATAGTCTTCAACTTACGGTGGAGTCTGTTGGTGAGTTGGAGCATGCTGTAATACAAGGACAGCTGCGGCAAATTGCATGGCGCGCAGATCGAGATGATGATTGGGACGATGATGATTTGGACGATGATGATTGGGATGATGATGATTGGGATGATGATGATTGGGATGATGACGATTGGGATGATGACGATGATGATGACGATGATGATGACGATGATGATGACGATGATGATGACGATGATGATGACTAGTATGAGCAGTTTTAGCGTTGCAGTGCGCGTTTCGTCATCCTTTGTCTGTGCGCTTTTAAATAAAAGAAGAAATGCGCAGTGGCAGAAGGTTGGCTGACTACGTCCTAAGAATAGATATATTCCGCAGTCAAAGACTGGAGAGATGACGGTTGGGTAGGAGATAAACAGAAAAGAAGCCTCTTATCTTTAGCGATGGGCAAGCTTGACAGCAAATTTCTTTTGTGTTCACCTTTTGATAAATCATTTCATTAACTGCATGCTGATTTAGCTTACAATCATCTTAAGCCAAGCGCTGACCAGTCTGAGGGCTGGTCTTCAGCAGCTAAAATAATAAACCACCCTTGATAGAGGTTAAAAACATGCAAGTTAAGTTTTATATCTGCCCTCACTGTGGCAATATTTTCTTCACGGTTTGCGATGCCACCGTGGTTCCAACCTGCTGCTCCGAGCCGATGCAGGAGCTGAAGGCTGGTACTTCTGACGGTGCTGTTGAGAAGCACGTACCGGTTTACGGCGTAGACGGTAATAAGGTTACTGTACAGGTAGGCGAAGTGGAGCACCCGATGATGCCGTATCATTATATTGGATGGGTTTGTGTGGAAACCGCTAATGGCCAAGTCCTGTTCAAGGAACTTACGCCGAAAGATGCTCCGATTGCCGAGTTTGCTTTAACTGATGGCGATAGCGTAAAGACGGTATACGCGTGGTGCAATCAGCACGGTTTGTGGAAGGCTGAATAAGTGTGATGGCGGCGTAGAGCCGAGTAGCAACCCTTGATTCATGACAAAAAGGCAGCTCATGCTGCCTTTTTACGTGCGCACAGTATGTGCATATTTCCAGCAGGTGAAAGTCTTGAGGTCAGGCAAACAAGGCCAAGATCTAGCTTAAGGCAAGCCGTGTCCCTCGAGGAGCTGGGTGAAGGAATCCGGAGAAAAAACCTCGGGCCAACGTACAGAAACCCCATGTAAGGCGGGCCTGTCGAGTAAGCGTGTATGCGGACGTGAAGCGCAATTCTTGTCAGGAGCTAGGCACGTAAATGAGGCGGATAGATGGGGCGAAGCGCTTACCCGTGGAGGCCTTTGCCACGGGAGGTTGCTTCCCGTAGTAACAACGAAGGCAAAGGAGTCAGCAGAGGTTATAGTAGTCCAAGCGAGTATAGGACGAAGGACCAAATCTCAACACGTTT
>CALXOV010000019.1 GCA_944390105.1 uncultured Succinivibrionaceae bacterium
GTTCTGAAAGAGATCATGGCGATGTCCAGGGTCACTTTTGACGGGCAGTACAACACGTACACGACTGTGTCGCGCAAGCAGCGCGAGTGTTTGAATTTATTCGGGGTGCAACCACCTGACAGCGGATGTAAGGAAGAGGTACCCCTGGCTAACCAACTCCAGAAGCTAAAAAGCCTAACTGATTTTATAGTACCTACACAACAAAGTTCAGGATATTGCCAAGATGGTGCTTGACGGCCGTCAGGACGAAATCAAGCCGGGCTTTGAGGTTCCGGGCTTCGGCGCTCCGGAGATCGTGGATCATAACCTCATCTTCAACAGCCCGCTGCAGGTCACTAAGGATAATGTAGACGACTACAACTTCTAATTATCCTGCGACATCTTAAACGCATATTACGGCCGCCGCGGTTGCGGCGGCCTTTGACGGTAAGGAATCCCTATGCTGCTCAAAGCAGAAAAAATCACCAAACGCTACGGAGGCGTAGTAGCGCTTGATCAGGTGGATTTTGACATGGCAACCGGTGAAATCCATGGCCTCGTCGGCGTTAACGGCTGCGGTAAATCCACCTTAATGAAAATCATCGCCGGGGGGGGGGGGGAACATCAAACTTCCGGTAAAATTTATATTGATGATAAGGAGTGCGCCCCGTACTCGCCGGCTGAGGCCATGCAGTACGGCATCGGCATCATCTAGCAAGATTTGTCGCTGTTTCCTAATTTAAGCGTTTTTGAGAACATCTATTTAAGCAAAGTCATCGCTTCGGGCAAAAAGACGATTGCCCCTAAGCAGTTCCGTGCCGGCATTGAAGATATTATAAAAAGCTTAGGCATTGAGCTTGACCTGGGTGCCAATTTAGGCGAGATGCCAATAGCCAAGCAGCAGTTGGTGGCGATTATCCGCGCCCTGTTCAATCAAAGCCGCCTTATTATTTTAGATGAGCCTACCACAGCGCTTACCGGCAGTGAAATTGCCAACTTATTTAAAATTTTAAATTCCCTTAAAGCTAAGGGCATTTCCTTTATCTTCATCAGTCACAAACTTACCGAGCTTTTGCAGGTTTGCGATCGCATTACTGTTTTCAAAGACGGTAAGCTCGTCAACACCTTTGATAATCATCAGGAACTTTCCCAGAGCACAATTGAAAAGGCGATGCTGGGCAAAGAGATCACCTATCAGAAATACCCTAGTTGCGCGAGCGATAAAGTGGTGCTGCAGGTAGATAAGCTTTGCCTTAAAAATAACTTTAAAGATATTTCTTTTACCCTCCATCAAGGCGAGGTGCTGGGGATTGCCGGACAATTAGGTTCCGGGCGCACTGAACTTGCGATGGCGCTGTTTGGTGCAGCCCCGGCGCAGAGCGGGCGTATCAGCGTAGCCGGACAGGAAGTCAGCTGCCGCAGCATTCAGCAGGCTGTGGACTGCGGCATAGCCTATGTGCCCGAAGATCGCCTCAATCTTGGCTTAGTCATTAATCAGAGCATTCGCCGCAATGCTACTTTAAGCTCGCTGCGTGCCTTAGGATCGTGGTCTGGTCTGTTAAACATTCAGGCCTATAAAGATTTAGCGCAGTCGCTGCTTGAGGAGCTTAAGGTCAAGTACGGGCGCATTTCCAATAAGATAAGCTCACTTTCAGGCGGCAATCAGCAGAAAGTGGTACTGGCCAAATGGCTGGCGATTAAGCCCAAGATCTTGATTTTAGATAGTCCTACAGTCGGTATTGATGTGGGCGCAAAGAGCTCCATCTACGAGACGGTACGCGCCAAAGCGCAGCAGGGCATGTCATTTTTATTCATCTCCGATGAGCTGCCGGAGCTTTTAGCCAACTGTGATCGCATCTTGGTGATGGGACATGGACGCATTAAGCAGGAGCTTTCCGTGCAGGATTTAACCGAGGCGCAGTTGCAGGCTGCCATCGCTAAAGGAGGGGCTTGAGCCATGCATAAGCTGTTTAAAAGCCGTGAGTTTTATCTCTTTGCTTTCATTGTGATTTTTGCAGTACTTATTTCGCTTATCAACCCGAAGTTTTTATCTTATGAAAACTTTGTTGATCTGCTGAAGTCCTACACCATTTTGGGCATTTTTTCGTTAGGCGTACTCTTGGTGCTGCTCTCCGGCGGCTTTGATTTGTCATTTACCGCCATTGCGCAGGTGGTGCAGTATGCGGTGGTGTACTATTTCATTGCTTGGGCGATTGATAATATTTATATCGCGATTGTGGCAAGTCTGCTTATCGGCGCAATTTTAGGCTTCGTCAACGGCTTTATCATCTACTATTACCGCATAACCGCTATCATTGTGACGATTGCTACCAACAGCATCTACATTGGTGTGCTGTACGTGGTAACGCATGGCGATCTGCTCTATGATATCCCGTATTCTTTTGCGGTGCTGTTCGATACCAAGCTCTTTACGGTGATGAATGAAAATGGCGCCGAGGTCGGCGTGTGCCTGGCTACCGTGCTGTGGCTTTTAATGGCGGTGGCGCTGCATTTTTTCATCAGCCGTACGGTGCTTGGGCGCAGTATCGTTGCCTTGGGCGGCAATGCGCTGTCAGCGCAGCGCGTGGGTTTTAATCTGTGCTTTACTACGCTGTTCATTTACACCTTCGTCGGGGCGATGGCGGGTTTTGCCAGTTTGATTCAGGTGTCGATTTTCCAGTCAGTGGTGCCCAATTCCATGGTGGGATCGGAACTTGAAGTGATTGCCGCAGTGGTCTTAGGCGGCGCCTCGGTTACCGGCGGCCGCGGCACTGTGCTCGGCACCTGCCTGGGTGTATTGCTGTTTGCCGTACTGTCCAACGGCATGACCTTAATGAAGATCTCGCCTTTCTTCTACGAGATCTTCACCGGCATCGTGATCTTAATTTCCGTGACCATCAACGCGCTGCAGGACATTCAAAGAAAGCGCTCGCAGGTCAGAGTGCAGGTGGAGGAATAAGCATGGAATCGAAAAAACTGCCGCGCATTATTCGGGAAAATCAGGTCCTGATCGTTGTTATGGTCTTGGTCTTTCTGCTGATGGCTGCCTTGAACGGCTCGCGCTTCTTATCTTTTTACAATTTATCTTCGATGGCCTATCAGCTGCCGATTTTAGGCTGTCTGTCAATGGGCATGATGGTCGCGATGCTTTCGGGCGGCATTAATCTGTCGATTATTGCCACCGCCAACTTCAACGGCATTATTATCGCGCAGGTGCTTGAGCACATCATGGGCAAAGAGCAGATGGCGCAGGCGCCGCTGATGGTCACCGTACTGGCGATAGCTGCCGGCTTTGTGCTGTCGATGTTAGTGGGCGTAATTAACGGCTTGTTGATTTCGCTGCTGAAGATCCCTGATATTTTAGTGACCTTAGGCACCATGACCATGATTGCCGGGCTTAACGTGGCGTTGACTTCGGGCTATACCGTCTCAGGTTTCCCTGAGGAGCTGCTGGCCTTGGGCAATGGTCATATTTTCGGCATTCCGTCATCTATCATCATCTTTATTGTAGGCTGTGCGATTTGCTCGCTGCTGCTTAATCGTACGCAGTTTGGCTCATCGCTGTACATGATGGGATCTAATCCTAATGCAGCCCGTTTCTCCAACGTCAATATCGTCAAAGTATCGGTGCAGCAATACATGCTCTCCTCATTCTTTGCGGTCATGACTTCCTTGGTGATGATAGGACAGCTCAATTCGGTGAAGGCTAGCTATGCTGACTCCTACCTCTTGGTATCGATTCTGGCGGGCTTCCTTGGCAACGTAAATCCGTTTGGCGGTTTTGGCAAGGTGTGCGGCGTGGTGCTGGCGGTCATCATTCTGCAGTTCATCTCCAGCGGCCTTAATCTGATGAGTGTGGATTCCTTTATGATCACCGCGATGTGGGGAGCCATCATTATTGTGGTGGTAGTAATTAAAGGATCATGGCCTAAGATCGCTCGCGCCTTAAAAAAAGGAACCCCTCGGCAGAGTTAGTAAAGCGCAAGCTCAGACCAAGGCTGCAGCTTAATGGCGGTATTGCCGCTCAATGGCGGCAGAGGCCGCCATTGCAGTGACGGCGTTTAGCAACGCTTGGCCATAAAGGCTTGAACAGTATTCAGCGGCGGAATAGCGGCGGCGGCGCCAGGCTGCGTTACCGCTACTGCCGCGGCCGCAGAGGCTAGATCTAAAGCCTGCTGCAGCGGCGCTCCGGCACTTAAGCTTGCGCTAAAAAATCCGGCAAAGGTATCACCGGCGCCGGTAGTGTCTACTGCCTTGACTTTAAACGCGGGGGTAAAGCACACCTGCTCGTGCGGTGCTGCTGCGAGCGCACCGTTGCTGCCTAGGGTCAGCACAATGATGCTGCTGGGGTAAAGTTGCTGCAGGCGGCTTAACTGCGTTTGTGCATCAGTTTCAACGGGTAGCCCGGTTAAGGCGGCGCCTTCAATTTCATTGACAAACAGCACATGGCAGGCGCGCAGATCACATTGCGCAATTACCTCATTGTACGGCGAGACATTAAAGCACACCTTAAGCCCGCGCCGGCTGGCGGCTGTAATTAAATAGGGCACATCATTGATTTCATTTTGCAGCAGCAGGTAATCGCCTGCAGCGAAGTTATCAAGCACCGCATCCATTTCCGCGCGGCTATGCGAAAAATTGGCGCCTTTAAATAAAATAATGCAGTTTTGGCCGCTGGCATCAACCTGAATAACGGTGTGTCCTGAGGCGCCGTTCCGCACTTTAATGTAGCGGCAGTCCACGCCGGCAGCGTTAAGCGTATCGCGCAAAAGTTCACTGTCATTCCCGATAGCTCCGGCGTGATAAACGTTAGCTCCGGCTTTAGCGGCGGCGATGGATTGATTTAATCCCTTCCCGCCGGCAAAGATCTGGCGATCGGTCGAGGACAGGGTTTCGCCAGGGGTGACGAAATGGGGTACACGGTAGACGTAATCTAAATTGAGCGATCCGTAATTGAGAATTTTAGGCACAATAACCTCACATACGTCTTGGCTCTAAGCTAAGACGGGGCATTAAAGAACGCCCTGAGCGCAGTGCTCAAGGCGTTAGGGTGTTGGTGTTTTTGCGGCAGGCGCCGCTTGGACTATCAGCCGGCCAGCAGATTGGCAGGATTGTCAACGCACAGCTGATGCAGCGTTGCGGTATCCACGCCGCGCTGTGCCAGCAGACCTAAGAATACGGTCGGCGCAAACAGGAAGCCGTTGCCGCCGTTCTTGGTGTACATCTGCTTTAAGAACACATCGTGGCTTAATACCAGCTGAGAAGCGTAACCTTCCTTAATAAGGCGGGCAATTACGTCGGCAGTCTGCATGACGGAGGGGCCCATGCCTTCTTTCGGGAAAGATATATCCTGGGCAATCATGTCAAATTCCAGATAGACGCCGCGATCGAGCAGCCGCTTCTGGTAATCATGATCTTCCCCTGAAGGGTCGGAGTGCGCCAACGAGACTTTGCGCGGATTGACCTTCATTTCATCAAGCATGATGTCAAGTACTTCATCACCGTAGCGTAGCCAGCCTGGCATATGGATGTTTACTGATACATCGGGATTTTGCAGCTGCGCCAGTGCACCCGCGCGCAGATTGTTATGCTCACCTGGCGTAAAGTTGGGGGATACGCCAAGTTCGCCGATAAGCCCGGCTTTCACTGTAGTGCCGTCCATACCCTGATTTAAGTCAGCACAGTATTCTGCAGCTATTTCTTCCATGGGGCGAAGCAGATTGTCCTCGCCTTCAAATTTGGACAGATAGCGGCCGGTGGCGGCGATGACGTTAAGCCCGGTAGCTTCAGCCACAGCAACCATCTTCGGTACATTGCGGCCAATGGAACGCGAACCAGTGGCATCTACTAAGGTCCGTCCGCCGACGGACAGCAGGTTCTGTACCTCGCAGATCACGTCGTCGATTTCTTTTTCCGCCATATTGTCCTGATTGCAGTACGGATCGTAGCGCAGGCCGTAGGCTATCTTGGGACTTACTTTTTCATCCTTAATTAATTTGGAGTACTCGTAAAAAGGCTCATCCACGCAGGAGGATAAGTCGTTAAATAAGTGTTCATGCGGCAGGGTGATGCCCATGTCCTCTTTTTTCACTTGACCTAAGATGGTCTGTACATATCCTTTCATTGCCTTACTCCTTAAAGCGTCATTAGGCAGCAGCCTGACGCTCGTTTTTCGACGGAAGCGCGGTGACGATGGCGCCTGCCAGCGCGCACAGCGTACCGATGATGGTCACAAAGTACACGGTATTGCCCAAAGCCGGGATGGCTAAATCAATGAGCACGGAGCCTAAGAGCTGACCTGCCGTGGAGGCCACGCCTAAAAGCAGCAGACCGATGCCGCGTACTAACAACGCCATTAAGCCGATGGACATCAGACCTAGCGGACCGCCTAAATACATCCACCACTGATCAGGCAGGGTTAAGCTGACATGCCCTAAAGCGATGCGGATGATGAGGGCAATGGTCAGTACGCTAAAGCCAACAATAAAGTTCCAGGTAATGGAGACTAACATCGAACCGGTGGCTTCACCTACGGCTGAATTGCCGGCAGGCTGCCAGCCGGCCAGTAAACCAGCAAGGAACGGCAGGATGGCTAAGATTAGCACGTGCGGTGATTGCCACTGCGGCGATACTACGAAGATGGTGGCAATGATAGCCAAGAGCGCGCCTAACAGACGCTGTGCCGTGAAGTACTTCTTTTCTTTGACGCCGATGCCGAAGCGATCGCACAGCAGACCGGACAGAATAAGCGCGGAAATTAAAGCGGTTTGGAAGGTAGCGACGCCGAGCACCGAGGCCGAGGCGCCTTCAGAGAACACTACCATGGCGCCGCACAGTCCGGCAAACCAGTTCCACCACGCAATCTTGCGGCTCTTAATTAAGCGCGGGATGGAGGCAAACTGCTGACGGGTCTGCTGGCGCGAGATGATGATGAAGAACATCACGACGAGACCGCTGGCAAATGAGATCACGGCGCAGGCATTTCCGTCGCCTAAAAAAGCGCCTAACTGGCCATTAACGGCGGACTGCATAGGGGAGAGCATACCGGCAAGTACGGTGGCAAGCATGTACAGCGGTACAGAAGCTTTCTTTAAAGTAGACATACCAAATACCTCTTAAACAGCGCCGCTATGGCACGGCGCCTTAATTTAATAACAGCGTTAAATCAGCTTTACGCGGGGGACGCTTATGCTCTGGCGATCTGCTTTAAAGTGTTGCAGAACAGATCGGCATAGTGCTCCCACTGCATGAACTCAAGGCAGCCCCAGTGCGGCGAGCAGTCGCTGGCAAAGCAGGAGGTACGGCCTTGTTCATAGCGGCCAAAGACCAGCAGCGGATCTTTGCCCACGGTCATGACCACTTCGCTGCCGGGGCGGGCGATGAGCTGGTTGTAGCCTAAAAAGCGCGGTGCACTCTTAAAGCCCTTTACCACCGGATGATCTGGCTGGGCATACGCGGCATAAATGCCTTCCGGGACTTCGACGCGATCGTCGCCGTCGAGCATATCTACCGGCAGAATGTCGTTAATGACGGTGCGCTTGTAATTGGCTTTGCCCTCAATGCCCATGAAGGAGAGGTAGCCGCCGATCATCAAGAAACCGCCGCCCTGTGCGGTATAGTCTTTGATTAACTTTAGTGCATTTGGTATGATTTCCATGTTATAGAATGTGCTGTTTTGGAGCAGGAAGGTATTGCTTCCGACATCGCTGATAATGACGGCATCATATTCAGCAAGCTCTGCAACAGTGCGCGGAAATGCGGTTTGGACGGTATGTGCCGGCATGTACGTAACGTCTATTCCGCGTTTTTTCAGGCATGAGATCAAATAAGTGCAGCCTTCCTCGTATTTGGTCGAGGTGAAGCTGTCAAAGCCCTTGGAGTGGGTCATCATGATGCTCCAAGACTCACCGAGTAGCAGTACTTTCATTAATAATTCCTCTTGTTGCGTCAAATAGTTAGTTTATGCTGTGAGGCTTTAGGACTGCGGCATCAGTCTTAAGCTTGAGAAAACTATAATCCACCCTCAAGGCGTAAAAATTTCTCTTTTGCGGTCTAAATTTCGCTATTGCGGGGTATGGTGTGTATTTTAGTGAGTTCGATCACAATTTTTGGCTAAATCTTGAGGGATAAAACATGCCCAAAGCCGATATAAGTGCCGTTTTTATGCTGCAGACGGTTTCCTACTTAACCCATGTAACCTTGATGGTGGTTAATAAAGCAGGAGACGCGCTTTATTCTTTAAGCGGCTGGAAGGATGAAACCAATGCCCTAGTGCAGGATGCGGATCTGCGCGCACAGCTGATTGCGGCAGTAAAAAGCAATCCCATTTGTATGTATCAGGATCTGCCGGGAATTTACTTCGGCGCAGTGTGCTGGTTTGATGATACTTATGTCATCTTGGGGCCTTTCACCGAGTCTGATATCGGTCCGGCACTCGTCAAAGCTTTTGCCTACAAGCACGGCACTAAGCTGCGCCCCATCAATCGCTGTCTGCGCTACGTTATTACCGCTGCCTTGGGTCTGCTGTACCATTTGTGTACCGGCAAGGAGATTTCGCTCTCGGAGTTGGGCGATTCGGTGGTGGAAATTGAGGATCTAGACCGCGCCGCTAATGCGCAGATCATGAAGGTGATGTTGCGCCAATACGAAAGCGTGGTGCCGCACAATGACGGTTCATGGGAAATTATCCGCCGTAAATGCATTATGTCAGGCGATCTTGAGGGGCTGCAGCGCCATCGCGATGCGCCGTTTTCCGGCAAGCGCGGAGTGATCGGCCCCAATAAGCTGCGCAATGCCAAAAATTTAGCAATTGTCGATGTGACGGTGTCCTCGCGTGCGGCTTTGGATGCCGGGATCGACAGTGAAACCGTCTATACCATTTCTGATGGTTATTACCTGCAGATAGAGCAGGTGCAGTCCGAGGCTGAGGCCGATGCGCTAGCGCATATTGCGGCGGTGGAGTTTACCAAGCTGGTTAAGGATTTAAAGGAAGGTCCGTTTACGCTGCGCGCTGAGGTAAGTCCGTTCTTTATCGCCGCGCGCGATTTCATCATCCGCAATCTGCAGTCGCGCCTGACCTTGGCTTACATTGCCGCTAATGTCGGCTGTAGCGCCGATTATCTGCAGGAGCTGTTTAAAAAAGAGCTGAAGTGCTCGGTGATGGATTTTGTTGCCGCGCGTAAGATTGAGCAGAGCATTACCTTAATGCGTGACAAGAAACTGACTCTTGCGGCTATTGCGCTGATGCTCGGTTATTCTTCGATGAGCAATTTCATTGCGCAGTTTAAAAAACGCAAGCATATGACCCCGGGTAAATTTCGCCGTCAGCTGCTTAATAATTACGTGCTGCCAGTAGAGTTGCCCGAAGTCGATCCGGCGCGCTCTTAACATAAAGGGGGGATGCGACAGCTGGCATTTTTATCGTCGCTTGAGGACGCTTGTGCGGCGCATGACATGTTCCGGCCTTAGCAAGCGAAATGCGGTCAGATAGCTGAAGCTTGCACCCAGCGCGGTCGGATGGAGAAAAATTAAAGCTTGCACTGCAGCTTTGGCAGGAGCTTTTGGGGAAGCTTGGCACGGCTTTTGAAACTCTCAAGTTAAGGATTAATTTTACTGTCAGAATTTTGACGCTTGCGCTTGAGGGAGTTTTTTATGGCACTGAGCATTGACGGCGGCATCAGCAATGCATCCATTATGACGCAGCTGCAGACCATGCAGCAGCAGTTAAACCGCATGGCAGCCGGAGCGCAGCAGCCGGCTTATCACGGTCCGCTGGCACAAAATAGCCTGTCAACACCGACTGAAACTGCTAATATAGAATCTGTTGCGCCGCAGCCTAGCGTTAAGAGCGCGGGCGACAGCGTGGGGCTGTTTGCCGCCATGCTCAAGGATGCGTTTGAAAACGTAAATGTACTGCAAAATGAAAGTGCCGCTATGCAGTCGCGCTTTGACGTCGGCGATCGCTCAGTGAGCCTTGCTGACGTGATGTTGGCCTCGCAGAAATCCAGCATTTCTTTTGAGGCTACGCTGCAGGTGCGCAATAAAATGGTAGATGCGTACAAGAGCATCATGCAGATGCAGGTTTAAGGGCTTTAGGCGCAGCAGGCGCTGAGGGCTCACCCCAATGACGCAGCAGGCATAAGCTGCACAAGAGATGGATTATGGCTGACAATGATTTTCCGTTGACCGCCCCACAGGCTCAGAGCACGGCACTGGCTCCCGCGCCGGCCGCTGCTGCGCCGGCGGCAGCTGGAGCGGCTCCCGAAGCGCCGGATGGCGCGGCAGAAGGCAGCAGTGAAGCTGCAGCTAAGGCGGAAAAACCGCAGGGCTCGTGGTCGCGCTTTAAAGATTTTCTGAAAAATGGCGAAATTCTGCGCCGTTTAGTCATTTTAGGCCTACTGGTGCTCTTTATTGCCGGCGGCATCTTTGCGCTGGTCAGCTTTAATTCATCCCAAGAGCCTCCGGCGATGCGTACTTTAGGCCAGTACGATCCGCAGGAAATCGGTAAGGTACTCGATTTCTTAGATTTAGGCGGCTATGAATATCAATTAGCGCAAGGCGATACCGTGCTCGTCAATATCAGTGACTATGCCACGATTCGTGAGCAGATGCTGCGCCGCGGTATTGCGCTGCCGCAGGAAAATACCGATGAAGGCGACAGCATTTTAATGACGGACTCGGGCTTCGGCGTTTCACAGCGTCTTGAAGGCGAGCGCATTAAGCATGGGCGTGAAATGCAGCTGGCGCGCGCGATTGAGCGCATTGACGGCATTGAGCATGCCACCGTGCTATTGGCTATCCCCAAGGAAAATGTGTTTGCCAGGCAGCAAAACCGCCCGAGTGCAGCGGTGGTGGTAACGCTGCAGCGCGGTGCCTATCTGTCGCCTGAGAACGTCAACTCAATTCGCTTCATGGTCAGCTCCTCAGTGCACAATCTTTTGTCCAAAGATGTGACGGTGACTGATCAAAATGGGCGTTTGCTGTCGGCAGAAAGCAGCAGTGCCGGGACCGAGGACAAGCTGCAGCGCGAATTTGAAATCCGTACGCTGCGCGAGGCGCAGTATCGCGATAAGCTGGATGCCATCTTAGCGCCGATGCTGGGTTTAGGGAATTATTCGGCAGAAGTAGATGTGACCTTAGATACTACCGTCGAGGAGGAGACGCAGCAGCTTTATAATCCCGATGGACAGGCGGTACGCTCAGAGACGCTACGCGAGGAGCGCGGCGGCGAGGAGCAGACCAATCCTTATGGGGTGCCCGGATCGCTGTCCAATCAGCCGCCGGCCAATGCCGTGATCCCGCAGCAGTTGCGTGACGGTACCGCCACGGCGAGCGATGCGAGTAATGATATGCGCGAAAGCCGTGAGGCGGTGCGCAATTATGAAGTAGATACCACTATTCGCCATACCACTCACCCGACTAATACCGTGTCGCGGCTTACGGTGTCGGTGGCGGTTGACTACCTGCGTCAGGTATCGCCTGAGGGAATGGTGAGCTACGTGCCGCGTCCGCAGGAAGATCTTGATAAAATTGCCGATTTAGTGCGCGGAGGCTTGGGCCTCGATGAGCGGCGCGGTGATTTTGTGCAGGTGGAAACCGTGTCCTTCCCGCATCCGGATGTCAAACCGCCGCTGCCGTGGTGGCAGCAGGAGGCCTTCTACCGCATCGCGCGCGTGGTCGGAGCGGTGCTGATTATCCTGATTGTGGTGCTGTTCGTTATTCGTCCTCTCATCAATCGTCTGCTGCGCGGCAAGACGGAAGAAGAGCTGGCGCTTGAGCACGCCGATGTGGACAGCATGCCGGCTTTAGAGGGTAATGATGATCTCAATTTAATTGCGCAGCGCAATGATCTTAATGATCAGATTTACTCGATTAATCGCGAAGGCGGCATTGAATTGCCGAACCTGCATAAGAACGAAGATTTGATTAAGGCGGTGCGCACCTTGGTGTCCAATGAGCCGCAACTGTCAGCTGAGGTCATTCGCGATTGGATTAATGCCGACATGGGCGAAAAGAAGAAGGCTTAAGTTAAAGACAGGGCCTGCGCTGCAAAGGCGCTTAAGGCTACAGCTTGCAGCTTTAGCTAAATAAGGAGAGGCAAGAACATGAGTGAGAATGCAAATCTGCCGGCCGCGACCGGTACGGCAGTTAAAGCCCCGCTGTCGCCGGCTGCGCCCTCGTCCGACCCGGTGATCGGCCGCGGTTCGACCGGCCTTGAGTTGTCGGATGATGAAAAGGCGGCATTAGATGGCTTGTCGGGTACCGATAAAGCGGCCATCTTAATGCTCTCCCTGTCCGAGGATGATGCGGCGCAGATCTTCCGCAATCTGCAGCCCAAGCAGGTGCAGAAGCTGGGCGTCCGCATGGCCGAAATGACCGATTTTAACCAAGATGCCGTCAATGCGGTGCACAAAACCTTTTTAACGTCGATTACCAAACACTCGCATATCGGTATCGGTAGCTCAGACTTCGTGCGCAATGCTTTAATTGCCGCCTTAGGTGAGGACAAGGCCAATAACTTAGTTGATCAAATTGCCATGGGTACCGGCTCGCGCGGCCTTGATTCCTTGAAATGGATGGATGCCCGTCAGGTAGCTACTATTATTCAAAATGAGCATCCGCAGATTCAAACCATTGTGCTGTCGTACTTAGAGCCCGAGCAGAGCGCGCAGATTTTAAGCCAATTCCCTGAGCAGGTGCGCCTTGATCTCATCATGCGCATTGCTACCTTAGAAGAAGTTCAGCCGGCGGCTCTGCAGGAATTGAATGAAATCATGGAAAAACAGTTTGCCGGCTCCGCGGGGGCGCAGACAGCTAAGATCGGCGGCCTCAAGAGCGCAGCTTCTATCATGAACTACCTCGATACCAATACTGAGACGCAGCTGATGGAGGCTATTCAGCGCCAGGATAAGGATATGGGCACTCAGATCCAAGATCTGATGTTTGTGTTTGAAAACTTAGCTGACGTTGATGATCGCTCCGTGCAGACGCTGCTACGCGATGTACCTAACGATGTATTGGAGAAAGCGCTCAAGGGTGCAGACGACAATTTACGTGAGAAATTCTTCAGCAACATGTCAAGCCGTGCTTCAGCTGCCCTCAAGGAAGATTTGGCCTCGATGGGACCGACCAAACTGTCCGATGTAGAAGCTGCGCAGAAGGAAATTCTCACCATTGCTCATCGCCTGGCCGATCAGGGCCTTATCATGCTCTCGCGTGGCGGCGGCGATGATTTTGTGTAAACGTTGATGTCGCCGCGTTTAGCTTAGGGATAAGTTCACTTGCAAAAATGATAGACAAATAAGGTAGCAGATGACAGAGCGTAAGACGGCAGCGCACCAACTTCCTGAAGGCGTTATTACCGATATTGATGAGCAAGATCCGTTCAAGCCCTTTGAGGAGCGTACTGATGAAAGACTGAATATTCAGCATGCGGCGGTGATCTCCCGTGAAGATTTAGCGGCAGATGCCATTAAGCCGATGCAGTGGCCGATGCTCGATGACGGCAAAAAGCTCAGTACCAATGCTTATGGTTATCCCACCGGTGGCTGGTATGCCATGCAGCAGGAAAAGGCGCGACAGGAAGAGCAGGCGCGTAAAGCCGCACAGGAGGCGGCGGCGCGGGCGGCAGCAGAAGCTGCGGCGGCACAGGAGCAGGAACAGCGGCTTACCGTAGAGCAGATTGAACAGCTGCGCGCTGAGGCGCGCGAAGATGGCTATCAGGAAGGCCTGAAGACGGGCCAGCAGGAAGGTTACGCCGCGGGCTTCAAGCAGGGGCATGATGAAGGTGTGCAGCAAGGCATTACTGAGGGGAAGCCGCAGGGGTATGCCGCAGGCTTAGCGCAGGGACAGCAGGAAGGCTTTCAGCAAGGTCAGCAGCAGGGAATTGCTGAGGGCAGTGCAGTGGTCAATGCGCAGGCTGAACGTTTTAGACATTTAGCTGATATGTTAGCTACCCCGCTGCGTGAGCTTGACCGTGATGTCACGGATGAAATTATTTATATTATTTCCCGTTTAACCCGCGTCATTTTAAAGCGTGAAATTCATGCTGATGCCGCTTTTTTGCAAGATGCGGTTGGACATGCCGTGCAGCTCCTCCCTAATGCCAAAGCGGGAGCCATTCTGCATCTGCATCCAGATGATGTCGCGCTGCTGGAGGCGGCCTTTGGGCGTGATTACATCACTAAGGCCAATTGGCAGCTGACGCCGGATGAGAATTTGCAGCCTGGCGATGTCGAAGCGGAAAATGCGGCTTCGACGGTCAGTTGGCGCGTAGATGAACGCATTGATGCGCTGTTAGATGACTTTTTAGTTAAGGCAGCTCCCGCCGTCGCACAGGCCGTGCGCGAACCCTTAGAAGGTCTGCCGGATGCTGATGCGCTGCCGCGCCGCCCTTTAGCTCCACCGCCGCAGTTGGCTGACTTTAAAGCCGATATTGCTGCCAAAGTGCAGGCTGCTGCAATGCCGGCAGCAACTGGCGCAGCTGAAGTTGGCGCGACGGTAAGGCCGCATGCGGCAACCGCAGTTGCCGTCTCTGATGTATCCGGCGTACCAGGCTCCGCCAGTGCCTCCAGTTCTCCGTCTGCGTCCACAGAACGGCGCAGCGTTAATTTAGCTGCGCTTAAAGCCGCGCCTGCCGCATCGCAGATGCCAACAGAAAGCCCCGCCATGGCGGCGCGGCGGCGGGCTAAAGCCGCCGCTGAAGCTGATAGACAGGCCGCACAAGCTGATTTGGCGAGGGATGAGTTGCCTCCTATTCAGGACGATCCTTTCGCGGCACTTGGCGCAAACTCTAAGTAACAGTCTAAGGCGGAGTGTGCGGGGGGCGGCTGTGTTATGCCGGCAGTTTTACTGCAAGGTACGCAGGCTTAGGCCTTAACGGAACTGTCGACTGTCTCAAGTCCAACTGCGGAGATCTGAAATGAATAATCTCTTAGCGCGCTTAAAATCGCTCGATCTGCCAGAGCGCGAAGCTGCGCCTAAAATTTCCGGACATTTAGTACGCGTCGTCGGCATTACGCTTGAGGCACGGGGGCTGCAGGTGGCAGTTGGAGAGCGCTGCAGCATCGAAACCGCGCAGGGACCGATGTATGCCGAAGTTGTCGGATTTGCCGGAGATATTATTTATTTAATGCCTACCGAGCAGCTGCAGGGAGTGATGCCTGGAGCAAGGGTGACGCCGTGCGCAGACTTAAATCAGATCCCTTTTGGTGAGCAGCTGCTCGGACGCGTAATTGATGGTCTCGGCACGCCGCTTGACGGCCTGGGGCCTTTAGGAACGTTGCAGGCAGTTAAATGGACTGCACAGCGCATTAACCCGATGGTGCGCACTCCGATTCGTCAGCCCTTGGATGTCGGCGTGCGCGCCATCAATGGACTGCTTACTATTGGTCAAGGACAGCGCATGGGCTTGTTTGCCGGCTCAGGTGTCGGCAAGTCGGTGCTCCTTGGCATGATGACGCGCGGCACTACCGCGGATATTGTCGTGGTAGGGCTGATTGGCGAGCGCGGACGTGAGGTTAAAGAGTTTATTGATGATATCTTAGGCCCAGAAGGCCGCGCCCGTGCAGTCGTGGTGGCGGCGCCTGCCGATGCTTCTCCATTGATGCGGCTTAAAGGCTGCGAAACTACGCTGCAGATTGCTGAATACTTTCGTGATCAAGGGCGCAATGTGTTGCTGTTGATGGATTCTTTAACCCGCTATGCGATGGCGCAGCGTGAAATTGCGCTGGCAGTCGGCGAGCCACCGGCCACAAAAGGTTATCCGCCTTCAGTGTTTTCTAAGCTGCCGGCTCTCGTGGAGCGTGCCGGCAACGGTTCGGCGCAGCAGGGTTCCATTACCGCCATCTTTACCGTGTTAGTTGAAGGTGATGATCTGCAGGATCCGATTGCCGATTCCGCTCGCGCGATTTTAGACGGTCATATTGTACTGTCGCGTCAGCTTGCCGATGCTGGACATTATCCGGCGATTGATGTGGAAAAATCCATTTCCCGCGTGATGCCGGCGGTGGTCTCACCTGAGCAATTGGTAATGGCGCGCACTATCCGGCAGTGTCTTGCAACCTATAATCAAAATCAGGAATTAATTTCTATCGGCGCTTATCAGAAAGGCTCCGATCCGCGCATTGATCAAGCGATTATGATTAAACCGCAGATTGATGAATATACACAGCAGGGCATGCAGGAAGTGGTGCCGTATCAGCAAAGTTTGGCAGGCCTGCGCCAGTTATCGCTTTCTTTGCTGCAGGATGCACAGCAGAAGATGGCAGCACTGCAGCAGACAGGCGGACAGATGCCTGCAGCAGCGCCGGGACAAGCGCCTGCTGCAGCGCGGCCTGCCGTTAAGATGAGTTTTAAGAAAAAGAACTAAGCTTGCTGGCAGTTTTAAAACCCCGGCAGCTTGGCTTCGTTAAGTCGCCGCAATTGGCTTATATAAGCGAAAAATTCCAGTGATCAGTATCAAATTTCTGGAAGTTATAAGTCCATTTCTGCTAGCATTTACGGCATACTGTAGAGATTGTGCAGGACTTTAGCTAAAGTCTGCGGGATAGCAGCTGCGTAAAGCGGCTGCAGCGTTTGTGATTGCCGCCGTAAAAAATTTTTTCGGTTCTCGTATCGCTTTTTAGCGGGGTCGAATGCTTTTTAGCTGGCTTAGCAGTCGGGATGAAAGGTATTTATCATGCCCATTCTCCAACCTAAACGTTTGCACGAAAAATTTAATATTAAGCAGCAGGCGCGCGTCAACAGCGAAGAGGCGCGCTTATTTGGCGAAAAAGCAGTTGAAATTGCACGTTTCTGTTTTCACTGCGATGCCGAGCACGAAGACGGTCTGTGGGACTGGATGCTGCCGGATGTCAGCTTTATTGGCCCGCTGCCGGGCATGGATGAAGTTTTCGGCATTGAGGCGTATAAGCATGCCATCTCCGATGACCTGCAGTTCTGGTTTGACTACTTTGATGAGCATTACTTTTTGCTCTATTCCGACGGCAATACCGCTGTCGTCTCCGGCCATCTGACTATGAAGACGCGCCCGGGCGAGCAGATCTTTTTATTAGTCAAACAGCGCTTTACTTTCTTTTTCATTAATCAGCATGGTAAGCCGATGGTCTACCATGTGCATATTTCTGATCCCGATAACATCAGCACCGATGAAGCATTCCCCTTCCGCGTAGGTTTAGAGCTGCGCGAGCTGATTGAAAAAATGCGGGAAAGTGCGGTTAATGATGCCATGACCGGGCTGCACAATCGTAATTTTCTGGAGGAAAATTACGATGCACTCAATCATGCCATCAATCAGCCGCCGCTTGGCGGCATGGTGGTGTACTTTGACCTTAATAACTTTAAGCAGGTCAATGATACGCAAGGTCATGCCTCGGGTGACAGCTTAATTCGCTTCTTTGCCCAGGCCCTAAAGTGCAGCGCTGAAAAAACGCTGCAGCGTTTTGAGCTGATGCGCTCTGGCGGTGATGAATTTATTTTGGTGTCCTTTGCCGATGCTTTAAATAAGTTGCTACCGTTGTGCCGCATGGTGCGTACGGAGCTTAATGCGCGACTGCAGGGTACTAAACTCAATATTTCTTTCTCGGCCGGTTTTGCTCTGCCGGATGGACGTACTTCAATTAAAGAGCTGATCTCCAACGCCGATCAGCGCATGTACCGCTGCAAGCGCCGGCTTAAGACCGGACGGCGCGAAGTTCTGCGGCAGCTTACTGAAAGATAGTTTTGATGTTGCATTACGGTAGCGGTACAGCGCTTAAGAATAGGACAGCACCAGCAAAGTGCAGCCGACCACGGTACAGTCGCAGGTCGTCGGTTGATGTTTGCTTGCAGCTGTGCATACCTCCGGTCGCTTTGGGGGCTTGATGGCACAAGACAGAGCTTTGCACTTGGTGCTTGATCTGCGTAGGAAAGAAGAAGATCAAGCGCAAGAGCAGTTTGTGCAGGCGCTCAATGAAATCAGACGCTATGAACAGCAGCTTGAGCAGATTCAGCTGTTTAAAGCGCAGTATGCGGCGCAATACGAACAAGCCGGACGCGGCGGATTTTCGGCGCAGCAGCTGATGGCCTATCAGGATTTTATCAATAAGCTTGACGGCATTGAGCAGCGGCAGGAGGCTGAGCTTGAACAGATCCGCCAAGTTGCTGAGCAGCGGCGGCAGCAGTATTTAGAAAAACAGCAGCGCCGCAAAATCATCGAAACCTTAATTAAAAAGCATGAGCTGCAGCGTCAGCAGGCGGAGCTTAAGGCCGAGCAGAAGCTCCTTGATGAATACGTCACTGCTCACGCGGCGCGGCATCAGGAGCGGCAGTATTGATGGTAGGCGCAAAAGTGCTAATGACGCCGCTGGCATTATGTAATTAAGTACTTTTTGTAAATACATAATCTTATAAGAATTATCGATCACCGCATGTTTATATTTTAAATTACTTTTGTTAAAAATGCTTAAAAATAAGACTATAAAATAGTCTTGCTTTTTTTTTTTTGTCCATATTAGTGTTCTCCGCATCTTGGAAGAGTGGTGACTTTCAAGCAAAGGATGACTGGCGCAGGTTGGAGCGCCGTTAAAGGTTATCCGCAGAGTATGGCAGGTGAGTTGGTTTACTGCTTTACTCTGTTATTTATTGTTTTTGGGAGAAAAAATTCATGAAGCAAACGAAGAATGCGTTGAGCATGCTGCTTAATGCTTATCGTTCTGTCTATAAGTCAGCCTATTTTAAGGGCTTGGCTTCTGCGGTTGTCCTGACTGCGGGGTTAGCTGCCGGTGCGGCACAAGCCGATTCCTCTTCAATCAGTGAGTGGTTAAAAGGTAGCGGTGACTTTACTACCAATATTACGTCATCTAGCGGGGCAATTGATGGAGGAATCTCTGTCAATAAGAACCCGGTTGGCAACTTAACCATCAATGGCGATCAGACGCTTGCCAATGCGAATGGTGCTTTTTTTATAATAGCGATACAAGTGAGCATAGCGTAAAAGCCAGTGGCGACTTAATTGTTAATCGTGCGTTAGCTCAAGGTCAGCCTAATGATTTTGCTATTTATGGAGCGAATAATTCCGGTGACCTGACCTTGACTTTTAATAACATTAAGGTCAATTCAGGTGCTGGTGTGGCTGTTCAAGGCGGTAGTGGTAGCAGTGTTGAAGGTGATGCCACTTTAGAAGCTGTGCAGAACGCAGACGTGTTTGGCTCTGTTACTGTTCAGGCAGCCTCCGGTGCAGCCACCTTTACGGCGCAGACCATTAATGTTAACGGCGCCAACGCTAAAATTACTTTAAGCGGCGACGATACGAATAATACAACTGCAACTTTAGGTGCAGCCTATGCCAGTGAAAGTGCGCTTGGTTCAGTCATTAACCTGCAGAATGGAGCCACTTTAGCTTTAAACGGCAATAGCGAAGTTAAAGGTACGGAAATTAACAGTCCTGACGGTAAGATCACTGTTTCCGGTGAAGGTAATGTGATCAGTAATGAGGGCGGTACTTGGACTGATGCCGAACTTCAGATCGCTGATGGCGGTGCATTGGAAATTAAGCTTAATGACAGTGATCATGAGACCGAAGGTGATCAGTTTGGTAGCATTAATGTTTTAGGCGGTGCGATAAGTTTAGATAAGACCGCTGCTTTAACCATTTCTCAGGGCACCGTATCGCTGGCCGATGGGGTGACGTTTGTCCAAACCGGGGCTGCTGCCACGACAGGCGGAGTTAAAGTATCCGGCGATCAAGCGGTCTTAAAGCTTTACAAAGATACTTTAGACGATTATTTAAACGAGGTTAGCGTTGCAGCTGGTGCTGGTACGCAGACTGACTTTAAGGGTTTGGTAACTTTGTCTAGCGGCGGTACCTTATGGCTTGCCGACGAGGGGAGTATAGAGTTAGGTAAACAAGCCTCCGGTGGTATTGTATTCGGTAGTGGCGCTGGCATGATAAATCTAGCCAAAGCGCAGTCTGCAGATGGCTATACTGCGGTAGTTAAGGCTAACAGCTTTACTGTATCCGATGCGCTGAATGTTAATAATCAGGATGATATTACTACCAGCAATACTTTAGTTTTAGTCGAGGCGGATGACCTCACCATCGGCGACGGCGAAAAAGTTCCTGCGCAGCCGGCTAAGACCAAGCTATCTGACTATACTACCTTCGGTTCAGGATCGGTGCTGTTTAAGGCTTTAGGCGATTTATCCTTAAATGCTGAAGATAGTGACGTCTTTGAAATTGATGCTTCTTTAGCTTTAGAAAATCAGCAATCGGCTCCTGCAGTAATTGATCGTGATGATATCAAAGTAAATTTATCTGCAGGCAAAAAACTAACTATTGCCGGGCATTACACAACCAGCAGTGACATTACGGTTAGCGCTACGGATGGTTTAACTTCAGGTATTGAGATCGGCGCAACTGTGTCGGGTTCTACGTTTAAAGGCGACAGCTCTTTAACTTTAACTGACGGCGCGGTACTGAAGAATGCTACTACTGCCATCTCTTCAATTAAGGTTGGTACCACTTTGAGCAGTCAAGATGAAGCGGGTAAGACCATTCAGCATACTGCTGTGCTGGATTTAACTGACGCGACGCTGGCTGCCGATGCTAATGCCAATACATTGATCCTGCAAGCCAATGACAATGGTACGATTAAGATTAGCGATACCAACGCCAATAAGATCTTGGCAAGTGATGCTGACGCTAAAGGATTTGCTTTAATTGTTAATCCTAATGGTATATTGGATGTAGAAGGAACGCTACAGGCTAATTTCTCTGCTATTGAAAAGGCTAGTAATACTGCAAATCGCTTAGGTCTTGGTGGTGCGAAGGCTCTAGTTAAAGCCGATGCTGCGGTATTCATTAACCCGGATACGGCAAACGCCTCTGGCTCGCTTAACTTCCAAAACAGCACCTTAGAAGTTGCAGATTTAACCGTTTCTGATCTGTTTAAGATCTCTACTACCGATGCTGCAGACCAGCCAACAACCAAGATCCCTGATTCTGTCACCATGCTAAGCGGCGATTATCAGGTCAGCAACAGTCTGAGCTCTGCGAATGCAGAAATCGTTCTTGGCGACAGTGCTAAGCTTACGCTTGCAGCAGACGATGCTTCTGCGGCGCTTACCATTTCCAAGAATTTGAAAGTTGGTGGCACGACTTTAGCTAATGGCGCAACACTTACTGTTTCTAATGGTGCATGGACCGGTCAGGATTTAACTGTTGAAGCCAATGGTACAGTCAACATTGCCGGTTCTGTAACTTATGATGCGGAAAATGATGAGTATATCGGTTCTTCCTTAACTGGCAATAAGCTTACTGTAAATGGTGGTACGGTAACTCTTGGCGGTAGCGTAAATCCTGCAAATGCTGGTACGTATACTGCTTACGGTTCTGCAATTTTTGATACTATCTCCTCGGCGGCAGGAGCAAAGGTGTCTATTAATGATGGCGGAATGCTGACCATTAATGGTGATGCCGATGCGATGTTAGCTGATGGCACGACACCGGATGCTAAGCATGGTGTTAACTATGCTGCAAATACCATTGATGTTGCTGGCGGTACCTTAATCTTTGGTCAACCCGCTACGGAAGCACTTTATGATGCAAACGGTAGTGTTCAGCTGGCTGCAGTATCTTTAAGCAATAATGGTACGGTGAAGCTAACCTATGCCGAAGGTACTGATGAAGTATTTACCAATAAAGAGATTGCTGCGCTGAAGGCAGGCTTAATCTCCAATTACACCACAGGCGAGCTACTGGATGGCATGATCGATGTTGGCAATGCTCAGCTTGATATTGAAGGCTTAGGCACTGGCACGGTGTCTTGGGACGATTTCAAGTCCTTTGCTGATGTTAACAGTGACGTTACCAATACTGAGTTAAAAGCGACTCAGATCACTGTAGTAGGTGCAGATGGCGATGCTTTCCGCGGCCAGGTAGGTTCTGTGGTGGCAGCAGCAGGACAGAATAATCTGACTATTGATGCCAATACCTCATTTAATAATGCTGACGACGAGACAGGGCTGTTTGCTGCAACTTCCGAAGGTAACGCACTAGGTATTACTGTTGAAGATGGCGTGGACTTTACCTTAGCCAATGGGGGTACTATCGGCGGCATTACTCTCGGTCAAGACGCAGCGTTATTTGTAGAAAATAATTCTGCCTCTAATGTGACCACTGTTGCCGGCAATGTGTCGGGGCTGGGAGATGTTGAGCTTGTCGGCGGCACAACTAACGTTAACGGCAATATTGACATTGATGGCGACTTAGTAGTTACTGCAGGTGCCTTAGTGTCTGGTAAGGCTGATGGTTCGCAGCATAATGGAACTATCAGTGCAGATTGGATCGGGGCATTTGATGGTGCCAGTATCTCTACCTATGAACTTAACGTTACAGATGGCTTAGAGGTGGATGGTGCTTCTACAGTTACGGCAGAACATGATATTTCCCTAGATACAGGCTCTTACTTAGAAGTATTTGGTAACGGTTTAGTCAAGACTAAGTATCTGACTGCCAACACAGGCGACATTCGTGTCGGAATTGATCTCGAAGAGCAGCAGTACAACGCAGTAACTGGTAAGTTTGATCTTGAGACTAACGAGACTTCAACCGGTACCTTAGAGGCAGAAGTGGTAAATTTAAATGGTTCTACCATTTATGCTGATCCTGCTTTTGGTCAGAGAGCTTCCGTAGTTGCTATTGGTCGCTTTGACAATGATTACAACAACGATGATCGTTTTGAGCCGGATGCCGGTATCATGAATGGTAATATCGTGGTTGGTCAGAATGCTATCGTCGCACTGGATGTGGCAGATCGTGCTGAAGTTGAGCAGATTTTAGGCAACTATATTGGCAGCAATGGCAGTCTAAATGCTGACACCTACGGCGCCATCATGTACGTGGGCAATGACATGAAGATCAGCGATGGCAATGGCATTGTGATGACCACGCAGCCGCTGTTCGACAATGGCGAAGTTAAAGGCTTCCTTGATAGCGATTATGCAAAGACTAATAAAGTTGCTTTAACCTCTAAGGGCATCGCTAATGGGGTCTACTTCGGTGATAATACTGGTTTATTTATTGATGATGAAGCATTTGCTGACAATGCTGTAGCTGTAACCTTTGAGGGTAAGGATGCTAAGCTCGTCAATGACGGCGGTAAGATTGTGGTCATGGGCGATTTCAGATCGCAGGATGTTCTCAATCTCTTTGCTGATGCCGGTAATGCCACTGATGTTGCTAAGACTGGTGTGAACGTGGTTGACGTTGATGGCAAGACCATTACCGATGAAAATGCGGGCATTGTTGTTCAGACCGAAAACGGTATGTTAATCGGTTCTCTGTACGGCGATAATGCTTCTACCGCGACGCTGGAACTCAATCAGAACTACCGTTCCATCCTGTCGGGGGCTTCTGACCCGGTTGCCGAGAGCATTGCTGCTTATGCTGCAGGCTACAATGACTTTAATGCCGAAACTCCGAAGGACAAGTTGACCTCCGGTAAGTGGGTCACTGATGCAGACATAACGGCTGCTGAAGAGGCAGGTGAACCGATTGCGGTTACCGGTGAAACCAAGACTATTGAAGTTGCAGATGGTCAGGGCGGTACAACTAATGTCAAACTGCATGAGGTGAAGTACCACAACGCACTGCTCAGCGAAACTCTGAACACCGGTAACGGTGCGGCCGCTGAGTCCGCAGCCCGCCTTGCTGTCTACGGCGGTGCCGTTGAGGCTGCGATGGTTGCAGCTTCGACCAGCTCCGATGCGATTGCTGCCCGTATGGGTATGGGCAATCCGAACG
>CALXOV010000020.1 GCA_944390105.1 uncultured Succinivibrionaceae bacterium
GGAAATCAGATTAAGGTTGCCTCATTTGAGTATTGTGATCGCGAAATCGTCTCTCGTAGTCTTGATGGAAAGTCGTGCCGCTTAGATCTGATTGTTCAAACCGATCAGGGCGTTTTCATTAATGTTGAGGTTCAGTTGCTGCCCAACGAAATGGTAAAGCGCTCTTTATTTTACTTTTCAAAACTTTACGATAAACAGTTACAAAAAAGCGAACAGTATGAAGAGCTGAATCCGTGCGTTATTATCAGCATCGTCAATTTTGAACTTGATTTAGGTACTGAAAATTATCTGACGCGCTATCAACTCAAAGAGCTTAGAGAGAACGTTACTCTAACTGAGGACGCGGATTTATTCTTTTTAGAGCTTCCTAAATGGAAGCAGGCACAAAGTCTTGAAGACGTGCCGGACAAAATTAAAAATCGGCTGTTTCGCTGGCTGAATTACTTAACCCGCAGCGACGTTAAGCTTGAGCAGCAGATAATGGAGCAGGATGAAATTTTTAAGGAGGCTCATAAAGTGGAAGCAAAATTCTGTGCTGATGATGAAAATTGGTTTGCCTATTTGCGCCGCGAAAAGTATCTGCATGATGAAGCCTCCAGAATCCCTTATATTGAGGCTAAAGCTGAAAAGCGCGGTATAGAAATCGGCGAAAAGAGTGGCAGACTGATTGAAAAATTTGAGAATGCTAAAAATTTGCTTAAGGCAAAAGTTGATGTAAGCACAATTAAGCAAGCACTCAAGCTTACTGATGATGAGTTAAACGCCATTTTAAAGGATTAAATGACGACAGTCGTGCCCGAGTTGCCCCGGTCGTGATTTTAAGTTGCGGCAGGAGTCATTCCTGCTGATTTCATACATTCAAGTACATAAATGACTGCGGCGGCCTAGAAATTCCATACTCAAACAGTTCTTTTGCTTTTGGAAGAACTGTTGCTTCGCCCAATTCATATTTTTGTGGATGCTTTAATCAAGTGCTTTAATTCGGCAAGTACCGCAAGCGACCCAAGCAGCACATCAGAGCAAAAACCGCAAGATAGCGCCAGCCAAGCTGCCAATACGGATTTTCCATATGCGCAAACAGCCAAGTACAGAGACATATGAGTCCCATAAAAACACAGTACTCCCAGATTGCACTACGCAGCGAGCGCCGCAGCAACTCACGATCGAACGTTAAGTGGATAGCGTCAGCAAATTCCTCGATTGAACTAAACAGTACCGTCGAGCTCCCCCCTAAACCTAAGATCAGAAAACCTGCGTACTGAAAGACTAAAGCTGTAAGTTGCCAGCTGCTGAAAAACTCAATAAACGCAGCGCCTGCAGTCAGTGTGCATGTTCGCAGGTAAAACCGCGCATTGCGCCGCAGATAATCTCTCATAAAGGTTATTCTCATGCTTTGCTACTGTACGCTTGTGTGCATCTTGCATGATGCAATAAGTTCAGCAGTCAACGATGAGCGCTCAAATAGCTCTTGATATACGCGCAACATGTCCTGCCCATTAAGCTGCTTAAAGTGCCAAGGATGAGGAAAATTGAGATTAACGGCCAAAATGCTCCTTAAGTGCTGCTTGGCATCATTAATGCTCAAATCTTGGGATTTGCTGTGCGCAGCTGTGCATACAGCGTAAAAACAGCGGCGGCATACTGCCCGACACAGCTTTAAGTAGCGGTTTTTGATTTTAAAATCCTGCTGCGGCGCAAGCTCATGCATGCTCAGCGTAGCAGCAGCAAAGGAACGTACCGCGCTGCTGTCTGCACAGCTGTCTTCCTTTTCATCCAAATTTCGTTGCAAAGCCTGCAAGCTGGACTTAATTTGCCAGACAATATGCGTATTGGGCGGCGGTGCAAAACGTGGTAGTTCGCGCGCTGTCTTTTCCTCAGCCTGCTTTTGCAGGGCTATGCACTTGCGCTTGATCTGAACCAGCAGCTCATCTGCCTCAGCTTTTGACGTAAGACCAAAGCTTGCGCTTTCTGTACGCTTGTAATCTGTTGCATGCAAAAAAGGCTTGAGCAGATCTTCTATCTCCTGAATGGAAACTTTGACATTCGTGGTACAGAATGCCAGCAAGTAAGCTCGCTGAAATGCAGCGTCGATAATCGGGTAAATTTCGCTTAATGCTGGTTCTACAGAATGATCCATGGGATGTTCTCCTTTTTTAAATACAACATGTAATAAATCGCTCAAGCAGAGATTTGCCGGTGCCGTTAGTTTTCTTTATCGCAAATCCGGGCTCCTGCGCCTCTACAAGCACGCTGTCCCAGACTGCATGTGATTGCTCAGGCTACAGCTTAGCTGCATTGCTGTTTTCTATAGGCATCCGCTGTTACTTCCAGTTATGCTGACTGTCCCTGTGCAAAAATCCGCATTAAATCCTGTGCCACGCGGCACAATACCTGTCCCTGCATCCAATAGGGGCTATGCTCTTGTTCCGCAACAGCAATGTTCATGCTCTCTTTGAACTCATCGCTAAACGCAATGCCCTTTAAGGTCAGAGCATCCGTCAGCGTAAAGCTCACCTCATTCGTATTAAACCGCAGTGCGTTTACCGTGAATAAACACTCTTTGATGCGCTGAATGTAATCTGCGGACTCGGGATCGGTATTACTGGCATGTATGACTTCCTTAAGTCCGTCTGCATATTCACTGCACAGCGTGATGCTGGTGCCGAGCGTAAAGCATGCCGGCAGCGTATTTTCTGCAAGCCATGCAGCCATGCTTATTTCAGGACTTTCTGCCTTAGCGCGAAGCGGCTCTAAGGGGAAACTGCCGGAAAAGGCTTTACGCAGATGCGCGGCTATAATGTCTAATTTCTTTGCGCTAGCCTTGCCAATCAGGCACAGCTTGGCATGCAGATTAATGCAGATTACAGTCTGCTGATGCTTGGGAAAAGCCTGTGCGGTCAGCTTGTCCGCGATTGCGGCTTTGAGCGCATTAAGTTCCTGTGACTGCAAAGGGCGGCAAAGCTGCATCTCCTTGGCCTTAACTGCCTTAGATAGCTCTTGTTTGAACACGGCTCCCAGTACGCTCTTTTTCTCCTCGCAGAACCTAAAAAAGACTAAGCGCTGCGCTCCGGTACCGCAGCTGAATACCAGCGCTTGACCATTCTCAAGTACCGGCACAAAGCCCCATGAAATCAACCCCTGCGGAGCACACGGATGAAAGCGACATGCCGTCAGTGCCTTTTCGCAGCTTTCGTCAGTTTCCACCAGCGCGGAAATTTCATCGGCTATAGAGTAAATTGTGCATTTTTTAAAATTGCCATACCTCACCTCATGCTTTGCGTACTGCCTTCTTGTGCAGTTTTTCCACTGAATTCAATTTGGCATCAAGACGCCTGCAAATCACCTTGGCCTTATTGGTATAGCTGCGCGCCATTTTGAGGTATTCCTGCACCTCTGCACTAGTCGGATCAGCATCAACATCCGGGACATCCAGATCTACCCGATTCATGACAATGGTTCCCATGTTGGCCAAATGGGCTACTCCCTCAAGCCCTGCCTTAAACTTTCTGACTTCAGCTGCTGTAAGCATGCTTATCCCCTGCATTTAGCTCAAGCTTTCTTTTCATGTACTCAAGCATCCCGCACCAGAATTTATGCTGATCATTGGGTAGTATGGCAAACAGCATTCCGCAGATGGTAGGCATTAGCCCAGCAATGTCCTCGGAGCTTAACGTGCCGTCATCCAACCACTGTGCAACCATGCGGCCTGCTTTATTAGGCTCGACATGCAGTGTTTCGTCTAGCCGTAAGATTAGTGCATCTAGTCTGAAATCATCGGCAAGCTCTGCGCAGATGGGCTCCTGTGCCTCTACAAGCTCTCTGTCCTAGTCTGCATGTGATTGTTCAGGTTGCAGCTTAGCTGCATTGCTGTTTTCTATAGACATCCGCAGTTGCTCCTAACCTATGTTGTTGGTTGTTCCATCAGGCACTAAGCTGCTGCAGCGGCTCAGGCTGCTGCCATTGCTGCAGCAGATAACGGTTGTCCTGCAGCACTTCTGCAAGTCCGGCAAATTTAAAAGCTACCTTGCGCGCCTGCTGCGGCATAGGATGCTGACGCTTACGGCGCAGCCGTTTGACCAAAGCTTTATATCCAATAAAATCCGTCTCAATGTGCGGCATTGGATGCAGGACAGTAGTACCGTCAACGTCCGGCAGCATGAGCTGAACTACCGCCGGCTGCAGTGTGCTAGTAATCTTACCTTGAAAGGTGACAAAGCCATTCCAATTTGTGGCGTGCCAAGCTGCTTCCGTATCAAATTTAAAAAAACTTCTGTTTTTTACGTACCTCTTAATACTGCGTGAATTATTGACTTGTTTTGTCAGGAGTTTTTCTCTCTAATCTGACCGTACTCCGTGCAAATTTGCCCAATTAGCACGATCTGCCTATAATTCTGCTAATGCTTACTTACGCAGCATTAATTGCATTTCTGTTTTATTCAGGGTGCTTCTAAGGAGTTGTATTTATGAAGAAAATCGGCTGTTTAAACTCGGAGCTATCTTACGTCCTAGCTAAGCTAGGTCATTTCGACACCTTGACGGTGGGCGATTGCGGACTGCCCATTCCACCAGGCGTACAGCGCATAGATCTTGCAGTAGACTACAATGTTCCCCCTTTTTGGGACGTGTTCAAAGTAATAGATGCCGAGGCTAAATTCCAAAAGGTCACCATTGCCACCGAATCTAAGAATCAGAATCCTGATTTCTATCAAAAAGTGTATGCTTGGGCACAAGCGAACGGTGTTGAGGTGGTAGAAGTGCCGCATGATACGCTCAAAAAATTATCTGCCTCTTCTAAGGCGGTAGTGCGCACTGGCGAATGCCATCCCTACTGCAATGTAGTGCTGGAATCGAACGTTTCTTTCTAATACAAAGTCTGCTCCTGCATCCCGCAAGTGCCGCAGGAGCACGTTGTTACCCTTTAACTATATCCATTTAATATCCATCCACCACAACTCATGGTGGCACTTCTACCATCCTCCTAATTCGCTATCACGAATCTACTGCAAACGTTTGCATTGACAAAAGCTTACTCTTAGATGGTGTATTGATTTTAAGAAAAAATCATGCCGTGCTGGAGCAGATCATTAATGTGCATGCTTTATTTATTACAATTTTATTCTTTGTTTTGTATTAAATTTTACTGTTAAATGTTACGTGCACATATTTGCGTATAGTCGTACTGCTTAGACTGTAAAGTTTTGTATACCAGTGCCGAATTTACTACGGCTTAACATCAAATATTTAATAAAAATGTGATAATCCTGACAAACAAAGCTTGAGCGCTTGTCTAAGATCAGGATAGAGCAATAACACAACGCGAATGTGTTTACTGCCAAGATGTTAGTCAATAATGGAGAAAATTACGAATGAAGTTATCTAAATTCTGCGCCGCTCTGGCTTTTACTTGTGCTGCAGCTTTCACTGCCAGCGCTTATGCCGCAGATGCCCCGAAGCGTTTAACCGGCGGCGGCAGCAACATCATGTACATAATCACACCGTCGCACTCTAATCCTTTCTTCAAGCTCGAAGCTGAAGTTGCCGCCGCCACGGCAAAGAAGCTTGGCTACGAAGTTAAGATGGTGTCGCATGACGACAGCCCGGTAAAGCAGTCTGAGCTCTTTGAGACCGCTATCTCCGATAAGGCTGCCGCCATTATCTGCGACAATGCTGGTGCTGATGCCACGGTAGCTGCTGTCAAGCGTGCTTATGACAATAACATTCCGACCGTGCTGTTTGACCGCGAAATCAATGAACAGGGTATTGCCATTGCTCAGATTGTAGCCAATAACTATCAGGGTGCCAAAGGTGTAGCTGAAGTCTTCGTCGAGGCTATGGAAGAAGAAGGCGAGTATGCTGAACTATTCGGCCCGGATTCAGATAACAATGCTCAGACCCGTTCCACCGCTTTCCACGAAGTCATCGATCAATATCCTGACTTAAAGCTGGTATCAGTACAGACCGCCAACTGGGATCAGAGCCAAGGCTATCAGAAAACCGAGACCATCTTGCAGTCTTATCCTAACTTAAAGGGCCTTATCTCCGGCAATGACAACATGGCCGTAGGTGCTGCCGCTGCTGCTAAAGCTGCTGGCAAGAAGCTCATCATCGTCGGCGTGGACGGTTCCAATGACGCCCGCGATCAAATTCTGACCGGCGACATGACTGCCACGGCAATGCAGCCGGCTGCATTAATTGCCCAAATGGCGGTAGAGCAAGCCGATCAATACTTAAAGACTGGTTCTACAGGCAAGCCGGAAAAGCAGTTAGTTGACTGCGAAGTCATCACCATTGACAACGCTAAGAACCTCAACAACTTCACCCTTTCTAAGTAATTTTGGTTTAACGACCAGTGCCGCCTATCTGGCGGCACTTTAAGTAAATATAAAGAGAAGCCTGCAGGCCGTTTGAATACGGACACTATTCAATTGCCCGCAGACAGACCCAAGACAGTAAGGAAGCTACAAGCAATGTCAAAGCGAAATCTGATTATCGGCGCTGCCGTGGTCGCGGTGATCGCCTACGGCGGCCTAACAGCCACCATCATCCCGGAAGGAACCGAAGCCCAGCTGACCGGCGAGGTCGTGTTTGACCCGACCACTAATGCCCAGGCTTTCTGGAAAGAACAAGGTCCGTCTTATTTTGCGCAGAATGCGGTGGATTTAGCCCAGCTCTTTGAAGAAGCCGGCGGCGATCTCACTACTGTGGCCTCAAAATACGGTCACTACTCAATGGGCGATTCGGGTGAACTTTCCTTTATCGTTAAAGGTAGCGGCACCATTGAAACGGTAAAAAATAAGTTGCGCAGCGGCTATCTAGCATTTAAACCCGATGGCATACCTGACAACAATGTGAGCTATCGCCTGCAGATTGGCCCGGTGTTTAAGAACTCAGCAGTACGCGATACCATCAGCTCTTTATCCTTCCGCGATTATAAGAACCAAATTGAATGGGCACAGGTCTCGGTGGCGTTGCATGACTTAGTGCTAAAGGAAGTCATTGGGCCAGTAGCAGTTGAAGGCTCTGAGGGTAAGTATGTGGAATTTGTCGGATGCTATACCGTAACCCGCCCGAGCCAAGTCCTGATCACCCCGGTAGTCCTTAAGATTCAATAGGAGAAGGGCATGAGCGACAACGACGAAATTTATCTGCACGCGGAAAAGATCGATAAGATCTATCCGGGCACTAAAGCGCTTGATCAAGTGTCCTTTGACATCAAGCGCGGTAAGGTCAATGTGCTAATTGGAGAAAACGGCGCCGGCAAGTCAACGTTAATGCGCATTATCGCCGGTATTGAAAAGCAGTCTGCCGGCAAACTGTATCTGCAAGGACGTGAGGTCAGTTTCAACTCAACCATGGATGCGCGAGCTGAAGGTATTGCGATTATCCATCAGGAACTGTGTCTATTCCCCAATCTGACCGTATTCCAAAACCTGTTCATGGCCTCTGAGCGTACCAAAGGCGGCATCCTTGATGATGCCGAGCACCGCAAATTGGCCAAGCAGGTGCTCGCCCGCTTAAAATACCCGATTGATCCAGATACCCGTGTTGGCGATCTGCGCGTTGGTCAGCAGCAGATGATCGAAATTGCGCGCAATCTGCTGATCCCTAACCTCAAGATCCTGATCATGGATGAGCCGACTTCCTCACTGTCTGAACAAGAAGTGGATGTGCTCTTCAATATCATGCGTGAACTTACCGCTTCGGGTATTTCGATTGTGTACATTTCACACCGCTTAGAAGAGCTGATGCGTATTGGCGACTTCGTGACCATTTTCCGTGACGGCAAATTGGTAGCAGAAGCGGCTGTCAAGGATATTGACGTACCGTGGATCGTCAAACAGATGGTAGGCGAAGGCAAGAGCTATCCGACCCGCAAGGCAATGGTGGACTGGAACACCCGCGAAAAGGTGCTTGAGGTCAAAGATCTCACCCTGCCTAAATCCGGCGGCGGTCTATTGCTCAATAAGGTCAGCTTTGAACTGCACAAGGGCGAAATCTTAGGTATTTACGGTCTATTAGGTGCCGGACGTACCGAGATTTTTGAATGCATCATGGGCATGCGTCCAGAGCATACCGGTCAGGTCATTAAGAACGGCCAACCCCTCAAGATTGAAAGCGTGGCCGGACAGATTGCCTCCGGCTTTGCTTGGCTGCCTGAGGACCGTCAGCGCGACGGCTTAGTACAGGCAATGGATATTGATAAAAACATTGCCTTGTCGGAAATCGGTCACTTCATGACGCCTCTTGGCCTCATCAATGATCGCAAGGAAAGTGCTGCCACAGATGAAATGATTAAAGATGTGCACATCAAGGTAGCTGACAAACATCTACCGATTCTGTCGCTGTCAGGCGGCAATCAGCAGAAAGTAGTCTTTGCCAAGGGTGCGCTGACACAGCCTGAGATCATGCTGCTAGACGAACCATCGCGCGGCATTGATATCGGAGCTAAAACCGAAATTTTCCATCTGATTTATCAATATGCCGAACGCGGCGTGTCCTTATTAGTGGTGTCCTCGGAGCTAGAGGAAATCATTGCCATTGCCGATCGTATCATCGTGCTGTCCAACGGCGTCAAAACGGCAGAATTTACCGGTGATGACATTACGCAGGACAATTTGGTCAAAGCCTCCTATATCGGCCATCAGCAGGCTGATGAGAACGCACAAACAGCTTAAACCAGCGGAGTTTTGAAAATGAACAAAAATGATTTAATTATGACGCTGCTCAAGGGCCGTACTTTAATCGTACTGTCTCTGCTCGTGATCTTCTTCTCTTTTGCCGCCGAGTCCTTCTTTACTGCGCAGTCGCTGCTTCTAGTGGCCAAGCATGTAGCTCTTTACGGCATCTTAGGCATCGGCATGACTTACGTGCTGGTGACTGGCGGCATTGACTTGTCTGTCGGTGCCGTAGTCGGCGTAGCCGGCATGGTGTCTGGCTATTTAATTAATCATGGCCTAACCGTAATGGGCTATACCATCTACTTCAGCGTGCCGACCATTGTAGTGATTGCTATCGTTATCGGTGTCATCATTGGCGCAATTAACGGCATCGTCATTACTAAGTTTGCGGTAGCCCCGTTCATCGCGACCTTAGGTATGATGTACATGGCCCGCGGTGTAGCCAACTTAATCTCCAACGGAGCTACCTTCCCGAACCTAGTTGGTAAGGAAGCTTTAGGCAATACCGGTTTTGAAATCTTCGGTCGTGATATTGCAGGTTTCCCTGTGGCCGTAATCATCCTGATTGTGATTGCGGTGATTGCAGCAATTATTCTGCGCAAGACCCCGTTTGGTTGGCATATTTTAGCCATCGGCGGCAACGAGCGCGCATCCAAACTCTCTGGCGTACATGTGGATAAAGATAAACTTTTAGTCTACATGTTCTCCGGCGCCTGCAGTGCGGTCGTCGGCATCATCGCCACTTCGCAGTTAGTGGCCTCGCACCCGATGACCGGTAACACGTGGGAAATGAACGCTATTGCCGCTGCCGTGTTAGGCGGCACTTCGCTGATGGGCGGTGTCGGTACCATCGTCGGAACCGTCATCGGCGCCTTCATCATCGGCGTGATTTCCGACGGTATGGTAATGTGCGGTGTGTCCGAGTTCTGGCAGATGATTATCAAAGGCTTAGTGATTGTGCTCGCCGTCATCGTCGATCAGTATCAGCGCGATCTGCAAGCTCGCATGGCGCTGCAGGCCCGCAACGAGAATAAGTAGTAAAGGAGGTTACGCATGATCTTTCGCGATAAAGGCAATGAGATTGTAGCGGCCATGAATGGACGCGCCGTTGCCCTCGGCGATGTGGATGAACCCATCTTTGCCGGCAAAGTAGTCGGCGACGGAGTTGCCATCATTCCTTCCTCCGGGACTGCTGTCGCGCCGATCTCTGGCACGGTCTCTTTTGTCGGACCGCAGAAGCACACTTACGGCATTACCGGTTTTGATGGAATAGAGGTACTTCTGCATATCGGGATTGACACGGTCAAATTGGACGGCGAGGGATTCACCCCCAAAGTACAGAAAGGCGATCGCGTCAGTGTAGGTGATGTCATCTGCGAGGTAGATTTAGACGTGCTACGCGCTAAGCACTTTGATACTACCTCTCCGCTTATCATCACTTCTGCCTCTATAGACAAAGTGAAGCGTCTGACGCTACGTACGGGAGAGGCCGCCGCCGGTCAAACGGTAGTGATGCGCTATGTACTCAATAAATAAAGCCCGATAGTGCACATCCCAAAAGCTCCCCTGCCTTGGGGCGGAGGAGCTGTTTGGAGAATTAAAGCAGGATATTTTTTGCATTAATTTCGTTAAAAATCTGTTGCATTTCGGCAGATTAATTAATGCAGACAATTTTTTGCCATTTGTGAATTTATGTAAAGGAAAAAGAGGAAGATCAACATGACTGCAAAAATTAAGTTAGGCTTTGTCCCTACCCGCAGAAGCGTCTTCAGTGCTCCGGATGCCTTAAAGTACCGCGACCTGACCGCCACCCGCTTGACCGAATTGGGCATTGATTTTGTTGATATTAAAGACATCAACCCTGAAGGCCTGCTGTTTGCCGATGAAGATGTCAAGAAGATTGCCGATAAATTCCGCCGCGAAAAAGTTGACGGTATCATTTTAGCCCACTGCAATTTCGGTACCGAATATGTGTGTGCCCGCTTAGCTCGCGAGCTTAACCTGCCGGTGTTATTGTGGGGGCCGCTGGATGAAGCCCCGCTCCCAGATGGACGCCGTCTACGCGACACGCAATGCGGTCTGTTTGCTACCGGCAAAGTATTGCGCCGCTTCCAAGTCAAATTCACCTATCTCACCAACTGCCGCCTGTCCGATCCGGTGTTTGAACGCGGCCTGCGCGACTTCATGGCAGTATGCAATGTGGTGCGTACCTTCCGCCATATCCGCATTCTGCAAATGGGCCCGCGTCCGTTTGATTTCTGGACTACCATGTGCAATGAAGGCGAGCTCCTTGAAAAATTCAACATTCAGCTCTCCCCAATCCCGCTGCCTGAGTTAATTCGTGAAGTGCGCCGGATTAAAGACAGCCACAGCGCACAAGATGAACTGCAGTTCCTGCACGATAAGACGGTAATTAAAATCCCTGAGGCCAAAGTTGAGACCGTGGCTGCGCTAGCTAAAGCTATGCGCAATCTGCTTGAAAAATACGGCTGCAACGCCGGTGCAATTCAGTGCTGGACGGCACTGCAGGCAGAGCTTGGCATCATGCCGTGCGCCGCTAACGCAATTCTCAATGACTTAGGCTATCCGATTGTCTGCGAAACCGATATTCACGGTGCAATTACCGCCCTGCTGGCTGAAGCAGCGGTGATGAATGAGTCCCGCAGTTTCTTTGCTGACTGGACGGTGCGCCATCCGGACAATCCCAACGGCGAACTGCTACAGCACTGTGGCCCGTGGCCGGTATCGATTGCCAAAGACAAGCCTGAGTTGACCTGCCCGATCGCCTTTGACGACGACGGCTCGCTGTCGGCTGAAGCAAAGCCTGGTGATAAGCTCACCTTAACCCGTTTTGACGGCGATAACGGTGAATACTCACTGCTTTTGGGCAATGCTAAATCCGTCCCGGGGCCTAAGATCCTCGGTACCTATATGTGGGTTGAAGTGCAAAATATTAAGCGCCTTGAAGAGAAAATTGTCACCGGTCCTTATATTCACCATTGCGTCGGTGTATACAAGGATGTGGTACCGATTCTGTACGAGGCCTGCAAGTACATCGGCATTAAAGCCGATCTCTACGACCCGATCGAAGAAGATGTTAAGGCCTATTTACGCGGTGAGTAGCATACAACCTGCAACAAGACAAAGGATAACTTAGATGAATTTAAGTAAATTAGCCTATCAGCTACGCCGTGATGTCGTGGACATGATTGTCGCAGGCAAGGGCGGTCATATCGGCGGCGACATGTCGGTGATGGAAGTCCTAGTGACGCTGTATTTTCATGAAATGAATGTGACCCCAGAAAACTTTGCTACGGGGCAGCATGATCATTTTGTAATGAGCAAGGGCCATTCGGTAGAAGCGCTGTATGCGGTTTTAGCTGCCAAAGGTTTCTTCCCGCGGGAACGCGTGATGAAAGAATTTTCGCAGTTCGGTTCTCCCTTCATCGGCCATCCGAACAATAAGCTGCCAGGCATTGAAATGAACTCCGGTGCCCTAGGCCATGGACTGCCGGTAGCCGTCGGCATGGCGCTGGCTGAGCGGATTAACGGCTCGCCCAACCGTGTCTACGTGGTGATGGGCGATGGCGAACAGGCTGAAGGCTCGGTATGGGAAGGTGCGATGTCCGGAGCTAACTATAAACTTGGCAATCTGTGCGCAATCCTAGATAGAAACCGCCTGCAGATATCCGGCAGCACTGAGGACGTCATGGCCCTTGAAAACCTCAAGGCCAAATGGACTGCCTTTGGCTGGAATGTCATTGATGTGGCAGATGGCAATAGCGTGGCACAACTGCAGGATGCGTTTGCTGCGGCCAAGGCCTGTACCAACCAACCGTCATTAGTGCTGGCTAATACCGTCAAAGGTAAGGGTTCATCCGTGATGGAAAACAAAGCTTCATGGCACCATCATGTACCAAACGCCGAAGAATATGCCCACATCATGGCCGATCTTAAGCAGCACGAGGAGGAAGCCTAATCATGACGAATGTTGCTAATAAGCAGATGATCTGCGACGTTCTTATGCAGGCTGCTAAGACGGATAAGGATATTGTGGTTCTGTGCTCCGATTCACGCGGCAGCGCTTCGGCCACGCCGTTTGCCAAAGCATTCCCTGAGCAGTTTGTTGAAGTAGGTATCGCAGAGCAGGATTTAGTCGGCATTGCCGCCGGCATGGCGCGCTGCGGTAAGCGTACCTTTCCCATGTCCCCGGCCTGCTTCATTACCGCCCGTTCGTATGAGCAATGCAAGGTCGATGTCGCTTACTCGCATACCAACGTCAAACTCATCGGTATTTCCGGCGGCGTCAGCTACGGGGCTTTGGGTATGAGTCATCACTCAGCGCAGGATATTGCCTGCATGAGCTCAATCCCGGGCATGCGGGTGTATCTGCCATCTGACTGCCATCAGACCAAAAAACTGATGGAAGTCCTAGTTAAGGACCTTGAACCGGCTTATATACGCGTCGGGCGCAATGCTGTGCCTGAAGTCTACAGCGAGGATAACTGCCCCTTTGAAATGGATAAAGCCACCGTCATTCAGCAAGGTAGCGATGTTGCATTAATTGCCTGCGGCGAAATGGTGCTCTATGCCAAACAAGCGGCGGATATCTTAAAGGCTCAGGGCATCAGCGCCTATGTGCTAGACATGTACTGTGTTAAACCGTTAGATACCGCTGCCGTAATCAAAGCCGCATCCGAAACTAAAGCAGTCGTGACCATTGAAGAGCACAGTCCCTTCGGAGGTATGGGATCGATGGTTGCTCAAGTAGTGGCTGCCAACTGTCCACGTAAAGTGCTAACCCTAGCGCTCCCCGACACCCCTGTCATCACCGGTACCTCGCTTGAAGTATTCAAGCATTACGGACTGACCGGCGATGGCATTGCGGCAAAAGCCAAGGAACTGCTTAATGCCTGAAAATCAGCATTAAGTATTGATCAAAGTCTGCAGAGCACCATGCACCTGCAGACTTTATAACACGGGTCTGTTCATTAATAAAGCGACCCAGCGTTCGTGCAAGGGCACTGCTTTATAATCGGCATGGCCTGCGTCGGTATTATATAGCGATGATATTCTAGCCGGTTTTACGCCGTCACCGCATAACTTCTAGCGTAGCGAAAGAGTTTCCGTTTAGCATAAAGCGGTGCAATAGGCCTTACGCTACGCTACCTGCCTATCGCTTTGACTAATGTCCCCCGCTGCATGCGGGGGCATTTTTATCAATTTCCCGCGCCGATTCACAAAACCTCCACTACGGCTGTGCTAAGTTAGATTGCCGAAATTGCTGCCTTAGTGGTGAAGAAAGTTCTCATGAGCGCTTACCTATCTACCCCGTTGTCCTTTGGTCTGACTCTGCTGGCGTATTTGTGCCCACTGCCCTACCACGTATTTAAAGCCGATAATCATTATTTAGAAAAATTTGACAGCAATGATCCTGACAGTTGGAATGTGCTGAAAACCGACTATGCGTTCCGCAAAGAATTGTTAGGCGAAGTGCGCCGCCGCAAATTAGCCTTATTCTGTAATGAAAGTCCAGTTATTTATGCCGGCGTGCTGTGCCTAGATGACATCTGTCTCATCATCGGACCTGTGTGCATGACCAAGCCCGATCAAAATTTTGCCAAACTCTACGCGTTAAAGCACAATGCCGCTGCCTGCCCGCTGATTTACTGTGAGCCTGCGCGCTTAGCCGCTGCCGCGCTCTTGATTTACTACGGCGTTACCGGACGCACGCAGACGGTAAATGAGCTTTTAGATGAGCATTTTCTCTCCGAGGAGGTGGTTCAGGAAACGCAAAAGCGCATTGCCAGCGTCTTTTCCTCACAATTTTTAGCAAGTCGCCCGCATAATCCCGTCTCATTTGAGCTAAATATCCGTCGCGCCATCCGCGCAGGCAGCGTGCAGGCGATTAAAGAAGCGCTCAATTCCCCCTATGCTGCAATGCGCGGCACTTTAGCTAAACATCCGCTGCGCTCCGCGCAAAATCTCGCTATCGTGGACATTACCATAGCCACACGTGAAGCCATTGACAGTGGTTTATCGGTCGAGGAGCTGTACGTGCTCTCTGACGCCTATATTCTGCAAGTCGAAGATTGCCGCTATCCTGCCGATTGTGCCGCGCTAACTCGCTCCTGCGCCATCAAATGTGCACAACTCGTCGCCGCACAAAACTCCCTAAAAGCACAGAACGGCAATAATTCCTCGCTTATCGTTAACCGAGCCTGCGCCTATATTGACCGCCATGTTTATGAACGCATCAATGTACTCTCCATGGCCGCCGAGCTGAATATTTCTGCAGGCTACCTATCGCGGCTATTTAAAGAAGGCACGGGCCAGACAATCGTGGAGTATGCTAGGCGACGCAAAATAGAACTGGCTACAGCTCTGCTTAAAGACAGCGATAAAAGTCTTGCTGATATTGCGCAAATCTTAGGCTTCAGCTCACAAAGCCATTTCGGCGCAGCTTTTGTGCGCGAAATGAAAATAAGTCCGCATCAATACCGCATACAGCATCAGCACTAGCGCCGCCGTTTATAGCCGCGTACATCCTCAGGCATAAACCACATCTCGTGCTCCTCAAGCGCCTATTTGTAAGTTTCGGTAATAACGTACAGATGCGCACGCAACAGCGCGCACGCTGCTTCTATCTCGCGCGCTTTTAGCTTATCGACAATGTTCTGATGGTGAACTACCCATCAAGCTAAAGCGGATGGGCTTCCTGCTTCAACGAGCTCTTTGAGCGCTCCACAGGCTTGACTTCGGGGCATTCCACCCCTAGAGCGCGGGCCGCCACCCTTCTGCCACAGACGCATTCCTTCGTTGAGGATATTAACGGCTGCTGCCTAATCTCTGTCGTTGTGCGCCTGGCACTGCGGGCATTCCCTTTCCCTTATCCTGAGCCCCTGCATTCCCTTGAGCTCAGTATTCTGATACCCGCAGTGCGGACAGATCTGAATGCTTGGGAAAATAGCGGCCGACTTTAAGAAATACGCGCCCATGCCACTGCGCGACGGCGGCATCGGCTCAGCCATCGTGGTACGCGAGCCCATTGTAATCTGACACGAAGGATGCGGTATTGTTGAAGAGGTCGGAAGCGCTGTTGACGGAATTAAGCCCGGCGATATGGTGATCCTGCGTCCGGCACGTCCCTGCTTTAAATGCTATTACTGCGAGCATCACATGTACTCCTACTGCTAGAATATGCGCCACTTAGGATCGGCCTATACCTTCCCGCATGTGCAGGGGTTGTTTGCCGAAAAAGTTGTGGTGCATCAATCCCAGTGTCGCGTGGTCAGCAACATGCAGCCTGAGGTAGCCGCCTTTGCCGAACCTTTAGGCGTAGCCTTCAACGGCGTACACAGTCTTGGAGACATCATGGGTAAAAATTTCGCAGTGATGGGTGCAGGTCCGATTGGTATTTTGTGCGCTGCTGCCGCAAAAACCCTAGGAGCTGATCGCGTTACCGTCTTTGATATTCGCGACAATCCGCTCAGCATTGCCAAAGAATTAGGCGCCGATGAAGTGGTAAACACCAAGACTAATCCGGAAACGATTAAGGAATTTTCTGCCCATAAAGGCCAATTTGACTGCGCATTGGAAGCTACCGGTAACGGTTTTGCCGCAATGCAGACTATGGCGAAGGGGCGCCCTGAAGGCACAATAGCCCAAGTCGGCATGTTTGGTACGGGGCACTAGCCTAATGATTTAGCTGCTTTCTCCGGCAAGGGGCTGCGCTGGCATGTAGTCTTCCGCTTCTACACCGAATTTGACCCTGCGGTGAACGACCTAGAGCACGGAGTGATCAATCCTCTTCCGCTACTGTCAGCATCCTTCCCAGCATGTGCGTGTATTAAAGCGATGGAAGCTACAGTAAGCCCAGAGACCTGCAAGGTACAGGTTCACTTCTAAGCAAGTTTGTCCCCTCTTTGTGCGCAGAACTGTACGCAGGTTCTGCGTTTTTTTACTAAAAAACGCTCTATACCTACCACATCTGCAAAAAATTTAATGTCCGCGACGTAGCGATTTAATACCGTAAGCGGTACGTGCCCGCAGCGATGCCGTAGGTCGAGACGGCAGCGGAAGATCTGCTGGAGACTGCGCTACAAAAGCCTCGGTTAAGGCATGAGCCCGTTCTTCAATTGATGGCGGAGTTGCACCCTCAGCAAGCGCTGGCGTAGGCTCATCTGTCGTTATTCCCGCAGGTACAAAAGCTTCAGGCTCTGCCGAATCTTTTAACAGCGCACGTTCCTTGTCGCGTCGCTGCAACTCGACGCTCTGTAGCATTTCAAGCTCAGCTCGCGGCATTCCAGTCAACGTCTGAATTTTATCGAGCGGCGCGCCACTTTTGAGCAATTTTTTAGCCTGGAGCAGTGACTCATGCTCAGGGTTATGCTCTTCAAGCAGCTTCTGCTGAACATCCTGATTGACCTGCAGTTTCCCCTGCTCCGTCTTCAACGCCTGAATGCTGTCAATGCAATCGTCTTGATTACGCTGTAGCTTATCAAGCTGATGCTCAAGCGCAATCAGCCGCTTTTGCATCCGATCTACCTCTTTACTCTGTCGCTGCTGCGCACTGAGTGCATCTTCAAGCTTAGCCGTAAGCTGCCGTTCGGTATGGCTAAGCTGCGCCCGCATCGCCGCAATAATCTCATCTTGCGTATTAGCACGGCGTGTCAAAAGAATAAAGGAAAGCAACAGCAGGCACAGCAACAATACCGCGCCGGCAATGATTGCTAGCACAATCAGATCGGTGTAAGACTGCATAAAGCCTTAGAGGTTGGCAACTTCCTGCCACTCTTCTTCCGAGAGCAGTTTGTTAAGATCAATTAAGATCAATAGCTCATTTTCACGGTTACAAACGCCACAGATAAACTTTGCGCTCTCTTCAGTTCCGACATTCGGCGTCTCATCAATATCGGCGGTATTGAGATCTACCACCTCAGCCACCGAATCCACTAAAATGCCGATCACCTGTTTTTCACTTTCAATGATCATAATGCGCGTGCTGTCGGTAATATCGGCCGACTGCAGACCAAAGCGCATGCGCGTATCAATCACCGTGACGACATTGCCGCGCAGATTAATTATGCCCAGTACGTAAGCCGGGGCACCGGGAACCGGAGCGATATCGGTATAACGCAGTACTTCGCGCACCTGCATCACGTTGACGCCGTACATTTCCTTATCTAACTGAAAGGTAACCCAACGCTTTAACTCACCGTCTTTCTCGGCAGCTCCGGCAGATGCGGCGACCACATTTTCATTGGCCATGTCAACTTCCTCTTATTTCGCTACGCAGCCTGCAGGCTGCTTTTATGCTTAATTCTAAACTAAATATTGTTCCTAATTGCGTACTTTATCTGCAAAATCAGGCCTCACCAGCAAAATCATGCAAGATCTGCTCCTGCCCCATGCCGCGACCAAACAGCGCAATTAAAGCCTGCACATGCAATAACGCGCAACGCTCATCCTTTACGATACCGGCAAGCCACGGACGCGAACCTGGAGTTTGACGCCATTTCACCGCATCACGAGCGATGGTACGGTTACCCTCAAGCTCATCGCAACCCAAAGCCCATCGACTTTGACCTAACGCAATGATATACGGATATTTATCCTCACGCTGTGGTGCATCCGGACTGACCCAGCGCAGGGTATCAACCACGTTAATCTTATGACCGCGGATATCGGTCATGCCAAGGTACCATTCAGGCTTACCAAAGAGCGTAGTAAGCTTGTCGTATTCAAAAATTCCGCCCAAATCAATCAGCGGCACGGCAAAACGCACTCCCTGCGCCGTAAAAAATAAAGTCTGGAATTCAGATAGCGTATCTAAATTGCGCCACGCTGCCGGATCAAACAACGGCTCAGCTGCCGCTTGCGCCTGTACCTCAGTATTCTGCTGCAGCGTCGTGACGCTAGCCTGCTGTGCTGCCGTCTTAGTCTGAGTTTGCGGCGCACTCTCAATTGCCGCCTGCACCTGCGCGGGTTTAACCACTGCCGCAACACAGGCTGTCGCATCTGTGACTGGCTCACTAACCGTTGTTGCTGCGACTGCAGCTGCGGTTTCAACACTCGAAAGCAACGCCTCTAAGCTCTGCGTTTTCGGCCGTTCTAAAGTCTGCAGCTGGCGGGGTGAAAGTTTACTCTCAGGCGTTGAGGACAATTGCATTGCCGCAGACTCAGTCCGCTGCCCGTCCCGCCGCATCTCCTGACTACTTACGTCCGCCTCAGCTGCTGTCTGCTGCATAACCGGCGCGGTGTCCGCTGCTGCAGGCGGTTCAATATTTTCAGCTAGCATCTGCTGAAAATATGTAAGCAGGGTCTGCGCTTCTTTATCGTGATGACTAAGCGGCATCAGCAGCCCTCCCGTACCGCGGCGCACATTTCCTGCACGCTCGTGGTAATGATTTCTGTACCGTGATGAGTCAGCGTCGCATCATCGGCACCGACATCGGAGGTCAGTACTGCCGCTAAAGCTGGGCTGACGGAGCGAGGATGGCGCTTTAACTCGTGCTCGACGATAGCAGTAAGCAGCTCATAATAAGCCTGAGCCCCGCGTGCAGACGGCGCCATCAGCGGCAAAGGAATACGCTGCGCGCTTGATTCGCGAAATTGCGTATCAATCGGAATGCACTGCGTCCATACCTTATCAGGATAATGCTCGCGTATGTAGCTTAAAGAATGATTGGACGCCCGGGTGCGTTTATCAAACATGGTCGGCACTATAATGTAGTCAAAATCAGCTTGCGGATCTGCCTGCGACATGATGTCAAAAGTTCGCACCATGCCCTGCAGCCCCTTCAAGGCTAAAAACTCCGTCTGCGTCGGCACTAAAATGAGAGTGCTTGCCACCAAGGCATTAACCATCAACGCGCCTAAGACCGGCGGGCAGTCCAGCAGCACAACATCATAGCAGTCATTAATTAAAGTGAGCGCCTTAGACAGAATGCGTCCAACTCCCTGTCTGCCGGAGAGTTGGCGGTCAATGGTCGCTAAAGTCATCGCCGCCGGAATAATATCCAGCCCTTGATGTTCGGTTTTAGCGATGCACTTTAAAAAGAGGTCGCGGGTAATTTCCGGGGCTGCATATAGATCAAATAAATTATACTCAGCGCCTTCTTCATCAAACCCCAGATAGCTGGTCAACGAAGCATGCGGATCGGTATCAATCACCAACACCCGCAGATGCTCCTGCTGCAGCCAACCGGCCAAGGTCGCAACGGTAGTAGTTTTACCTACTCCGCCTTTTTGACTTGCGACAGCCCAAACTAACACTTAGATGCTTCTCCCTCTCCATGCGCGACGCTTAATTAAAATTCAGCTCTAAACTGCCGTCAGCTCCTAGGTTGAACTGCATATCCGCACTTCCGGCACGGATGCTTTGCTGCGTAGGTACTAAACCCTCGCTATCACCCGGTAGCACGCTGAGCTCAGCGCGTTGCACTGCATTGCGCGAAATGGCAATCACTACACGACGATTCTGCGCCCGTCCGGCACGGGTTGAATTAGAATAGAACGGCGCATACTGACTATAAGCTTCCACGGCTAAGCGATTGGAGGCAACACCGAAATTCTCCAGTTCCTCAAGTACTGCAATCGCACGAGCTGCAGATAATTCCCAATTGTCTTTAAACACGCTGTCTGAGACAAAGGTATTATCGGTATAGCCGCGCACACGGACATAGTTATTGATGGAACGCAGCGACGCAGCAATTTCCGCAATTACCGGGCGTGCCGAATTCAGCACCGCAGCACTATCCTCGGCAAACAACAGCGCCGAACCGATATTAATGGTAAGCCAACGATTGTCTTTTTCCACAATGATAGCGTTCTCCAGCCCCAGCTCCTCAATCGTGCTGGAAATAGAACGTTCAATTGCGTCAAAGGGCTCGCCGGTTAAGGCTTGGCCACTATTATCCTCCGCCTGCGCCTGCTGTCCGCCGGCTTCAACCAGCTCGGCATCTCCTCCCGGAGTCAGACCTCCTTCAGATGAAAGGTTTTCCGCCTCTTCGCTTGACGCACCGTCACTTGCGCGCTCAGTTTGCTGCGGTTTCCCGCCTACGGCGGCAGCATCATCCTGCGGCAGCGGAGCATCCACGGTTGGATTGACCGGCATGCCGAAGCTCATCACGCCGCCGCCGCCCTGCACCGGGGCATTTACGCGCTCGGAGGATGCCTGAGCAGCATCGCTGGACTGCGTAGCACTAGAATTAGCCAAAGGCCCGGGCAACGCAATGACGCCAGGAGTTGAGGAAATCATGCCAATTTCATTGAAGGACTGCACTAAGCCCTGTACCATAGATTGGGCTTCTGACTGCTTTGTCATGGCAAAAGAATAGAGCACCACGAACACCGCAAACATCAGCGTTAAGAAGTCTGCATACGAGACCATCCAGCGCTCTAAATTTTCATGCGCCGCTGCTGGTTTTTTCATACCTGACCCCTAATCTGACGCCCTTATTTATAACTTAATCTGCACCTTGGCCGGTAAATACGGCAATGCGGCGCTTTAACATCATGGTATTTTCGCCGGCGGCAATTGATACCAAACCCTCTAAGGTCATGTACTTGTATAAAGCAATTTCCTGATTAATAGCACGAATACGATTGGCCATCGGCAGACAAATAATATTGGCCAGCACCAGACCATAAATTGTGGCCACGAAAGCCACGGCAATTGAGGCGCCTAACAAATCCGGCCGATCGAGAAGCGACATGGCGTGAATTAAACCGAGTACAGCTCCAATAATGCCCATGGTCGGCGCATAGCCTCCCATGGCCTCAAAATACTTCACATTCGGTTCAAGCCGCTGCTGCTCCACATCAATTGCATTATTGAGCAGCGCCGTTAAAGCTTCCTTATCCACTCCGTCCACAATCATCTGAATGCCCGTACGGGTAAAATCGTCGGAAGCCGAGCCCACTGAGTTTTCCAAAGCCAGCAGGCCCTGCTGACGCGCTGTTGTAGACATGCCTGAGAGCAGTTCAGCCTGCGACAGGATATTCAGACGCGGCGGCGCCAAAACCCAGCTGATATGCTTTAAGGCCGAGCCGACTTCCTTTAAGGAAAACTGCACTAAACAGGCACTGAAGGAAGAACCCACCACCACTAAAAAGGCCGGCAGATTGATAAGCGCGGTAGGATGCGTGCCCTCAATAATAACGGTGCCTAATATACAGCCGACAGCCAAAAAGACGCCTAAGAAATTCATAACTAAAACCCTTGTACTGTAGTTACATTACTTCCTCAGCAATACAGGAGGCGAAACTTTCAATCGGCAGGATCTGATCAGCAATCCCAGCATTCACCACCGCTTGAGGCATGCCGTAGACCACCGAAGTTTCCTCATTCTGCGCCCAGATCACCGCACCCTGCCGCTTAAGCAGACGGCAGCCCTCGCAACCGTCAGAGCCCATACCAGTTAAAATCATCGCCAGTACGCGTCCCCCGTAAATCTGCGCTAAAGAAGCAAAAGACACATCCACGCACGGATGATAGACTACCCGGCTGTCGCCCTTTAAAATGCGCACTTTAACCTTTGACATGCCGCGCTCAAAAATCATCTGCATGCCGCCTGGAGCAATATAGCAACAGCCAGGCTCAAGCAGCATATTATCTTTAGCCTCCACCACATGCAGCTGCGACATGCCGTCAAGACGCTGGGCAAAGGTAGTGGTAAAGGCCGGCGGCATATGCTGCACAATCACCACCGGCACGCGCAGCTTGGGCAGCTTAGGGATAAGATTCTGCAGAGCAATCGGCCCGCCCGTTGAGCTGCCGATAGCGACAATCTCATGCATTTTGCCCGAACGGCGAAAACGCGTGGTTTCACCTTTGTGATTGCCGAAAGTAAAAGTCATGGTGCTAGCCGGGCGGCCCTGATCGACATGCGCCAGCTGGCTTTGAATTTTCTCGAAACTCATCCGTACCGATGAAGCGGCGGCAGCTGGGACAGCCGGGGCAGTACTGCCCATGGTCTGGCGCTGCGCCGCCGCCCCAATGCGGGCAGTGACGCCAGCCAGCGGACGTTGCGGCGCAGTCGTGCCCGAGGTCAAAGTGCCGGCCCTGCGCGGCGTAGAGCCTAATGCCTGATTTGGCGCCGCGGCACTCAGACGGGACGTACTCACCATTGCAGAACGGGCAGTACTGCCAAGCGGGCGCGCCGCTGCTATCGGCGCGGAGGGTCGACGCGCCACGCGCGAACGCGCAACCGCCTTAATATTAGCGCGCAGCTCATTTAACGCATCTTCACGCCGATGGGCAATTGCATCAAAATTTTTCGGCATAAAGTCCACCGCACCGGCCTCTAAGGCCTTAAAGGTGGAATTAGCCCCTTCAAAAGTTAAGGAAGAAAACATCAGAATCGGAGTCGGACATTTGGCCATGATCTCCTTGACCGCACTAATGCCGTCCATTACCGGCATTTCCACGTCCATGGTAATGACATCCGGCCTTAACTGCTGCGCTTTAATCACACCTTCTTTACCGTCTTTAGCCTCACCGCACACTTCAAGCTGCGGATCTGCAGAAATAAGCTCAGTTAAACGCTTACGGAAGAAAGTGGAATCGTCAACAATTAAAACTTTAATAGCCATGGCTGAGTTTCATCCTTCCCTATGCTTATTTTTAGTAGCGATTAATATTCTTATGCCCATAAGCGCGTAGCAGACTTGGAATATCAAGAATGAGCGCAATGCCGCCATCCGAGGTCACAGTCGCACCTGCCATGCCCGGAGTATGGCGCAACACATTATCTAAAGGCTTAATGACAACTTCTTCCTGCCCTATCAACTCATCAACGATAAAGCCAACTAACTGCACCGCACTGACCTGCACTAGCACAATATGGGCTTTATCCTTTAAGTATTCGTCAATTGAGCAGTTCTCAAACCACTGCTTTAAGAAGAACAGCGGTACCGCTTTATCGCGGATCACAATGGTGTTCAAACCATCGACATTGCGCATGCTATCAAGACTTAAGTAGAAAATTTCCGATACCGAGGTCAAAGGTAGCGCAAAGGTACGGCCGGACACTCCCACCATCAAGGTCGGCAGAATCGCCAAGGTCAGCGGAACGCGGATCTCAATAGTCGTACCCTGACCATACTTAGAAATGACCCGTACCTGTCCGTTGAGTTTGGCGATATTGGTCTTTACCACATCCATGCCCACACCGCGACCTGAAATGTCGGTTACGACGCTATTGGTCGAAAAGCCCGGAGCAAAAATCAAATTCAGCGCATCATCATCAGACAAACGCGAGGCCGTTTCTTCATCAATCACGCCCTTGCGGATAGCCGCCTGCTTTAAGGCATTAGGGTCCATGCCCTGCCCATCATCACTGATGCGCAGCAGAATATGATCACCCTGCTGAGCTGCTGCTAAAGTCACCACACCGGTTTCGTTTTTACCGGCACGCACGCGCTCATCCGGCATTTCAATACCGTGATCGCAGCAGTTACGCACCATATGCACCATTGGATCGGCCAAGGCATCAACTAAGTTCTTGTCAAGCTCCGTGTCCTCGCCTTCCATGCGCAACTCAATCTTTTTATTGAGCTTACGCGCCAAATCACGAACCACGCGCGGGAAACGGCCAAACACTTTCTTAATCGGCTGCATGCGCGTCTTCATCACCGCGCCCTGCAGATCGGCCGTCACCACATCCAGATTCGCAATAACCTTGGACATTTCCTGATCAGAGCGATGCGAAGCAATTGACAGCAGACGGTTGCGCACCAAGACCAGCTCGCCGACCATATTCATAATGTCATCAAGCACCTGCGTATCCACACGCACCGTGGTCTCAGCAATACTCTCAGGCCCTCCGCTCGCCGGCTTATGTTCACGTCCGGCACTGCCGCCATTTCCACCGCTGCCAACTGCAGCTCCCGACTCTGCCGAGCTGGCCGGCACCGGTACTGTAGGTGCGATCTGCGCAGCTGCCTGAGCTGCGGCATTGGCTTTATCAAATTCTTCTTGGGTGGCAACCTTGAGTTCGCGCTGTTGCTTTTCATCCTGATGCTTTTTAGCATCTGCCAACAACTTGTCAAAGTCGGCATCAATGTCATCGCTCTGTGCCGGCTTTTCAGGCTGCTCAGCGCTGCCCTGCAGGGCTAAATCATGCGCAGATCCTGGCGCATTTCCCTTACCGTGAAGTTGATCGAGCAAAGCCTCAAATTCATCTTCGGTAATATCGTCAATGGAACCGCTGTCATCAATCGGCGGATCCTGTTTGACTGAGACGGCAGTCGGTGCAGCTTCAGGCATCGGCGCTGGGGCAGGTTCAGGTTTGGGAGCAGCTGCAGGGGTCGGAGCCGCGACCGGAGCTGACGGTGCCTCAATTTTGCCTTCGGCAATGGCATGCAATCTATCAATCAGATCTTGCGGCGCCGCTTCAAGCGGTTCGCGATTCTGTACCTGAGCAAACAGGCGCGTAATTTCATCATAAGCGGCGAGAATGGCGTCCATTAAGCCGGGATTCATCGCTATCTTGCCGTTGCGCAGCATGTCAAACACGCTTTCAGCCGCATGACAGATCTCAACAAGCTCCGTTAAATTTAAAAATCCGGCACCGCCTTTAACCGTATGGAAACTGCGGAAAATGGCGTTGAGCAAATCTTTATCATCCGGCGTCTTTTCGATCTGCACCAGCTGTTCATCGAGCTTTTCGATGATCTCTCCGGCTTCTACCAGAAAGTCTTGTAGAATTTCCTCATCCATAATCCTCTCCCCTGTTAAAAGCCGAGGCTGGCTAACAGATCATCCACATCATCCTGCGAGGCCATAACTTTGCCGGTCCCCAGCATGGAGTCAGTTGCCGGGCCCTGGGCCTCCAACGACTTCTTCACCTGCTCCGCTTCACTGATAAGCTTATCATTTTGCTTCTTTAGCTGCGGATTGATGCCTTCAATGCGCCCGAAGGACACCAAGAACTTAACCAGCTCATCCTCAACTTCGGTCACTAGCGCTATGACTTTTTGAATCATCTGCCCCGTCAAATCCTGATAATCCTGCGCCATCAGAATTTCATTGAGCTGCGAGGACAGCACATCTACATTTTCCTTAGTCTGGGTCAGAAGCTCATCAATTTGATGGCATAAGGTGACAAACTCAAAGCGATCAATGCGTCCGTGCATCAGACGGTCCCACATCGGCATTAAATTTTCAATTGAAGTAGTCAGATTGCGCACTAACGGCGTACAGGCATCTACCGCATCTAAAGTACGATTCGCCGCCTTATCCGTCATCTTAATGATGTAGCGCAGACGCTCAGAGGCGTCTGGAATTTCAACGTCAGCAATATCACGCAAACGCGGATCTTCGGCAAAGGAGCGAATTGCCTCATGCAGATCACGCGTCAGCGTTCCCACCTCATTGTAGATGTTTGGCTCGCAACGGCGCATCAACGTAATAAACTTGCTGTCAGCCTCTTCCTGCATACCGGCCTCAAGCAGCATCACCAACTCACGGGCTTCATCTAAAGCAATCAACGGTCCCTTAGTGTTGGCTGCGTTATTAGTTTCAGTTTGCATTTCCATGAAGACACCCTCTGCAGGCTGAATCAGCCGTCAATACGCTCAAAAATCTTATCAAGCTTTTCTTTGAGTGTTGCCGCGGTAAATGGTTTAACGATATAGCCATTAACTCCAGCTTTGGCCGCTTCAATGATCTGTTCACGCTTGGCCTCTGCCGTCACCATCAAAACCGGCAGCGAGCGCAGCTTAGGATTGGCGCGGATGGCTTTGAGCAGATCAATTCCCTGCATGATCGGCATGTTCCAGTCCGTAATCACAAACTGAAAATCTCCCGACTCCAGCATCGGCAGAGCTGTTGAGCCGTCATCCGCCTCATGGGTATTGTTGTATCCCAAATCTCTCAGCAGGTTTTTAATAATGCGACGCATCGTTGAGAAATCGTCGACAATCAAAATCTTGACGTTCTTATTCAAGATCGTGCTCCTTTTTTCATTTTCAATTGCGCCAGTCTCTTAGCATGCTACGCAGCCGCGCCATGGCCTGCGACATGATCTGGCAGACGCGCGATTCAGATAAATCCAAAACGGCGCCAATTTCTCGCAAGTTGAGCTCTTCATCATAATAAAAAGCTAAAACTTGCTGCTCGCGCTGCGGCAATTTTGCAATCGCCTGCGCCAATGAGCGCTTAAATTCTGCCGATGCCAGCAGATTAAACAGCTTATCGTCCCGATGATCGCTACTGTCACCGATTACATCATCATCAATGCCCAGATCTTCAATCCCCACCATCTGTGAAGAAGAAGATTCCAATAGCATTTGATAATATTTTTCCAAGCTTACTTTTAATTCGGCAGCAATCTCACTGTCTTTAGGCTCACGGCCTAATTTGTGTGACAACGCCGACATTGCATCGGAAATTTGGCGTGAACTTTGATGCACGGAACGCGGAGCCCATGAGCCACGGCGCATTTCATCAATCATCGCGCCGCGCACGCGAATAGTTGCATAGGTTTCAAATACCGCGCCATGCCCTTCTTCAAAATGCGTAATCGCATCCATCAGCCCAAGCATTCCGGCTTGAATGAGATCGTCCAGTTCCACGGAAGCTGGCAGACGCGCCTTCAAATGCAATGCAATGCGCTTAACCAGCGGAGCGTACTGCTCCACCCGTTGCGATAAGGCATCGCGCTTCTGCACCATGTATGCTTGTGCGCCTGTTTTCATTGCTGCCATGAAAAAAAATTCACTGTTGTTAAAATTTACTGCAGTCTACGTGCCATCTGCAGGCTTTTTTATGAAAATATAGCACAAAACCTTGATTTGTCCATATTTTATATGGAAGCTTTGCCCCGGCTTTTAAAATTTTTATTTTTAAAAATCAAAATGTAAGCCAACAAAATTGACTTTAAACTCTCCGTTGCTCCATTAAAAGTGTGAGACAGATCAGTAAGACTCAGCTTTCTGCTGCCGTACTGCGAGCAATCAGGTTTTCAACAAAAAACTCCAAATGACCGCCCGCCACATCCGGCACCGGCCAGCTCAAAACTCGGGTAGCTAACGCTTTAAACGCAATTGCAGCCGGAGACTGCGGGAACAGATCCACCACACAGGAGCGCTGACGAATCGCTTTTTTCATATTAGGATCGGCAGGGATGCAAGACACCAGCTCCAGCGTAACATCTAAAAAGCGATCGGTTACCTTCACTAATTTGGAAAACATCAGCTTGCCTTCTTCGAGGCTGTGCACCTGATTGGCGATGATTTTAAATTTTTGTACGGCGTAATCTTTCTGCAACACTTTCATCTGTGCATAGGCATCGGCCACCGAGGTAGGCTCATTGCATACTACCATCAGCACATCCTGCGCCGCACGGGCAAAGGACAGCACCATATTAGAAATACCGGCAGCAGTATCGACAATAAGAAAATCAATGTCCTCATCTAAGCTGGAAAAAGCGCGAATCAGACCGGCATGCTGATCTACCGACAACTCCGCCATCTCCTTGAGACCGGATGCCGCCGGCACAATGCGCAGTCCTTGTGGACCGTCTTTAATAATGTCGGCAAGCTCACACTCGCCGCGTAACACATGGCCTAAATTCTTATCGACTTTAAGTCCGAGCATAACATCGATATTAGCCAGCCCTAAATCGGCGTCAAAGAGCATCACATGCTTATTAAGTCGGCATAAAGCTACCGCTAAATTCAAAGAAACACTGGATTTGCCGACGCCGCCCTTACCTCCGGTAACTGTAATAACTTTAACTTTGCGGCTGCGTTGTATTGCGCTCATGCTTCTTCCTTAATGCTTTTTATCTTCAGCTTAACGCGCTTTTGACTGCATCATCCTCTACGCAGGAGAGCGCCTTAAGCGCGATGCTGCGTGCATCCGGCACGGTTAAATCTTCCGGGACACGCTGTCCGTCCGTGATGTAGCACAGCTTCAATTTTTCTTTAATTGTCAGGGACAGCGCATCCCCTAAATTCGCACTTTCATCGAGCTTAGTCAGAATTAAGCCTGACAGCTTAAGCTCAGCAAAATGCTGATAAGCCTGCCGCAGCGCGCGATATTGCGCGGTAGCAGGCAGCACCAGATAATGCCGCAGCTGCAACGATGACTGCAGCTTGAGCTGTGCAAGTTGCGTGCCAAAGCGCTGATCTCGCAAGCCAACCCCCGCAGTATCAATCAATACCAGACTTTTATCGCGCAGTGTGTACAAAAGCTCTGGCAGTTCCGTCAGCGTTTTGACGGCAAAAGCGGCACAGCCCATAATGCGTCCGTACGTTTTTACCTGTTCCACGGCACCGATACGGAAATGATCAGCAGTAACCAACGCCACCTGCTCCGGGCCATAGCGCATCACAAAGCGCGCAGCCAATTTAGCCAGGGTAGTGGTCTTGCCGACCCCTGCAGGGCCAATCAGCACTGCAACCCCTCCCTGCTGCACCAGCTCATCTTGCCCCACTGCCAAGCGCTTTTCTATAATTGAAGCCAGTTCCCGCCACGCAAAATTAAACGAGGCGTCTGCACTGATGCCGCTGCTAAATTCATCTGCTAAATCAGTTATAAAGCCTGCTGACTGTAGCAACTTTGCGACCATAGCCTTAACCGGCTCCGCACGTTCTCGGCTTTGCGACAAAAGACCGGCTAATTCAAACTGCAGCAGTCTGCGGATCTGCGCCATTTCATCCTGCATTTTGGCCAAAGCGTCATCCGTCGTCGGATTGCGCTCCGCCCCTGCACTCTCAGCATAGCTTGCCATGCCATGAGTCTTAAGCTGCTCATCACGTTGCAGCCGCTCCTTAGTTTTAGCAAACATTGCCGCCAAGCCTTCCTGCTCAGCAAGAGACTTAGGAGGAGGTTCCCGCGATATGCTCGCAGCATTTCCCTGCGCTTTAGCTGCGGCTTTAACCTCAGTCTCAACCGTGCGGTGTGCTCGCTGCAACAGCGCAGCTAAGCTGGTAGCAAAATCTTCAGACGAACTATTTTTGTCGGATTTTTGACGCTCAACTCCCGCTGCGGAAGCCGGCACGGCAGATCTTCCCGATAGAGAGACCTCATCATCCCCCAAGTCGCGTTCAATCCGCTCCGCTTCAGTCATTATTTTGGCGGATGAAGCCACCGAAGCGGCTGCACGACGTTTTTCTGCCAAATTTTTGACAGACGGGATGTCGCCCTCTATACCGGCTACAATCTCCACTCCGTCAGCCACGCGCTTGTTGGACATGATGACGGCATCCGGGCCCAGCTCTTCCTTAATCAAGCTGAGCGCCGTACGCATATCGCGGGCGGTAAAGCGTTTGAGCTGCATGTTATATTCCTGTTGTTCATCTGCATATGCATTCAGGCATATGTCCTGCCTGCTGCTGCAAGGCTTGTGCCATCTGCCGCAGCAGATGACTTGCTGAGCTTGCCTGCATATTTAAAAAGATTGTAGCTTATTTGCCGAGGTCCTGCCGGCGCTTTCACGGCAGCGAACACTCTTTATACAATTTAGGCAGAGCCTAACTGTGCATTTTGATTGCCCACCACCGCCACGATCTTAATCTGCTTATCATCCGGAATTTCCTGATACGACAGGACTCGCAGCCCCGGAATAGTATTTTTGACAAAACGCGACAGCGTTGAGCGCAAAATGCCTGAAGTCAGTAAAATAGCCGGTTCGCCGGCCATTTCCTGATTGGCCGTAGCATCATACAGCGATTTTTGCAAACGATCGGCCAAACCCGGTTCAATGCCAATACCATTGGCCCCACCGGTTTCTAACGACTTATGTAATACTTTTTCCAGATCCGGCGCCAAAGTGATAACGGGGATCAGCGAGGCACCACCGCAGATATCCTGCAAAATCAGCCGGCGCAGGCCAATGCGGCAGGCGGCGGTCAGCACCTCCGGATCCTGCGATTTAGGCGCATATTCCACTAAGGTCTCCAAGATAGTGCGCATATCACGTACCGGCACGCCTTCGTGCAACAGATTCTGCATGATCTTAGTTAAAAGTCCCAAACTTACCACACCGGGAACCAAGCCGTTGACAAGCTTAGGCTGCACCCGCGCCACGATATCAAGAATGTTCTGCACTTCTTCCTGACCTAAAAGCGCGGCACAGTTGTTGGCTAAGATCTGAGATAAATGCGTGGCAATCACTGTCGCACAGTCGACCACTGTATAACCAAGTCCCAAGGCTTTATCGTTATCGCTTTTAGCAATCCATACTGCATCAAGGCCAAAGGCCGGATCTTTGGTTTTAACGCCGTTAATATCGCCAAATACCTGCCCCGGGTTAATCGCTAAATCGCGATCGGGCTGAATTTCCGCCTCCCCGAAAGTGACCCCCAACAGCGTAATGCGATAGAAATTAGGCCCTAAATCTAAATTATCGCGAATATGCACCGGCGGAATCAAAAAGCCTAAATCCTGCGACAACTTTTTACGTACGCCTTTAACGCGCCCCAACAATTCACCGTTCTGCGCTTTATCCACCAAAGGGATCAGACGATACCCCACCTCAAGACCGATAACATCTACTTCCGAGACATCATCCCAAGACAGCTCCTTCTGTTCGGGAGTCGGCAGCGCATTATCCTTAAGCTCGGGCTTAATGACCGTCTGCTCAGCCTTTTTGCGGCGATAGGCTGCATAACGTCCGACCGCAGCGGCTATCAGAGCCAGCGTTAAGAAGGCAAAGGTCGGCATCCCCGGCACAATGCCCATCACAAAGAGCACCGCAGCGACAATATAGAGCGTCTTAGGCTCAGCAAACAGCTCACCTACCACCTGCTGGCCCATTTCTTTTTCGGTACCAGTCTGCCGTGTGACGATAATCGCTGAAGCCACCGATAACAGCAACGAAGGGATCTGCGCCACCAAACCGTCGCCAATAGTCAAAATCGTATAAATGCGTGCGCTTTCGGACAAGGGCAGTCCATGCTGCAGTGTTCCGATAATGATGCCGCCCACGATATTAATAATGAGAATTAACAGCCCCGCAATCGCATCGCCTTTGACGAATTTAGAAGCACCATCCATCGAGCCATAGAAATCCGCCTCGCGCGTTACCTCCTGACGGCGTTCTTTAGCCTGTTCCTGATTGATAAGTCCGGCATTTAAATCCGCATCAATGGCCATCTGTTTGCCTGGCATGGCATCTAAGGTAAAACGAGCGGTTACCTCAGAAATACGTCCCGCGCCCTTGGTGACCACCACGAAATTGATAATCATCAAAATCGCAAATACGATGATGCCGACCACGTAACTGCCGCCCATCACCACATTGCCAAAAGATTCAATCACATGCCCTGCCGCGGCGGTACCCTCCTGGCCATGAATCAAAATCACACGAGTGGAGGCAACATTCAGCGACAAGCGCAAAATGGTGGTCAGCAGTAACACGGTCGGAAAAGATCCGAAATCCAACGGTCGCTTGGCGTAAATGGCCACCAGCAGCACCACCATAGATAGGGAAATGTTGAAGGAAAACAGCAAATCCAGCAACAGCGGCGGCATCGGTAGCGTGATCATGGCCAAGCAGGCCAAGACCAAGATCGGAGTACCCATTTTGAGTACTGCCGCTTTACGATATGCGGTCGTACCGATCGCCAAACCCTTGGCCACCTTCGGGTTAGCTTTGGCCTTTACTAGAACATTGCTGACGGCTGCCGGCATTTTGACGCGCCGCCGCAGACTGTCAATAATCGCCACTTTATCCTGCGCTTAGTATGTTGTTTTTAATAATTAAAGCATGAAAATCAATTGCTGTCTCCACGCTACAAGCAAAAAACGTACCGCAGAGACCAGTATACTATCAGCGTCCAAAGCGCTCATCCAGCCGCTTGAGCAACATAATGAGTTGTTTATGCTCATTCCAGCGCCCGCGCCATACTTCCTGCGCCATCGGCGCAGTCAGCATACGTTCAGGTAACGGTCTATCCTTGCTCATCAGCTCACGCAATCGAGCAATCAGCACGTACTCCAACCATTGCTGAAATTCCATTGTATCTAGACAAAACGGCACCGTGCTACAAAAAGCCTGCGCATCAGGACACCCCGCATCGCCTTGCCAATAACCCAAGCGGCGCAGCTCCAGCTCAATTTCATCTAAGAGCAGTGCTATACGGGTCAGCTCTTCTTCAGTTTTCATCATATGCTTACTTCTTTTTGCTGTTTGTTTTTTTCGTAGTTGCCAATGCGATATCTGATACCTGCTTTAAACTGCGTAAAAAGCGCATTGCAATATTAAATGAGGCATTAATATCAGCATGCTGCTCGGTACCGAAGGATGGACAATCGGTAAAAACGCAGTGAAAGCGACTCTGCTGTGAATCTTTAACATTTAAATAACGTGGTGCCTGCCGCAGATTGCGAGCTATTAATGCCTTTAAATCACGGCAGTCGAAGCTATTTTTTAAGTTATAACTACGATCCTTAATCTTTTCCTGGAGCATTGCCCTTTCAGTTTTGCTCTTAAATGACTTCTTCGCAGCAGTAAATAAAGCAATGCGATGATTTTCCAGCATCAAGATGCCGTCCTTAGCTTCAACCACCGCCCCTTTCTTTTTTGCTTCATCAAACAGATCATAAATATTACGTCCGCAAACATGGCAAATACGGCTAGTTCCACTTGCTCGCACCCCAAAGCCTGGGAAAAAGTTCAAATCCTTGAATCCTTTTTCTTTATTAGGATCAGGCACTTTAATTTGCGGAAATTTAAAATTTATATCGCCATACCAAAAATTTTGCCTTAAAGTTTGATGTTCTTTAATCGAATCCCACAAAAAGTAGGTATTTACCGCCTTATATACATTTTGCAACGCCTTACCGCCTGACTCTAAGTTAGATACCGTTCTCTCAAGGATCGGAAAGGCTTGAAACTTTTCCATCAAGGAAGCAATAACACTTATAACATCTCCGGTAACATTCTTTCTTATATTGAAACGGGATGCCGCGGCTGATCCTGTGAACTTAACCGGACGCTGATTTTTACGATAATGCTTAACATCTTTAATTAGTGCTCTAAAAGAGTTAATTCGCACATATCCGCTAACATATGTACGCTCATTTTCCGCACGCTGCAAATAATCAAGCGGCATTACAGTGAAGGCAATACCGTACTCCCCCTGATCAATGCCGATAATATTGTTAAAAAGTTTAAAGTCAGGTTTCGGAGCGTTCTCTAAAGCTTTCAGCGGCAGACATACTTGAATTTTGATATCACTTATCTGCTGTTTTGCGATATCTGCATAAACAGAAGCCATAATCTGCAGTTCTGACAGCTCAGTTCTACCCAACAACAAGCCATCTAACATTCCTTTATAGCAACTGTTGCCAATCATGCGAAATAAAGCCTGATCTTTAGTTTTTAGAAAATTAAAATCCTTAGTTACTTTCAACACTAAGTCAGGCTTAATTTGTTGGTGCTGCGCGTAAGCTACAGACAACTGTTTAAGCTTAGGATCAAAACACCAATCATGAGGCATCTGCTGCAACAGTAAAGCAAGCTCCGGTGATATGGGGTTGCTTGTCTTTATGGTCGACAGTAAATTAAATAATTTGACCGTATCAATTAAACCATCATCACGCTGTGCCTGCGCCACGGCAGACCGCAATTTTTCATCATGCAGCGACTTTCTGAATGCCTCGGGCATGGCCCAGGTAGTTTTTTCGGGCTTTATTACATAATACAGCTCTGAGTAAATAGGCTTAAAGCATAAATTAATAAACAGATTAGAATTTAAACCTTGCTGCACAAGCGACGTCAGTTCACTTAAGAAGGAATTTAAAATTTTATTGACAGCTTTAACGGTAGGCATTTGTTGTAGCAGCGGCAAAGGCATCAACAACGGTAGCTCAATCTTATTAATTTCAGTAAAAATTTCTTCCAATGAAAAATCATCAGGCAACAGCGAGCATTTGCTCATTTGCCATATCAGTTTGAGCTTAAGAATGGTTACAGCGGACTCGGATGTAAACTGCGACGCATCTAAATTATTGATAAAAGAATCTAACAATGCCAACAATTCACCGCGATGGCTCAGTGCCCAAGAGCTCAATTCAAAAGGTTTACGTTTTTCAGACGAAAACGGGCTTTTATACAGTATACCCTGAGCCGAATAGAGGAGTTTATGCGCATTTACCGGGGTGCAAAAACGGCCATCGCTGCCCTTAACTATCGGTTGATCTGCGATTTTTGCTGGAAATAAAACCTCTTGATTAAAGCCTCTATCTGTCTCTTTGACAATATTATTGCGACAAAACCATTGCTTAAATCGCAGTGCAGCTTCATCTTGCTGTCGCTGAACAACCTTAACCAAACGCCACAGCAGTTTGCGCAGAGCTGTTCCATCGTCATCTGCTGCAAGTTCTGCCAATCTCGTTGCATCAATGCCACAATTCAGTCGGCGGCATATGCCGTCTACAGACTCCTGCAGAAGCTGGCGGCGTGCATTTTTTGCAGAAAATTCAGTAAATATGTCAAATTTATTTAAATTATACTCATTAATTTTATGGATTTTTATATCAAAAAACTGCTTCCATTCCTGCCATAAGCTGTCAGCATCTTTGTCATTATTAGGATAAGCTAATACCAGCTGATTATCGGCAAATTGCTTTGCTTCATTTTTAACAATATTCTGTAATGCATTACGAAAAGTGTGATAAAAACTTTCCAGGGTTTGCGAGCATTCTCTAAAGTAGGCTACAGCCTGCACCTGCTCTTGCGAGGCATACCTTCCAGGTACTAATCCTAACAATATTTGCAAAGCCGCTTCAGCATTGACTTTACTGTGTTCATATTCAGCAGCGACATCAGTAAAATCCCTCATTGAAAGGTCATGCAAAGCTAACACCCTATCTGCATCTTTTGCATGCTGCAAAATTAGCAACGGTAATTTAAGTTGCGTCGGTCTTCTTTTAAGCGCTACTAGAATTTCAAACAACCTGTCTAAAAATAAGGCACACCAGCTACTGATGAAAGCTCCAAGCTGTTTACGAAATTTATTGAGACTTAAATCAACAGTTTGAAGATTAGGCAATTCTGCAATCGCATTAACCACCTCCAGCAACGGCTGAAGTCCCTCCGGTGGTAATTTAAAAATTTGCCGCAATTCTTCAGCAGATAAAGCACCTGCGCGGTAAGATTTTACAGCATCAAGTCCAGTACCAAATAACCAGTTAAAGCCATTAACCTGCTGACTGGTAATTAACCTAATTTCAAGAAAAGACTGCAGTTTTTTCTTTAATTGTTTAACAGCTTTTTCATCAATACTGTGAAATTGCTCTGCAAGCTCAGTTTTGGCATCAAATTCAGCTAGAGCTAAGGAAATCAATGTATATAAAGCACTGTCAGCACGGTATTCTAATTTGGGCAGCGATGGATCAAATGAAATCACAGAATCTGAAGACTTTGCATCATTTACCTCTGCCAACGATGCCAGCTTTAAACAAAGCTGAACGCCATTTTCCACAAAAAAATCATCAATAGCAGCCAATGAGTCTTTTAATGTATTTTTTTTACCTTTTTTATCAAAGATATCTGACCATTTATTTCGCACACACTGTTTTATCAGCTTTTTAGTCAAGTAATTTAAAAATAATTTTTCTTTTGAATTTTCATCAATCTTGAGATCTAATTTTTTTATCAGTTGTCTTTCTAAATTTTCAATATTAAGTTCAATCTTCCGTGGAGTTACTGAAAAATTTACAAAAATTTCTGACGGGCATAAAGCTTGATTTTCCCTACCGAAAAAGACAGCCACCTGCTGCTGAAATATTTTATCCAAAGCAGCTAAAGTAGCTGAGACGTAATGAGCCTCTGCGGCGGCAGCACTATCATGTATTTTAAACTGCGACAACAGCATGCGCGCCCACAGCTCAAACAATGACCCTCCGCCGTTTCCCGCAACGACGTTGTAATCCCCTAAAAGCTCTTGGTAAAAATTATTACTATCTAATAAGAAATCTTTAGGTATTTCCAGTGGGAATTTATAAGTTTTGGTCTGCTTGTCTTGCTTTTTGTTCTGCAACAAACAGCTACCAGCAGCTAAATAGCGGCGAAAACGTTTTAACTCAGCTCCACTGACTAAACGACAATCTTCATGCGCAAATTTTTCTTTTAACTCCTGATGCTCTCCGTTAAATTTTTTCAAATCAATAATATGCATACCACATCCCCATAAATAATATATTTAAACTCTTGATTTTTATCTTACTAAAAGATATCGTAAAGAACAAACATTCCGGCTTGCGTACTCGGATCAAACGATCCTTTCCTTAGGTAGCCGGATCCACCGGGGCGACTGGACACCACAAGCCCCACCCCCACGATCCCAATCAGAATTAAAGCAATTTCTCTAAAGAAATTCTAGATTCTGGAACTTCTCCTGGGAGCTTATAGCTAACTTGTGGAGGGCGCCCACCTTTTTTCTCCCCTTCAACCGGCGGAATAAATTTTTTACTTTCTCCCAACAGGTAAGATCTTAATGCCAACACGATACCATGCAGTAAATTCTTACGCCGCACATACTGCCGCGTAGCAGGGACATATACAATTTCTTCAAAAAGATCTTTAATAATGTCCAACGCAAAATCCGTCAGCGACGCTGTATCGTCTTTCTGTTTTACCGCCAAGGCTACTGCCTGCTCAATAATATAGCGATAAGGCTCCATCAAGTCATAAGGCAAAGATGGATAAGCTGAAGGCAAATGAAGAAAAGCATGACACGGCGATAACTTATGAAACAGAATCCACCGTAGAAGAACTCCATACATAAAATAAGAACATGCATCTAATGCTGCTGAAATGTGATTGCGGCCACGCCTTGAAAATTCAGGATGGTTAAGGGATGTGAACCATTCTTTCCAATATTTAGCCGTAATTTCAGCCTCTATACTTCTTATTGCATCAATATTGCGGGCTTTCTGCAGTCTCTCTTTGCCTACATCGGCAAAGGTAACCGCATACGTAAATTGAGTCAATCTTTCACGGATCAGAATGCGCGCGATATACGTGCGTTTTATATTATTTTGACGATATAAAATCTGCTTCGTAAGAACATCATCATCATCGGTCTGCGGCGAAGAATATATAATCGCAGGATGGGTCATATTTCGCCGATGAATCATCATACTAATATGATTAACACAAACATTATCAATAAACTCTACTGGAAGCTCACCTGCACTGCCATACAGCATGATGAAATCAACCGTAGTCAAATCAATCGCCAGATCTCCACCCTTATACTCAATTTGCCATTTGTTGCGTCCTTTCAATTTTGAGATCCTCTTTAAATAAGGGATCCACAAACTAACGCGGCGCCCTCGAGCATTAGACTTCCAAGTCCAAATGAAGTCACTATGCTGCTCACTGGTTAGTGCTTGCACTTTGAAAGCTCCATCAGCATACTTGAACCAACTGCAGTTTGATGCTTAAATTTACAGATAATTTTATCATGCGCTAATAGAAAAGTACCCCATAAAAACCCCAAAATATCAAGTTAGTTTTTAACTAATTATTTTAAAAAAACCTTGAATCTATCTGATTCGTTTTGTAAACTCTCATCATTCAGGTGATGTTTGAGGTGCCCCTGATTATGCAAACTCATCATTCAGGTGATGTTTGAGGTGCTCTCAAGGTCAGCCGCTCATCATTCAGGTGATGTTTGAGGTTGCCGCCCCGGTTGTGACTCATCATTCAGGTGATGTTTGAGGGGCCTTAGCAAATGGGGTCTCATCATTCAGGTGATGTTTGAGGTTGACTACTGGCAGTTGACTCATCATTCAGGTGATGTTTGAGGCTATGGCCCCCGGAAGCGCTCATCATTCAGGTGATGTTTGAGGTTTAAGCTTGCAGTCCGACTCATCATTCAGGTGATGTTTGAGGACTATAAGGTTTGGTCTACTCATCATTCAGGTGATGTTTGAGGCAGTAATGGGACGCTGGACTCATCATTCAGGTGATGTTTGAGGTTCACGGCCTCAATGGTACTCATCATTCAGGTGATGTTTGAGGCTCCTCATTCAAGAGATGTTTAAGAATAGATAACAATTAACTTAGAACACCGCCTGTAGTAGCATTTTATCGTAGCGCGGCATCGCGCCTTCCTGCGTGCAGACAAACGCCGACACACGGCAAGCCAACTTATGCGCCTCTTTTAAAGTTTTACCTTTTAATAACAAAGTAATAATTGATGCAGTAAAAGCATCGCCGGCGCCAACGGTAGATACTGCATGCACCTTAGGCGTAGGCAGCGTGGAAACCTCAGCATTAAGCATCACGGTAGAAGATGCCGCCCCGCAGGTATAAATAAAGCCGTAAATTCCCAACGAATTTAAATAATGATAAAAATCATGCTCATCGCCTGCAGGCAACCCCAACAGCTTCATCAGTACCGGCAATTCCTCATCATTACATTTGAAGATCTCAGTCTCCGCCAATGAAGATAAAATCGTCTCTTTGGAAAAGAAGTTTTGCCGTAAATTAACATCAAAGATGCGCAGGCGTAAGTCCGGATCCATAGTCTGCAAAAAACGTTGAATACTGCGACGTGAACATTCACTGCGCTGCGCTAGCGATCCAAAGCAGCAAATTTGCGTGCCGGCCGCTAACTGCAAAAAATCATCGGTGCATGCAATATTGTCGTAGGCGGTGTCGCTTAAAAAGGTGTAGGTAGGCATGCCATCTTTATCCACCTCAACGCTGACGCTGCCGGTGGGCTTATCCACGGTCTGCACCGCAGTATTTAAGCCAAAGTCCTGTAAAATCTGCAGTGCGCGGCGGCCAAGTTCATCATTACCGACAGCAGAAACCACCACCGAGTTTAAGCCCAAAGCGCTGCAATGATAGGCAAAATTAGCCGGAGCACCGCCGATGCGGGGACCTTCTTTAAAAACGTCAAACAACACCTCGCCAAGGCCGGCGCACTTGAGCGGCTGCCCCTTGAATTTTGTAAGATCAAGCATGCATCTATCCTCTAAAATATAAATGTCAACCCATGCTGCCGCCTGAACTGACGCGGCTCGAAGCAAAGTTTAAACGTCCATTGAAAGCCCTGCGCAGCTCCACGAACTCATTCTGCGCCAAAGCTTTATGCAACCTTTTATGCAAAAAACTGCAATTTTTTACAATTTGCAACTTAGGTTACATCAAGTACTGATTATGCCAAATGCATAATAAATGTCTATATCTAAATTAATTCTTTAAAAAAAATAGTTGCAAAATCTTTGATCGACTTTCAAATTTTAAACTGCAATTTATGCAAATTTTGCAAAATCATTGCAAATTTTTTTGCAAAAACGCACAATAACTACAAGGATTTATTCTGCCGTCAGCTTTTCTTTTAATGGAGATTTAAATTATGGACAGTAATTCTTCTGTTCTGGCCAAATTAAGATCCATGCCGCGTGAGTACTGGATCCTGTCGCTGGCCATGTACTTGTTCTTTGTATCTTGGGCCGGTTGTTATTCCCTGCTAGCCATCTGGCTGCAGCGCTTTTTCAGCTTAAGCGGCTCACAAACCGGTTTTACCTATGCGGTATTTTCAGTAACCGCTTTCCTACTGCAGCCGATCTACGGCCTGATTCAGGACAAATTAGTATTAAGACGCAATCTCATTTTCTACATCGGCGTACTAATGGCCTTGTGTGGTCCTTATTACATTTTTGTATGCGAGCCACTGTTAAGGTTCAACACTGTTGTCGGCGGCATAGCGGTAGGCATCTACATGGGCCTTGCCTATCAGGCTGGCGTTGGTGCACTGGAATCTTACTCCGAGCGCTTCTCTCGCCGTGCCGGTTTTGAGTTCGGCCACGTCAGAATGTGAGGCTCCATGGGCTGGGCCTCTACCGTTGCTATTACCGGCATTCTCATCAATATTGATCCGCATTACAACTTCTACGTATCGAGTACTGCCGGCGTGCTGTTTTTACTGTGCGTCTACACCTTAAGAAGCGGCCACTTTAGCCTGTCAACCGCCGACGCAGATCTCAGCGGCGCCACCAACAAAGTCACCATCACCTCGGCACTGCAAATTGCCAAGCTGCCGGCCTTCTGGGCGCTGGTCATCTACGTAGTAGGCTGCTCCACCTACTTAGTCTACGATCAGCAGTTTATGGTGCGCTTTGTCTCACTGTTTGCAGATAAAGAACACGGTACCGAACTTTACGGCTACTTAAATTCCACCCAGGTCTTTCTTGAGTTTGCCTGCACCTTCTTAGCCCCGTTCGTGGTTAACCGTATCGGCGCTAAAAACGGCATGCTGTTGGCCTCGACCATCATGTTCGCGCGCATTCTGCTCTCGGGCTTAGTCGAAACCCCACTGGCTATCTCGGCTGTCAAGCTACTACACGCTCCAGAAGTGCCGCTGGTTATTATTTCACTGTTTAAGTACATCACTACCCGCTTTAATCCTGCCTTATCGGCAACCTTGTACTTAGTCGGCTATCAGATGATTACCCAAGTGGTCGGTGCTGCCATGTTACCGGCGGCCGGCTATGGTTATGACACCATCGGCTTTGCACACACTTACATCATAATGTCACTGTTAGTGCTGATAACTACCATCCTATCCTTCTTTTTATTAAAAGGTATGAGCGTAGAGGAAGAACATCGCATCAACGAAGCTATGACTGCCGCCGCACGTAAACAGGATTAAAGAGGAAATTGCCTATGAACGCCATTATCAAGGCCAATGAATTTATCGTCAGCCATCAGGCACAGGTCAAAAAGAAAAACTACCCCGGTTTTCACTTAGCCGCTCCGACAGGCTGGATCAATGACCCCAACGGTTTTTGCTATGCCTTGGGCCAATACCACATCTTCTATCAGCATTATCCCTACGACGCCCAGTGGGGGCCAATGCACTGGGGGCATGCGGTAAGCACCGATCTGGTCAACTGGACACATCTTCCGGTAGCTCTCGCGCCGTCTGAACCCTACGATAAAGACGGCTGCTTCTCAGGCTCGGCCATTGAGTATGAAGGTAAGCTGTATCTTATCTACACCGGCCATGTGTGGCTTAAGGAGCTAGGTAATGACGATGCCATCCGCGAGGTGCAGAGCCTTGCAGTATCTGAAGATGGCATCCACTTTAAAAAGGCTGGCGTCATCATTGAGCCGCCGCATGGCATCATGCATTTTCGCGATCCCAAGGTGTGGCGCGAGGATGATCACTTTGCGCTCGTTTTAGGCGCCCGCTTCCCTGGTGATCAAGCCAAAATCTTAAAATATGTATCCGCTGATCTTAAAACTTGGACGTTTAAAGGCGCTATATTAACCCCCCCCCGCAAGGCGAGGCCTTCATGTACGAGTGCCCTGATGTATTCCCGCTTAACGGCAAATACGCCGCCGTCCTCTCCCCGATGGGCCTAAAACCCCACGGTATTGCGCGCAATAATCCTAGCATCACCAGTTACGTGATTGCTGATGATGGTGAAAACTTTGATCCAAACCTGCTAACTGAAATTGATCACGGCCACGATTTCTATGCCTCGCAGAGCATGCAATCTCCTGACGGACGACGCTTGATGATAGCGTGGCTGGCAATGTGGAAACTTCCCTTTGCCTCATACCCTGATGGCTGGTGCGGCATGCTTACGCTGCCGCGTGAGCTATCACTAAAAGACGGCAAGCTAGTGCAGCGCCCGGTGCGCGAGTTGTCTGCCCTCTATAAAAAGGAAAAAATACTGGGGCAGATTGAACTTACCAACAGTACCTGTACGCTGAAAAAACACTTTAAGCCAGCACGCATCAGCTTTATCTTAAAGGGTGGTCAAGAATTTGAATGCGCCGGCATCCATATTGATGAAGCCTTAAGTCTGTATGTCGATCGCCAACATGGTGAGCTTACCTTGCTGCGCAAAGAGCCTAATGCCTTTTCTAGCCGCTCGATACCGCTTGATCTTAAGCAGGATTTAACCCTTGAGATTTATCTTGACGCCTCATCCATTGAGGTATTTGTCAACGGCGGCGTAGATACTTTCACCTCAGCTTTTTACAGCGGCAAGCGCCAGCACATCAGCCTGTTTGTACACAATGGGCAGGCAGTATTTGATGCGGTTAAGGTCATCACGTTAAAGTCAGTGATGCGCCATAAGCAGCTGTTGCTGTAAGTATTACTGCGCTAACAGCATCACTGTTTACTAAAAAAGCGCGGCTGAATAATTCTTAGGCTGCAGCCGCGCGCTTTCGCGTTGACGTGACTTCCTGGGGGTAACTAATAAGTCAAATTTTAAGGATTTCATAAAATTAACAATTTGAAATATAATCAAATTGATTTTATGTTTCCTAATAGAAAGCCCCCTATTGGTCACCCTCCTTCCGGCTGAGCGGTTTTTAAGACGCTCTCCGGCTGGTTCCGGGTGACAATTCCTCAGTGAGTCTGCAAGCTAGGCTATCCGGGCAAGTCCTGCCCTTCTGATGTTCTCTGCGGCGTTTTCGGCGGCGTTAGCCGCGTAACCGCAGCGCTCACAAACAAAGAGATCCTGTGTCCTGCGGCTGTTAAGGCGGCGTCATGATCGGTCTGCTACAGCTGTTGCGGTCGCCAAGGATTTTGAGTGAGTTATTGTAATTGGTGAGGCGCTCGGGAGCATCCGTCTCTAAATGCTTGAGCGTCTTGGTGAGCTCATGCTCTTCCTTGGTCTTGTCAGGCTTCTGCATCATCTTCATCTTTGATGATGGTGAGCGCTTTCCTGACCTCTTCAGGGGTAAATTCAGGCGTATCGTCACCAGAGACTTCCTCACCCAGCACATCCCGCGCCTGCTGGAGCACGGTATGCACTTTCTGTTGCAGTTTGGCTCGGTTCTTCTCCACGCTCCGACGCCAGACAATGGTGTAACGGTTGGCGACTGACTCTATCTTGGTGCCATCGATGACCTGTTGCTCCCAAGAGACCACGCCGCAATCAGTGAGGAGCTCAACCACTTGGGTGAAGATGCTGTCGAACCACCCGTCCGCCAGTCTGACGCTACGGAAACGATTAAGGGTACGGAAGTCCGGCGGTGCGTAGTTCGCCAACTAAATGAAATTGATATCGCGTTTGATGCATTTGGCAAGGGCGCGGCCTAAGTAGATATTGCAGAGGTAGCCGTAGACAATCACCTTAAGCATCATCCGTGGGTCGTAGGCCATGGCGCCGCCTTGGTAGG
>CALXOV010000021.1 GCA_944390105.1 uncultured Succinivibrionaceae bacterium
TATATTCCATGCAGACAATATGAGTGACCCTCCACAGATGTAGGAATCGTGGATTTACCCTATACTTGAATGAGTTGTTTTTCAAAAGAGGGAATTACCTCATACATAGGAGAGAGTCACTATGCAAAGAGTAATCTACATCGGCATGGATGTCCATAGCACCACTTTCAGCGTCTGCGCCCTTGAGCTGATGGACGGCATTGAAACCAGGTTTTTTGCCGAAACCAAAATGAATGCCGATCCGAAAAACGTGATCAGGTATCTTGATGAACTGAAAACAAGGCTTAGTACCCCGGTTACTTTCATCACCGGCTACGAGGCCGGCTGCCTGGGCTTCAGCCTGCATAACGAGCTTAAGAAAGCCTTTATCGAATGCCGCATTCTTGCTCCAACCACCATGCCGGTGGCCAAAGGCGGCAAACGCGTCAAGACAGATTCACGTGACGCCAGGGACATTGCTCAGTGCCTTGCGTTTAACAGCTGCTCCTTCGTCCACGTTCCCACGGTTGAGGACATCGCAGTGAGGGACTATATCCGCATGCGTAGTGATCATAAAGAGAGGTTAAAGAGTATCAAACAGAGGATCTGCGCCCTGGCGCTGCGCCACGGCATTATCTTCCGGGCGACGAAATGGACCGCGGCTCACCTTAAGCTGCTTCGGGAGACTGAGCTTCCCGCACTGGTCCGTGAATCGCTTAACGAGTACCTTGCCACTTATGACCAGCTGACCGCGAAGATAAAGGCATTCGATACGCGCATAGAGGAGCTTTCGCGTAAGCCGGCCTACGATACGCCGGTGTCGCGGCTGGCGTGTTTCTGCGGTATATCCAGGGAAAGGGCCACGGCCATCATGGCGGAGGTAAGCGACTTTTCCCGCTTTGCAAAGCCTCAGAACTTTGCCGCTTGCCTGGGCCTTGTCCTCGGAGAGCAGTCAAGCGGCGAGGGCATACACCGCACCTCACTGACCAAAGCGGGTAACTGTCATCTGCGAACGGAGTTCATCGAGGCGGCGCAGAGTATCTGCCGAGGCATGGTCGGCTATAAGAGTAAAGCCCTGGCTGCCAGGCAGAAGGGCAACCCCCCTGAAGCAATAGCCTACGCGGACAAGGCCAATGAGCGGTTGCGCCGCAGGTATTACAAGATGGTACACAACGGAAAAAACCGCAACGTGGCCGTGGCGGCCGTGGCGCGCGAGCTGTGCTGTTTCGTCTGCGGCATGATTAAGGACTACACGCCAGACGCGGGAGCAAGGTAGACAGGGGAGATTCTTTCAGGATCTGAGGTTTTCAGACCACATGAGGGAGATTTTAAAAGGCCTTTAAGGGGCAGGAGGTTTGGGTCATCCGCGATACGCCTGTGAAGGTACCTTCGGGCAATCCCCGATTGCAGACTGCGGGACCCGCGACGAAACCATTGGCCCGGGGTAACCAATCCCCGTATATAAGAGTGGTCAGGCCCCGTTTCATGCCCCTTAAGGCCTCCCTGAAAATCTCCCCCATGTGGTCTTGACAACCGGGTCACTCATATAAGGCGTAGAGTCTGTCTCCCTCTGCTCCAGGGTGGCGGCGTGAATGCCATCATCCTCCCCAGCTTTGGCAGGAACAGCTGCCTGCGCTTTAAAGCAAAGCGCACGAACTGCGGATATCGTATGATCTCACTTTCACCTCATTACGTGAGAGCGCCTCGCCAAAGCACTGACGTGACTTAATTTCATCAAGATAATCTCTCAGGCAAAATCACGTTCATACCGCAGAGTATTATTGACAAAGCGCGCACAGCCTATGGCCGGCGGAGCTTAACCGCCACCTGCGCGGAGATCTTCAGTCTGACCTTAAGGGTTTTTGAGAGCTCTGGCATGGTGGCACTTCCCTGCAGTGGATATAGGCAAGGCAAACCGATCACAAATCCCCTGTCCCGACACCTGCAAAAGATTAACATTAAGGCAACCGCTTCATCCGTGCAGCTGAAGCTACGCGGATGAAACGGCCTGTTTATATAAAAACGAGGATGGGGACTTAGTTGGCCGCAGCGGTTCCTGCAGGCGCATTAAAATAGCGGAAAAACTCGTTATCAGGTTCCACTACCAACACATCCTGACCAGACTTTAAAGCCTCACGATAGGCTGACATGGAGCGCAGGAAATTAAACAGCTCGGGGTCTTGGCTAAAAGCAGTAGCATAAATGCGCGTAGCTTCAGCATCGCCCTGACCCATCAGACTGCGACCTTGACGCTGCGCCTGAGCAATCTTAATGGCAACATCGCGATCAGCCTGAGCGCGAATGGCTTCAGCCTCCTGCCGTCCCTGCGAGCGATGGAGTTTAGCCACGGCATCACGTTCTGCACGCATGCGAGCATAAATCGAGGATGAGACCTCCGGGGGCAGATTAATTTGCTTGATGCGCACATCCACTATCTCAATACCAAGTTCAGTAGCCGACTGGCCGATATCGCGCAGCGCATTTTGCATCACTTCATCGCGCTTGCTTGAACCGATGATGGAGTTCTCGCCGTTGCTGTTCTGACTGTCAAAGACCGGCTCTGCGCTATCATCCTTGCCTGACACAATCTCATGGATAGTTAGGCGACCAATTTGGCTGCGTAGCGAGTTGGTAATACGCCGCCGTAGCAATTCCTCAGCCTGCAGCTTATTGCCTCCGGCCGTCGTCAGATAATAGGTAGCCGGATCGGAAATGCGCCATTTGACGTAGGAGTCAATAATCAGATCTTTTTTCTCAGAGGTCACAAAGCGATCAGCCTTGGAGCTTAAAGTCTGAATACGTGCATCTAAAATACGCACCCGGTCAATAAAGGGGATCTTCACATGCAGCCCCGGCTGCGACACATCTAGCTGTGCCTCAGCAGTACGGGTAACCGCACCAAAGCGGGTCACGATGCCGACATTGCCTTCACGGATGATAAAGAGTGAATTGAAGGCTACAAAGCCGAGCACTACTGCCAGCACCAGGCCTAAATTAATTAAACTGCTGCGCATTATCGACTCCCATAGGTTCTGCCATCACGGCGGACTAAGGTCTGCACTGGAACTCCAGTCTGATTGTAGTTCTCGCTGTTGCGCTGCGCTGTAGTACCGTTAGAGCTGCCCGCTGCGCTAGGCGCCGCTGCAGCTGCCGAAGCTGAGGTGCTCTCGGCAGTGGTCGGCTTTGCCTCGCTTGGCAGCGTTGCCGCAGGCGGCAGCGGCAGATACATCAGCGGCGCCTGCCCATCCTTGGTATCCACAATTACCTTGCGCGATTTGCCCAACACTTCCTGCATGGTCTCTAAGTAAATGCGGGTACGGGTAATTTCCGGCGCCGCACGATACTCAGGCAAAATCTGCTCAAAGCGCGAAACCTCACCTTGGGCATTGAGCACCACCTGAGAGCGGTAAGCTTCAGCCTCCTGCAGAATACGCTGCACCTGACCTTCAGCGCGCGGCAGCACTTCATTGGCATAGGCTTCGGCCTCACGCTTATAGCGCTGCTCATCTTCCTGCGCGGCGATGGCATCATCAAAGGCTTCCTTCACCTGCTCTGGCGCCCGCGCCGGCAGGAAGTTAACATCCACTACGGTAAGCCCCATCTTGTAAGGTTCAATGATGGACACTAACAGATCGTGAGTATTCTGGCGCACCATTTCGCGACCTGAAGTTAAGATGTCATCCATTAAAGTGTGGCCAACCACGTAGCGCAACGCCGAATCAGTGGCTTCGGTCAGTGAATTGTCCGGATCCGTCACCGAGAAAAGATAGCTTACCGGATCGGAAATGCGGTACTGCACATCCATTTCGACTAAGACCACATTCTCATCTTCCGTCAACATCGAGCCTGAAGACTGAATCGCGCGCACCTGCTCAATATCCACGACGGTGACGTCATCTATACCGGTAAACTTCCATCTAAGTCCCGGATCGACAACATCATAGACTTTGCCAAAGCGTAGCACCACGCCGCGCTCGGCCTCTCGCACGGTATAAAAGCCACTGAAAATATAAAAACCCAGCAGCACTGCCGCCGCCGCCCCGATGACAAAGGAGCCACTGCGCCGCGGCGCGCCAGAGCTTGTGCCGCGGCCGCCTTTGCTACCGCCTAAAGCCTGCTTTAACGCCTGCAACAACTTATTGAAGTCAAAGCTCTGTTTATTGCGGCGCGTTCTGCCCCATGGATCAGTGTCCTGCTGCCGTCCCCATGGGTGGTCCTGCTCACGTTTGGGCTCATGCTCACTGCCGCCGCCGGACTGGCCGGGACTGTTCCAAGCCATCAAATCTTTATTCGTGTCATCCATCATTAATTATTCAGCAAATCAAGGTTAATAGGAGCAAATTCCGCTGTATCCGCCCACGGCAGCGGACGCTGCTCACAAGCGCGTGCCAAGGCGCCGCCACAAGATTTATCAATCCGCGCCGCCTCCAGCGCGCGAATGCGCACCGTCACCAGCTGCATGCCGTCGTCCGTGTACTCAAGGTGTGTGATAGCCTTAAGTGCGTATAAAGCCGCCAGCAGCTTGCCTTCATGCGGTAATATCTTAGCAGTAAATTCGCATAAATCCAGCGAGATAAGCTCACTTATCGCAGTGAGCAACGCATCCATGCCAGCCCCGCTTTTAGCGCTTAAATTAACGCGCAGCGGTCTGCCGCTGTCATCGCGCACTAAGCCCACAGTCATGCCTTCTACTAAGTCAGCTTTATTAAAAACAAGAAGGCGCGGCACCTTCAGGGCATCAATCTGCGCTAAGACTGCTTCTACGGCCTTGATATTGTCCTCAAGGCGCGGGTCTGCGGCATCCACCACATGCAGCTGCAGATCTGCCTGCGCGCTTTCCTCTAAGGTGGCGCGGAAGGCCGCCACTAAATCATGCGGCAGATGACGGATAAAGCCTACCGTGTCGGCCAGCACCACCTTGCCGGCACCAGGCAGTTCAATACTGCGCAACGTCGGATCAAGCGTAGCAAACAACAGATCGGCAGCAAACACCTCAGACTTAGTTAAATAGTTAAATAAGCTTGATTTGCCGGCATTGGTATAGCCGACCAAGGAGATGAGCGGCAGTGCATTTTTGCGCCGCTTAGTGCGATTTTGCTCACGGCGCGCTGCCACCACGGATAAATCACTTTTAATCCGCGCAATCCGCTCGCGCAGAGCACGGCGATCGAGCTCAATCTGGGTTTCACCAGGACCGCCGCGCAAACCAAAGCCACCTTTCTGACGCTCCAAATGCGTCCAGCCGCGGACTAAACGCGCCTGCTCATAGTGTAAACGCGCCAGCTCCACCTGCAGCTTGCCCTCATAAGTGCGCGCCCGCTGCGCAAAAATATCTAAAATCAGCGCGATGCGGTCCATCACCCGCACATGCAGTTCCTGTTCTAAATTGCGCTCTTGCGCCGGCGAGAGCCGCGCATTAAAAATGACGGTCTTAGCACCTTCAGCTTCAACCAACTGCTTTAATTCTTCAACTTTGCCCGCCCCGATAAAGGTGCGCGCATCCGGTTCATCGCGCTTACACACTAAAGCGCGCAAGCCGCTGCCGCCTGCCGTAGCCGCCAGACGCAACAGCTCATCAAGATCTTCGCGATTTTCTTCCCGCGGCAATTCGACGTGCATAAGCACGGTCTGCCCGAGCACTTCACTAGCTTGTTCTGCCATGCATTAAGGAATTAACATAAGAATGCGCCCACGGCGCACTCAGATACGCGAAGACAGTTTTTGCAAACTGTCATCGGCGGTGAAATTGGTAGGCAAGTGGACAGCAACAGATTTTACGGTACTACTTCGGTTTATTTAGTGTCATTAGCTGGATCAGTCTCTGCCGGTGCATTGATACTGATGGCGCGCGACGGCACAATGGTCGAAATCGCGTGCTTATACACCATCTGGCTGACCTGATTCTTCAGCAGTACCACAAACTGATCAAAGGATTCAATCTGTCCCTGCAGCTTAATTCCATTCACTAAGTAAATCGAGACCACTACCCTCTCCTTACGCAGGGCGTTGAGAAACGGGTCCTGAAGTGATTGTACTTTTGCCATAGCTTATATCCCCTAAGTTATTCTAATTGTAACGGGTTCTGTCTTAAGTCTGCACTGTAAATCGGCGCTATTTCTCTTGAAGAAGGCCTTTGCAAAACTTCCGTTCCCAGAGCTTTTTCTGCCTTACCCGCACCTGCAGTTATTAATCAGGCAGAGAACGCCTCACACGAAAGTATAACACACATCAGCATGGGAAAAAGCACGAGCAACATGCAGAAAATCCGCAAGGCAAGCGCCCACGACCGCAGGTACGGGCTTAAACTAGTCTTGGGACGGGGGCGGTGTAAAGGCGGACCAAGCCTTAAGTGCGGACATGATTACATCCACATTGTGCGCATCTCCCGGCGTCAGCGCAGTCCGTTCCCCGGAGGCTAAAGCCCCGCGCAACCACGTCATCTGATGCTTGGCCAGTTTAGCCGTAGCAATCACGCTTTGCTCAATCATGGCCTCGTAACTTAAGCTGCCAGCTAAATACTGCCAAGTTTGGCGATAACCTACGCAGCGCATTGAAGGCAGATCTAAATTAAGGTCACCGCGCCGGCGCAGCGCCGCCACTTCATCGAGCAGCCCGTCAGCTAACATCTTAAGAAAACGCTCACGGATGGCCGCCCGCAGTTGCACCCGATCGGCAGCGGGCAATAGCACAAATTCTAAGCGCGGGTACGCACAGCCCGACTCCTGCTTGGTGTAAAAAGAGCTCAGCGCCCGCCCGGTTTGGGTATAGACCTCCAAGGCGCGTGCAATGCGTTGTTTGTCATTAGGCGCATATTTGGCATACAGCGGCGGATCAATAGTCTTAAGTCGAGCATGCAAAACCGGCCAGCCAAGGGTTTCACCCTCACGCCGAATCGCCTCACGTACCGCAGGCTCAGTTGCTGGCAGCGGCGACAGGCCTTGGGTCAAAGCCTTATAGTAGAGCATCGTGCCCCCGCAGATAATGGGCAGCCTGCCGCGGGCACAGATATCCGCGATTAAGCGCTGCGCATCGGCGGCAAAGGCCGCCGCACTGTAGCTGTCAGCAGCGTCGCAGATATCAATTAAATGATGCACCGTCTGCGCGCGCTCAGCCACGCTGGGTTTGGCAGTGCCAATATCCATCCCGCGGTAAATTAAAGCCGAATCCATGCTGATGATTTCTGCAGGAAAGCGGGAAGCCACTGCAAGTGCCAGCGCACTTTTACCGGTGGCGGTCGGACCTAAGATCACTACTGCACAGGGCTGCATTAAAGTACTCCTAAAAGTTCACGCGCCCATTGCCCAATTAAGAGCTCACTGACGCCATCTAGCGCCGCCAGCTTATCGGCATCGGTCCAGGTCTGCAGCAGCAAGGATGCCTCACGCGGGTTGAGCAGAACAGGCTGCGCGGCTGCCTGCGCTAAAAGCAGAGCTAACTGCTGCGGGCATTGCCCCTTGGCCAGTGATTTACCGGCAGCGGCGGTTAAATGCAACGCGCGCACCGCTTTGCCCGCAAGTTCACTGCCTTTAAGCTCTGCTGGCACTGCCAGCAGGTCAATGCTCTCGCGTTTGAGCTTAAGCGTAAAGCCCATACGCTCGACGGCAGGAGCGCACAGTTTTAAGGCTTTGACCAATGAAGCCTCCACCCGCAACGTCAATGGCAGCGCTAAAGGCGCCGCCGGAAGTTTGCCAAGCGCTAGCTGTTTGATGATAGCGGCTGCTTTGCTCTCCTGCTGCAGCCGAGCCGCGCGCACCAGAAAATACCGCCCTTGCAGCTTTAACAGCCATACCCCAGGCAGCGGCATATCAATAAGCTGCGCGCCGAGAACTTGTGCTTGCGCAGACGCTGCATCAAGTGAGGATACCTCCTGCGGGGCGGGAGCTACTGTAGCAATGGCGACCTGCGTGTCATCAGCTGCCAAGACTACGGGTCTATCCTCCGGCAGTAGCGACGGGGAGACAGCGTTGGCGGACGCAGGCTGATTATCTGCCGCGCATGAAGTCATCCCCAACGGCACAGACGCGCCAGCTCCGTTCTTCTCGGCTGCGACAGCCGGCGTTTCCCATGCCGCCGCCAACGGCGGCAGCACAGCAGGCACAGCAGGTTTGGGGGGCGTCGGCAGCGGACGTTTTAACTGCGCCACTAAATCCTCAAAAGTCTGACTGCCCCCTTGAGCGGCAAAGGCGCGCGCGGCAGCAGCTTCGTCCAGCGTTTCGTTATTGAAGGCGGCAATTTCAGCTTCACTAAAAGCCGGCGGCGGCGGCGTGGTCTGCCGATTGCGTTCAGGCATCACAGTACCGTGCAGCGTGCTGACCACGGCATCGACCAGACAATCATGCACCATGCGCGCTTCATGAAAGCGTACCTCATCCTTGCGCGGATGCACATTGACGTCCACCGCATGGGGATCGCAACGCAGAAACAAAAGCGCGCGCACGCTGGCGCGACTGCCGTTGACCTCGCGGTAAGCTTCGCGCAGAGCATGGGTGAGCAACTTATCGGCAAGCGGCCTTCCATTTAAAAACAGATAAATATTTTCTGGCACGCTGGCATACTCAGGCGGCGGCGGCAGCAGCAGCCCGTTTAACTCCAAACCAGGCGCGCTAATATTCAGATCCACCGCCTCGCGCACAAACTGCCCGCTAATGAGCTTGCCAAAACGCCGGCGCTGTGCAGCTGCATCGTCGGCAGCTGCCGGCGGCAATGCCTGCATTAACTTGCCGTCCTGATAGAGCTCAAAGGCAATCTCTCCGTGCGCTAGCGCTGTACGTAGCCACACATCCTTAATGCGAGCCATCTCCGTGCGATCCGAGCGCAGAAAGCGCCGCCGCGCCGGAGTGTTGAAAAAGAGCTCGCGCACCTCCACTGAGGTGCCATTAGGATGCGCTGCCGGCACAATCACCGGATCCATCGCCGGTCCTTCGGTATGCACCGCAAAGGCAGTTTCCTGCGCCGCGGGCTTGGAGGTTAAAGTAAGCTTGGAGACTGAGGCAATAGAGGCTAAAGCTTCACCGCGAAAGCCTAAGGTAGTAATCGCGTCCAGATCTTCGACGCAGGCTATTTTGGAGGTGGCATGCGGTGCTAAGGCCAAAGCTAGCTCAGCGCGCGGGATGCCAGCGCCGTCATCGCGCACCACCACCGCCTGGCGTCCGGCAGCTTCGACTTCAAGCACGATTTTTTGTGCTCCGGCATCAACGGCGTTCTCTAGCAGTTCTTTGACCACGGAAGCTGGACGCTCCACCACTTCGCCGGCGGCAATTTGATTGGCAAGCTGTACAGAAAGCTGACGAATAGGCATAACGCTACGGAATAATGATTTCCTGCCCAATGCGCAGGTGATCAGACTTTAACTGATTACGCTCTTTTAGCGCCGCCACGCTGGTCTGATACTGCCGCGCTATTTTCGCTAAATACTCACCGGCCTTGACGGTATGCACGCGCTCATGATTGAGCACGCGCTGCGCCGATTCCTGGCGCGATTTAAAGCGCTGCTTGGGGTATTTTTCATAATAAGACACAATGCCCTGATAAATGGCATAGGCAATCTGCTTTTGATAATTGGGCTGATTGAGCTGAATTTCCTCATAGCGATTGGACAAAAAGCCCGTTTCAATGAGCAACGACGGAATATCCGGAGACTTTAAGACCGCGAGGCTGGCATGAATGGGCTTTTTATTATGCAGTCTAGTAAAGCCCCCTAACTTGGCCAAAATCTCCTGCCCTAAGGTATAGCCCTCAGAGCGCGAATTATCCGAGGACATATCAAGGATGGTGGCTGCCAAATATGGATTTTGCTCACTTTGTGAAATCACATCGCCCGCGCCACCTAAGAGCTGACTTTTCTTGCTGCCCTGCAGCAGCTTTTTATTCTCGCGCACCGCGCGATTATTGGATAGTACCCACACCGAAGCGCCGCGTGCGGAACTTCCTGAAGCCACCGAATCGGCGTGAATGGAAATTAAAATATCAGCCTTTTTCTGCCGTGCAATTTCCGAACGGCGGTTTAAATCGACAAACACATCAGAAGAGCGGATCAGCACCGCGCGAAATTGCTGATTGGAATTGATGTACTGTCCCAGCGCCCGTGCAATGGCTAAGGTCACGTTCTTTTCGCGTACTCCGCGTTTGCCGATGGCGCCAGGATCTTTACCGCCATGCCCGGCATCTACCGCAATAATGAAAGGATCGGGCAGCGCCTGGATGAGTTGCGGCACCGGCGGAGCTTGGGTATCGAGGACTTCCTCCTCAACCTGCGGCTGTGACGTCTGCTGCGTGGGTACAGCAGCAGTCTGACGCTTGGCCTGCGCATCGCGCAGCTGTTGTAGCTTTTGGCTGTAGGCTTGAGCCTGCTGCGGCGTCATCGTGCGGATACCATCGGCACCGACTTGGCTTAAAGAATTGAGCAGCGCATTTTCCGCACTGTCGGCATCGTGCACCGTAATTACATGCGTCGGCGGAATGCCGGCCCCGCGCCCGGTCCCCAGACGCGCCTCAGCCGTATCTTGATCAAGCACCTGTAGCGTACCAGTTGACACCAGGCGCGTGCCGGTATGGGGAAAATCGACCACTAAGCGGTAATTGTGTCCGCCCTGGGGCTTTAGCACAAAGACATTCGGGGTGCCGGAGCCCTGTAGGGTAAAGAGATAGCGCACATCATTGCCGTCAAGAGCTTTTTGCAACGCGCTGACCGCACTACCCGGCTGGAGGGTAATGCGCACCGGCGCTTGACGGTAATTGGTAACATCATTAACCCGCAGCACAAAGCTGTGTCCATCGGCCGACAGCGCAGTGGAATAGCGCGGATTGAAATCTAAATCCAGCACCACGCGCGTTTTATCTTGATTGGCAAACGCACGGATATTAGTGATGGTGGCAGCCTGGCTTAGCGTAGCACTGATAAGCAGGAGAGCTGCGATGAAAAATCTAATTACTTGCTTCATTTATCCTGCAAAAGCCGCACACAAAGACTGCAGCCGTGACTGCAGCGCCGCTGCTTGCGCCTGCAGCGTAAAACGCCGCGTATCCCCGCTACCACTAATAGACAGCACCACTTCAGGCGCAGGCAGCAAGCCTGCGCCTTTATCCGGCCACTCCAGCAGGCAGATAGCTGGACTTGCGGCAAAATAATCACGCACGCCTAAAAATTCCAATTCCTCAGGATCGCTTAAACGATATAAATCGAAATGATAAATCTTAAGACCAGACTGAACTTGATACGGCTCCACTAAGGTATAGGTCGGAGATTTAACCAATCCCTGATAGCCTAAAGCCACAATCAATGCCCGGGAAAAGGCGGTCTTACCTGCACCTAAATTGCCCTGCAAAAAGACGGTTAAAGCGTGATCCATGCCCACGGCTGCCTGCGCCAATACTGGCGCGGCCGCACGGCCGAACGCCGCGGTAGCGGCCTCCCCTGCAAGCATAATGCTCGACGCGTCGCTCATTAAAGCTGATACCCTGCTTAAAACAAAAACAAAATTAAGCTTAACACGCTGCGCGCATGCTTGCAAAGGCACCAACTTAGCAGGGCAAGCGATTAGTCAGGCGGCGAATAAAGGGCAGCAAATCGGTAGCTTTCGTGCCGATAATGCCATCACGTCCGGCCAAAGCTCCAGCCCGTCCATGCACGCACGCAGCCGCAAGGAGCGCCAGCTTAGGTGCAAGCCCTTGCGCCACGTAAGCTGCGCACAGTCCGGTAAGCACGTCCCCCATACCGCCTGAGGCCATTGCCGGTGAGCCCTCCCGAATGATGTCAAGGCGCCGCCCATCGCAGACAATTGAGCCTGCCCCCTTGAGCAGCACAATGCCGCCCCAGCGCTGTTGTAACGCGCGTGCGCTGCCTAAGCGATCAGCATTCACCGCACTTACGCTGCAGTTAAGCAGCCGTGCCGCCTCGCCGGGGTGCGGAGTTAAGATGTGATCGTGTCCGGGTACCGTTAGTTTGCTGACGGCAATGATATTAAGCGCATCGGCATCTATGACCAGCGGTCGGGCACAACTCAGACAGCGCTCGGTTAGGGTCTGCGCCTGCGCACTGCGTCCGAGGCCTGGACCTAGCGCCACACAGTCAGCCCAGCTTAAGGCCTGAGCAAACGCAGTTTCATCGCTAAAGTCTACGGTCATGATTTCCGGGCAAGCGGCATTGAGTGCCGCAATGTTGCACGGGTCAAGGGCAACTTTAATTAAGCCTGCGCCGGCGCGCAGCGCCGCCTGCGCCGCCATGCAGGCCGCCCCGCCAAAGCCTTTAGCTCCGCCGACAATCAACACTTTGCCGGCATCGCCCTTGTGACTTGAAGGCAGGCGCTGTGGCAGATCGTCAAGCATATCCTCATAAGTGCGCTGCCAGGTTGGCAATTCATTTAGCGCACTGCGCGCGGCGCTCACCGCAGCGCTGCTGCCGCCCCCTGCTAGGCCTAAGTCCTCGAGCACAACTTCCCCGCAGTAATCGACGCCCTCACCGGTAAAGAGTCCGGGCTTTAACGCGAGCATGCAGACGCTAAGCTGTGCAGTCACACAGTCCCCCGGCACCGCGCCGCTGTCAGCATTAAGCCCCGAGGGCACATCAACTGCCAGCGTAAAGGCATGGGTTCGGTTGATGCACAAGATCCATTCATCTAAGGGCGGGCGCGGCGCGGCGGTGATCCCAGTACCTAGCAGCGCATCAATAATCACATCAGGATGCGGCGCCTGCTCCTCAGGCAGATCAGTTTCAATATAACCCCCCGCCTCCTGATAACGCCGACATGCCTCAGCCGCCTCAGTGCCTGGATGCGGACTGCCGAGCGCAAACACCCGATGAGCAATGCCCTGCTCACGCAGCAAACGCGCAGCGACATAGCCATCCCCTCCGTTATTGCCCTTACCCACAAAGATCCATACTAAGCGCGGCTGTGCCCTGACCCGCAGCAGTTGACGCACTAAGCCTGCACCGGCTAATTCCATTAAGGCATAGCAATGCCCCCCGTGCGCGGCCGCATATTCCTGCTCGAGGCGCCGCACCGCCTTACTGCTTAATACCGGCATCGCCAGCATAGCTTTCTCCTAAAACTTGACGCTTAACCTGTCAGCTTTGCGCATAACTTGTTATCGGCATCAAATCTTGGCACGAAGCGCCGCTGCGTGCAAGCGGAGATCCTCCCCGCCTCCGCAGAGGCAAGATATTTTGTTGACACAGCTTTCATTTTCAGCATTTGACGCCGTGCCCGCCTTTTCAGCTAGGGCGGCTTTGCGCTAAGCTTTGACCCCATGAAATACCTCCGCACTAACTAGGAGGTTTCGCAAGGCCGCACCCTTGCTTTTAGTAAGGCCCCATTAGCGGGCACTTACGAGCATGTCCACAATGCCCCCATCAGGTTTGAGCCTAAAACTCGCTCCTGAATGTTTAGAGAGCATTTTGTACATGATCGAAAAGTGCAGTGTTCACCGCTTACAGCCCCTAGCTCACGCCAGGGGAATTACGCGGCATTAGTTAAATTTTTGCTTTCATTTTTCTGTGGATAACGTATGAAGATTTTAGGCGTAGATATCGGCGGCAGCGGCATTAAAGGAGCAGTCGTAGACACGAAAAGCGGTGAACTTTTAACGGAGCGCCTGCGCATTAAAACCCCGCAGCCCGCTACTCCAGAGGCCGTAGCCGCCACTTTAAAAGATTTAGTCACGCAAATTGGGTGGGATGGTCCCGTGTCCTGCGGCTTCCCCGCTCGCGTGATTCATGGTGAAGTATTTACCGCGGCGAATATCGATAAAAGCTGGATCAACACCAAGGTCGAAAAACTGTTTTCCAAAACCTTAGGCACTGATGTTTTTGTAGCTAATGATGCTGACGTAGCCGGTCTTGCCGAAATGCATTTCGGTGCGGGACGCGATTATCAGCAGGGCACGCAGGTACTGTTTTTAACCATCGGCACCGGCATTGGCTCAGCTTTATTCTTAAACGGCAAACTCTACGCAAATACCGAACTAGGTCATATTAAGATGTACGGTGATAGTGCTGAGCGTTACTGCTCTGATTCAGCCCGCGAACGTTTTGACCTTAAATGGAAAGAATTTGGCCAGCGCTTTAATGAATACTTAACTTACATTGAGTTCCTGCTTCAGCCCGATGTCATCATTTTAGGCGGCGGCGCCTCGAAAAAATTTGACAAGTATGCCGAATGCTTTACCGTCAAAACTAAGGTTATACCCGCGCAGACCCTAAACTTAGCCGGCATTATCGGTGCGGCCATGTACGGAGAGCTGCGGCTTAAAGAAGCCAAAAAATAACCAGCCGCCCTTAGCACCGCGCCTTTGGCGCACAGTCAACACCTGTCGCCACGCACCATGGCGACTGTTACTGGAGGTGACTTAATTTTGTGGCATCGAGAGCCGGTTTATCAAAAAAGATCAGCGGCTAAAACCCCGTCCTTTAGGGCGTGGATACAGCCGCGCGGTGTAGGCACTTTTTTAATCCAGCGTTTTCTGCTGCTCAATATATTGTCGGATAATAGATATCGGAGCACCTTCGCAGGATGAAGCAAAATAAGATGAAGACCATAACGCCTTGCCCCAAAGCTGCGATTTGACGGATGGATAATTTCT
>CALXOV010000022.1 GCA_944390105.1 uncultured Succinivibrionaceae bacterium
CGCGCACAGTCCATGGCGCGGCAGAGCTTAACCGCCACCTTTGCGGAGGTCTTCAGTCTGAGCTTAAGGGTTTTTGCGAGCTCTGGGCATGGGGGCACTTACATGAAGTGGATATGGGTAAGGCTAATCGATCACAAATACCCAGACCCGGCACCTTGCGAAAGATTAACACTAAGGCAGCCGCTCATCCGCGCAGCTGAAGCTACGCGGTTTGCGCGGCCAGTTTATATAAAAAGCAGCTTAAGCCGCTGCGTTCATTCCGTCGCTCAAGCATGAGGAATTTTGTGGCTTTCAGTTAAAATTTACTGCTACTGCTTACTGTCCCTGCGCGTGCTTACCCCTTTCAAGTGTACGCTGCTGCGCCGCATCTAAAGCATCAGCACCTAAATCCTTTACCTCAGTATGCGGATAAACTTCCTCAAAATCATCCTCAGCCTCTGCATTAAGCGTCGCATCCGGCAATTCCTCACGATAATAGGGAGCACTTATCACCGCATTAGTTTGTAGTATTGCCGACATGCCTAAAAGCAGCTGAGCACGCCACCAGCTGAGATTGCCGCGCCGTTCAAGTTCAGCGGCATATGTGGTAAGTTTTTCCTGATAATTAAGCCATTTATCATGCAATAGCTGGAGTTGCTTAGCATCTTCTCGCGACACTGCAGCAATTGCATTGAGTTTATTGGCCAGCTCATGTTCCAAAGAATTAAGTGCCCGTTCTTTTTCCAACTGACAGATATCGCCATCGCGCGTGGAGATGCACTCACGGAGGAGGAAATAATCGCCAAAGCCGTAAATGCGGTACGCTGTCAGCATAGTTAAGGCCAAATTAGAGCGCAGGTGTTCTCCTACCGCATCATCAGCACTATCTGAATAGAATATAGAATTACTCCAGGCCGTGGCAAAATCATCCCATGCCCGCAATAACTGAGGATAATCGTCAGTTATGAGCCCCGACAAACGTAATTCACTATGAATGGCGCGAATACACTCATCGCTGGCAAAGAAAAATTCATCGCCGCGCACACCTTCAAAATACGCACATTTTTGCTCCAGCGCATCCGGTGTCACCGTCTTGCCTCCACTGCCCTGCACAAAAGCATCCTCCGGGCGCAACGTCAACCCCCGCGGTCTGCCTGCCAACTGCCAAATACGCAGCAGCATCTGCCGATACATCACCGGGCGCAGTGCTTGTGCTTTTAAAATATACGGCTGTAGCGCACACAGCTGACGGTAAAAATCCGCCCATGCCGTCAACGCATGTTCAAGCGACTGGCGTACAGCATAAGACGGCTGCAGCCGGCGCATCAGCACCGAAACATATTTCAAAGTTTCCATCTCATAACGACTGTCAATGTCATACAGCAACGTCGTTGGATCGGCCATACTGTTTAAAATCGTAAAGTAGCTACGCGGATAATCCTGTAGCTCACGGGTGCCGGCTAAGGCATACAGACCTAAATACCACTCTTCATCATTGACAAGTCCTAAATCGGTAAGCGGCCCTGCGCCTAACTGCGCTACCGCATCATTCCACAGGGTTTTATATTTCTGATAAGCGCCATCTTCATCATGAAACAGCGCCTGCAGGAAAGATAAAGGTCCCTGTCCTTCCCGCGCATAGAATCGATTCAGGGTTAAGCGACAGCTGTCAGTTAAATTAAAGTGCCAGCCGTCAGTTGCTTGCCTAGTACACAGAGCATCAACATCGCCAAAATGGTCGCGATTAAAGCCATGCGGCGGCCACAGCAGCGCCGATAACAATCCCTGACGGCATTTAAAGTCATCGCGCAGACAAAGCGAAGTACATTGTTGCGCTACCTGTTGCAACACCGAATCTGCGCCTAACAGCGGCAGATCAATACTCACCGGAAGATGCAGATAAGCCGCGTCCTCAGGCTTAAACTTTACCGTAAGACTTGCGCTGTCCGCTAACTTCAAATAGAAATCATCATCAAGCTGAAATTCAAGCGTATTGCCGGTAAGCTCGACATAAGTTGGAAATTCCGTCCCCGCACAGGCAAGCACTACCTCAAACATTAATGAAGCATCATAAAACTGCGGCAGGAGGAGCGACAAACGGTTTTTATCGTTTTCATCTTTAGCGCACAGCACCGCCTGCAGCTGCGTATTTTGCGGTCCATTGACAAAAGCCGCCACTTCCGCATTACCGTCAGGATAATCTAGCCTGCCGGCCTCCCATAGCGTCAACGCTGCACTATTGTGCAGCGCCAGCACGGCCCATAGTCCTAGAGCCGCTTTCATTTTCAGCATCTTTGCAGCACGTGTTCCCTAACTTAGTCCTTTATGTTGCACCTATCCTAGCGCAGCTTGGCAGCCGACGATACCTTCGTCCGATTACTGCCCCATAAAAGAGCACTTGCGTTTGCCTGCTGATTGAGTAGGCAAACGCAAGTGCGCGTTGTCAGCTGGCCGGGACCTTACGATCCCGGCCTAGGGTCAATACGGATTAACCGCCGAAATTATCGAAGAGGATATTATCGTCCTCAACACCTAATGAATGCAGCATGTCAACTGCGCTCTTAGTCATCATAGGAGGTCCGCACATGTAGTATTCGCAATCCTCAGGATTCTTATGACTCTTGAGGTACTGTTCATACAGCACGTTGGCAATAAAGCCAGTAAGGCCGGTCCAGTGATCTTCCGGAAGAGGATCAGACAGTGCCAGATGCCACGTGAAGTTCGGGTGCTCCTTAGCCAGCTGATTGAACTCATCCACGTAGAAAGCTTCCTTCAGCGAACGAGCACCATACCAGAAGGAAATGCGGCGCTTGCTGTTAAGACGCTTTAACTGATCGAAGATGTGCGAACGCATCGGGGCCATGCCGGCGCCGCCGCCAATGAAGACCATCTCATTATCAGTTTCGCGAGCAAAGAACTCACCAAACGGACCGGAAATGGTGACCTTATCGCCCGGCTTCAAGCTCCAAATATAGGAAGACATGATGCCAGGAGGCAGTTCCTTCAACTGACGCAGCGGCGGAGTAGCAATACGCACCGTCAGCATGATGAGGCCCTTTTCATCCGGATAGTTAGCCATTGAGTAGGCACGTATGGTCGGCTCGTCTACCTTAGAGACTAAGTCAAACAGACCAAACTTCTGCCAATCGCCGCGGTACTGTTCCGGAATATCAAAGTCCTTGTAGTACACAGTATGAGGCGGGCATTCGATCTGAATGTAGCCGCCGGCACGGAACGGCACTTCCTCACCTGCCGGAAGACGCAGACGCAACTCCTTAATGAAGGTAGCCACGTTGTTATTGGAAATGACTTCGCACTCCCACTTCTTAACACCAAATACTTCCGGAGGAAGCTCAATGCCGAGATCACCCTTCACCGCTACCTGACAAGCCAGACGCCAGCCTTCTTTAATCTGGCGCTTGGTGAAATGCGAGTACTCAATTGGCAGCACATCGCCGCCGCCTTTGACGACCTTCACCTTACACTGACCGCAAGCACCACGGCCACCGCAGGCAGAGGATACGAACACGCCATGATTAGACAGCGAGTTCAGTAATTTATCACCGGCGGGGACCTTCAATGCATGTGCCGGATCATCGTTGACGCTGATAGTCACATCTCCGCTTTGCACTAAGAAGCGCTTAGCGATAAGAATGAGAGCTACCAGCACCGCGATGATGACAATGAACATCACCACGCCTGAAACAATTGTAAACATGCTTCCTCCTTAGAGCTGAATGCCTGAGAAGGACATGAAGCCGATGGCCATCAGTCCTGCGGTAATAAAGGTAATGCCGATACCGCGCAGACCAGCCGGAACGTCCGCATACTTCAAGCGCTCGCGAATAGCCGCCAAGAGGATGATCGCCAAGGCCCAGGATACGCCTGAACCTAAGCCGTAGACCACCGATTCAGCGAAAGTATACTCACGCTGCACCATGAAGGACACGCCGGCGAAAATCACGCAGTTCACCGTAATCAGCGGCAGGAAAATACCCAGAGCGCTGTACAGTGACGGCACGTACTTATCGAGGAACAATTCCAGCACCTGCACAATGGCGGCAATCACACCAATGTAGGTAATGAAAGAGAGGAAAGATAAATCCAGCCCCTTCACTAAGGCATCAGGAAGCAACACATAGGTGTTGATAAGGTTATTGACCGGTACGGCCAGCACCTGCACCATCACCACAGCAGCACCTAAGCCTGCGGAAGTGGTTACTTTCTTGGACACTGCCAAGAAAGTACACATACCCAGGAAGAAGGCCAGAGCCATGTTTTCAATGAAAACTGCTCTGACGAACAGTGACAGATAATGCTCAATCATGCTTAGTAATCCTCCCTATGGGTATCATACTCAGCGGGCTCGATTAACTCTTTGCGGTATGTCTTTACCGCCCAGATCAGCAAGCCGACTAGGAAGAAAGCGCACGGCGGCATCACCATGAGGCCACACGGGACGTACCAACCGCCATTATTGACTGTAGGCAGAATGGTAAGACCGAACCAGCTACCTGAGCCCAAGATCTCACGTACGGTAGCAATAACGCACAGCACGATGGTATAGCCAAGACCGTTACCTATGCCGTCCATAAAAGATGGAAGCGGCGGATACTTCAAGGCAAAGCCTTCAGTACGCCCCATCACGATACAGTTGGTAATGATGAGGCCTACATACACCGACAGCTGCTTGGACAGATCATAGGCAAATGCTCGCAAGATCTGGTCAACCAGAATAACCAGTGAGGCAATCACGGTCATCTGGGCGATAATGCGCACGCTGCTGGGAATGTAATTGCGGGTATATGACACGGCTGCATTGGACAGCGCGGTCACCGCAGTTACGGAAATACCCATCACGAAAGCGGTCTTCATGCTGGAGGTAACTGCCAAGGTCGAGCAGATACCGAGCACCTGCACCATTACCGGGTTATTGGCAATGAGCGGCTCGAGCAACGCTTCCTTCCAAGTAGGGGTTTTTACATCTGAACTCATTTAAGGATCTCCCCCTTGCGTAATTGATCAAGGAACGGCTTGTAGACAGTGCCGAGCCAGTACTGGGCGGCGTGACGAATGCCGTTGGTGGTCAAAGTTGCGCCGGACAATGCATCCACTTCGTAATCCTTGCGATCACCTGAGTGATCAGCATTCTTTACGATGGTGAATGCCAGATTACCGTCGGCATCTTCAATTTTCTTATCCACCCACAGGGCCTGCCAACGCGGATTGTCGATCTCACCGCCAAGGCCCGGAGTCTCACCATGCTGATAGAAGGTGACAGCCTTAATGGTATTACCATCCGGATCCACGGCCACATAGCCATAAGCGGTCGACCACAGCGCAGCACCGTAGAACGGTAAAATCACGCGAGAAACTTTGCCGTCTTCGTCATGTGCGAAGTAAATCGGCATTAGCTTGGAATGTACGCGGATACCGGCGATATCCTCATCGGACGGAATCACGACATTAGTCTGCGGATTTTTAGCACTGGACACAAAATTGTAGCCGTCTGCCTCAGCCTGCATTTCCGGAACTAGTTTGCCAGTTTCGGTGTCAAGCAGCTGTGCCTGAATGTGAGCTTCGTAGGTTTGGGCTACTGTACCCTGCACCTCATAGCCCGACACGCGAAGAATGCTTACCTGACGGTCGTTAGCGAGGGCTGCAGCCTTGAAGGGATCAAGGGCGACCACGGCGCTCGACACTAATACGGAGCATACTAAGCAGAAGCCGAGAATGATGGTAAAGGTACCTACTACGGAGTCTTTATTGAGCTTAAGCACGGGCAAGTCTCCTCTTGATATTGCGCTGAGTGCTCAGGTAGTCAAACAGCGGAGCACAGCAGTTGGCAAATAAGATGGCGAGCATCATGCCCTCAGGGTAGGCCGGGTTGACCACGCGCACGAGGATAACCATGACGCCGATTAACAGGCCGAAGGCCCATTTGCCTTTGTTGGTAAACGCCGAGGATACCGGATCGGTGGCCATGAAGACCATACCGAAAGCGAAACCGCCTAAGACCAGATGCCACATGAAGCTCATGGAGAACATCGGGTTGGTATCCGAGCCGATGGCGTTGAACAAGGAGGACATTAAGAAAGCGCCAACCAGCACGCCGGCCATAATACGCCACGAGGCGATGCCGGTTACTAAGATGATGAATGCGCCAACGGCGATCATCAGGGTAGAGCCTTCACCGATGCAACCTGGAATGTTGCCAAGGAAGGCATCCATCCACGTGATGGGATCGCCCGACAAATTCACCAGAGCCGACTGACCGCCTGCCTGCCACTGTGCCAGCGGAGTGGCTCCGGAAATGCCATCTACCGGGATCCAGCAGTCCGTGCCAGAAATTGAGGCCGGATAGGCAAAGAACAGGAAAGCACGGCCCGCTAAAGCCGGGTTCATGAAGTTACGACCGGTACCACCGAACAGTTCCTTGGCAATCACCACGCCAAAGGAAATACCTAAGGCAGCCTGCCACAGCGGCATGGTCGGCGGAACAATCAGCGCAAACAGAATGGAGGTTACGAAGAAGCCTTCATTGATATCGTGATGGCGCACAATGCAGAACAGCACTTCCCAAAAAGCACCGACGATGAATACGACGATGTAAATGGGTAGGAAGTATACAGCACCGATGAGCATCTTCGAGTAGATGCCGGCATCCGCGCCTAAAGTGCCTCCTAAAAGCTGCACTAAAGCATAGTGGTAATCCGCGCTGAACAGAGCATAGGAAGCATTAGCGATATCTGCACCATTGGGCAGCGTGGCTAAAGCCGCTACGGTCTGCGCACCGGTATTGTACCAGCCGTAGAACATGGCCGGGAACACCGCCAGCCACACAATGATCATGATGCGCTTTAAGTCGATGTAATCACGCACATGAGTGTGTCCCTTGGTAACCTTACCCGGGCTATAAAGCAGAGTAAAAGTGCCTTCGTAGAGAGGGTACAGCTTTTCCAGCACGCCGTCCTTCTCAAACATCGGCGCTATTTTCTTAAATAAAGTCAATAACACGGCCTAACCCTCCACTTCAATCTTGGTTAAGCATCTGCGGATCTGCGGACCGTAGTCGGTCTTGCCAGGGCAGACATAGGTGCAAAGCGCCAAATCTTCCTCAGCAAGCTCCAGCACACCAAGCAGCTTAGCCTGATCGGAGTCATTGATATCAATAGCGCGCAGCAACATGGTAGGCTCCATATCAAACGGGAATACCTTCTCGTAGAGTCCTACCGGTACCATCGGACGTGAGCCGCCGTTTAAAGCGGTATTGATGGTGTAAGCTGAGGGCTTAATGAAGGAGGAGATGTAGGCGCAAGAGGCGGTATGACGCTTGAAGCCAAGCCCCATCCAGCTTTGTAGCAGGAACTCGTTCATCTTGCCTTCCTCAAGCACGCTCACCTGCAGGTGGTAGCGACCTAAGTAAGCGTTCGGACCTACAGCCTCATTGCCCCACAGTACGGAACCTGCGATCACACGTACGCCGTAAGCCGATTTTTCAATCGCGTCCTCAGGCATGAGCTCTGCAACACTTGCGCCCTGCAGGGTCTCCACCACGCGTGGCTCCTTGACTTGCGGACCGCAGAGAGCAACGTAGCGCTTGTTGTAGTACTGACCTTCCACAAAGAGATGACCGATAGCGATCACATCCTGATAACCGATGTGCCATACCGTCTTAGTCTCTGAGACCGGATCTAAATAATGGATGTGAGTGCCAGGTAGACCTGCAGGATGCGGCCCCACGAAGACTTCCTCGACCACATTCGGCGCTTTAGCCATCGGTAGTGAGGCTTCACCCTTGCACACATAGATCTTAAAGTCGCCAATGCGGCTTAAAACCCTCAAACCATTAGCAAAGGCTTCACTTTCCTGCTCAATCACAATGCGCGGGTCGGCAGCCCCCGGGTTGGTGTCCATGGCGGTCACAAAAATTGAATGCGGCAGCGTTCCGACCTGCGGGACTTTTTCATACGGCCGGCATCTGAAAGCCGTCCACATGCCAGATTCAACCAGCAAATCAGTTACATCCTTGGAGCTTAAATCCAGCAACTTGTCAGCCGGGGTCTTCTTGAAAGCCACGGCCGGGCCGGCTGGATCAACTTCAATGACGATAGACTGAAAAGCTCGACGCTCACCACGGTTAACTGCAGTTACAGTGCCCGCAGCAGGAGCGGTGAAACGTGCTCCAGGATTTTTCTTATCCTCGAACAGCAACTGCCCTTTCTTGACTTTAGTGCCTACTTCCACAGCCATTGAAGGTCTGAGACCTGGATAATCCACGCTGCCTAAAAGCGCAACGTGCTTTATCGCAGGACCCGCGACGATCGTCTGCTGCGGCTGGCCGCCAAGAGGCAGATCCAATCCTTTTTTGATGTTAATCATAGGCGGTTCCAATCAATAATTTACGGAAAGTCAGTGCTTCCATTCTTATGCCCTAGCAAAAAGCCTAGGTCCAGTAAAATTGAGCGCTGCACGTTCGTGCATCCGCAAAAATCTGTCCCGCAGTTTTTCGCAGGTTACAACTGAAAAATTTTAGCATAAATGCAGGCCATCACTTAGCTTTTTTCTTTGATACCGCTCACAGCCAAAGCGCTTGACAATAGGCTTTGCGGCCGTTTTTGCCCAATTTCCGCAAGCGTTTGCAGAGTTTTTAGGGGCGGCATTTATGTCGCTGTACCTGCAAAATGCATAAATTTGCTCACTTGTATACACAAGCCGATCGTACTTGTATACTATCTCATTGTAATTTAAGCTTTTTATATTATTTTTCTGTTAAGTGGAGCACAGAAATACACGCGCTTGACGGTTATACTTTGCACTAAAGTTGTTTAGACAAGTAAGCAAGTGGAGACATGATGGTCACAGCTGCGTACCGTGAAATCGCTGCTGCGCTGCGTCAGGATATTTTAGCCGGACGCTGCGACAACGCACCTTTTCCCTCAGAGCAGGAACTGCGGGAGCGCTTTGCCGTCACCCGCACCACCGTGCGGCGAGCGTTAGAACTGTTAGTGCAGGACGGTTTAATTCGCAAACATCAAGGACGACGCATCAGTTTGTGCTTCACCCCACAAAAGCGCCGTTCATGGAATTTCACGTCGCTTACAGAAACATTACGTGCGCAGCATGAGCTGCCTTTTTCGCGAGTAGATCGGTCCTGCATTGAAGAAGTGCATGGGCATCAGTATTTTCATTTAGTGCGCACACGCGGAATTAAGCGTGCCGGTGCAGTGCAATTTTTAACTCGCGAAGACTCACTCTTACCATACGCGCGCTTTCCTTTAATTGAGCAATACGATTTTGCCGCACAATCACTCTACGCCGTCATGCGCGAACATTATCAAGTGTTTCCCTGTCGCGGCGAGTCTGTGCTTACTGCGATCATGCCGGATGCCGATTTATGCGCTGATTTTAAACTTGACCAAGCGCAACCTATTATCAGTGCCCGCCAACAGATCTTTGATGTAGAGGATGAGGTCATTGAAGAGGTAACGATTGCCTATTCGCCCTACTTCGAGATTCGCATTGCGCGGGCAGCCGGCCATTAACCTATTATTCATTTGTCAAATTTAGGAGTAAATATGCCTGTACTTTCTGTGGATGAAATGCACAATCACATTGCCGGCGCTCTGTGCGGCATGGTGTTGGGAGATGCGTTTGGTGTCCCGGGAGAACTGTGGCCGCGCGCCCGGGTGCGTGAACGTTTTGGCGATATCACCACCTTTTTAGATGGCCCGGCCGATAATATCGTTGCCTGCTATTTTAAAGCCGGCCACTATACCGATGACAGCGCGCAGGCTTTGGTAATTCTGCGCGATTTATTAAAGTACGGCCGCGTACCTGATGTCAAAATTCTAGCGCAGGATCTAATTGCTTGGGTTGAGTCGATGAACGGCTTTGAGATCAATCTGTTGGGACCAAGTTCCAAAGCTGCGCTACTGGCGCACATTAAAGGGGAGGACTATACCGTCTACACTCAGCAGGCCCTAACCAACGGGGCAGCGATGCGCATAGCTCCTGTCGGCTGCTTCTTTGACATTGGGCAGGAGGAGAGTTTGGCACGCACCGTAGCAAAGGTAAGTGCTGTCACCCATGCCTCGGATGTAGCTATTGCTGGCGCCTCCATGGTCGCGGCGGCGGTTGCTGCCTACTGCTCTGGAGCCTCCCACGATGAGGCGGCAGCCAGTGTCCTCAAAGCCCATGATGCGGCGCTGCCGCTGGGCGCGCCGACTTGGGCTGCATCGCTGCGCGCACGTTTTAACTTAGCGCTTGAACGCCTTGCTACCCACCCTGCAGAGGAAGATCTGAGCTTATGGGTGTATCAAGTCTTAGGCACTGGCACTATGACCTCAGAGTCGGTCAGTGCTGCGCTAGCTTTCGGCTTTTGGGATAAAAGTCCTGAGCAAACGGCGCATATCTGCGCAAATCTTGGCGGAGATACCGATACTATCGGTGCGATGGCCTGCGCAATTGCCGGCGCGCGCGTGGGGATCAGCGGCTTTAAGCCAGAAACCGTCAGCTACCTTGAAACGACCAATCAGCTTGATTTTAGCGCACTGGCTCATGAAATCATCCTCGCCCGCGCGGACTTCGTGCGTGAATAAGGAGGACGCATGACCAAGCTTTCTACCATTGCAGCCGAACTTAAACCTAAGAAAAAAGTACTTATTTTAGGCTCAGCCTTCGTTGATGTTTTGATTAAGACACCGTGCATGCCCGTATCAGGCGGTGATTTACGCGGCGATTTCCAAGCGGCAAAAGTGGGCGGCTGCAGTTTTAATGCAGCCGATGTATTGGCCAAACTGCACCTCCCCTTTGACGCGCTTCTGCCCATTGGCGAGGGAATGATGGCCGATTTAGTGCGCACTGAATTTGCAAGGCGCCATTATCCGTGTCAATGCTTTAGCGGCTATGGCGATAATGGCTGGTGCCTGACTTTAATCGAGCCCTCAGGAGAGCGTACCTTCATCACGATGCCAGGACTTGAAACGCGTTTTAACCTGGCATGGTTTGATAACGTGCCACTGGAAAATTACGATCTTATCTACCTTTCGGGCTATCAAACCGAAGGGGACAATGCACAAGTCATACTACAGGCGTTGCAGCGCGTCCGCAAAGATGCGCTTATCGTCTATGATCCCGGGCCACGTACTCCCTATCTTGATGCATCCGTGTTGCGCGCATTGGAGGATTTGCCCTTAATGTACGCACTCAATGCTGCCGAAGCCATGCACTTAAGCACCGCGTCGGATGCTAAAACAGCGGCACTTACGCTCCACGCCCGCACCGGACATCCTGCAATAGTCACCTGCGGCGCCCAAGGCGCGCTGATAGCACAAGACGAGAACTGTGTTCAGGTGCCAGGTTTTGCCATCGAGCTTGCTGATACCGTCGGCTCAGGCGATGCACATTCAGGCGGCCTCATCGCGGGTTTAATGTGCGATCTACCGCTTGCCGATGCTGTACTGCTGGCAAATGCCACTGCAGCCTGCGTTAGTGCGCGTCCCGGCCCCGCTTGCTGTCCAGAATTAGATGAATTTTTACATTTTGCCGCCACTGCAGACTATCGGCAAACGGCTAAGTGATCGCTTAATATGAGGAAACAATCATAAGTGAAGCAAAAAGCAGTGCCATTGAACAAAACGGCATTAATGCTATTCCCGATGCTGAGCGCTATGGCAAGCCGTCGGGATTATTTCCGGTATGGTTTTCGTGGAATATTTCAATTTTCGGCATTACCTGCGGCATGTATGTCTTCTCGTTAGGTCTGTCGGTTTGGCAGGCTATGCTCGCTGGTGTGCTAGGATATTTTCTTTCCTGCTCTTTAGTCGGAATTTTAGCTGTAGGATCGGTACGTACCGGCCTGCCGACTTTAGCCCAATCGCGCTTCTGCTTTGGCGTTGATGGCAACCGCATTCCGGCTTTCTTTGGTTATGTTGCCAATATGGGCTGGAAAGTCACCATGCTGTCAATGGCCTCCACCACCCTAGCAGATCTTCTTGCCCATCTGCTCCCGCTGCTGCAAGATGCAACCGGCAAACCGACGAGTGCCTGTCTGTTCTTCTCTTTTAGCGCGATTATCGTGCTGACTATGATAGGCGCCATCTACGGCTACAGCATCATTCTGAAAATTGAGCGCTGGATTGCCCTTATCACCGGGATCATGACGGCCATCTATCTGTTTTTCTTTATCCCGCAGATTGATTTCAGTCAGTTAAACTCCGCCCCTACAGGAAGTATGAGTACCTTTATTGGCGGCGTGGTGCTCGCCATGACCATGGTGGGGCTAGGCTTTCTCAACTACGGCGGCGACTATTCACGTTATCTGCCGCGCCGCAGCAGCGCAGGATCGGTCATTTTCTGGACTACCACCGGCATTGCGCTACCGGTATCGGTACTACTGATCTTAGGGGTAATGCTGTCGGTAGGTAATCCTGAATTGTTAGATAAAGCCGCACATGAGCCGCTTGCCGCGCTCACTGGCATCCTGCCTTTTTGGTTCTACGTACCGTTCTCACTGGTCATTATTACTTCCTTGATCTCAGCAGGTATGACTGGGGTTTACAGTTCAGGCTTAGCGCTAATGGCTGCGGGCGTTCCGTTCTCCCGCGTGACTACCACCTTAATGAACGCCGTAATCATCGCATTGGGCTGCTTCTATTTAACTTTCATCTCTGACAGCTTCCTGTCCACGTTCTCATCCTTCCTCGCATCAATTTCAGTCATCATGGGCTCGTGGGGGGCTATTGAAATTGTCGATCTACTGCGCCAAAAGCGGCTCAATTGGGATGTCAGCATGGCTGAGCGCTATGGCGCTGGGGGGCGCAATTACCGCTGGACCGCGATGGTGTCCTTAATTGTCGCTACCATCATCGGCCTAGGAACAATTACATCTTCAGATCCCTACATTGGCAAAATTACCTCGTTTCTTTTAAGTGACGAGGCTGCCAGCGGAACCTTTGCCAAGGCTAATATCGGCCTGCTGGCGGCTATGATTAGCGGCGCGGTACTCTATGCTGTGCTAACTTACATCCTTAAACAGGATGTACCTCCAGTTAAAAATAAGTAAATAGTCCTCTGTTGCGGCCGCCGTCACGACGGCCGTTTTAGCATGCTTTAAGCTGCGGCTTTATCTTCAGCCCCCCACGGGGCAATTTTAAAGAGTAAGCACATGCCAGGCAGCGCCAATGCGGTGCAGACTAAAAAGAAGTTCTCCCAGCCTAACGCCTGCACGATAAAGCCGGTAGCGGCATTGCAGAAAGTGCGTGGTACCGCGGAAAAAGAACTTAACAGCGCAAACTGCGTGGCAGTAAAGGCCGGAGTACATTCGCGAGCGATATAGGAGACAAAAGCAGCCGTGCCCAAGCCGGTGCCTAAAGCCTCCGCGCCAATAACAAGCGCTAACAGCCATACCGCAGCCTGCCCCTGGGCTCCAACATGCGCAAGCCAGGCAAAACCTAAAATCGGCAGCAGCTGCGCTATACCAAACAGCCACAACGCTTTATTAATGCCAATTTTGAGCATCAGAATACCGCCTAACATGCCGCCTGCTACCATTGACCAGATGCCAACGTTTTTGGCCACGATGCCGATGACGCTTAAGGAAAAACCGAGCTCTAAATAAAAAGGCGTCGCTAAGGCGGTGGCCATTGAATCACCGATTTTATAGAAAAAAACAAAGGCTAGGCACAATAGCGCTCCGCCTACTCCCTTGCGTCCGATGAAATCAGCAAAAGGTTCCACCACTGCCTGACGCAGGGTATGCGGGCGTGTCCGTACCGTAGGCTCCCGCACGCACAGCGTCAACAACAGCCCCGGCAGCATGCACAATGCGGTACCGGCAAAAACGTAATGCCACGGAAAAAAGTCTGCCGCAATCAGCGACAAGCTGCCTGGTACTAAACCTGCAATGCGATAGGCATTAACAAACAATGAGCTGCCAAGACCTAGCTCGCGATCGCTTAAAATCTCGCGGCGAAAGGCATCAATCACAATATCCTGCGTAGCTGAAGCAAAAGCGGTCAGACAGACGAGCCCCATGATGAGCGCTAAGCTGTGATGCGGATCAAACCAGCCGACACTGCCGATAGCACAGATCAACACCACTTGCGTCGTCAGCATCCAGCCGCGCCGGCGCCCCAGGCCCCACAGGGCAAAGCGATCGGTAAGCGGCGCCCACAGAAACTTCCACGTGTAAGGAAAGGTAACTAAGGAAAAGAGGCCAATAATCTTAAGATCAACGCCGCTATCTTTTAAAAAAGCCGCTAGCAGTACTATCAGCACATACAGAGGCAGGCCGGAGCTGAAGCCAGTGATAAGGCAGATCCCCATACGCGGCGATAGGATCTGCTTCCACAGCCGCGGCTGCGGTGCTGTCGGCTCCTGCGATGAAAGGTCGCTCATCGCTTAATCTTTAAAGTTATTAAACTGCAGCGGTTGATCGATTTTAGCGCCGCGCAGTAAGGCAATGACCGCCTGCAGATCATCTTTTTTCTTGCCAGTAACCCGTAACGTCATGTCATTTTGTTTCACGTCAACTTTAAGCTTGGCGTCTTTGACCAGCTTAATCAGTTTTTTAGCCAGTTCACGATCAATTCCCTGCTTGAAAGTCACCTGCTGCAGCGACTTCTTGCCCGAGCGCGTAATTTCCTTAAACTCAGCGGCGGCAACCTCAATTCCGCGCTTGACCAATTTAGAGCGCAGAATTTCATCCATCTGCTGAATTTGAAAGTCCTCATCGGCCTCAAGCTTAATCACCGCATCCTGCTTATTTAAGTTAAAGGACGCCGCAACATTGCGAAAATCATAGCGAGTTGACAGCTCGCGATTAGCATTTTCCACCGCATTGGACAACTCATCTTTTTTAATTTCCGAAACGACATCAAATGACGGCATGTTTGTATCCTCTATAGCTTGCACTCTAGCGGCTACAGCCCTATGGCTGCAGCAACTTCTCAACCTGTGCCTTAATGGCTGCGGCACTTAAACCGGCATCAGCCAGCACTTCAGTGCGCGTCCCTTCCATTAAAAACGAATCGGGCAGCCCTACGGCCTTAAAGCGTCCGCTGAAACCTGACTCCAACAGCATGCGGCCGATTTCCTCGCCAACGCCTCCTTTGAGCGTCCCATCCTCAACCGTCAGAATAGCCGGACACTGTTTGGCCAATGTCATAATCAGTTTAGTATCCAGCGGCTTAATAAAGCGCAGATTCACCAAAAGCAGCTCCCGCTCTTTGGCAAGCGGCAGCAAGTCAAGTGACAGCGGACCTACAGCCAAAATAGCAGCACGCGGTGAAGTCGGCGCGTAAAGCACCTGCGCCGTACCGTGGCTAATGGGATCATCCGCCTGAAGGCCAGCTTCAGTTAAATCCCACAAGCCATTCATACGTGGATAGCGCACGGCACACGGATGGCCGTAGGCTACGGCAAAACTCAACATTGCCTGCAGCTCTGCGCGCGTCGCTGGCGCTAAGATAGTAAGATTAGGCACTACCCGCAGGAAGGCAATATCAAAAGCCCCCTGATGAGTTGGGCCGTCCGGACCGACCACCCCGGCCCGATCAATGGCCAGCACAATCGGCAAATCCTGAATAGCAATATCGTGGATCACGCTGTCATAAGCGCGCTGCAGAAATGACGAATAAATCGCCACAATTGGATGCATACCGCCTGCAGCTAGGCCAGAGGCCAGTACCAGAGCATGTTGCTCTGCTATTGCCACATCATAAAAACGCGTGGGGAAGCGGGCGGCAAATTCCTCCATTGCAGAGCCGATGCGCATCGCCGGGGTAATACCGACCAGCTTATCATCCAGCTTGGCTTGTGCACACAGCCAATTGCCAAAGGCGCGTGAGAAAGATTTATCGTTAGGATGCGGTGTCTGCGGCACTCCAGCGTCTGGGTCAAAGGCCGGAACTCCATGATAACAGATGGGGTCGCGTTCGGCTGGCGGATAGCCTTTGCCTTTACGGGTCACTACATGCAGAAACTGCAACCCCGGCAACGCTTTGACCTTTTCTAAAAGTGAGGTCAAACGTACCACATCATTGCCATCTACCGGTCCAATGTAGTTAAAACCCAGCTCCTCAAATAACGTACCCGGCATTACCATGCCTTTGACATGCTCCTGCGCCCGCAGAGCAAAGTCGCGCAATGCCGGCAATTTGGTCAGCACGCGTTTACCGCCTTCAACGAGCTTGACGTAATGCGGATTGGCCAACACTTCAGCTAGGCTCTGCGCCAATGACCCCACATTCTCCGAAATGCTCATCTCATTATCATTGAGAATTACCAGCAGATTTAAATCCTTAAAGGTGCCAGCATGATTGAGCGCCTCAAAGGCCATGCCGCCGGTCAGGGAGCCATCGCCTATCACTGCGGTTACATGTTCTTTGCGTCCTTGCGCACGTGCCGCCAGCGCCAGCCCTAAGGCTGAACCAATTGACGTTGAAGCATGACCTGTAGATAGCACATCATACGGGGTTTCCCCACGCCAAATAAAGGCATGCAGGCCATGATGCTGGCGAATAGTTGCCAGTTCACGGCGATGTCCGGTTAAAATTTTGTGCGGATAGGCCTGATGCCCAACATCCCAAATGATTTTGTCGCGCGGTGTATCAAAAACATAATGTAGCGCCACCGTCAGCTCGACGACGCCCAGGCCCGAAGCCAAATGCCCGGCAGTCTTGCTTACCGTGTCAATCAGACAGCGGCGCACCTCAGCACACAGCTGCGGTAGCTGCTCTTTAGTTAAGCGGCGTACATCTGCCGCATCCTTAATTCCATCCAGTAATGGCTCTGCCATACCCGTTTCCTGTGTTAATGATCACGCGTAACGCAGAATAGTGCAAACTGCTGTAGCACCTCAGTATCACAGCCAGCTAAGGCCGGCTGCGATAAAGCATCTAAAGCCTCATCCTTGGCCGCAAGCGCCAATTCCTTGGCTTTATCGAGGCCGAATAGCGCCGGATAGGTGCTTTTACCTGCAGCTTCATCATTGCCCACCGGCTTGCCGGTAAGCGCACTGTCGCCAATCACATCCAGCACGTCATCCCAAATTTGGAAGGCCAGACCGATTTTCTGCGCGTACCTAGTTAAGGCCTGTACCGCCGCAGCAGAAGGATTACCAGCCGCAGCGCCCATCAGCACCGCAGCTAAAATCAATGCTCCAGTCTTTTTGGCATGGAGCGTACGCAAAGTTTCGTACGGGATGGATTGGTGCTCTGACTGCAAATCAAGCGCTTGACCACCGCACATGCCGCTGTAACCGGCATTGACCGCAAGTAGCTGCAACTGCTTAGTCACCACCGCTGGCGGCAACGGGCTGTCGGCTAAGAACTCAAAGGCGAGGGCCTGTAGCGCATCGCCAGATAGTAGCGCCAACTGCGGCGAAAAAGCAGCATGCACCGACGGCTTGCCGCGACGTAACAAATCATTGTCCATCTCCGGCATATCATCATGGATTAAAGAATACGCATGAATGCATTCAATGGCTGCAGCCGTAGCATCCAGACGCTCTGGCGCAACACCGAACGCACGCCCTGAGGCATACACTAACAGCGGACGTGCGCGTTTTCCCCCCAAAAGCAAGCCATAGCGCATCGCCTCCTTAAGCTTCGGCGCTGCCTCATCGAGCGCAGCAAGCCTGCGCTCCATCAAGTTATTAATGCGCGCCTGTACCTCTGCGCTGTACTGCTTCAACTCCATGCCATCTCCTTAATCTAACCAGCACCGCACAGTGCGGCAAAAGGGCGCGGATTCGCTCCGTGCCCTTTCTATCTAGCACAAAACCGCCGCACCTGTTGTGCGCAAGCGCACTATTCAGCAGACTGCGCGGGATCGGTACCGCCGGCGTTCGCCGCATTGCCCAAAGCCTGCTCGCGCGCCGCCTGTACTTTAGCCTGCATTTCATCTAAGGTGCTGCGGCACGAGGCAGCCAGCTTCATGCCTTGCGCATAAGCCTCAATTGATGCATCCAGGCTTAAATTTCCCTGCTCAAGCTTACTGATAATATTCTGCAACTCAGTAAAGCGCTCTTCCAGGGTTTTCATCTTTCCGGCCATGCTTAATCTCTAAGATGTCCGCCAAGCTTATCAGCTACCGCCTGAACGAGCAGCACTGCAGCAGCATCAGTTTCCTTATCATCCAATGTCTTCTGCAGATCCTGGAAGGTAACCGTAACCGCTAGCGACTTATTATCACCAAGGCTTTCACTTTCAAATACGTCAAAGATATGCACATTGGTGATAAGCGGCGAGGCTGCGCGAATAGTGCTAACTAAAGCCGCCGCTGTAACGCTCTTGTCGAGCACAAAGGCAAAGTCGCGTTTGTTGGTAGGGAACTTGGAAATCTCATGGTACAACGGCAGCTGACGCTCGCAGATAGCCTCCCAAGTAAGCTCAAACACCGCCGCCTCCTGCTTTAGACCCACTGCCTTTAAGGTCTTCGGATGAAGCATGCCAAGATAGCCGACTTTAACGCCATGCTTTAATAGATCCGCACTCTGCCCCGGGTGCAGGAAGTTCTCAGTTGACGGCACAAAAGTAAATGCCGCAGGATCGGCACACAAGGATAAGAGCTCCTCAACATCACCCTTGATATCAAAGAAATCAACCTTGCGGCTTGGTTCATTCCAGTTTTCCGCTGCTGCGCTGCCACTGATAAGACCGCACAGCATTTCTTCTTGGCGCACACCGTTTTCTGCATCCGTCTGCGGAATGTATTTAAGCCCCTTTTCAAATAAGCGCAAGCGTTTTTGCTGACGATTGATATTATACTTCGCCGCATGAATGAGTCCGGCAGTTAAGGTAGTACGCATGCACGACATTTCCGGGGAAATAGGTGCAGTCAGCACTAAGGGCTTAATTCCGCCTAGAGCCTGCAGATATTTAGGATCAGTAAAGGAGTAGGTCACTGCCTCGGTATAACCGAGCGCACACAAAAGATCGCGCACCTTACGCTCAGACAGCGAGCTCTCATGGCGCAGCGGCATATTCAGAGTGGACACTGGCTGACGATTGGGAATGCGATCATAACCATAAATACGGGCGACTTCCTCAATTAGATCTTCTTCAATTTCAATATCAAAACGGAAGGACGGCGAGGTTATTTTAAAACCACCCTCGACTTTAAGCGGATTGAAATCAAGGCGCGCTAGAATCTCTCCGATTTCTTCTTCCGGCACTTCACAGCCGGCTACTAAATGGCAGCGCGCGGTGCGCAGAGTAATTTCATGCGCCGCAGGTAGGTGCTGCTGCGCCACGAACTCTTCAATCGGACCTGCCTTGCCTCCTGCAATCTGCAACAGAAGCTCAGTTGCGCGATTTAAGGCTAAATGCTGTATCTGCGGATCAACGCCTCGCTCAAAGCGATGCGCGGCATCAGTATCAAGACCATAGCTACGCGCCCGGCCCTTGATGGCCACCGGGCTGAAAAATGCACTTTCAAGCAGGACATCGGTAGTCTTATCTGAAATCCCGGAAGCAGCACCACCGAAAATACCGGCTATACCCACCGGACCTGCATCATCGGCAATCACTAAAGTATCGTCATGTAGCTTAAGCTCTTCGCCAGAAAGCACGGTGAGCGGCTCACCTGCTTTGGCCATTCGCACTGTAATGCCGCCTTTAATCTGATTTAAGTCAAAGGAGTGTAGCGGCTGCGACAATTCAAGCATCACATAATTAGTCACATCAACAATCGGCGACACCGAGCGAATACCGCAGCGGCGCAGGCGCTCAGTCATCCACAACGGCGATACCGCCTGCTGATTGACTCCGCGCACAATGCGGCAGCAGTAGCGCGGGCAGGCTTCCGGAGCCTCGACTTTAAGCGGCACCTTATCATCAATAGTGCAATCAATCGCAGGCATCGGCAGATCGTGCAAAGGTTTGCGTACTAATACTGCCAGCTCGCGGGCAATACCGCGTATACCGAGGCAATCCGGACGATTGGTAGTTAAATCAATGTCGATGGCTTTGTCATCAAGTTTCATGTACCGATGCAGATCCATCCCTACCGGAGCATCTGAAGGCAATTCAATAATGCCGTCAGACTCTTCAGCCATGCCCAGCTCAGCATAAGAACACAGCATGCCGCATGAATCTACGCCGCGCAGACGAGCTGCTTTAATCGTGATCTGCGGGAGCACTGCGCCTATCTTGGCAAAGGCTACTTTAAGCCCGGCGCGGCAGTTGGGAGCACCGCATACAACCTGATAAGTCTGTCCGTCTCCTGCATCAACAGTAGTGACATGCAGGTGATCTGAATCCGGGTGCATATCACAGGTCTTAACTTCAGCGACCACTACGCCGCAAAACTCTCCGCACACCGGGCTTACCGTATCGACCTCAAGGCCGGCCATAGTGATTTTATCGGCAATTTCCTCAGCGCTAAGCCCGCTGTCTACCCACGCATCAATCCATTCTTTGGTGAAAATCATTTTTTACTATCCTTCAAGCGCGATTTATGCAAACTGTTTTAAGAAGCGCAGATCATTTTCAAAGAAAGCACGCAGATCATTCACGCCATAGCGCAACATGGTCAAACGCTCAACGCCCATGCCGAAGGCAAAGCCGCGATACTTTTCAGTATCAATGCCAAGGTTACGCAACACATTAGGATGCACCATACCGCAACCTAAAACCTCAAGCCACTTACCACCTTTGCGCTTAACATCCACCTCTGCGGACGGCTCAGTGAACGGGAAATAAGACGGACGGAAGCGCACCTCGAGCTCCTCCTCAAAGAAATTACGCAAGAAAGCATACAAAGTACCCTTGAGATCAGCAAAAGAAGTGTGCTCCTCAACTAATAAACCTTCCACCTGATGGAACATCGGGGTATGCGTCATATCATAATCATTGCGGTACACTCGGCCCGGAGCAATAATGCGAATGGGCGGCTTAACCTTTTCCATCACTCGGATCTGCACCGATGAGGTCTGCGAGCGTAGCAACAGCCCATTTTCCAGCATAAAAGTATCGTGCGAGGCGCGTGCCGGGTGATGAGGCGGCAGATTTAACGCATCAAAATTGTGATAATCATCCTCAATTTCAGGACCGCCGACAGTTTCAAAGCCCATCGCGCCGAATAAATCCTGAATACGCTCAATGGTGCGAGTTACCGGATGAATATTGCCGATAGCCCGAGCACGGCCGGGCAACGTGATGTCCACCCGCTCGGAGGACAGCTTAGCATTGAGCTCACGCTCTTCAATTTCTGCTCGCTTGTTTTCTAAAGCGGCTACTACTTCCTGCTTAACCGCATTAATGACGGCGCCACGCGCCGGGCGCTCTTCCTTGGATAAGGAAGACAACTCCTGCATAAAGGCAGCAAAAATACCTTTCTTGCCTAAATAATTTACTCTTACGGCATCTAAATCCTGCAGGGTCTTAGCATTAGCGACAGCTTGTAGGCCGCTTTCTTTAGCTTCAGTTAATTTATCCATTATGCACCACACAATTATGATGTTGCTTCACGCAAGGTGCGAGCAGTATTGGAGACTGACTTGCGCACCGCCGCACAATTGCAGTTTTTATGTTTTTGCGGCTAAATACAAAATGAGCATTATACACGGGGAGGCCTGCATGCTGAATACACAGCAGCAGCAAAGCGGCACGCTACTACCGGTAAAAAAGCAGCGGCCGGCATTACCGCACCAATTATGTGCTTTAACTGAAAGCCGCAAAATTCCACTTGCATGAGTATGGAGTAGCTCATGCATGAAGGTAATAGGAACGATACCAAGCATAAAAACGGCTGATTCCGTCATGTAACGCGGTATGCGGGGTAAAACCGTAGTCGGTGCTTAAGCGGCGCACATCAGCATAGGTCTGATGCACATCGCCAGGCTGCATCGGCTCTAAAATAAGCTGCGCTTTCACCCCAGCAACCTGCTCAAGCTCATGCACAAAATCAAAGAGCTCAATCGGCGTTCCATTACCGATGTTATAGACCGCATAAGGATGCTGCGGACTGCGCACAGTATTGCCCTGTCCTTCGACAATGCGCACCAAGCCCTCAACAATATCATCAATATAAGTAAAGTCACGACGCAGGCGACCTTCATTAAATAAGCGAATCGGCAGCCCCGCAAGCATAGCCTTAGTAAAAATAAACGGGGCCATGTCCGGGCGTCCCCACGGACCGTAAACGGTAAAAAAGCGCAATGCTGTGGCATCAATACCAAAACGCAGCGCATAGGTTGACGCAAGGATTTCATTGATGCGCTTGGTGGCAGCATACACCGACACTGGCACAATACTGTCGTCATCTTCGGCAAAGGGCACTTTATTACTGTCCCCATACACTGAGGAAGAAGAGGCAAAAATAAGTCGCGCACGTTGCGACTGCTTAATGGTACGCAACACTTCCAAAAGATTGAAAAAGCCGTCGGCATTGGAGTGGAAGTAATCATCTGGCCGCTGGGTAGATAAGCGCACTCCGGCTAAGGCCGCTAAATTAACCACCACATCAAAGTGTTCAGCCTGCATCCATGACGTAAGTCCCGGAACATCGGTAAGATCAAGCTTAATGAAGGACATGCCGTCCGCTTCAGCGCGCTGACCATATTTAGGAATAGTGGTAAAACCTAAAGCTTTTAGCCGGTCTTCTTTTAAAGACGCTGCATAAGTTATGGAGCTTAAATTATCAAAACCAGTGATGCGGTGGCCGCGCGCCCGCAGCGCCTGCGCTAAATGCATACCGATGAAGCCTGCCATGCCGCTGATTAAAACGTGCATTCATCTCTCCTTTATTGCTAGTTCCGACGCGGGGCCGGGACGTAAATATTGTCTCCGATATAATAACCGCCACGTGCTGTCAGCACAGCGCTTAAATCTGGTTGCTTACGTAGCGTTGAGCGTCCGACCAAGAGCGCGGCATTGCGGCATTTAGCGTCATTAAAATCCACATTTTTATACACCACAAAGCGCGCATCATAAAGCGTAAGATTTTCCGCTTTGGCTATGCTCTGAGTACACAGCGCCGGAGAAGCGGCAGTCGCCAAATCAGCGCTTGCCGCTTCAGCCAGTACCCGTACCCCCAAGTACGGATTGAGCTGCGGCATGGCCAGTCCTAAACAGAAAATAAAAGCAAGGACCGCTGTACCGCAGACCGCCAGCGCGCGGGTTAAAGCAGCTCGGAAAATGAGCAACAAGGAGTACAGCGCACCTGCCGACAAACAAAAAGCCGCCAAATAGACGTAGGGATGCTGGAGAAAAGGATAGCGACCACTAAAGAAAAGGAGCACAGGAAAGATTAGAGCAAATGGCAGAAAATTTAATGAAAACAATATTTTTAGCATAAGCGGCGGCGTCACCTGCAGTCGCGATATCGCCCGCAGCACATAGATGGCCAAAAACGGCAGCCCCGGCAGCAGATAAATTTCAAGTTTAGATGAGGGCAATGATATTACCGTTACTGTCGCCAAAAAGAAGCACAAAGATGCCAAACCTACTTTATCCTGCGTCAGCGTACCCTGTCTAATCTCACGTACCACTAAATACAACGCCGGAAGCGCTAAGGGGGCGACTAAATACCACACGTTGGTAAAATACCAGTACAGCGGCTGCGGATGTCCAGTAGAGCCGGATAGGCGTTTAGCGCTCTGCCCGATAAAGAGCTCGGTCAAATACGCACGCCCGCCGTCAAGATAGACACACAAGCCCCAGATAAGGACACAGCCTAGAATAATAAGAAAATACTGTGGACGGAAAATTTTAAAGTAGAAGTGCAATTTACGCACAAACAGCAGAAAAAAGAGCAGTGCGACGAGCGGAAAAATCAGCGCATAAGGTCCTTTAACTAAGAGCGCTGCGAAAATGGTAAGCGGCAATGCCAGATCCCAGCGCGTTACCACCTTGTTCTCTGCGGCAGTAAGCACTAAGCGCACACGCTCCATAAGCTGCACATATGAGAGGGCAATCAGGAAAGTAAATAGCATATCCATACGCGCCACTAAGGACAAAGCAGTCATAAACAACACCGCACACAGCGCAAATATGAACTCACTCTGCGCAAACGGCGTAGCGTTACCTGCGGCAAAGCGCTGACACAAACGAAGAAGCGCAATAAACGGTAGCACGCTACCTAAAAAAAGCAGTAAGCCCCCCTCAATGCCACTTAACTTGTATGAGAGCATACACAACCACAAATACAGCGGCGGCTTATCGGCATACGGGACTCCGTCCTGATAGAAAGCAAAAAAGGTTCCGCGCTCTAAAGCATCGGCAGCAATAGCTAGGTAATTAAATTCATTGACCGGATTTAAATCGCGTAGCAGCATGGCCGGCATAAGCAGCAATAAAATCAGTACTAGGCTAAGTTGCGGCTTAAGCATAAATTTAATAGCTTGATGCATTCTGTTAGTCCTTAGAATACTTTCCTTGATGATAGAGAATTAAATTGCGCACATAAGTAATAAGACCGCCCATTTGTCCAAAAATCAACACCACATCCAGGCGGAACACACCGTAGACCTGCACCATTAGGCAGGCTACTATGCTGATAATCCAGAACATGGGCGGCAATACAGACTGCTGTTCACGCCGCGAAACATAGAGCTGATAAATAAAGCGCAAAGTAAATAAAGCCTGCCCGATAGAGCCGAATAGCAAAAGCCAATACGGAATGTGATCTTCATTTAAAAAAAGGGCGGCAAATTCATCAAGGCTCTGCACTTCACTGTACAGCAGTACCAACGGAATGATGATCAAGAAAAGAACCGCAAAATGCGGAATGCGCCGCAACTCATGCTTTAACTTTAAATTATAAATGTAGATATAGTAGGAAATGAGCTGCCACAGCATAATGGCCAAATCATGACGCAAATAACCATACACGCTCATCAAAAGCGATGCCACTAATGACAACCACCAGAACAGTGCCGGATTTACTACCGCGCGCGCTTTTTCCGATAAAATCCACTGCACCAGCATGCGCGAAGCAAACAGTACCTGCGCCGCGGCCCCCACAGCGGTAAACCACGTTATCAGTTCCACAATGCTAATCCTACTGCAGGTTCTGCTCGCCTATCTGCGGATTGACAAAACGCCGACGCATCCACACAAAGGCTAGCAGATCGCACAGCCCAGATAGGCCACGATTGAACAAATTGAATTTAGATTTACCCTGCAGACGTTCCTGATGACGCACTGGAATAGCTGCAACCTTAAGTCCAAACAGCAAAGTTAAAGCCGGCAGGAAACGATGCATACCTGAAAAGAGCGGCAATGCTTTAGCGAGCTTACTGTCAATCAGCTTTAACGGGCAATTAGTATCGGTAAAACCGTCATGAGTTACCATACGGCGGATTTTATTTGCGATCTTAGACTGCAATTTTTTGGATAAGCTGTCATGCCGCTTGGCACGAATGCCGCAGATAAGCTGCGCATCATTTACATGCGGCAGTAAAAGCTCAAAGTCCTCGGGGAAAGTCTGTAGATCAGCATCAATATAGCCGCACCACGGTGAGGCCGCTGCAGTAAAGCCTGCTTTCAGCGCTCCAGTCAGGCCGCAGCGCATAGCTAGAGATAAATAAAAAAAGCCCTCTTCCTGCTCACAGGCAGCTTTAATCAGCGTCAAGGAATTATCTGCCGACCCGTCATTGACAAATAGTACGCACAGCTTAACGCTAGCTTTACGTTTATAGTCGCTCAAAGCACTGAATAAACGAGGCAAACTTTCTTCCTCATTAAAGACCGGAACCACGATGGTAAGGAAATAATCAGCACTGCGGTTGGCCATAATGTCTCCAGATAAAACTAGTCAATTAACTGCAATAACATGCAGACAATTCTAAAATCGGCAAAATTTTACAACGATTTGTTAAAGCAAACTGACGGAAACAAGATTTTTGTTAAAGAATAAGATTTTCTGACACTATACGTCGCCGGAACCTCAATTTAGATAGAGATAATACCATTATATTTCAAATAATTATTCTTTTTTATCGTCATGTCAACACTATAATTATATTTTTTGTTACATCTGTGATATTTCTAACGAACTGAAATATTAACTCCTTATAAATCAAAGCGTTATATTAATTTATGCAACTGCAAATTAATAGACGTAAAGCCCCCCCCCTCTTCCTCTACCATGTCAACAAAGTCCTGGCTAATACCGATAACATTCTTGTATCTACTATCGGAGAAAAACCGGGGGTCAAAACAAAAGGCACTTGACAGAGGTAGTGTTCTGCGGGCTAACTTTTAACTGAAAACTGCAAAATTCCCCATACGTGAACTTGGAATTGTTCATTACAGCTTACGGATCAATTTACAGTTGCTGCTCACAATCTCCCTTCAGGTAAGAGCAAAAACTAGTTCATGAATTCATATAGGTCATTGCATATGATCAAAAAGAGCTTGTTCTGCCAGCTTGCCTCGCTCGCGTAAAGGTAATTATGCGCTATTAGTTAAATCAAGCTGACGGAAAAAAGATTTTTGTCAAAAAAAGCTTCTGCACCGGTCAAAAAGACCACTGTAGGCTGTTGCATCGTCACTATAATAAGCCTACAGGGCACTGTACAGTCCTTAGCCAAAATTCGTGTCAATCTTAATATGAGTTTATTATGAAAAATTTCAATTTCTGCCGCCCAACTGACTTCTATTTCGGACGCAACGAAGAAACTCGCACTGGTGAAATCTGCCGCAAGCATGGCGCCAGCAAAGTTCTTATCCACTTTGGCGGCAACTCCGCCATTAAATCCGGACTCCTCTCTCGAGTTGAGAACAGCCTGCAGCAAGCAGGCGTCGCATACGTGACTTTAGGAGGCGTACAGCCTAATCCGCGTGCGGAATTAGTCTATACAGGCATTGAGTTGTGCCGCAAAGAAAACGTAGACTTGGTCTTAGCCGTCGGCGGTGGCAGCGTGATTGACAGCGCAAAAGCCATTGCGATGGGTGTACCGTATGCTGGTGACTTTTGGGACTTCTTCATGGGAGGAAAAGTGCCAGAGCGTGCTTTACCGGTTGGCTGCGTGCTGACCATTGCCGCCGCGGGCTCAGAAGGCTCTAGCAGCTGCGTAATTGATCGCGCAGTAAATGGCGTCGTTAAAAAGAAGGGTTGCAACTTCCAGACGAATGTATGCACCTTTTCAATTTTAAATCCAGAGCTGACTTTCACCCTCCCGCCTTTCCATACTGCTTGCGGAGCCTGTGACATCATGTGTCATGTGTTCGAGCGCTACTTCACCAACACCAAGGCGGTAAAGATGACAGACGAGCTGTGCGAAGGCGTACTACGCACCTTAGTACAGATGCTGCCGCGAGTGATGCAAGATCCTTGCGATTATGAAGCTCGCGCCAACATAATGTGGGCCTCAACCTTAGCCCACAACAATCTATTAGGTACCGACCGTGAGCAGGACTGGGCCAGCCACCATATTGAGCATGAGCTGTCCGCCATGTACGATTGCGCGCACGGTGCTGGACTTGCCGTAGTATTCCCAGCATGGATGACCTACGTCTATAAGCATGATGTGATGCGCTTTGCACAGTTTGCTGTCAATGTGATGGGCTGTCAGATGGATTATGAACATCCGGAGAATACGGCGCTGGCAGGTATAGCTGCATTACGCCGCCTATGGGGCGATGCTGGACTGCCGCTAAACTTCAAGGAGTTAGGAGCCAAGCGCGAAGACATCCCTACCTTAGTAAATAATATCGGTCCGGATGATCACACAGAAGGCCATTTCCTAGTGCTGCACAAAAAGGATATTGCCGAAATCCTGACCATAGCTGCTGACTACGAGCGAGCGTAAATTAAACCGAGATCCTGCAGTATGCTCCAACGCAGGCTGCAGGATTTAACTGACATGCCGCGAAATTACCCATGCTTCAGCTTGGGGATGTAAACGGTTTCCACAGAACTTTTTTAGCATGAACGATGCTAGTTAAGAACTCGGAAACGAGCTTTTGCTCCTACCTGATAGAGGCGATGGGGGCATGCCCTTAAGCTCCCAGAAGAGGGGACTTACTAAAAGTAAGGCCGCGGCCTTATGCAGGCTCGCACTAAGTGCGTATTAGATCTTACTAAGATGATCTGAGATCTTAAGAGTATCTCTAGGGGGCGAATTTTTAAATTTGTTCATAAGAGTGACTCAGAGATCTTTGGTTCCTTTCCTGCCTTTGCCGGCTCATCTTCCGCTAAGGCGCCGCAGAACTTGCATGTTTTCTGCGAGCAATCATCTAATGAGAAAATACGCTCAGCTAAGCGTAAGAAATAATAAATAAAAAGAGCCGTAAAGGCTCTACAAATTTAGGAATATTCATCAAAGGTGGCGGAACGGACGGGAATCGAACCCGCGACCTCCTGCGTGACAGGCAGGCATTCTAACCGGCTGAACTACCGCTCCGCA
>CALXOV010000023.1 GCA_944390105.1 uncultured Succinivibrionaceae bacterium
CGCGCACAGTCCATGGCGCGGCAGAGCTTAACCGCCACCTTTGCGGAGGTCTTCAGTCTGAGCTTAAGGGTTTTTGCGAGCTCTGGGCATGGGGGCACTTACATGAAGTGGATATGGGTAAGGCTAACCGATCACAAATACCCAGTCCCGGGACCTGCGAAAGATTAACACTAGCCAAAGAGCGCAGAGCATGGAACTAGAAGTAACTTCCTATGTTGGCAATAACTTTCCCGACAAACAAAGTCCGCAAAGAGACTTAGGCAAGTCAATCGGGCATGAAAACTAAAGACATGCATGCTTCTGCCTCTTAGTGGTGGTATTGACTCAAATTAATTTTCATTGGTCAATATGTTTAAGATTATAGCGGCTTTGGTATGAAATTTATCGTTTTTTTTAATTGTATGGGAGCTTTACGTCACGATCGCGCAAAGTAAGGCTTGTGACTCAGCTTTTTTTTGCCGTGGCGGCTGCAGTACAATGCGCTGCGCTGTATAGTTGACGCCTAATAAAGAGGGTGAAGGCTAGGGCAGTGCGGCGTCTGTAAGATGGAGATATTAGAATGTTTCGCGCTCTGCTACTTTTGCACTTGTCGATAATTATTGCGGGTTTTACCGGGGTGCTCGGACGCTTTATTAGTGTAGATGCCTTTGCACTAGTGCTCTATCGTACGGTTATGGCTGCGGCTTTTTTGTTTCTCCTTTTACTGTGGCAACGGCGGCGGTTTGCGCTGCAGCTTAGCGATATACCACTGTTTTTAATCGGCGGTGTGCTGGTACTGCATTGGATCGGATTTTACGGCAGCATTAAGCTGTCCAATGTGTCTATCGGTGTGACTTGTTTGTCGAGCATGGCCTTTTTTAGCGCGTTGCTAGAGCCGTGGCTACTAAAACGCGCCTTTGCGGTGCGGGAATTTATCTTTGCTATTATTGGCATGATCGGTATTGCGCTGATTTTTAATTTTGAAACCCATTATCGTACTGGAATTGTCTGTGGTTTGGCCTGTGCTTGCGGTGCAGCCTTGTATACAGTGCTGAATAAAAAGTATGGCACGAAGCAAAGCTCGCGTGAGCGTACTGTTCTCTTGGAAATGTTAGGCGGCGGCGTGACGATGCTGGTGTTGCTGCCAGTCTATATCACCATATGCGGTGGTGAGGGTTTGGCAGTGGGATTGCGAGATGCTTTGGCACTGCTGTTTTTGGCATCAGTGTGCACGGTGGGATTGTATCTGTTGCAGATCAATGTGTTGCGTCAGCTGTCAGCCTTTACGGTCAATTTGTCCTATAATTTAGAGCCGGTCTACAGTATTGTGCTGGCTATGATTTTATTTGCGGAAAATCAGGAGCTGACGCTGGCTTTTTACGCCGGATTGAGTCTTATTATTCTGTCAGTTCTGCTACAGACCTTTACCTGCATTCGCGCTAAAGGATAATTAATGAGTATTGAAGTTTATCTCGCTTTTGCTTTAAGTTCGTTTATCTTGGCGTTAGCACCGGGACCTGACAACTTATTTGTGCTGGCGCAAAGTGCACTTTATGGAGTAAAAGCGGGGCTTTTAGTGGTTTTGGGTTTGTGCTTGGGGCTCGTGGTGCAGACTTTATGCGCAGCGGTAGGTTTGGCGGCAGTCGTTGCCGCGCTGCCGGCGCTTTTCTGGGCGATTAAACTTGCCGGTGCTGCGTATCTGCTGTATTTGGCATATCAAGCTTGGCATCATGCAAAAGATGAACTGACGCGTCCGCAGGTAACTGTCAGCTCCTCGTGGAAGTTGGTGCGCCGCGGCTTTATCATGAATATCACTAATCCTAAGGTACAGATCTTCTTTTTAGCCTTTTTCCCGCAGTTCGTGGCTCCGGGTACTGTCGGTTTTGCGCTGGCGCTACAGATGGTGATGCAGGGGCTGACCTTTATGCTGGCTACTATTGTGGTATTTGCTGCAATCGCTGCAGGTTCGGGCTTGCTTAGCACCAAGTTGATGAACCCGCGCTTTTATAAATGGCTCAATTACGGTAGCGCTCTGCTGTTTGTGATGCTCGCTGCTGCGGCGCTTGCCGCTTAGCTTTCTCTATAGAAGGTTAAGCGGTTGCGCCCTTGCTGTTTGGATTGATAGAGCGCTTTATCTGCAGCATTGAAGAGCAGGGTATAGGTATTACCTAGCTGCTGCGACAGTACTGCGCCGGCGCTTACCGTACAGTCTGTTAGCAGTTGCTGCAGCTTTGTCATGCGGGATGCAATCTCGCGCTGCGTTACGGCATGCTGCGGCAGTCCTGGGTATAGCACCAAGAACTCATCACCGCCGATGCGCCCGATAATCGCTTGGGTATCAGAAAACACTGTTTGCAGCAGATGCGCGAGTGTACTGAGTACCGCATCGCCGTGCGCATGGCCGCGGCTATCATTGATGCTCTTAAAATGATCAATATCCATTAGCATTAATACCCAATTGACGGATGGTCTCTGTGCTAAACGTTGTGCTGCGACTTCGGCGGCTGCGGTTTGATTAAGCAGCCCGGTAAGTCCATCTTGACGCGTCAATCGCGTCAGCTTGCTTAGCGTTAAGGTGGAGTCGTGCACGTCAATCAATTTGCCGAGTATGATCTGACTTCCATGATGATCGAGGCGTACGGAATACATTGACTGATGCCAGCGATATTCACCGTCTCCGCGCTGCATGCGAAATTTTCCACTGATGCGCTTATTAAGGTGCGGCTGGTAACGCTCTTGCAAAATAGCAAGAGCAATCGGTCGATCGCTAGGATAGATCAAATCACTTTCGGCCAACACTTGCCTGAAATTGTTCACCTGCTGTTTATTGTTAAACATTGCATGCGGCCAGCCTAGCAGATGCAGCGTATCGGTTGCGCAGTGATATTCATAGAATAGTTCATCGCACAGCTCGCTGATGGCAATAAAGCGCTCGCGCTCCCACTGTACATGGCGGCGTAATGCTACCCGGTCACTGACATTGACCATTGCGCAGACAAAGGCAGGACAGCCGTTTTCCTCTCCGACATATGACGCAGTTACATGCAGGAAGATGATGCTCCCGTTTTTGTGAAAGACACGGTAGGTGATGTCCATGGTGCGGTGCGCATTTTTATGTTCGGCAAAAGCGTTAAATACCAGCTCATAATCATGCGGATGCACGACATTGCGCGGATCGCCAGCGTTTCTGGGGTCTTGATAGTCTGCAGGCGAACGTCCAGTCAGACGGTAGAAGCCGTCATTGGCCCATTGTATGGAACGCTGGTAAGTGCTATGAAAAACTAGCTTAACGATGCCGCAGTCTAAAATATTTAAAATGGTCTGCAGTTCGGGAGTTTCCATTTCAAATCCTGCCTAAATCAGGCTGTAGCAAAGCCAAACACGATTATGGTTGTGTTATTTGATACAACTGTAAAATTTTACCATGAACTACCACATGCATACACGCATGCACAGTGCTATAGGGCAATGCAGTACATCCCCATAAATATCCAGCAAGGAAAGTTTACTAAAAGTAAGGTAAAGTACCTGAGAAATAATACAAGTAAGTTCATGGTTTGTTCATGCCTTTTGTTGCTACGCGCGAAAATCCCTGCGCAAAAGGAGTACCAAGCACAGAAGTGTTAAGATAAAACTCCAAGGCAGGAGCATCGCTGTCTCTAGGTCGTAGCTGCTTGAAATAAAGCCTAAGGCAGGAGGGATCACCAGCATGCCACTGTAGCCGAACAGGATACTATTGTGGCGGCCTTCTTGCCAGGGATATCGTCACGGTGACCAACTTTAGATAAGAGCAACGGAATTAATGGAGCTAAGCCAAAGCCGATGAGTGCATAGCTCAGAAGGACTAACAGCGGGCTCTTCATAAAAATCACGCAGCCCATGCCTAAAAAAGCGATGGTAAGACCGACTGTTAAATAGCGGAAGTCGCCCACGCGCTTTCTTAAACGATCCCCAAACAGGCGGGAGGATGCGGTTACGGCGCAGAAGATGCCGTAGACTAAGGCCGCCATGCTTTCCGAGGATCCTTTGGCATCGTGCAACACTAAAGAGCCCCACTCTCCGACAGATCCTTCAACGGCAAAGCCTAACAGTCCCATGAAAGCGGCAGCGAGCACGAACATTGAGATGGCAAAGTGTTTTCCGCTTTTTTTACTTTCAGAGCTTTCTGTTTTGATATCGGGCAGAAGATTAAAGCTTGAGATGATGACCATGGTTAAAAGCACGGCGGCCACACCGGTGAAGTTGCCTAAAAGGCCCACATCTAATCCGGCAAATAGGGCGCCTGAGGTTGAACCTGCGATACCGCCTACGCTAAAGAAGGCGTGCATGGTCAGCATATATGTCTCTTTATCGCGCTGCTCAAGATTTAAAGCTTGCACATTCATGGAGACATCTCCATAGGCAAAGCATAGGCCGAATGCAAAGAAAAGAACTAAGAGAACCGGTTTTATGGTTACACACGCAATGGTAAAGATTAAAAGGCAAAAACCTGCTGTAGCTAAGGTTAGAACCCAACGCGAATTGACGCGGTTTAAGATGGCGCCTACGGAGAGGAACCCTACAACCGATCCCAGACCAATCGTAAAAAGCACGGTACCTATGCCAGAATCGTCAAGACCTGCATGCTGCTTAATGGCGACCATGCGCGAGACTAACTGCGAGTAAATAAAGCCGCAGGCAAAGAAAAAGAACAAACAGGAGAAGAAGTTTTTGGTAAATTTTTGAGCCATAAAATACCGCTTATAAAGTAAAATCATGTCATAACAATGAGTTATGCTTTAAAAGCTAATAAATTCAGAACGTAAAAAGGCTTAAGCTAAGCTTAAGAAGGGGGAGGGGGAGGCGTTAGTGGTAGTGGCGATCTTATCTTTGGGCATCATAGTGGGTATCCTCATTAATCAGGTGAAGCCATCATAGCACGCTATTTTTTTATGCAACTTTTTGCAAGATATCTTGTTAAGACGGAAAAACGGATTTGCAGAGCTTTCATTCTTTATCTTTCGCAGCAGCCGGGACTGGGTATTTGTGATCGGTTAGCCTTACCCATATCCACTTCAGGGAAGTGCCACCATGCCAGAGCTCTCAAAACCCCTTAAGCTCAGACTGAAGACCTTCGCTAAGGTGGCGGTTAAGCTCCGCCGCGCCATGGACTGTGCGCGCTTTGTCCATAATCCCCTGCGGTATGAACGTGATTTTGCCTGCAGGGATTA
>CALXOV010000024.1 GCA_944390105.1 uncultured Succinivibrionaceae bacterium
TATCGGATGCCTGCAAGGTCGCGATTGGCCTGGGCAACCGCTTAGTGCTGCGTGAGAACTGGAAGCAGATTTGGGACGACGAGGTGCTGCATAAGGTGATTAACACCATGCTCCACCCGGATAAGCCCCAGATTTAGGGAGCGGCGGCAGATGAACTTTGATTTTTCGTATATTGATAAAGCTTTCATCAACGGCAGTGTCGTCACGGTTAATGCATCTGATGACATTTGTCAGGCTGTCGGCATTAAGGGCAATAAAATTGTCTTTGTCGGCAGTACTGCTGATCTGCTAAAGCTTACCGATGAGCATACGCAGATTATTGACCTTAAGGGCCGGACTATGGCTCCGGGTTTTATTGATGCGCATTACCACCCGATCCTATCTGGCTTCATGAACGGGGCTATTATTGATGCTACTTATCCTAATGTTAAATGCATCGATGATTTAAAGCGCCTCATCCGTGAGCGCGCGGCCGTTACCAAAAAAGGTGACTGGATCAAGTTGTGGGGATACGACAACAATAAATTAGTTGAAAAGCGCCATCCGACGATTGATGATCTTGATGATGCGGCTCCCGAGCATCCGGTACAATGCATGCGCACGTGCGGGCATGTCTGCATTTACAATACGCTGGCCTTTAAGGCAGGCGACATCAACAGCCTTGAGGATTTAAATCGATTTGGCGCAGGCGAAATTGAAGTCAAAGACGGCAAGCTGACCGGGCTTACCCGCGATCTGAGCGCCTTCTACCTGTGGAGTAAGGTCAAATATACTGAAGAAGAACTACGCGATGCCGTAGCGCGCGCCAATCGCGATTGCCTTGAAGGCGGTGTTACCTCGGTGCATGACTGCGGTGCCTGCGATGCCCCAGCCTACAGCATGATGTATCGTGCGGCTAAAAACGGATGGTTTAAACCGCGTAACTTTATGATGCTGCACAGCATTTTCGGCAAACCATTCTCTTATCAGGACAATGAACATTTCTTGGCTTTGGGCTTTCACACTGGACTTGGCGATGAGCATTTTAGAATTGGTTCATGTAAGTTCATGGTGGACGGCGGTAGCTCTGGACCAACGTTGGCGACACGTGAGCCGTATTCGCATGATCCGACGCTGCCGCGCATTTTGTCGTGGGAGCGCGAAGAAGTTCGCGACTATATAGACAAGATTAATGCGCATGACTGTCAGAGTACTGCCCATGCTGAAGGCGATCTTGCTGTAGAGTTCATGGTCGAAGGCTATGAGTATGCGCTGTCACGTCATTACCGTAAGCCGGAGGAACACCGTCATCGCATTGAACACTGCGTACTGTGCGATCAGGATCTTATCAATCGCATGGCCAAGCTGGGTATTGTTCCGATTACTAATCCGCACTTTATTCCGTTAAACGGCAGCGACTACCACCGTTATTTCGGCGAGCGCGTCAACTATCTGTTTGCGTTGCGCAGCTTTATCGATGCCGGCTTAAAGCCGTGTTTGGGTTGCGATGCGCCAACGGCTGAGGTGAATGTAATCAAGGGCCTTGACGGTGCGGTCAACCGTATGGATAGAGCCAGCGGCGAAGTGATTGGGCCCAATCAGCGTATCTCAATGCTTGAGGCTATTCATTGCTACACCATTAACGGAGCCTATGCCAGCTTTGAAGATGACATTAAGGGCAGCATTGAGGTGGGTAAGCTTGCAGACTTCACCATCTTTGATACCGATATTTTGGCCATTGATCCGCTCGATATCGTCAAACACCACGTGGATATGACCGTCATTGACGGTGAAATCTGCTTTGAGCGCAAGGAGGACTAACATATGGCTCATACGCAGGAACCCATGGATGATTTAACTTATAAGGAAAAATTTATCCAAATTAATAAAGAAGCCAAGGCGACTTGGTATGTCGGAGCGCTTACCTTTGCGGTGTGGCTGGCCGGCGGCTTTGGCCTTTATCTTATCGTTGGCAACGAGTGGACCATTATGCGGATGCCGGCATGGTTCGTCGTTGGTACGCTTGGCAGCTGGATTGTGGCCATTGTCGGGGTACAGTACATCATCAAAAAGATCTTTAAGAACTTCAGTCTGGATGAGAATAAGGAGGAAGACAAATGAGTGATGCCATCTTAAGATTGATCCCCATTTTCATTTTCTTCATTTTCATGATTTACATCAGCGTGCGTCAGCATATTATTTCGGCGCGCGCTAAATCAGAGAATTTCTCCAAGGAGTATTACATCGGCGGTCGCAGCATGGGCGGCTTCATTTTAGCCATGTCCTTAGTTGCAACCTACGGCTCGGTGTCATCCTTCCTGTCAGGCTCCGGCAAGGCATGGGAGACGGGTTTCGGCTGGGTGTACTATGCTTCTGCCAACGTGGTGGCGGCTTTCCTCGTGCTGGGTATTTTAGGCAAGAAGATGGCTTTGGTCGGCCGTCGTACAGAATCGGTTACGGTAGTTGACGTGATGCGCGCTCGCTACAAATCCGACCTTTTGGCCAATATCTGCGCCTTAGTGATCATTATCTTCTTCACCACGCAGATGGTAAGTCAGTTCATCGGCGGCGCATGGCTGTTTGCCGCCTGTACTGGCTATGACTACAAGATAGGCCTCGTTATCTTTGCGGTGGTGGTGGTCGGGTATACCGTGATCGGCGGTTTTACTGCAGTGGCTATCACCGATACAGCGTGCGCCGTAGTTATGATCTTGGGCACCTTGTTCTTAGGCTATGCGGTACTGGACACCGGCGGCGGCATCGGCAACATCATGGACAATATTACTAAGATCTCAGAACAGTCAGTGGCCACTGGCAATGGTCCGGATCTGCTAGACCCGCGCGCCAGCGGCATGATCCCGTTTGAGCTCTTCTTATCGCAATGGCTTTTGTGTGGTATTGCTACCATTGGTCTGCCGCAGTCGCAGTTGCGCTGCCTTGGCTATAAGGATACACAGTCGGTGCATAAAGCTATGCTGCTTGGCACCATCGTCATCGGTATTATGCTCATCGGCATTCACTTAATCGGTACCCTATGTCGCGGCATCTTAGATAATGTCGAAGGTTCCACCGATAACGTATTCCCGACGGTAATTGTGCGCGATATCGTACCGGTGTTAGGCGGTCTTGCGATTATCGGCCCGCTGGCGGCGGCTATGTCCACCATTGCCTCGCTGCTGATTGCCGGATCTTCTGCGGTAGTCAAGGATATTTATCTGCACTACAAGAGCGTGCGCAATGAGCCGATTGAGCAGAAGAAAGTGGCGCGTGTATCCTTCAGTATTACCGCCATCATGGGTATCTTTGCCTTCGTGATTGCGATCAATCCGCCGGATCTTATCGTGTGGATTAATATGTTCGCCTTCGGCGGTCTACAGACGGTGTTCTTCTGGACCATGATCTTCGGTTTCTTCTGGTACAAAGCCAACCGTGTGGGTGCACTGTGCAGCGTTATCGGCGGTCTGTCTACTTACTGCGTAACCATGGCGCTGAATATTAAGATTGATGAGTTCCACAATATCATCATCGGCCTTGGTGTTGCGCTGATCCTGTTTATCATCGGCAATAAGTTCGGTGAAGGCATGGATGAGAAGACCGCTAAGATCTTCTTCCCTGAAAGATTCTGACGTTACGTTGCTTGACGCTACAGCCTGGGGGCTTGCCCTCAGGCTTTTTAGCTTAAGTGTCAGAGCGCTCACTTTCGCAGAAAAACTTAACAGGAAGTTTATATGCAGTTGGCAGCTTCGCTTTTTATTCTCCTAGCTGGAGTGCTGTGGGGGTCGCAGGGGATTTTTGCCAAAGATCTGTCCGCCGCCGGACTTTCTATTTATAACGTGGCGGCGATCCGCATCAGCGGCTGCGCCGTGTTTATCCTTGCGGCTGTTGGCCTGCTGCGCCCACGGCTGCTTAAAATAAAACTTTGTGATATATGGCTGTTCTTCGGCTCAGGACTTATCAGCATTGTCGGTTTTACGTGCCTGTATTATCAGGCGATTGCGCTGTCCTCAATGGGCACCGCAGCCGTGCTGCTGTATATTTCACCCGCCTTAGTTACGCTGATGTCATGCTGGTTCTTTAAGGAAAAGCTGACAGCGCGCAAGCTTATTGCATTAGGTTGCGCTATTTTAGGCTGCGTGTTTGTATCTGGGGTGCTGGGCAGCGGTATGACGGTTAATGTCAGTGGCTTTGCCTGCGGCATTGGCGCAGGCTTCTGCTACGCGCTCTACTCTATTTTCAGTGCAGCGGCGATGCACCGGCGCTATCATCCCTTCACGGTCATGGTGTATACCTTCGTTATCGGTGCTTTGGGCATCTGGCCGCTTGCTGATATCTCCGAGCTTTGCGCCGTTAATCAAGCCGTGCCGGGGCTTGTATGGCATGAGGTGCTGTTTGTCATTGTCGCTGCGCTCCTGCCGTATCTTTTTTATACTTTAGGGTTGCAGCGTCTGGATCCGAGCAAAGCGGCTATTATGGCTTCAATGGAGGCGGTCGCTGCCGCCATCTTCGGTATTGTCATTTTTGCAGAGCCATTGACGCTCAATATTGTGGTCGGTATTACCGCGGTTTTAAGTTCGGTCGTGGTGCTTAACCTCCCCGTTAGCAGTCCGCGTCGCTGAGAGTGTTCATATTCCCCTCCATTCTGTCGTTTCTGTTAACTCTACAGAAACGACAGGATTTTTATGCTGCGTCCTATTGTTGCGGCACCGCTTTCACGCTTTTAGTGCATCAATGGTAACTCATAGCGTTGATATTAGTTTTATGTTCAGTTATTAGTGTCTAGCGTGCCGTGCACGTAGATCAATGCACAGTTATATTTCTGCAAGAATGGCGAGTGAGCAGATCTGTTAGGTTGTGATTTTGCTTGCATAGTGGGAGGTTAATGCATGTATGTAGGAAAACGACATAAGATCAGAAATGACAGCAAAGGGCATTTATACGGCAGATGACTGCGGGATACACCATGATGCGGAGTAACGCTACTGCAAAATATCAGTATGTTTTATGACATGACATTGCTGAGATTTGTGATAAAGCGGTAGTTTTTGCAACCGTTTGCGTTAAATAAATGTGAACTTTATCGCAGTTAAATGGTGCAAAATTTGTCATTTCGGGGCATTTCATTGTGATAATGGTCACAAAAGCATAAAAGACTTAATAAAACGTGATAAGTTTCACAATAAATTTTATTTCCAATGCAATTTTGACAACATAGATAAGATTTTTTTAACAAAGACGTCAGACCGATTGCCGTAACATCATGTTGCATCCTAGATGAGGATGCTGGTTTTTGTGAATTAACAGCGAGGAAAACAATGGCAATTTCGTATGACGTTCACCTCAAATATGGCGTTGACCCCAACGAGTCGCTGCAGGGTAAAGTAGCGGTCGTCACTGGCGGCTTCGGCGGCATTGCGATGGCGAGCAACCGTCTGATGTACGCCAAGGGTGCAAATTTGGCACTGCTGTATGCACCGTTTGATGCCGGCAAACTTGAGGAGAGCTTAGCAGAGTTTGATGACAAGTCGCGCGTCATTGCAGTGGAATGCGATGTGACTTCCCCTGAGTCGGTGCAGAAGGCGTTCGCCGAAGTGAAGGCTAAGCTTGGCACTATCGACATTTTAGTGACCTGTGCAGGCTACGTGTGCTTGCAGCCATGCCGCGAAACTGAGCTTGCCGAGTGGAATAAGCATATGGCGGTCAACCTGACCGGCACCTTCCTGTGCGCGCAGGAGGCGGCTCGCATCATGACCGCAGACAATCATGGCGGCAAGATAATCTTAATTGCGTCTCAGGCAGCTACGGTAGCCTTGGACAATCATGTGGCCTACGCCACCTCAAAGGCTGGCTTGTTCGGCATGTGCAAGGTCATGGCCAAGGAATTAGGTCCGTACCATATCTGCGTCAATACTATTTCTCCGACCGTGGTGCTGACTCCAATGGGCGCTAAGGCTTGGGAAGGCAAGAAGGGCGAAGACAACAAGAAGATGATCCCGATTGGTCGCTTTGCCTATACCGACGAAATCGGTGCCGCAGTGCTGTTCTTAGCCAGCAACGGTAGCGACATGATCACGGGTACCGATCTCTTAATCGACGGCGGTTATCAGGTCTGGTAAGCGCGCAACTGTACTTACAAGTTATCTCACATCAATTATGGAGTTTGTGTTATGAAGAAATTTACCCTGTTAGCTTTAAGCGCTGCCGTGGCAGCTTCCCTGTCCTTTACTGCACAGGCTGCTTCGGAGAAGGGCACCATCGCCATCATGGTGAATGCGCTGGACAATCCGTACTACGCCGCTGAGGCCGCCGGTGCCGATCGTCAAGCTAAGGCCTTAGGCTATGACACCTTAGTGCTGTCGCACAGCGAAGACGTGAAGAAGCAGAATGAGCTGTTTGACAATGCCATCGGTCAGAAGGTCAAGGGCATTATCGTCGACTGCGCAGATTCGACCGCTTCCGTGGCTGCAGTGCAGAAAGCTACCGACGCCGGCATTCCGGTGGCGTTAATTAACCGTGAAATCGTCAAGGACGGCATCGCCTTAGTGCAGTTGACCCATAACAACTTCCAAGCCGGCTCTGACGTCGCTAACCGCTTCGTCGAGCTGATGGAGGAAGAAGGCCCGTATGTGGAGTTAACCTGCAACCTCGCTGATAACAACTGCGTGACCCGTTCCAAGGCTTTCCATCAGGTTATTGATCAGTTCCCTGACATGAAGATGGTAGCGCGTCAGGACGCCAAGGGCGCACTGCTTGACGGTAAGAACGCCATGGATTCCATTCTGCAGGCTCATCCTGATCTGAAGGGCGTGATCTGCGGCAACGGCCCGGTGGCTTTAGGTGCAGTAGCTTCCCTGAAGTCTGCCGGTCGTGACGATGTGGTCGTGGTCGGTATCGACGGCTCTAACGATGAGATGGATTCCATCAAGGCCGGCGATCTGAAGGCCACTGCCATGCTGCAGGCTCAGGAACTGGCGGTGCAGGGTGTGAACTATCTTGATGCTTACCTCAAGGACGGCAGCAAGCCGGAGAAAGAGCGCATCATGTTCCGCGGCATCTTCATTGACCAGACTAATGCAGACAAGGTCAATGACTTCTTATACTCCGACAAGTAATCAATATAAATATCAATAAATAATGCTGCCCAAGACTCTTTGGGCAGCTTAGTCAACAGGAGCTCCCCCACGATGAGATTAAGGATTTTAGCGCTTGCTTTATGTTCTGGCATATTGTGCTTCAGCGGTTGCCGGATGGTCAGTGTGCAGGAATATCAACAACTGCAGGACCCCGAGTCTCCGTATCTGAAGCAGGCCCCTGATATTTTTAAGAATCAGCTTACTCAGCAGATCACTGAAAGTGCATTGCCCATTGATGAGCTCACCCAAAAGCTGAGCACAGAACAGGATTTTGCTGCTGCCTGCAGTACCTACGGCTATCGTCAGTCTACCGATCTGCAGTGCAACTTTGCTGTCAAGGTTGAAGGCAGCATCACGGAAATGAATACCAAGAGCCGCCGCGGCACAATTACAGTGACTACCGCGTCGGGCACTGCCGTCAAAGTGCAAATCGGTCCGGTGATTATGGGTACGGCGCTGCGTGATATTCAAAAAGACATTTCCTATACCGCTTTTAATGATCAGACGGTATACGGTGAATACGGCGAGCTCATTAATGCGCAGTCAGTTGCAGTTGCCACCGCCCACGAATTGGCGGTTGGACAGAACGTAGAAGTTTACGGCGCCTTCAGCACGTGGGATTTCCCGAACATCAGTACGGTGCGTGTGGCTCCGGTGACGGTCACGATTAAGTAAGGCGGCGTCAAATGGAAGAGAACTACAAAGAAGACGTCATTCTCGAAACGGTCAATGCCACCCGCGTCTACCCGGGCGTGACTGCGCTGAAAAGCGTGAACTACCGGGTGTACCGCAATAAGGTGAATGTGTTGATCGGCGAGAACGGCGCCGGCAAATCGACGATGATGCGGCTGTTGGCCGGCGTCGAGCAGCCGTCATCGGGCGATGTGCTGATGAACGGCAAAAAAGTGAACTTTACTTCAACCCTGGATGCAGAAGCGCACGGCATTGCTATTATTTTCCAGGAGCTGAACTTATTCCCCAACATGAGCGTGATGGACAACATCTTCATTGCGCATGAACACTTTAAAAAAGGCAGCATTGATACCAAAGAGCAGTACAAGATAGCCAAAGAGTTGCTCAACGACTTAGGTCTTAATATCGATCCCAATACCGTGCTGTCGGATTTGGGCGTCGGTCATCGTCAGATGGTGGAAATTGCGCGTGCCATGTCCAAGCACGCTAAGGTTCTCATCATGGATGAGCCGACTTCGGCCTTAAGCCAGCAGGAAGTGCAGACCCTGTTCAAGGTCATCCGCAAGTTAAAGAGCGACGGCGTGACCATTATTTACATCTCGCACCGTCTTGAGGAGCTGATGGAAATCGGTGATTGCATTTCGATTTTCCGTGACGGCTGCTTTATTGATGAGCGCGTGCGCGCTGATGCCTCCATCCCGTGGATCATTGAACAGATGGTCGGATCGAAGAAAAAGCAGTTTGATTATTCCAAGGCCGAGTACGGCGACGTGGTGCTGGAGGTCAAAGATCTGTGCGCGCTGCGCCAAACTGGCGGATATCTGCTTGATCATGTGAGCTTTAATCTGCGCCAAGGCGAGGTTATCGGTATTTACGGATTGTTAGGTGCTGGACGTACCGAACTTTTCAATGCAATTACCGGCAATCTTGAGTATCAGCACGGATCGGTGATGCTCAAAGGCAAAGCGATTGACCATTTGCGCTATCAGCTGCGTCTGCAGGAAGGCATTGCCTTTGTGCCGGAGGATCGTGCGAAAGAAGGCGTAATTTCCTTAATGTCGATTAAGGACAATATGATGCTTTCTTATTATTGCCTGATCCCGTTCTTTAAAGCACTCAAACCCTGCAGCGTGCGTGAGGAAAAAGAAAAGGTCTCGGCCGCTATTGAAAAGCTGTCCATCAAGGTTGGCGGCGTCAACCTGCCGATTACCTCGCTGTCAGGCGGTAATCAGCAGAAGGTGGTGCTGGGCAAGGAGCTGATGATTAACCCGAAGGTGATTTTGCTTGACGAACCGACTCGCGGTATTGATGTTGGCGCTAAGGCTGACGTATACCGGCAGATCGGCATGATGGCCAAGCAGGGCCTAGCGGTGGTGTTCTCGTCATCTGAGCTTGATGAAGTGATGGCACTGTCCGATCGCGTAATGGTAATGGCCTCCGGCAAGATTGCCGCTGACTTCCCGCGCGCTGAGGCAGATAAGGAAAAGATCATCCGCGCATCTACTCCGGTTTAAACGATTTGGCATAAAAAAGGACAACTAAAGTGAACAGCAAATACACTATCAGCATGTACCTGCTCAAGGCCCGTACCTTCATTGCGCTCTTGGCAGTAGTACTGTTCTTCAGCTTCATGGTGGATAATTACTTCACCGTTTCCAATCTGCTCATCATGACGCAGCACGTGGCGATTACTGGCCTAATTGCCATCGGTATGACGCTGGTGATTTTAACCGCCGGCATCGATTTGTCGGTAGGTTCTGTCGTGGGGCTGGGCGGCATGATTGCGGGCTTGCTCATCAGTCAAGGTCTGCCAGTAGGCGATTCCATCATTTTCTTTAATATTGTTGAAGTGTGCTTAATTGTGATGGTATTCGGCGGCTTAGTGGGCCTGCTCAACGGCATCATCATTACCAAGTTCATGGTGGCACCGTTCATCTGCACCCTCGGTATGCTGTATGTCGGCCGCGGCTCGGCGCTGTTGGTTAACAACGGCAGTACCTTCCCGAATCTGACGGGCTTTGAGGAGCTGGGCAATACCGGCTTTGCCTTCCTTGGCAGCGGCACGGTAATGGGCGTTTACCTGCCGATTTGGATCATGGTCATCGTCACCATTATCGCAGTCTACATCACCACTAAGACTCCGCTGGGCCGTTACATCTATGCCATCGGATGCAATGAGAATGGCGCACGCTTAGCCGGCGTTCCGGTGATTAAGACTAAGCTCTTCGTCTACATTTTCTCAGGCGTGTGCTCGGCTATCGTCGGTTTAATCCTTGCTTCGCAGCTTTTAACTTCGCACCCGATGACCGGTAACATGTTTGAAATGGACGCCATCGGTGCTACCGCTTTAGGCGGCACCTCTCTTGCCGGCGGTCGCGGTAAAGTCTTAGGCTCGATTATCGGTGCCTTCGTGATTGTGTTCTTAGCTGATGGCATGGTGATGATGGGTGTGAGCAACTTCTGGCAGATGGTGATTAAGGGCATCGTGATTATCGCAGCCGTGATCATCGATCAGATGCAGGAAAACCTGCAGCACAAAGTGGTCTTAATGTCCCGTACCGCTGAGGCCAATGCTGCCGCAGCTGCTGCCAAGTAGTAGGGCAAGAAGGGAGGAATATGAACATGGCTAAAGATATCATTATCGCCATTGACGAAGGCACCACTAACTGCAAGGCAATTGCCATTGATCGCAATGCCAATGTGCTGGCCAAAGCTTCGCGCGCACTTGAGATCTTCACTCCGCATCCGGGCTGGGTGGAGCAGGATGGTCAGGTGCTGGTAGCGAAGACCTTAGAGGTTGTGGCCGAGGTTTTAACTCAGGTGGATCCGGAGCGGGTGGCCTGCATCGGCATCAGCAATCAACGCGAAACCGCCATCGGCTGGTATCGCCGTGACGGACGTCCGCTCAACATGGCTATGACGTGGCAGTGCTCGCGCACCGCTGAGTTCTGCGAAAAGCTGCGTACCGAGGGCAAAGAACCGGCGATTAAGCAGGCATCTGGCCTGCCGGTTGCAACCTTGTTTGCCGGCTCCAAGATGCGTTGGCTGCTTGATAACACTAAAGACGGCTATGCCCTTGCAGAGAAGGGGGAAATTTGCCTTGGCACTATCGATGCGTGGCTGTTATGGAATTTAACCGGAGCTCGCGAGTTTAAATGCGATTACTCCAATGCCGCACGCACGCAGCTGTTAAGCCTCAAGCATTTGAATTGGGATGAGGAGATGCTCTCCATCTTCGGGATCCCGCGTCAGGCGTTGCCGCAAATTTGCCCGTCGAGTCATCTCTTCGGTACGACCTTAGGCTTAAAGGGCATTCCTGACGGTATTCCGGTGATGTCGATGGTTGGCGATTCGCATGCCGCACTGTACGGACACTGCATTGGCAAGCCCGGCTTTGTGAAGACCACCTACGGAACTGGCTCTTCGGTAATGGCGCCTTTAACCGTACCGGATACTTCGGTGAATGCCTTGGCAACCACTGTAGCTTGGCATAACGGTGAGGGGGTGACCTATGGCATTGAAGGTAATATCAACCATACCGGTGATGCGTTGCTGTGGATGAGCCAAGTCACGCGTACCGACAAGCTTGAGGATGCTAACGACTATATTAATCGCATCGCTGAACGTGCCCCAGATAATTTAGGTATTTACTTTGTACCGGCTTTAACTGGTGCGGGTGCGCCGTGGTGGCAGGAAAAGGCACGTGGCGTCATTTGCGGTTTAAGCCGCGGTGCTACCGTCGATCATTTAATTCGAGCGGCCCTTGAGTCGATTGCCTACCAGATTGCTGACGTGATTGAGTTCATGCGCAAAGTACCGACATTCACGCTCAATACCTTGATGGTAGACGGTGGACCGACTAAGAACGATTGGCTGATGCAGTTCCAGGCTGATCTGCTCGGCTGCAAGGTTTCCCGCAGCACCACCTCGGAGTTGTCGGCCATCGGTGCTGGCATGCTCGCTGCAAAGTGCTGCTTTAAACTCAGCAATGAAGAATTGGAGGCGATGATTCCGACGCATTTTGAGTTTACGCCTAATCCGGAGCGTACCGCTCAATACGCGCTGTGCAAACAGCAGTGGGATGCGGCTGTACGCATGACTTTAAATCATATTTAATTGTTATATATTAATTTTCTCAACTTGGAAAAGAGGTAACTAAAATGATGCAGAGATTTGTTGGTTCTACCGTTTCGGTAACCGGCGCGTGCCGCGGCATTGGCAGAGGCATTGCTGAGCGTTTTGCTCAGGAAGGTGCTGACGTCATTATTTCCGATATGGATAAGGCCGTTGCCGACACTGCACGGGAGATTGCTGACAAGTACAAGGTTAAGGCCGAAGGCTTAGTGGTGGATGTCACCAACGAAGAGCAGGTGGTCGGCATGTATGACAAGATTGCCAAGGATTACGGCAAGCTTGACGTCTCGGTCCAGAACGCTGGCATCATCACTATTCAGCACTTTGACAAGATGTCTTTAAACGAGTTTGCCAAGGTGGTGCAGGTTGACGCTATCGGCGTGTGGCTGTGCTCGCGTGAAGCTGCCAAGATCATGGTCAAGCAGAACAAGGGCCGCATCATCAATTCGTCCTCCGGTCAGGGCCGCAAGGGCTTCATCTATACCCCGCACTATGCCTGCGCCAAGATGGGCGTAATCGGCATCACCCAGTCGCTGGCCATTGAGCTTGCCCCGCACAACATTACGGTAAACGCATTCTGCCCGGGCATTATCGTGACCAACATGTGGGATTACAACGATAAGGTGTGGGGCGAAATGCTGAGTACTCCTGAGAAGCAGTACAAGAAGGGCGAATTAATGCAGGAGTGGGTAGACGCCATTCCGTTAAAACGCGCCGGCGTCCCTGCTGACGTGGCCAATGTCATCGCCTTCTTGGCCTCTGATGACGCAGCCTACGTGACTGGCCAGACCATCAACATTGATGGTGGCATGTTCATGAACTAAGCGCTGGCACGTTAAGCGTGCTGCGTTACGGCCGGCGGCGCAGGCCGCCGGCTTCACCCCCCAATTTTATTTTAAGGAGGATCGCAGGCTGCAGGTTATGCCTGCTACATGCGATAACGGAATGAACTTACAGGCATTAGCTTACAAACTGCGCAAAGACGTCATCAATATCATTGTATCTGGCAAAGGCGGTCACATCGGCGGTGACATGTCCATCATGGATGCGCTGGTCACGCTGTATTTCAAAGTCATGGATGTTACCCCGGAAAATTTTGCGTCGGGCAAACATGATCATTTTGTGATGAGTAAGGGGCATTCAGTAGAAAGTCTGTATGCGGTGTTAGCTGAAAAAGGCTTTTTCCCTTTAGCGCAAGTTTTAAACGAATTCTCCCGCTTTGGCAGCAAGTTCATTGGTCATCCCAACAATAAGCTGCCAGGCATTGAAATGAACTCCGGCGCCTTAGGTCATGGCCTGCCGGTAGCGGTCGGCATGGCCTTAGCATGCCGCATGAACAACACTAATGAGCGCGTCTACACCTTCCTTGGTGACGGTGAACTGGCTGAAGGCTCCAATTGGGAAGGCGCGATGGCGGCAGCTAACTATCATTTAGACAATCTGTGCGCCTTAATTGACCGCAATCGCCTGCAGATTTCAGGCTGTACTGAAGATGTAATGGCGCTTGAAGATCTCAAAGCCAAATGGCTTGCTTTTGGCTGGCATGTGATCGTGGTAGAGGACGGCAATAATATTGATGAACTGACGGCCGCCTTTGAGGCTGCTAAAGCAACAAGCGGTAAGCCGACTATGCTCATTGCCAATACTGTTAAAGGCAAAGGCTCAGCCGTAATGGAAAATAAGGCCGGCTGGCATCACCACGTCCCTAATGAAGAAGAATATCAGCAGATTATGCGCGATCTGGATGCGGCTTACGAGGAGGCTCTGAAAAATGGCTAAAGCTAATAAGCAGGTGATCTGTGAAGTTTTAATGGAAGCAGCCAAGACCGATAAGGATGTTGTGGTTTTGTGCTCCGATTCGCGCGGCAGCGCTTCGGCCACGCCGTTTGCCAATGCTTTCCCTGAGCAGTTTGTTGAAGTAGGTATCGCAGAGCAGGATTTAGTCGGCATTGCTGCCGGCATGGCGCACTGCGGTAAGCGTACCTTCCCCATGTCCCCGGCATGTTTCATTACCGCCCGTTCTTATGAGCAATGCAAGGTTGATGTCGCCTACTCGCATACCAATGTCAAACTTATCGGGATTTCAGGCGGCGTTAGCTACGGGGCTTTGGGTATGAGTCATCACTCAGCGCAGGATATTGCCTGCATGAGCTCAATCCCGGGCATGCGAGTGTATCTGCCCTCAGACTGTCATCAGACCAAAAAACTGATGGAGGTCTTAGTTAAGGACAATGAACCGGCCTATATACGTGTCGGACGCAATGCCGTGGAGGATGTCTATAGTGAAGATAACTGTCCTTTCACCATGGATAAGGCTACCGTTATTACCCGCGGCAAGGATGTTACCTTAGTGGCAGCTGGTGAAATGGTCAAGCCCGCTGTTGAGGCCGCAAAGCTGTTAGAGGCGGCGGGCATCAGTACCGCGGTACTTGACATGTACTGTATAAAACCTTTAGATTCGGAAACTTTATTGCAAGAAAGCGCAGCTTCACGCTTAGTCGTAACCATTGAGGAGCACTCTATTTTTGGCGGACTAGGCTCCATGGTAGCGCAGGTTATCGGCCAGCATGCGCCCAAGAAAGTGGTGTGTTTAGCGCTGCCCGATGAGCCGGCCCCGGCAGGTACTTCTAAGGAAGTATTTGCCTATTACGGCTTAACCGGTGAAGGCATTGCTGCCACGGTAAAGCAGCATTTATAGTTATGTGCATCCCCCTAAACCGCTGCAGCCGTAAACGGCTGCGGACTTAGATAGATGAGGTACCATGTCCGAAGAGGACCTGCACTTAGATTGGCTTGAGCCCTTTATTCAGCCGCGTGCTAGCACCGTTTTAGTTCCGCAGCAGCTGGAGTATTACATTAAGCTGATAATCCAGATGCTCCACATTCAGGTGCACTGCTATAAAGACGACGGTACGCTGGCGCTGAAGCTTGCCTACAGCATGGCCGACGGTGCCGGTGATCCTCTGGGCAGCGATGATGATTTTCGGCGCCAGCTGGTGACGCAAGCGCAGCAAGAGAAGGTCTTCATCACTAGCGATCATGGTCCCATTGTGTATGGCGGCCTTACGGTGCACTCGCAGGTCATTATCTTCGGCCCCGTCATCATCGGAACCCCGCAGGATGATATAGCAAGGCTCCATGGCCTGCGTCACCACTGTGCCCCAGCCTATCTTACTAAGGGGGATGTGCCGTCTTTTTGCTCGGCGCTTTTGCTGCTCAACTCCGTGTTTAATAAGGAAGATCTGTCGCTCAACGCCTTTATAGCGCGCTCTTTCCTTAACGCTACCATTTTAAAGAGTCTTGATCGCAAGATTTCCGATATCACCGCGCTTAATATTGAGGGGCAGCCGCATCATCCGCTGTCAATGGAAACGCGCGTGCTGGAGAATATTCGCCTTGGTGATCCTGACAAATTAATGGAAAGCCTTGATTACCCGTATCCGGGGCGGCGTGGCACTTTAGCTACGGATATTCTGCGCTCGGAAAAGAACATTGGCATCATCGATGTAACCTTATCGGCGCGTGCCGCCATTTCCGGCGGACTTGAGGTTGAGCGCGCTTATGTGGTGGCGGATGCCTTTATCTTGCAGGTAGAGGATGCCAAAACTCCGCAGGAGGTGTTTGCGGTTAAAACCGCTGCGCAGCTGCGATTTGCTCAGCTCGTCAAAGAACACAGCGGACTTGCCGAAGATTATCTTAAATTAAATCAGCCGCCGCTGCCGCAGGCGCCGGACTCTATGGATGTAAGCCCCAACCGTGCGGCGCAGGAGCGGCAGGATAAGATAGTGGCAACTATCAAAAACTACGTGCAGCGCTCGATTCACACTAAGCTCAGTATTGATGCGATAAGTCGCGATCTGAAGTTGAGCAAGGCTTATATGCAACGCATTTTTCGGCAGAAAGAGCATATTTCGCTGATGCGCTATTGCCGACACGAGAAGATAAAGGTAGCGCAGCAGCTGTTGCGTGATTCCGATTACAGTATTGCCGAAATTACGGAAATGCTAAATTTCTGCTCGCAGAGCCATTTTACGCAGTGCTTTAGAAAGGAGGTCGGGATCACGCCGGATATCTATCGTTTAAAGCATAAGGTTACGATTTGACGCTTAGCTAAGCGTTTGGAGTATCACAGGAGAAGAAGAAAATGTACCGTAAACTTGCAGGCGCATGTGCCGTTACTCTCTGCTGTAGTGCTTTGGCGGCAGCGCCGGAGCCTTACATTGAGGCCTCGTTCTATAGTCAGAATGATCCTTTTATCCGCAATTACGCTGCCTCTTTGCAGGAACTAGCTGACAGCAGCGCCGAAAAGCTTACCATCAATTATGCGCAGGAAGATCTGGTCAAAGAATATCAGCAGCTGCAGTTGGCAACCAAGAACGGTGCCGGGGCACTTATTGTCAATCCGGTTGATCCTACCAGCATCCATCAGATTATTGAGCTGGCTGACAAAAATGAGTTGCCGGTGATTTTCGTCAATCGCGAACCGATTCCTAATGAATTAAATGCCTATAGTAAAGCGTGGTTTGTGGGGACCGATTCCAATCAGGCCGGCACCTATCAGGCGGATATGCTGACGCGCTACGTGCTCGATCATCCGGCAGCCGATCGCAACGGCGACGGCTCGATTTCCTATCTGCTCTTGCAAGGTGAAAAGGGGCTGTCGGATACCGTCTATCGCACCTTATCGCTGCAGCACAGCTTGGATAATTCGCCGGTTATGTTCAAACAAGAAGCCGCCGTTTATGCTAATTGGCAGTTTGATCAGGCAATGCAGGCGGCGGATGCCTTTGTCCGCCAGCACGGCTTTGACAAACTTGAGGCGATTGTTGCCAATAATGATGACATGGCTTTAGGCGCGCTGCAGTTTTTAAAGAGCAAGGGATACAACAGCGGAGATCCGGCAAAATTTATCCCGATAGTCGGTATTGATGCTTCGTCGGCTGCGCTGAAGGCGGTGAAGGCTGGCGAGATGATTGGTACGGTCAAGAATGATTATGCGGCGCAGGCGCGGGCGGCTTTCCGTCTGGCTTATATGGCGCTACACGGCAAAGAGATCAGCCGTACCACCACGGGCTACTATTTCTCGGATGGACGTTCGGTCTATATCCCCTACGTCAAGGTTTACTTTGAGTAAAAAGTTTTCCTTTCCTTAATCACAAAAACTATGGAGCTTTGCTGCCGCCTCTGTTGCGGCAGCCTTTTTATGCGGGTAGCTCTTTCCCTTTGCGAAGTTAGTGCACTATATTTGGCTACGCATCCGCGCAACGCTGCTGTACGCGCAAGCTCCCGCCATTTGTTTCTGTACACTACGCGCGTTCTGTGTTATTGCCATAAAAATTTAGTAATGATGTTGTTCTCGCACACTTTCAACTGAATGCCGTGAAATTAATCTTGCCCAAACGCTGGGGTAGAGGCGTCTGGTCAAGCCTAAGTTGCGCAAATATAATGTCTCTAAGAACGCAGGAAAGAGATGGTTTTCACCTTGTGGTGGCACTATCCTCTAAGTGCCTAAAAATTGGAATTTACCAAAGTGAGGGCAGGACTTTACCAAGGGGGTGATTATTAAGAGGTAACCCTAATAGTCACCCCCTAATTCACCAGCTAACGACTGCTGCAGAACAGCTTAAATCACATGCTTATAGAGATATGCTGTAGCGTCGGCACACGCTGTGGCAGGTTGCGTTAGTATTTTCCGGGCATGCAAAAAAGATAGTCAGTATGCAGATGGTAGCATTGCAGCAGATAGATGATGCGGTGCTCTAGCCTGCGCTGCCTCATCTTCGCTAGGTTTGCCTCAGCACTGCCTAAAGGCTTGTGCGTGCGCGGATGAAGCACAGAGCTGGATAGCTCATAACCGTGCCGGTGAGGTACTGATCACAAGCGCTACATGCAATGTGGGATGTGAGTAAAGACAATCGCATAATCCAAACTGAGCTTAAATGCGCGCTGCGGCTTGAGTGCAGTGTCACGGGGGCTTGCTGCATCAATAGGAGCTGTCAGCTGCAGCCTGCTTGCTTAAAACCATCGTGACTTACAGCAGGCAGGATGTCACAAACCGTGTTCGTTCAGCCAATTAGATATGACTTGAGCTATCTCTTGATTATTGGTTTCTGACATTAAGAAATGACTATTGCCTACGATCCCGATATCAGGCAAATGAATTACTTCGGCTTGTCCTCCATGGCGGTTGATGCAGTCAGCAAATTTGTAGGCCATGTCCAATTCTGTCTGCCACTTATCTGGACCTACAGCAGAATTTGATTTGTAGATGTTGTCACCATAGATCATGACAATCGGGATCTGAGTTAATTTCATAAAGCTCTCCAGCGGTACCTCAACTGCAGTTGCACCAAGCACCGGGTAAATGCATGGCAGAGCTTTTGGCATTTCTCCTTTCGGGAAGATGAAGGGGGCCCCACCCGGCTCAAGAGCTACGATCGCTTTAATATGGTCAGTTACAAATGGGGTGCGCCAGCCAATGGTGCCTCCCATAGAATGGGTAATCAGCACGCCATCACCAACTTTATCAAAAAGTGCACCTAAAGCCGCGGCATTGACATCGTTATCTAGGGGACCGTTATACGGTGTCCACGAGCGCTGAAAGGCCTCTAAAGCAGCATCTCCCTTAGGGAAGGCAGAGCCTTCAAATAGCTTCGGAAAGATGCCGAGGCGGCATAGCTCGTGATAGGCTTTGTCGGCATACATTGGATTTGCGCTAAATGGATGATTGTCCTCGGGTACAGTGGATAGCCCCGCCTCACCGGTTCTTGGTTGATCGATCAAATACACACTGTATCCTGCCTTAAGGAAAATATTGGCAAAGCCGTCTCGACCGTCAGGGGTACTCTCCCAGGTACGTTTACTTTGTGCGCCGCCATGCTGAAAGATCAATGGATAAGCCTTAGCATTAACCGGGATCTGATAGAACACATAGGCATGATCGCCGTAGGCGGTCTGTCCATCTGGGGCTAAAAAATGCTCTCTTGAGAAAATGCCGTCATGGGTGACGGTGCTGCCGCCGATGGCAAAGCTTCCTTGATCTTGAAGGACAATTGTCCCATCAGTGTTATTGGGAATTTGCGCACAGCCGACTGCTAGCACAGTTGCGGTTAGCGCCATCCAAAGCTTCCATGCTTTCATATGAACCTCTTAAATGCTTTAATTATTAAAAACGTTAAGCCTATATTTCCATTGCGTCTTAAGACAAACCGCAGATCTTAAAGGTGAGCGGCATGGTAAACACACACAGGAGCGTGGTAAGGGCAATATCTTTGACCGCTAATGGATAGGCTTCCTTGTTGTACATGTTGCAAAGTAGAGCGATGACATTACCGGCAGGGGTAGCACTTGCGGTAAGGCACACAGCCAAAAGAAGCTTATTTTCTATAAATACGCTTAAGCTCCAAGTGATTAGGCAGGGAATGACGATAAGCTTGGCGAGCGTAAACAGCCAGACTTTAGGATCAGAGAAGACCTCTGACCATTTAATATCTAAGAGAAATGATCCCATCAGCAACATTGCCAAAGGGGCTGTCAATGAACCCAGCATATGTATAGAGTCAGCAATTACATTTGGCAACTTTAAGCCAGAAAGATAGAGGATAATTGCTAAAAAGCAAGCTGCCATACCGTTATTAGCAATCGCTTTGAGCTTAAATCAGCTTTGTCCCTTAAATCCGCGAATGGCCATCACTGCATAAGAATAAAACAAAAGGTTAAAGGGGATAAGAAAAAAGGTAATGTAAATGAGTGCGCTTCTGCCGTAGAGGCCGTCGATCATCGGCACTCCCATAAAACCGATATTAGTGAATACCACCATGACATTAATGATACCCCAGAATTTTCGCTCATATCTTAATAAGATGGCAAGGATAAGCGCTAAGATCATGGAGGCTAAAAGCAATGCGGCTGCAGCAGCAAAGGATAGCATTAGTTCAGCTGTCGCGATATGTTCCTCACTGTTCACGGCGCCTGATAATATAATTGCCGGATAGGCAATAGAGAATACCAAGGAGGAGAGATTGCCCTGATTTTCAGGAGTTATGATTCCGATCCTTCTGGCATAAACGCCCACGCCCATTAAAATAAGAAAAATAAAGGTTTGCTGTAAAACTGCCATTGTTTTTTCCTCATGCTGAGGGTAAACAAAGGCCTCATGAAAACAAAGTGATGATCCGCTTTGTTTTTTGCCTATTTCTCTTAACGCAGTGGCAAAAAGATCAATTTTGCAACAGCCGCATGTCATGAATAGATAAAGGATGCCGCAGAACAGCTTAAATCGCATGTCTATGACGATAAGCTTGCAGGACAGGTCGTGCGGATATTTTCGCTCAGGCTAAAATGATTGTTAGCCTGCAGCCGTTAGCGGTGTTGCAGATGGATAACGCGGGGCAAAAACGGATGCAGTATCTTCCCCGCGCAGTTGGTGTCAGCGCCGACTACTTCTTTTGCTTGCGCGGGCGCTGATAATGCGTCTTATACAAGGCGCGGGTACGGGTTAACACTAAGGCATCGGCGGGTACTTCCTTGGTTACGGTGGTGCCGGCGGCAATCGTCGCGCCGCGGCGAACAGTAACTGGAGCAACTAACTGTGTATCCGAGCCCACAAAGACATCATCTTCAATCACGGTCTGATGTTTGTTGGCGCCGTCGTAATTGCAGGTAATGGTTCCTGCACCGATATTGACTCCTGCGCCGATTTCGCTATCCCCTAAGTACGACAGATGCCCGGCCTTAGTGCCGGCACCTAAATGCGCCTTCTTCAGCTCCACAAAGTTGCCGACATGCGCCTTCTCCTCAAGCGTATTACCAGGGCGCAAACGGGCAAACGGCCCTACGGTCACCTCCGGCTTTAAGTGCGACTGCTCGAGTACGCTATACGGGGAAATGACCACGTTATCGTCAATTACGCAGTCACGGATGATGCAACCGGCACCGATGACTACATTATTCCCCAGCACGCAATGCCCGCTGAAGACGCAATTAATGTCGATATAACAATCGTTGCCATGCTCAAGACTGCCGCGCAGGTCAAAGCGATCGGGATCAGCTAAGGTCACGCCCTCTGTAAGCAAGCGCTCTGCCTGCTGGCGCTGATAGGTGCGCTCAGCCTCGGCAAGCTGCAGTTTACTGTTGACGCCGCGCAGATAGGCAAAGTTATTGGAGGTCAGCGCTCCTACCTGACCTCCGTCCTTCACGATAAGACCGGTTAAATCTGTAAGGTAGTATTCGTGCTGGGCATTATTGCAGTCAATGCGCGGCAGGTACTGCTGCAGCACACGGCAGGGCAGGGCGATAATTCCGCTGTTAATTTCGCTAATCTTAAGCTGCTCTGGGCTGCAGTCTTTTTGCTCGACAATGCCCTGAATGCGGCCGTCAGCTGCGCGCACGATGCGCCCGTAGCCGGTCGGATCGGCAAGAAGGCAGGTAAGTAGCATCAGCTGCGCTGAGGTCTGGTCGAGCGCGTCAAGCAGCTGTTTTAGATCATCAAGCGGGGTGAGCGGAGTATCGGCATACAGTACCAAGACTACGCTGTCATCCGTTAGCTCCGGCAGCGCGGCTTTAACCGCATCGGCAGTGCCTTTCTGCTCAACTTGGCGGCAACAGCTTAAGCTGACCTCAGCGGCGCAGCGCTGAGCTTCTGCCGCTACTAGCTCACCTTGATGGCCGGTGACGACGACGATTTTATGCGGATTGAGCGCCTTGGCTGTAGCGATGACATGGCTTAACATGCTGTGGCCGGCTACCTGATGCAGCACTTTGGGCAGGGCCGAATGCATGCGTTTGCCCAAGCCGGCGGCCAAAATTACGATTTCAAGCTTCACTTAAAATTCTCCCACTTGCCTTTTTTCAGAAGATACATTGTCAGCAGCAGACCACCTAACGCAAATGGCACCGATAGCAGTTGACCTACCGTGAACATGCTGTGCGTTGAATAGTCAGCCTGTTCGAGCTTAAAGGGTTCAATGCAGAAGCGTGCAGCGTAGATGAAGAAAAAGAGTAGCGCAAAAATCAGCCCCTGGGGACGGCGCTTTACTTTGAAATAGATAAAACCGAGGATAAAAAAGGTTACAAGATAGCTGAACGCCTCATACAGCTGCGCCGGGTGGCGCGGAAAATCTTCCCCGAGGCGGACAAAGATGACGCCCCAGCTGCCGTCGGTCGGGATGCCTAAAATCTCGGAATTCATGAAGTTGCCGAGGCGAATTAGCACGCACACTAAGGCAATTGGTACGCACAGCATATCCGCTAAGCTAAAGAAGGTATAATGCGGCTTGTAGAGCTTAAAGTATAGCCACAAGGCCGCGAGTACTCCCACGGTTCCGCCATGACTTGCCAGCCCGCCGCGCCATATTTTTAAGATTTCCAGCGGATGGCTTAAATAGAAATCAGGCTCGTAAATGAGGCAGTGTCCTAAGCGTGCACCGATGACGGTGCCAGCGAAGATAAACAGTAGCATGCGATCTAATTCATTGGTATCAAGGCCGCGTTTTTTATACATGTACTGCATGATAAAGTAGCCGATGACAAAGCCGCCAGCAAATAAAATGCCGTACCAGTGCAGCGCTACCGGGCCTAGAGTGAGCGCAATGGGATCGGCGTCCCAGTAAAGCATAAGTTAATTCTCCAAGTAAAAGTTAACAGCATTGTAATCAAGCTCACTGCAGATGAAAAGCCGCGGCATGTAAGTGTCAGTGCCTGTGCTAAAATCAGCCCACTAAGGTAATTTCTACAGGTTAAGCTATGCCGGCTATTGAGACTTTTTATACTGCTGCGGCCGTGGTGCTGTTTGCTCTGGGCGCAGTGCACTGTGTGTTGCCGCGATCCTTTCGCCTCGGTGTGGTGCTGATGCTTTTAGGTGACGCCTGCTTTGCCGTTGCAATTGCTTTTCCCAAAAAAGTGCTGGAACTGTTTGCGGATGTCGGGGTGGATTTAACGGCTTTCCCTGCGGATTTAACCGTAGCTGGCGGCCTTTTTGCACTGCTGTTGTCTGCTGCCGTGTATGTGCTGTTTATCCGCTGCTTTAAGCTGCGTCCTTTTTGGAAAAAAAACCTTACTCCGCCGCCGCAGAATGAGGGGCAGGCCAAGTCGGCAGTCGCGGGGGAAAAAAGAGCGGCAGCTGCCGATCCGGCTTTGTTTAAAAACGTCAAGCTCAAGGCACAGCACGAGTCATGAAAAGTACCCATTGCCTGTATACTGCCGTCTACAGCGAGCTTATAGAAAGTACCGATCCGAGAGATATTGCTGAACTAGAGCGGTGGCAGTTGCATGGAAGGCGTGCTGAGCAGTTTCTTAAAGAGCGTTTTTTTCTGCGTCGCTGCTTTAACCATTATCTGGAAAAGCCGGATGAAACGCCGTTGCCGGCTACTAGCCGCTTAAGTCACGGCAAGCCCTATTTTGCCGGTGATCCGGCCTTTTTTAATTTAACCAATACCGGTCAGGCCCTCTTGGTGCTACTGTCACACGATGCGCCGGTGGGCGTCGATGCTGAGCTGCAGCGATCACGACGCAATCTGCATGCATTGGCGCGTAAGGTACTCGGCCCTGCTGAGTGGGCGCATTTCTGTGCGCTTGGCGCGGCGATGCCTGAAATTAAAACGGATATAAGCAGCGCAGACAATGCAGCGCAGCTTAACTTTTTCTTGCAGCGCTGGACGTGGCGCGAATGTCTGCTTAAAGCATCTGGGGTTGCCTTGGCCGGGCTGTCTGGGGTGATAGGGGATGAGCATGCGCTAAATCAGGTCGCAAGTCCGTTAAATCCCCCCGGAATAATGTATTCCTATTTGTTGTCGGATTTGTCCTTAGGTGAGGGGTGGTTTACCGTCTTTCCGGGAGATGATACCGGTAACCTGCTCACGCGCCGTTATGTGCCGCAGGGCGATAGCTTTACTTTTACACTGCACACAGTGATGCCGCAGGCGCGGGCGCAGGTTAATGTTAAGGCGGTTTAGAGCGTGGTGATCACGCAGTCATGTGGCTCCTTTTGATTTTCATCAAGAATGATTTCACCGTAGCCCTTGGCCTTAATGCTGCCGGTAAGCGGATTTTTTACCGAGGTGACCTGACTTAAGATAGTGGCATTTACTGAACTGTACTCAAAGGCCAAATCGGCATCAGCATCAAAGGTGCAGTCAATTAGCTTTAAATTGTGGGCATAGCACAAAGGTTGCGTGCCGGCGATATGGCAGCGCACTAAGGTCAGATTATGGCTGTGCCAAGCTAGATACTCGCCTAAGACCTGACTGTCTTCAATTACGATGTCTGAGCTTTCCCAAAAGGCATCCTTGGTGTTGAGAACGCTGTTTTTAATGTGAATATTGCGGCAGTACTGAAAGCTGTATTTGCCCTGCAGCGTTAAGCCGTCAATTTCCAAATCTGCGCTATTGAAGAAAATATAGTCGGCATTGCTTATCTTGCAGTCGCGAATCTTAATGCCGCGGCATTTCCATAACAGCTCTTGGGCTTCTTCAAAGTTGCAGTGTTCAAGTAACGTGTCGTCAACTTCGCGCAGCATCTTCGGGGCATGGCTGGTGCAACCAATCATCGTGATACCGCGGTCATACCACAGCGGGGCACGGCAGTCCACGGTTAGAGTACAATTGATTAAACGGGAGTTTTGATTATGCCACAGCGGATAACGGCCGATGAAAGTGCAGTTCTCAGCGATGATATCGCTACATTCCTTTAAGGCGCTTTCGCCTTCATGAATGGTGGAGTCCTTAAGCGTCAGCTGATGATGATTAAACAGTGGACGCTCACCATAAAAATCCTGTTTAGAAATTTCCTGCATGTTGTTCCGTTTCGTAGTGTTAATGTAAGTGCAAGTATAACAATAAGTTAATGCTGAAGATGGCCTCTGGACGCAGGGTCCAGTGGTCAGATCGCAGATCATCATTGTAAGCACACGTTTACGCTTTATGCTAATACTATATGATTATGGTACGTGATGCTTTTAAGCTATAGTAAAGGGTGATAACAAGCCTCTAAGGTCGTGGCTAGTCATTGCTCCAAAAATCGAGCATGTGGCGGCGCAGCTGCAGATAATGTTGATGGTAGTCTTTAATTTCATCATGGTACTGGTGAATTACCCATCAGCTAAAGCTGATGGGCTTCCTGCTTCAACGAGCTCTTTGAGCGCTCCACAGGCTTGACTTCGAGGCATTCCTCCCCTAGGGCGCGGGCCGCCACCCTCCTGCCACAGACGCATTCCTTCGTTGAGGATATTAACGGCTGTAGCCGAATCTCTGTCGTTGTGCACCTGGCTCTGCGGGCATTCCAATTCCCTTATCCTGAGCCCCTGCATTCCTTTGAGCTCAGTATTCTGATACCCGCAGTGCGGACAGATCTGAGTGCTTGGAAAATAGCGGCAGACTTTAAGGAATACGCGCCCATGCCACTGCGCTTTGTAGGCCAGTTTCTGCATCAGGCTGTTAATCGCAGCGTCTGACACTGCTTTAGCCAGATGATGATTCTTTAACATTCCCTGCACATTGATGTCCTCGGCAAATATCGCTTGGTTTTTGCAGATAATTTCCTTGGATATCTTGTGCGCCGTATCAGTGCGCATATTGGCGATATGCTCATGTGCGCGGGCCAACTTTGCTTTGGCCTTTAGATAATTTTTAGAGCGTGGAACATTCTTCTCCTGCTTACTCTTCTTTTGGGCTCCTTTGTATTTACGTGACAGCGAACGCTGCAGCCGCTTAATCCGGCGCTGCTGCTTGTACAGAGCCTTGAGTGCCGGATAGCTGGTGCCGTCAGAGCTGGTAACAAAGACTTTGACGCCGACATCGATGCCGACATAGTTCTCGTTTTGCGGCAGGTCTGCCATCTCAACTTCGCAGAGAATGATGATATAGTAGTCACCGGTCACGTGTCTGGTGATTTTGGTTCCTATTATCCTGCCCTCTATAGGGCGGTGCTGAATTACCTTCAGTCTTTTCTCTTTGTTCAGATAGGGCAGGCTGATGGTGCTGTCATGTGCGTTTACTGCAATATTGCTGTTAGTGAAACTGGTAGTGACTGTCTGACCGAGGGCATACTTGCGCCGGAACTTCGGCCTGCCGCGATTGCCCTTAAGATACTCCCGGTAGGCGCCATGAATTTCATAAACCGCGTGAGTGAAGTAGAATTTATCCACCACACCTTTCAGCCACTCATGCCGTCCCTTGAGGACGCGGTTGACGTTAATTATTTAAATCGATGCGCTAAGGTAGCCGGTGCCTTTGCTCCAGCTCCTTATCAATATAATCGTGCAGCTGGTTGTAGACATAGCGCGTCTGGCCGAAGGCGTGAGCAATATACTGCAGAAACTCAGCATTCACGGACTCGTCTTTAATCCGGTATTTAAATGCCTTGATGACCATCCTGCTCACGCTTTCCATTACCCTTGATTCTCAATATAAGCTTTAAGCGTCTGCTCAGAAACATTGCCCACAGAGCAAACGAAAGAAACATCTGTCCAGAACGTTCTCTCTTTCCAAAAATGCTTTCTTCAAATTACTGCAAAATTTGAGTGCCAGACATGATATGCAGTATAGGATTTAACCATTCGCACCATATCGCTAATACTGACAGTCGGCGGAAGCTCCATCATATAATGGATATGGTCTGTGTCGGTATCCATATACTTGATTACAATATTATGCTTAGCGCAGATTTCCAAGGATAGCTTTTTAATGAGGCTAGATAACACTTCATCAGCTAAAAGCTTTTTGCGCTACTTGCAGACAAAGATTACATGGTACTGCAGAAGATACTTATGTCTGTTATGAGAAAACCACTTTGTTACATAGCCAGTGTATCATTTTTTTGGCGCTTGATGGGGTGACTAATAAGTCAAATTTTGAGGATTTCATAAAATTAACAATTTGAAATATAATCAAATTGATTTTATGTTTCCTAATAGAAAGACCCTATTGGCTACCTTCATCGCGCGCCCAGATTTTTCAAGTGGCGTGAAGCTGCGCTTGATGCGAAAGCTGCTGTTAAAGGTTGTATTAAAGTCAAGTCTGCTGTCTATACCGGCAATCAGCGCTGTGCCTCGGGCTTGTTGTCTGTCTCATCTTTAGTTAAGCGGTTGAAATCATGTTTTTTCAGCCAGTTCGCGTGTTGCAGGCGAATTAAGAACATGGTGCCGCGCAGCGACAGTTCAATTGCCATTGCGATCCATACTCCGTACAGTCCGTAATGGGGAGAGAGCAAAGCCGCCAGTGATAGGCGTACCGCCCACATGGAGAAGAAATTCATGCAACTTGGCAACAAGGTATCGCCGGCGCCGACAAATACGCCATAAGCGACAATTGATGCACCAAACAGCGGCTCGGCAAAAGCTTCAATACGCAGAATGTTAACTGCCAGTTCCTGTACTCGCAGATCTGGAGTCATCATTGCCATCACATAAGGAGAGAGCACGAACATGGCAATGCCGCCGATGCCCATCACCAGCATGCCGAGTACAGTGGTGATGCGTGCAAAGCTTAAGGTCAGCTTAGGGCGTTTTGCGCCGATGCTTTGTCCTACTAGAGTAGTGGCGGCCTCAGACAGTCCGTAACCTGGCATGTAACACAGGCTTTCAACTGTAATGGCAAAAGAATGTGCGGCAATCGCGACAATACCAAGAGGCGCCACAATAATTGTGGTGACAATTTGCGCCAGCGAAATTGCCAAATGCTGTCCTGCCATCGGCAGCGAGATCTTAAGAGCTCGCTTGACCACCCTCCTCGTGGGGATAAAACTGCCGCGGTCTTGAAGTAAATTCATGGGCTTGGATTTAACCGCAGCAAAATACGTCATCAAAAGGCAGGTGCAGGCTTCGGCTGCCGCAGTACCTAACGCGGCGCCGACGACACCAAGCCCCATGCCTGGTACCGTGATATCTAGACCGAGCAGGTTTATCTCACGCGTAGGGAAGATAAAGATGAAGTTGAAGAATACATCTTCTACACACATTAAGATGTTAAGGATGCTCGGTACCTTCATGTTTCCCGAGCAACGCAGCATGGAGCCTGACAGCAGACTTAACTGCAGGCAAGGCAGTGCTATAGCCAGAATTAGAAAGTATAAGAAGGCCTGATGCACAATAGCTGGATCTCCGCCCAACCAAATCGGCAGATGCGGACTTATCAGCGCGGCTACTGTGCCGATGGTTGCAGCGCTGCCTAAGGTGACTAGATAGGATTGGCGCATCACTTGCCGTGCTGCGGTATTGTCGCCAGCTCCGATTAAATGCGCTACCTGTACCGCATAGCCCATGGCATTGGCAGAGCACAAACCGCCGATGACCCACAACGAGGATGACATAAGTCCTACTGAGGCAGATGCTGCGGCGCCGAGACTCCCCACCATTGCTGCATCAATGTAGAACATCATAATGGTGGAGATTTGCGCAAAGATGGACGGTGTGGCCAGCTTAATAATGAGCAGCAACTCCTGCTGCAACGTGAAGCGTCCGCGGGTGCGGATATTGGCCAGCAGTTCATCACCAGTCACAGCACCACCTCCTAAAATGCAGGGTCACATGATGATGGGTAAAATGCCCGCGTGTAATGTGCAGTGCAGAAGGCGCTTTGTCAAGTCAGCTTTAGTGAAAATACTCAGTGGTAGTCAAGTTGTGGTTTAGCTGCATTCTTACAGCCTGAAAAATTAAAACTCGCTTTACTACTAGTACAGAAACGGAACAGCTGAGCTTACATCATATATCAAGTTCATTATGAGAGACCTTTTGTCCACAACACGAACATTAATGCTTTATTATGATAAATAAGCGAATTTGTGTATATTATGTCCTATAATACTGATATTAAGTCTCAATTATTTGATGCTACGTTTGTTTCGACTATTAATATGCTTAATGCCCAGGATAAAATTGCAGTCCTGATCCCTGCCTATAATGAAGCGTAGGCTATCAGTACGGTTGTGCAAGATTTTATGATCCATCTCCATGAAGCTGATATTTACGTTTAAGACAATAATTCCACTGACGCATCCGCTGAGCTTGTTGCCAGCGTCGGAGCTATTGTCCACAAGGAATGTAAGCAGGGAAAGGGGAATGTGGTTAGGACCATGTTTCGCGATGTATAAGCGGATTACTACATCTTAGTTGCCGGTGATAATACTTACCTTGCCGCCGCCATACGCCTGATGGTGGAACTTTTGCGCCAAGGCTACGATATGCTTATCGGCGAGCGGTTATCATCGACCTTCTTTCAGCAGAATAAGCGGCGTTTTCACAATAATGGTAACCTCATCGTTAAATTTATGGTTAATTTTTTATTTAAATATAAGATTGGTTGCTATGAAATTAAAGATAATACCATAATTGTGTAGCTGGTAAGAGTAAAAATATTACAGAAGTTTTAACCGGATTGCGTGGCTTCAGAGCGATATTCGTTAAAAGCTTCCCGATCACTTCTATGGGCTTTGAAAAATCTTGGCGGGGGCAACCCCTACGGGTCACCCCCTAATTCACTGGGGGCAATTTGAGAGACGTTTTGCTGGTATTTTATGAGGTATCCAAACAGCTTAGCGATATTAAGTCTATGACGTTAAGCCAGTCTGTAAACGGCGCACCAGATCTTCACTGACATCGGTCATGGCAGAGATTTGCGCTGCGGAATATCCGTGTCGCAACATGTTAATTATCAGTTTTTCAATACCTTGTTCAATACCTTGTTTAATACCTTGCTCAAAACCCTTTTCCATACCTTCCTGAAGGGCTTCTTTACGAGCGGCTTTGGCATCTTTGATTTCTCTTTCACGCTGGAGGTACAGTAAAAACTCGTCAGAGTTGAAAAATGCTTGTTCCATTTTTATGTAGTTCTCAAGTTCGGGATCATTTTTAGCCCAATCAAGTAGTAGTTATCATCAGACTCAATCAACTGAATGAAGCATCGGTATAGTTGGTTGTTGGCAAACTTGCCTACATAGTAAGTCTTTAGCTAGAGCTGGCTTTTCCTATGATATAAATCAAAGATTTTAGTTCTTAGCGGCAGTGGACGATGATTAACTTAAGCCAGTCTGTAAACGGCGCACAAGATCTTCACTAACATCGGTCATGGCAGAGATTTGCGCTGCGGAATATCCGTGTCGCAACATGTTAATTATCAGTTTTTCAATACCTTGTTCAATACCCCGTTCAATACCTTGCTCAAAACCCTTTTCCATACCTTCCTGAAGGGCTTCTTTACGAGCGGCTTTGGCATCTTTGATTTCTCTTTCGCGCTGGAGGTACAGTAAAAACTCGTCAGAGTTGAAAAATGCTTGTTCCATTTTTATGTACTCCTCAAGTTCGGGATCGTTTTTAGCCCAATCAAGTATCAGTTTATCATCAGACTGCGTCAGTAGAACGAACCATTTGTATAATTTGTTGTTGCCAAATTTGCCCGCCGCATAAGCCTCACGCCAGCGCGGCATTTCTATATTGTATAAATCAAAAGCCTTAGGCGCCCGCTGCAAGGTACGCTTATTAACGACGGTATAGCTGTTGATCCAATCATCGTTGTCATGGCGATCAATGTAATCCAAAAGATTAATCATGATGATGTGTGGAATGTTGGTGTAATCTTCACCTTCAGGCAAGGAGAGGACCATACTTAAGGCAGCGTAATATAAACTGCGAGGCATAAATGAAGTCGGTCTTACTTGTACCTCAATATTGACTATCGCCTCGTTATCTAGACGTGCGCGCAAATCAAGGAGACAGCGCTTATAGTGCTGTGATAGCGGATCGAGCTCGCGATCCATCAGGGTCAGACTCTTTACGACAATCTGATTGGGTTCGTTATAGGATGCGAAAATGGAGTTGAGTAGCGAAACGAGCAGCTTTTCATGTCCTTTGCTGCCAAAAACACGCTTAAACAATAAATCATTAAGGCGGTTTATTTTATCTTTATGTGAGAAGTTGGCGTTCGTCATATAAGTTACCATTAATATAATGGTTTATAAAATATGTGTGTAATCAATGATGTCACAAAATTTATAGAAAAACTGTGATAAAAATATTATTTTATATATTTAAATAAATATCTGAAAAATCACGAATAATTTTTTAATATATAATAAGATGCAATGTAAATATTTTAAATTAAAGAACATTTTTATTTAGATTTAAAGTATAGATTGTCAAGTAACCTACTTGTAAGCTCTAAAACATCCTTTGGATTAACCCTATGAGCGGGAGTTAGTTAAGTTAGAGCTGCAGCGGTTAGTCTTAGTTTTTGCGTCCCAAAAGAGGCGGTGCCTCCGCAGAAAAAAGTTGCAGGTAAAGACACGGTAAAACTTTCGTAAACTGCGATATATATCGCAGATTTTTGCCCAAGAATTTTTCCATTCTTCAATTGATCTTGCCTGAGGCTTAGGTATAGAATACGGTGCTCCCATTTTTAGGGAAGAGTAAAGTCTGTCCAAAAATTTGGACCAACAGGAGATTTTATTTAATGGCTACTATCAATCAGCTGGTGCGTAAGCCCCGCGTGAAGGTGGTTTCAAAGAATAAGGTTCCGGCCTTAGAAGCCTGCCCTCAGAAGCGCGGCGTGTGCACTCGCGTTTATACTACTACGCCTAAGAAGCCGAACTCGGCTATGCGTAAGGTTTGCCGTGTGCGCCTGACCAATGGCTTTGAAGTTACTTCCTACATTGGAGGCGTTGGTCACAACCTGCAGGAACACTCTGTCGTACTTATCCGCGGCGGTCGTGTGAAGGATCTCCCGGGCGTGCGTTATCACACCATTCGCGGCTGCTTAGACTGCGCTGGCGTGAAGGATCGCAAGCAGGGTCGTTCTCTGTATGGTGTCAAGAAGCCTAAGGCTTAATCGGACATCCCCGCAGAGTAAGGCCAAACAAGCTTTTTGTTGTAGATAATCATTTAGTTTTGGAAAACCCTGAAGTTACGAGGATTTATCAATGCCAAGACGTCGTGTTGTAGGTCAGCGCAAGATTCTGCCTGATCCTAAGTTCGGTTCAGAGCTCTTAGCAAAGTTCATTAATGTAGTGATGCTCGACGGTAAGAAGTCCGTCGCTGAAAGCATTGTATACGGCGCTTTAGACACTATTTCTCAGAAGAGCGGCAAGGAACACCTCGCCCTGTTCGAGGAAGCCCTTGAGCATATTCGTCCTGCTGTCGAAGTTAAGTCCCGCCGCGTTGGCGGTTCGACCTATCAGGTGCCGGTCGAAGTTCGTCCGGCCCGCGGCAATGCTCTGGCCATGCGTTGGCTGGTAGACGCCGCCCGTGCCCGTCATGAAAAGACCATGGCTCTGCGCCTGGCCGGCGAGATGATGGACGCCGCTGAGAATAAGGGCAGCGCTGTCAAGAAGCGTGAAGACGTTCATCGTATGGCTGAGGCTAATAAGGCCTTCGCTCACTTCCGCTGGTAATCATCGAGGTAAAGCAAATTGCCACGTACAACCCCTATTAATCTGTACCGTAATATCGGTATCAGTGCGCATATTGATGCGGGTAAGACCACTACTACCGAGCGTATTCTGTTCTACACCGGCAAGAACCACAAGATTGGTGAGGTGCATGACGGTGCTGCTACCATGGACTGGATGGAGCAGGAGCAGGAGCGCGGTATTACCATTACCTCTGCAGCTACCACCTGCTACTGGAGAGGTATGGCCCATCAGTTCCCTAATCCGTATCGCTTCAACATTATTGACACCCCGGGCCACGTGGACTTCACTATTGAAGTGGAGCGTTCCATGCGTGTGCTCGACGGTGCAGTAATGGTGTATTGCGCAGTCGGTGGCGTGCAGCCGCAGTCTGAGACGGTGTGGCGCCAGGCTAACAAGTATCAGGTGCCTCGCATCGCCTTCGTCAATAAGATGGACCGTACCGGTGCCAACTTCCTGCGTGTGGTTGAGCAGATCAAGACTCGCTTAAAGGGCAATCCGGTGCCGCTGCAGTTGCCGATCGGCAAAGAAGACACCTTCGTAGGTGTGGTCGATCTGTTAAAGCGCAAGGCTATTGACTGGCACGATGAAGATCAGGGCGTAACCTTCGATTACGCTGACGTGCCGGCTGACATGGCCGCTGAGGTGGAAGAGTGGCGCGCTAAGATGGTGGAAGCCGCGGCTGAAGCCAACGAAACCTTGATGGAGAAGTTCTTTGGCGGTGAGGAGCTGACTGAAGATGAGATCGTCGCAGGTCTGCGTGAGCGTACCTTGCGCGGCGAAATCATCCCTATGACCTGTGGTTCGGCCTTCAAGAACAAGGGCGTGCAGGCCATGCTGGACGCCGTGGTGATGTATCTGCCGTCGCCGACCGATATTCCGCCGGTCAAGGGCGAAACCTTAGATGGTGAGCCTGATGAGCGTAAGGCTGATGACAATGAGCCGTTCTCCGCGCTGGCCTTCAAGATTGCAACCGATCCGTTTGTCGGTAACCTGACCTTCTTGCGCTGCTACTCCGGTAAGGCAACCTCTGGTGAGACGTTGCTCAACTCCGTGAAGCAAAAGCGCGAGCGCTTTGGCCGTCTGGTGCTGATGCACGCTAACAACCGTACTGAGATCAAGGAGATCTATGCGGGTGATATCGTCGGTGCTATCGGCTTAAAGGACACCACTACCGGTGATACGCTGTGTACTGAAGATCATCCGATTGTACTTGAGCGCATGGAGTTCCCGGATCCGGTGATTTCCGTGGCAGTTGAACCGAAGACCAAGACCGATCAGGAAAAAATGGCCTTGGCCTTAAACCGCTTAGCTCAAGAAGACCCGTCCTTCCGTGTGCACACGGATGAAGAGTCCGGCCAGACCATTATTTCCGGCATGGGTGAGTTGCATCTTGATATTATCGTTGACCGTATGCGTCGCGAGTTCAAGGTGGAGTGCAACGTCGGCAAGCCGCAGGTAGCATACCGCGAGACCATCCGTACCAAGGTCGAGCAGGAAGGCAAGTTCGTCCGTCAGTCCGGTGGCCGCGGTCAGTACGGTCACTGCTGGCTACGCATCGAGCCGCAGGAAGCCGGCAAGGGCTACGAGTTCGTCAACGAAATCGTTGGCGGCGTTATTCCGAAGGAATACATCCCGGCTGTGGACAAGGGTGTGCAGGAGCAGATCGCCAACGGCGTGCTCGCTGGCTTCCCGGTAGTCGACGTTAAGGTCACGGTATTCGATGGTTCATACCACGAAGTGGACTCCTCGGAAATGGCCTTCAAGATTGCCGGTTCTATGGCATTCAAGGCTGGTTTCATGAAAGCCAACCCGGTGCTACTTGAGCCTATCATGAAGGTTGAGGTTGAGACCCCTGAAGACTACATGGGCGACGTGATCGGCGACTTAAACCGCCGCCGCGGCCTGGTCGAGGGTATGGACGACACCACTACCGGTAAAATCATTCACGCTAAGGTGCCGCTGGCCGAAATGTTCGGCTACGCCACTGACCTGCGTTCGCAGACTCAGGGTCGTGCAACCTACGTGATGGAGCCCAGCCACTACGCTGAAGCCCCGAAGAATATTGCTGACGCAGTGATTGCTGCTCGTCAGACTAAGTAAACCTTTTAATTAAAAAAGCATCGCCTGCTGCCCAGGCGATGCCCTAACACAGGAAAATTGCAAAAATGGCAAAGGAAAAGTTTGAACGTAATAAGGTTCACGTAAACGTCGGCACCATTGGTCACGTTGACCACGGCAAGACCACTTTAACTGCTGCTTTAACCAAGGTTTTAGCTGAGAAGTTCGGCGGCG
>CALXOV010000025.1 GCA_944390105.1 uncultured Succinivibrionaceae bacterium
AGCGCTCCGTAAAAGGCCATTTGCCGTATACTGCAGTTCCGGCAAAATTTGTATCGCCATGCTTAAACAGCTCTTCTAGCATGGAAATCAGCAAGGTCTTGCCAAAGCGGCGCGGACGCGCAAAAAATACCCGCTTCATGTTTACTAATGACGGTAATTTTGCGGTTTTATCGATAAAGAAATTATTATCTTCGCGCAGAGACATATAATCCGGCACCCCCAGCACAATTTCCGGCAGCGGCGTGTTTGCATTAATCGTCATGCTCATTTCCCCATGCTTGATGCTTAATCGTCTGGCTACGCTTATTTTCGCGTTTATACTCCCGGCTGATTGCTCACGCTCCTTGGCTGCAGTACAGCGGGAACACTGACGCCTGCGCACTTTACACTGCACCCACAGACAATCTGCTGGTCTGGACTGCCGACAGGACGATTAACATCTTAGCGCAATTGAGCTCACTAATCCCATAACCTTTACGCTCAATTTGCGCCGCCGCAGCAACAGAGCGCATGGATCCGCCCTACCACCGCTTTTTAGCCTAAATCTAACACTTGCCGCGGAATTCACCTTGCGTGAACGAGAGGATGTAAACTGATGACACAGCACTTTTTGCTCATGAACAATACCCCCAAGCATTCAGGAATGAGCTTTTCCTCCGACCTGAAGGGGGGCATGGTGGACATGCTCGTAAGCGCCCAAAAGAGGGGCTTACTAAAAGTAAGGCCTTGACCTCATGAAGCCTCACATGTAAGTACGTAGGTAGTTCATGCGCGCGTTTTAAGCTTAGCTTCAAGCTCCTGCAGCTGTGCGAGCACCGCTGCAGGTGCAGTACCGCCTTTTACGCTGCGTTTGGCAATTAAGTTGTGCAGTTCAAGGGCGACATACACATCCCCGCCGATGGAGGAGTGGAACTGCTCAAACTCATCGACGCTCAAATCCTCCAGCGCCTTCCCCTTTTCCAGCGCATACAGCACCGCACGTCCGACAATGCCGTGCGCCTCACGGAATGGCACCCCGCGCGCCACTAAATAATCGGCAAGCTCGGTGGCATTGGAGTAGCCGCCGCGCGCGGCCTGATAGGCCTCCTCTTTGCGCAGCTTAAGCCCAGAGAAGACTAAAGCTGCCATATCCAAACAGTCATGCCATGTATCCAGCGCGTCAAATAAGCGCTCCTTATCCTCCTGCAGATCTTTATCGTAGGCCAAAGGCAGCGCCTTCATGGTCATCAGCATACCGGTCAGCGCACCGCACACGCGCCCGCATTTACCGCGGATTAACTCTAAAGCATCCGGGTTTTTCTTCTGCGGCATTAAGGACGATCCGGACGTCACCGCATCGGATAAATCGACAAAATGCGCCTCACCACTGTTGTAGATGATGAGATCTTCGCTCAGGCGCGACAAATGCATCATTGAGATGGAGGCGCAGGATAACAGCTCCAGCACATGATCGCGATCGGATACGGCATCTAGGCTGTTGGCGCTTGCGGCCGCAAAGCCCAAAGCATGCGCCAGTTTATCGCGATCAATCGGGTACGCGGTACCGGCTAAGGCTGCCGAACCTAAGGGGCAGGTCGCCTTAATTAAGCTCAGCGCATTTTGTAGCCGGATATAGTCGCGCTCAAACATCTGCGCATAAGCCAGCACAAAATGCCCAAAAGTCACCGGCTGCGCCCGCTGCAGGTGGGTATATCCGGGGAAAATGTCCGCCACATGATTTTTGGCAACCGCGATGAGTTCACGCTCTAGGGCCGTCAGGCTCGCGCTGATGCGCTCACCGGCCTTGGCACACCACAGCTTTAAATCAAGCGCCACCTGATCATTGCGGCTGCGCCCAGTGTGCAGCTTTTTGCCCAGATCGCCTACCTTTTCAATTAAGCGCCGCTCAACATAAGAGTGAATATCCTCATCCCCGGCCTGCGCAATCACCGCCAGATCCTGCTGCGCTTCCGCTAACAGCTCGGATAGTGCCGCCTCCAAGCGCGCACATTCATCGGCGCTTAACACCCCAACTTCACTTAAAGCCTGCGCCCAAGCCTGTGAGCCTTCAATATCCTCAAGCGCCATGCGGTAGTCAAACTTGAGCGAGTCATTGAAATCCTTAAAGCGCTGATCGGGTCCTTGTGTAAAGCGTCCGCCCCAAAGAGCCATAGTGCACCTCTACAATAATGAAAAGCCTCAGACAGCACGGAAAGCTGCCTGGGGCAGATGAGAAAACGTACAGCTCCTGCCTAAACTAAGCCTGTGGCAGGAGCCTTAGCTGCACAGGGCAGCCTTTTTACCTAAGTCTACTTAAGCTTACTTGCTGTTTTGCTTGGCATTGAGCGCACGAATGCGGTAAGGCAGCGAGTACAGACGGATGAAGCCTGCAGCATCATGCTGATCGTAGACGTCATCGGCCCCGAAGGTCACGAAGTCAAAATTAAACAGGCTGTTGGGCGAGGACTTCTGAATAATATCGCAGTTGCCCTTGTACAGACGCACCACTACTTTACCGTTAACATCACGCGCCAGCTCATCGGCAGCGGCCATGAGAATCTCGCGCAGACGGGTAAACCAGCGCCCGTCATAGACTAAGTGCGAAAACTCAACGGCCAGCTCATCGCGGAAGGCGCGGGTAGTCTTATCGAGCACCAGCTGCTCCACGGCGCGCAGCGCCTTGTAGATAATGGTGCCGCCCGGAGTTTCATAGCAGCCGCGCGACTTCATGCCGACTAAGCGGTTTTCGGTAATATCAATGCGCCCCACGCCATGCTTAGCGCCTAAATCATTTAAGGCCGAAATCAGGGCAAACGGAGTCATCGCCTGTCCGTTAAGCTCAGTGACGCAACCTTCCTTAATAGTCAGCTCAAAAGTCTCCGGAGTATCGGGAGCCTTCTGCGGATCGCAGGTCCATACCCACACGTTCTCAGAGGCCGCATTCCACGTATCCTCCAGCTCACCGCCTTCGGTCGAGATATGCAGCACATTAGCATCGCGGCTGTAGATCTTCTTTAAGGTCGCCTTGCACGGAATATTGCGCTCCTGCAGGTAAGCCAAAAGCTCCTCACGCGACTGCATAGTCCACTCGCGCCACGGGGCAATCACGTCAAGCTGCGGAGCGAGCGCGGCGACAGCCGCCTCAAAGCGCACCTGATCATTGCCCTTGCCGGTAGCGCCGTGAGCGACGGCATCGGCGCCTTCAGCCAGCGCGCACTCCACCATAGCCTTAGCAATCACCGGACGGGCAATCGCGGTACCGAGCAGGTATTCGCCTTCGTATAAAGCGCCGGTCTTAAAGGTCTCAAACACGTAATCGCGCACGAATTCTTCGCGCAGATCCTTAATAATGCACTTGGTGGCACCGGACTGAATAGCCTTTTGTTCAATGCCCTCTAAGTCATCGCGTTCTTGGCCCACATCGGCCACAAAGCACACGACCTCGCAGCCATAGTTCTCTTTGAGCCACGGCACAATGGTCGAAGTATCCAAACCGCCGGAATAGGCCAGCACTACTTTCTTATACTGTTTTTTCTCATGCTTTAACATCGCATTGTCCTCAAGTGTGAGTAAATTCGGAGATAGTTACTTTGCCATCAGCATGGCCAGCAGCGCCATGTGAATATGCAGGCGATTTTCCGCTTCATCAAATACCGCCGACAGCGGACCATCCATCACTTCATCCGTGATCTCGTAGCCGCGGTGCGCCGGCAGACAGTGCAGCACACAGCGGGCCCCCGACTGCGCCACTAAAGTGTCATTAATCTGATACGGCAGGAAAATCTTTTTGACGTTATCCAGCGGCGTATTGTCGCCCATCGACACCCAAGTATCGGTATAGAGCACATCAAAACCCTGAATTTTCGAAGGATCAGATAAGACCTCTAAGCTGCAGCCGTGACGCTTGGCAACTTCACTTGCCTTATTGAAAATCTGAATGTCCGGGCCATGGCCTAACGGGCAGAAGCAGGATACATTGACTCCTAAGGTAGCGCCGGCCACTAAGAGAGAATTGGCCACATTATTACCGTCACCAACATAGGCCAAAGACAAGCCCTTCAGTGTCCCTAAATGCTCGCGCACCGTCATGAAGTCAGCCATCGCCTGCGCCGGATGATAGAGATCAGACAACGCATTAATAACCGGCACTGAACCTGCCGCCGCCAGCTCTTCTAAGGTATGCTGCGAGAACACGCGTCCAATTAAGCAGTCAGTCCAGCGCGATAAATTACGCGCATAGTCACCGATGCTTTCGCGCTTTCCCAAATCGCCGCCCTGCAGATCAAGATACACACCGTGAGCGCCTAAACGAAACAGCGCAATCTCAAAAGTAGTGCGGGTACGCAGCGAAGGCTTTTCAAACATGATGGCCGCAGCTCGGCCCTTGAGCACGTCAGCAAAGGCAGCCGGATCTTTCTTCATGGCCGCAGCTTTATCGAGGATGGCGACGTATTCATCCTGCGAAAATTCAAAACCAGTCAGCAAATGACGCATGGATAACTCCTAAAAAGGCGCTTTCAGCCTTGGACGGCCGCGCAGGCCAGCTGAAATCACAATAGGCGCTATCTTAACAAAGTTGCTGTTTGCTGAAGCAAAATGCACCGTTTTGCCGGTCTGCTACAGCGTAATTGCACCTATTTTGTGCAGAGCTAAAGTCAAAGCGAAGGCGGCGCGCGCCTCATGCAGCGGCGAATCGGGCGCGAAGACCAACGTTTTTACCTCATCTGGCGTTGCTTTAATAATTTGAATCGGTTCCGGCTCATCTCCGGTAAGCTGATGCGGATACAGATCTTCAGCCAAATAGAGCTGCATCGTAAGCTCCAGCATGCCCGGGGCTACAGTGACGGGGCGGCGCAGCAGCGTGATGCGCCGCGCCCCAAAGCCTATCTCCTCAGACAGTTCACGCAGCGCTGCCTGCTCCCCAGTCTCGCCGGCATCAATCTTGCCTTTAACCAGGCCCAAGGAATAACAGTGCAGTCCGCCGGCGTACTCGGCAGTCAAATAAAAATGCGTGCCGTCAAAAGGCACGATCATGACCGCGCCGCGCCCGCCGACAATACGCTCGTAAATGCGCTCTTCACCATTATGAAAGGTAAGCCCCAGCTGCTCGACCGTAAAAATACGCGAAGCCTTAAAACGCCGCACTTTGCTGATCTGCGGCAGCGGCTGCTGCAGCGCACTTAGATCCATTGACTGTCCCCTTTTCTGTAACATCTAGCTAAATTGTTCGCAAGCTTTCCCTGCCATTTCAGCTGCAGCTTACGGCACCAAATGCTCCTGCTTAAGTTTGCGATGCCCCGCCTTAAGTTCCGGCGGCAGACGCACCAACAGCGACAGCACAATTGCCGCAACCAGCAGCCCTGCCATCAGGCTGAAGGTAAAAGTAAAGGAATCAAAGATATAAGCCACCGCATAACCAATCAGCGAGCCGATGCCAAAGCCTAAGTACAACAGGCCATAATTTTTAGCCAGATTCTTAATGCCGAAGAAATCCGAGATGATAGAAGGATAAATCGTCAGCGTCCCGCCAAAGGAGAAAGCCACTAAGGCCAACGCGGCAAACAGCACTTGCATATTCAGCGGCATGAAAAGTAGCAGGAGCATAGCAATTAAGGACAGCACCTGATCAAAGGTAATGAGGCGAATGCGCGGCAATTTATCGGACAGCACCCCCATAATAAGACGCCCCGCAATGTTGGCAAGAGCCACTACACTTACGCCAAGAGCGGCCTCGGCTGGAGTAAGTCCCGCCAGACTCACGCCTAAATTCGAGGCGACGCCGATGACGTAGAGCCCGGTCATACAATCAATTAAAAACATTAAAGTTAAAAGCCAATACGGCACCGTGCGCAGAGCGCTGTGCAGATCGTACTCGCGCGCAGCCGGGGCGGCTGCCGTGATCTCTGCCTGCGCCATGGCATCTGCGGTCAGCAGGCTGCCTACGGCCACTGCAGCTGCACAAGACAAGCCCCAGGTAAGGAGCGCAGCCTCTAAAGTAAATGCCGTCAGCACCGCGCCATCAATAGATTTATACAACAGCGAACCGGCACCGTAGGCGCCGATGCACAGCGCTGAGGCCAATCCTTTGTGCCGCGGAAAGAACTTAACGCAGTTAGTTAAAACCAGCATATAGCCAAGGCCGTCGCCAAAGCCCAGCAGCACGCCGGCGGTGAGATAAAGTACGATTAAATTAGGAGCAAAGGCGGCAAGCAGCAACCCCGTCCCTAAGCAGGCAGCGCTTAACACAATGACGCGGTTAAGCCCCAAGCGCAGCTTTAAAAAGCCTGAGCTTGAGCTGCCGATGGCGATAAATAAGGTCATGATGCCGAAGGTGAAGGCCACCGCATTGAGATCTTCCCCATACTTTTCCGCCAAAGGACTGTTAAATAAGCTCCAAGCATAGACTGAGCCTAAGGCCAGTAAAATCAGCATTGAGCCGGTTAGGGTCTTAATCTTGGTCACGTCATTCTCCTTGCAAAGGCGCTAAGGCGGCACCGCGCGCTGCGGCGTAACGGCTGCCGTTTACTTTACCCTTAGGCAGTGTAGCAGGAAAGGAGCGGTACTGACGGGCAGATGACAAAGTATCGCAACAAAAGCGTCCTGCTGCGCATAGTGTAAAATATAGCGCCAAATTTTCGCGGCCGCATCGGCGGTCTGCGGCATGGAGGAGAGCCCTATGAGTACGCCAGATCCTGCAACTTTAACCCCGATGATGCGGCAGTATTTTGCAGTTAAGCAGCAATATCCTGACACTTTTGTGTTTTACCGCTTAGGCGACTTTTATGAGCTGTTTTTTGATGATGCCAAAGAAGCGGCAGCACTGCTTGATTTAACCCTGACGCGGCGCGGCACCAATAACGGCGCGCCCATCCCGATGGCGGGGGTTCCCTTTCATTCAGTAGACAGCTATCTTGCTAAGCTGATTAAGCTCGGACGTTCCGCGGTGATCTGCGAGCAAGTTGGCGATCCCAAAACCGCCCGCGGCATGATGGAACGCAAAATCTCCAAAGTGCTGACCCCCGGCACCGTCACTGAAGAAGGCATTGCGCCTGAGTATCAGGACAACTGCATCGTCAGCATCTGTAAAGGACGCGCCTATTACGGCTTTGCTTGCTTAAGCCTATCCTCCGGCGAATTTAAGGCCGCCGCAGCCTCCGATGCGGCTAAACTGCGCCTGCTGATTGAAAAGCACAACCCTGCCGAAATCGTGTGCCCGGAAAATTTTAATGTCCCCGCACTTACCGCCGGCTGTAACTGCATAAAGGAGCTGGCACCATGGTATTTTGAGTTTCAAACCTGCTATCGCGCTTTGTGCACGCAGTTTGCAACCTCAAGCTTATTCGGTTTTGGAGTAGAGGATATTGAAGAGGGGGTGTGTGCCGCCGGCGCGCTGCTGTCCTACGTAAAAGATACGCAGCATACGCTCTTAAGTCACATCCGGCGCATCAGCCGTGAAGAGACGCACAGCTACGTCATACTTGATCAATGCGCGCAGAAAAATCTTGAGCTCATCACCAGTCTGCGCGGAGAAAAGCGCGGCAGTCTGCTGTCTATAATGGACCGAACCCGTACCCCGATGGGACAGCGCCTGCTCGCACGCTGCCTTTGCGAGCCTTTGCGCGACAATGCCGCGGTCAATGCACGCCTTAATATCGTTGAAGCCTTAACCGCGCTGCCGACTGCAGGCGAGCTTAGCGACCTCTTGGCCGCCTGCGGCGATGTGGAGCGCGCGGCAGCACGTGCAGCGCTGCGCACCGCCCGCCCCAAAGATCTGGTAGTGCTGCGTACGGCGCTAAGTCAGCTGCCGCAGTTTGCCGCCCTGCTGACAGCCGGCAGTGAGCCACTTAAACAAGTCGCGGCGGCACTGCCGCAGTTACAAGCGGAGGCTGAGCTCCTATCCACAGCCATAGCGCAAGTTCCGTCCAGCTTTCTGCGCGACGGCGGGGTGATTGCTCCTGGCTATAACCGCGAGCTTGATACGCTGCGCGATTTAATGTCCGGCGCCGAGGACACGCTGCGCAATATTGAAGCGCGCGAGCGCAGCGCCACCGGTATCGCCACGCTGAAAGTCGCCTACAATCAGGTACACGGCTATTATATTGAAGTCTCCAAAGCCAACAGCGCCAAAGTTCCGGAACACTATCAGCGCCGCCAAACGCTAAAAAACAATGAGCGCTATATTACCCCTGAGCTCAAACAGCTCGAGGAGGAAACCCTCAACGCCAAGGCGCGTGCGCTCTCCTTAGAAAAAGAGCTGTTTGCCGATATCCTTGAGCGCTTAAATGAACATATGGAGGCCTTGACCGAACTGGCCCAGCAGCTTGCTTTGCTTGACATGCTACTGGCTTTGGCCCAGCTGGCCCAAGAGCGCCATTACATCCGCCCTATCTTAACCAATGATGCGGACATCACGATTGAAGGCGGACGCCATCCGGTCATTGAATGTCTTACCACCAAGCCATTTATTGCCAATGACGTGAGCTTTGACCCGCAGCGCATCATCATTATCTCCGGCCCCAACATGGGCGGCAAATCGACCTTTATGCGCCAGATTGCACTCATCACCATCATGGCGCGCATCGGCTCCTTTGTACCGGCCAAGTCAGCACGCATCGGCCAGATCGATCGCATCTTCACCCGCATCGGCGCGGCAGATGATTTAGCCTCGGGGCGCTCAACTTTCATGGTGGAAATGGAAGAAACCGCCTCTATTCTCAATAATGCCGGACCGCAGAGTCTGGTGCTGATGGATGAAGTCGGACGCGGCACCAGTACTGCCGAAGGCGCAGCTTTAGCACGCGCGATTGCCGTCTATCTGTGCACCCATATCAATGCGCTGACCTTATTTTCCACCCATTATGCTGAAATCACTAAGCTTGAAGCCATCTATCCGCAGTCCATCTGCAATTTGTGCTTTAAGGCAAGTGAAGCTCAAGGCCAAGTCGTGTTTTTATACCGCGCACAGCGCGGCAGTCAGTCTTATTCCTACGGCGTGGAAGTGGGAAAGCTCGCCGGACTGCCGGCTGAAGTGATTAAGTCCGCCAAGGCGGCCTTAAGTGAGGCGGCAGCGTCTGCAGCCGCCTGCCCAGTGCAACAGGGCGCAGACAGCTCTGCAGATAAGGCCAGCACCCCTTGCCCAACGCCCAGCCCCGCATCCGCTAAGCAGCAGGCGCAGTATGACTCTCTTAGCGCACAGCTTGCTGCGCTGCGTCCGCTGCTGCAGACCCTACAGCAGCTTGACGTCAATGCGCTGACTCCGCTTAATGCATTAGTCAAGCTACAGGAACTGCAGGAGCTGCTGCCGCCTCTTACTTGGGCAGATAACTTAAAGGATTAACCGACTGACCGCGATAGCGGATCTCAAAGTGCAGACGCACCGATTTGGCATCGGTAGATCCCATGCGCGCAATTTGCTGACCGCGCTTAACGCTCTGCCCCTCTGTGACCTGCAGTACTTCATTGTGCGCGTAGGCCGACAGATATTCATTGGCATGATTGATGATGATGAGATTGCCGTAGCCGCGCAGCGCATTGCCGGCGTACACCACCTGACCATCCGCGGCAGCTAAGACCTGCTGTCCGCGGTTACCGGCAATATCAATACCTTTATTGCCCTGCTCACTGCGCGAGAAGCCCTCAACAATGGAGCCTTTGCTCGGCCACGTCCACGTTACGCCGCCCACCTGGCGCGTTGCGCCGGACACGATCACCGGTTTAGTCAGCACTGTGGTAGTGCTCACGGCAACATCGCTTTTAGCAGCACCACTGCCCGTCGTTGTGGCTGCAGGCGCGGCTGCCATCGGCGCATTTGCCGCAGTGCCTGTACTGGCTGTTTTTGCCGTCTGTCCGGCTACCGGCACCTGCGCCTGCAGCGGGCGATTGGCGGTGGTCGTACTGTCTTGGCGCGCCAGATACAGTACCTGCCCCACGTTTAAGCTGTAAGGCGGCGTTAAATCATTAACCCCGGCCAGAAACGGTACCGACTGCCCATGTTTTTTGGCAATGGAGAACAAAGTATCGCCCTTGCGTACCGTATAGGTCGGCGCGGCGGAAGCCTGCCGATTTAACTGCAGCACCTGCCCGACGCTGATGTTATAAGGCGGAGCAATACCGTTTTGCGCAGCCAAAGCACGGTAATCAAGCCCGTAGCGGAAGGCAATGGAATACAAAGTATCACCGCGCACTACGGTATAGGTATCACTGCTGCCTACAGCTGCACTGTAAGGCATCACCACGCCAGCACCGCCTGAAGTGCTTGCCGGCGCAGCCGCAGCGGCCGGTTCAGCAGCGCCCTGCGCTGCGACAGGGCTGCTTAAAGCCTGATCCGGCGGTAAGGAGCTGGCAGTAACGGGGGCTGCACTGCGGCTGTTTGGCGGCACGCTCTGTATGCTCACCCCCTGCGGCGCGGTACCGGACACCGCCTGCATTCCCACCTGCCCCTGCAGCGGCACCATTGCCTCATCGTATAAATTGGCGCTGCCGCCCTGCATGGCCTGCGGATCGGGACTGGAATAGCTCTGCGCGGTTCCATTTACGCCGGCGGTAGCCGTACGACCGCTTACCGCCGCCGGTGCGGCAGTGGTATAGACAGTAGGCACACTGCCGGGACGTGCGGTGACATCGATAACCTGAGCCGACGTGGTGTAATCCTGATTGCTGGTTTCACATCCGGCGGCGGCTAGTACCGCCGCCGCAGCGGCAGCCAACGGTAGCATCTTCATCACTTCCATCTCCCTAACCAATTTAATGGCCTGCACAGTCTTGCATCCGCCGCGCGCTGACGGCGCGGTCCTACTGCAGAACTTTATACACGATATAAATTACTACTAAAATTATACATGCCCAGCCGATCCTATCAATATAACGGCGCAAAGCTTTTTCCATACGCGCGCCGCCCCATTTGATGAGCCCCGCCTCTAGGAAAAAGCGCAGACCGCGGCCGACAATTGACACTAAGACGAAATTGAAGATATTGATCATCCCGACGCTGCCGGTGCTGGCCATGCTCTCGGCAGCCACGACGCCTGAGGTCACTGCAATGACCTTATACGGCACCGGAGTAAAGGCGCCGACAAAGATCATTAAGATGCCGTACTCCATCACGTACCAAGAGCGCACCGTCTGCATGGCATCGGTGTAATTGAGCCAGGCAATTAAATCGGCAATATACGGGTCGTAGATGAAATAGCCCAAATAATAGCCGCACACCGCACCGAGCACCGAGGTAATGACGGTCAAAAGCGCATAATGCAACGCGCGCTGCGGACGCGCAAGACACATCGGGGCTAACATCACATCCGGCGGGATCGGCCAGAAGATGGATTCAATAAAACTGTTGATGCACAAAAACAGCGGGGCACGCGGATGCTTGGCCAGCTGAATGCACACCTCGTACAGATAGGAGAAGATCTTCAAATGGACACCTTTGAACTTGAATTTAATCTTATGATTTAATGGTAATTTATCTAAAAAGCTGCAGCTTACCTATCGCCATAATGCAGCCTTACAGCAAGCTTAATCCCGGTGCTGCAGCAGCACCACCGCCTCAACAGCAATGCCTTCGCAGCGCCCGACAAAGCCCAAATGCTCGGTCGTGGTCGCCTTAATGCTGACCACCTCAAGCGGCACCTGCAGGTCTGCGGCAATATTGGCGCGCATCGCGGCTTCATATGGAGCCAGCTTCGGCTTTTGTGCTAATACTGTCACATCTAAATTAGCTAAAACATAGCCCGCAGCCTGCACGCGCGTATAGACATCACGCAGCAGTACGCGGCTGTCAATATTTAAAAAGCGATCATCATGGTCAGGATACAAATGCCCAATGTCGCCTAAAGCCAGCGCGCCAAGCAGGGCATCGCACAGCGCATGCAGGAGCACGTCACCATCTGAGTGCGCCACTAATCCCTGACTTTCCGGAATTTGCACCCCGCCTAAGATGCAGGGCCCGTCACCGCCAAAGCGATGTACATCAAAACCATGTCCTACTCTAAACTGCAGCGCCATAACTTAATATTGCTTTAGCTAAAAGCAAATCCTCCTGCGTGGTAATTTTAAAATTAAATGCACTGCCTGCAACCATCCGGCAGGGCAGACCGCATGCTTCATAGGCGCTGGCCTCATCGGTAACCGTCAGCCCCAGCGCCGCCGCCTGCCTAAGCGCATCCAGCAGCTTTTCGCGCGGGAAGCACTGTGGGGTCTGGGCGCGCCAAATGCGCGAGCGCGGCAGCGTGCGCTCAATTAAGCCCGCATCGGCTGCGGCACTGAGCTTTAAAGTATCGACGCTGACCTGCGCTAAAATTGCCGCACAGTGCTGACTTTGACAGCAGTTGGTCAGGGCATCCAGATCCGCATGGCTGATTAAAGGCCTCGCGGCATCATGCACCAACACCCACGGCGCCAAAGCCGCCTTAATCCCGGCCAACACGCTGTCAGCGCGCTCAGCGCCGCCTATCACGGTTTTAAGCCGCGGATGGCGGCACAGCGGCAGCGCGGCAAAGCGCGTGTCATTAGGGCTTAACGCCACAATTACCTGATTGATTTTAGGATAGGTGAGCAGTTTTTCTAAGGTAAGCTCAAGAATGGTCCGCCCGGGGCTCAGCTCTAAATACTGCTTAGGCAGCGCTGCCCCCATGCGGCGGCCGCTGCCGGCGGCTGGCACCACAGCATCAAAAAGCGCCATGAACATATCCTTACGGAGTACTGATCACGCGGTAAAAGGTCTCACCTTCTTGGATGAGACCCAGTTCGCTACGTGCCAGCTCTTCAATTGCGGCATTACCCTGCTTTAAGTCATTGAGCTCATCTTGCAGGGCGCTATTGCGCTGCGTCAACAGCGCTGCCCGTTCTTTAGCCTGCGCAAGCTGCGCACAGAGCGTCTGATACTGCGCATAGCCGTTGCGTCCGCCATAAATATCGCAGCACAAATAGACGATGGCAGCTAATAAGAGCGCTGAGAGCAGCCGCATGCCGCGCTTTCCTTACAGTTTATTTACCGAGCTTCTTTTCCTGATACTCTTTGGCGGCCTTAATAAAGCCGGTAAAGAGCGGATGCCCCTGGCGCGGATTAGAGGTAAACTCCGGATGGAACTGCACGCCGATAAACCACGGATGCTGCGGATTTTCAATGATCTCCACAAGCTTATTGTCCGTTGAGCGGCCGGCAACCACTAAGCCTGCCTTAGTGATTGCATCAATTAAATTGTTGTTCACCTCATAGCGATGACGATGACGCTCTACAATGTCATCCCGTCCGTACAAGCTGCGCACTAAGGTATTGGGCATTAAGTGGCACAGCTGTCCGCCAAGACGCATGGTACCGCCTAAATCGGACTTTTCGCTACGCTTTTCGACCTTACCGTCTTCATCCACCCACTCGGTGATGAGCGCAATGACCGGATACGGCGTCTCGGGGTTGAATTCGGTGGAATTCGCCCCGTCCATGCCGGCAACATGGCGCGCATATTCAATAATTGCCACCTGCATGCCAAGGCAGATGCCTAAATACGGGATCTTATTTTCACGGGCATACTGCGCGGCAATGATCTTGCCTTCAATGCCGCGGCTGCCGAAGCCGCCCGGCACTAAAATTGCGTCTATACCCTGCAGCAGCTCAACCCCGCGGCTTTCCACATCTTCAGAGTCAATATACTTAATATTGACGCTAAGGCGGTTCTTTAAGCCGCCGTGCTTTAAGGCTTCATTAATTGACTTGTAGGCATCGGGCAGCTCAATATACTTACCTACCATGCCGATGGTGACCTCGCCGACCGTATTGGCCTGCTGATACAGAACCTGTTCCCAATCGGACAGATCGGCTTCTTTGCAGTCAATGCCAAAGCGCTCGACAATAAATTGATCTAAATACTGACTCTTCAGCAGTGCCGGGATCTTGTAGATAGAATCCACATCCTTTAAGGAAATAACCGCGCGCTCAGAGACATTGCAGAACATTGCAATCTTGCTGCGCTCATGCGGCGGAATCGCACGGTCGGAGCGGCAAATTAAGATGTCCGGCTGAATACCGATGGAAAGCAGCTCTTTGACCGAATGCTGCGTCGGCTTGGTCTTGACCTCCCCTGAGGTCGGCAGGTAAGGCACTAAGGTTAAATGCATAAACAGCGCATTCTCACGCCCAATTTCAACAGCCAGCTGACGGATAGCTTCAAGGAACGGCAGCGACTCAATATCGCCCACTGTACCGCCGATTTCCACAATCGCCACCTGATTGCCCGCTGCACCGGCTAAAATACGCTCTTTAATCGCATTGGTGATGTGCGGAATAACCTGAATAGTGGCACCTAGATAATCCCCGCGGCGCTCCTTGCGAATCACATCCGAGTAAATGCGGCCCGTGGTGAAATTATTGCGGCGCGTCATCTTAGTGTGAATAAAGCGCTCATAGTGGCCTAAATCCAGATCGGTTTCAGCGCCGTCTTCCGTCACGAAAACCTCACCGTGCTGAATCGGGCTCATCGTGCCCGGGTCAACGTTAATGTACGGATCGAGCTTTAACATGGTTACTTTAAGCCCGCGGGCTTCAAGCAGTGCGGCTAAGGAAGCGGCCGCAATCCCCTTGCCCAGTGAAGACACAACACCGCCGGTAACGAAAATCAGCTTTACGGGAGATTCAGACATAGTGGCTCCATCAAAGAATTTTTGGAATTAATCATGCGATTATAACATGAAGCCCCCGCGGCGCTTAAGCTTACACGCTGCGCCAAGATCTACGCTAGCGCTCAGCTAAGACCTCGAGGGCTAGGCTTTAGGGTGACGAAGCGGCCCCTGCCGCCGCTTCGTCTTAAAACTTAAGCCAAATTACGGCTGTACAAAGCCGATTTGCGCATAGACTTTACTTAAAGTCTCATGCGCGCGCACGCGTGCTTTCTGGGCACCGGCAGCAAAAACATCCTTTAAATAGCCTTCGTCAGCGCGAATTTCACGATAGCGCTGCTGAATCGGCTCGAGCATGGCGACAATGGCTTCACCAACTTCACTCTTAAAGGTGCCGTACATGGCGCCCTTAAAGTGCTCAACCAGATCCTCCACGCGCTGCCCGGTGGCTGAGGACATGAGTTCTAACAGATTGGACACCCCAGGCTTTTTGTCCCAGTCGTAAGCCACTACCGGCGGATTGTCCGAATCCGTGACCGCACGCTTAATCTTTTTGAGCACCGAAGACGGATCTTCGAGCAGACGAATCACATTATTGGGATTGTCATCTGACTTGGACATCTTTTTAGTGGGCTCCTGCAGACTCATAACGCGTCCGCCTGCCGACGGAATAAAGCCCTCGGGCAGCACAAAAGTTTCCCCGTACAGGGAATTGAAGCGCTCTGCAATATCGCGGGTCAGCTCTAAATGCTGCTTTTGATCATCGCCTACCGGGACTTTTTTGGCCTGATAGAGCAGAATATCCGCAGCCATCAGCACCGGATAATTGAAAAGGCCTGCAGTAATATTATTGGCATAGCGCTTGGCTTTATCTTTGTACTGCGTCATGCGCGACAGCTCGCCGACCTGCGTATAGCAGTTAAGTACCCACCCTAACTGACAGTGCTCAGGCACCTGCGACTGCAGAAAAATCGTGCTCTGCTGCGGGTCAATACCGGCGGCTAAGAACACCGCTAGCGTATTGAAGGTGCGCTCATGGAGCAGCTTAGGATCCTGTCTTACGGTAATTGCATGCTCATCCACCACGCAGTAAATGCAGTCATTATCCTGCTGCATCGGCACCCATTGGCGCAGCGAGCCGATGTAATTGCCGATGGAAAGCTCGCCAGATGGCTGAATGCCGGAAAAAATAATCTCTTTTGCCATGATGCATCTATCCTAGATTTGAAGGCCGCAAGGCCGCGGGTAAGTTCGCAAGCCGCCTTACGGCATACGGTGCGCCGCCTACGGGGCACACGCAAGTACTAAAAAATCGACGATGATTATAAAGGAAAAACCGCCTACCACGCAGGCGCCCTTGCATAGGGCACCCCCGCCTTAAGCAACAGCCGCATTTAAGACTGGGCGGATGCCGGCAGATTAACAATAAGCGCAGTCAGCTCAGCAAAGGCATCCAACGCATAATCGGGCTTGAACTCGCGAACATCATGTCCGCCGTTATAGCCGTAGCTAAAGGCCACCGTGGCCATGCCCGCACGCTGCCCCGCCTGAATATCGTTAACCGAATCGCCAACCATCAGCGCATGCTCCGGGGCTATCTGCAGTTTGCTGCATACATAAAGCAGCGGCGCAGGATCTGGTTTACGTACCGCTAAAACCTCACCGCCTAAAATATAGGCAAAATAGGGCTCAAGCCCCATCAGCCGGATAAGCGGCGTGGCGAACATCTGCGGCTTATTGGTCACCACCGCGCATTTAATGCCGAGACGATTAAACTGCTCCAGCCCATCCTTGACCCCGGGATATACGGAAAAGTTCGCGTTAAGACCGGCCAGATAGCGCTGATTGAAAATCTCGCGCGCCCGCGCCAACAATGCAGCATCTACATCATTTAACGTGACGTCAAAACGCCCGCAAATGGTGCGCGTCAAGAGCATCATCACGCCATTGCCGACAAAATGCGCCACGGCCTCAAGGCTCGGCGGCGTTAACTGCAGCTCCCGCGCTGTCTGCTGCGCTGCCAGCGCCAGCTGCGGCACGGTATGAGCCAGCGTACCGTCTAAATCAAAGAGCATCAGCTCCGGGCGGCAGGACAACTTCACAGCGTCAGTCCTGCATGCAGCTGCGCTAAGGCCGCAGTACGCTCGGCCTTGCCGAAGAAGGCAGAACCCACCACAAAGACATTAGCACCGGCTTTGGCGCAGGCTCCGACCGTGGTCGGATCAACGCCGCCGTCCACTTCAATTAAAGGCTTCACATTCGCCTCCGCAGCCATACGGCGCACATCGGATACTTTCTGCAGCGTAGCCGGAATCAGTTTCTGCCCGCCAAAGCCTGGATTTACCGTCATCACCAGCACAAAATCAAGCTTATCCCACAGATAACGCAGCATCTGTGGTGCCGTACCGGGGTTTAATACTAAGCCGGACTTGCAGCCTAAAGACTGGATTAAGCTTAAGGTTCTATCAATGTGCACACAGGCCTCAGGGTGAAACGAAATCCATGAAGCTCCGGCATCGGCATACGCGCGGATGATGTCTTCACTTACAGGAGAGACCATTAAATGCACATCAAGCACCGCCTGTGGGAAGGCTTGGCGCATCTGCTTGAGCAGCCCCGGCCCAAAAGTTAAATTGGGCACAAAGTGAAAATCCATCACATCAAAGTGAATAATGTCGATGCCGGCTGCTAAGGCATCGGCAACATCGGCCTGCAGATTGAGCAAATCTGCCGATAAAATCGAACCTGCAAATTGATATTTCTGAGCCATGACTCTCTCCTTATTCTACGGCCATTTCAGCCTTAACCGCCGCAAAACTCTTAGCAAAGGGACCGGCCGCGCGCACACTTAGCGGCAGCTGACGGGCAGCATCTAAAGCCGCCGCGCGATTAGGGTATTCTCCGCAAATTAGCACATACCATGGACGGCCCGCGCGCTGCGTGCGATAGATCCAGTAACGCCCCTGCAAGGCTGCCGAAACCTGCACTATGCGCTCACGCTGCGTGCCGGCGACGACCTGTACGGTGTAATGAGCATCATTCTTATAAGCAAGCTCACTGCTCCCTCCCGGGATTGCCTGTCCGCTAAAGGGCACATTTTCAGGACGCACCACGCCTGCAGAAGCCCCGCCGCGGCGCGCTGGGGACGCAGCGGACGCCCGCGTTGAGACATCGGCAGATGGCGTTTGAGCGGCTGCCGGCTGCGACTTAGCGGCAGCCGGTTCCTGATTTACAGCTGCTTTAGGCTGCACTGCCGCTGCCGCACCGTCCGCTGCCTTACGAGCAGGCTTGGCCGGCTCATCGGCAGACAAAGCTTCAGCCGGCTGTTGCGGCTCCTGCTGCGCAGCTGGGGCTGCCGCCTGACGCAGTGCATTAGCCGCGCGGCTTAAAGTCTGCACATCCGCCTTATCCGCGGCTGTAGCCGAGGATGCGTTTGCCGCATCCGTGCGCTTTACTTGAGATCCTGCCACGTCGCGCCGGGGTAAGTCAGGCCGATTAGAGCCTGCCTCCTCAATCTGCTCTAACTCTTCACCTGAAAGCGTAATGCTACGCTGGGTAGATGAGGGCGGAGTTGACGCCTCAATGCCCTCGGGGATCGCGTGCTGCAGCGCACCGTCATCTATGACCGGCAGTTGACTGGCGTCTGCTGATGTCGCCGGCACCGAGCTGTCCGATACCTGACGCATCTCCTGCGGTTCCTCGCCTTTAAACAAGCTGCCGCCGACAAATAAAGCTCCGAGGCATCCTAGTACAATGATGATGCAGATAATAGTGATGAAAAGGCCGGCATAACTGCGCTTTTTAGCCGGAGCTGCGCTAATTTGCGGTGCCTCCGCCTTGACGGCTGACGAAGATTTCTGTTCTGCCATGAGTAAACCTGTATATTTAATGATTTCACCTACATTGCCCTGCAGACGGGACAACGCCTGCGGCAGCTTGTTTTCAAGACTATTATAAACAGAGCCAAGTCCGTTATTTTTAAATATCTGCCGCGTAAGCTTCAGCGCCTCACCGCCGGACAGCGGCGGCACCTGCACCTCGCTCAGCTCAATATCATGCACAGCGTTCTGCAGCTGCTCAGCCCACAAAGGCTGCCCGGAAAGCACAAAAGCCAAGCGGTTTTTGCCTAAAAACTCCCGATGGAGCGCGCATAGCTCATTGAAGAAAGAGGCCACAACCGTATCGGCATCATCGACAATCACTAAGATTTTCTGTTTACCGGGGATAGGAGTATTAAGCAGCGTATCCGCTAAATTGAGGTCAAAACTCAGCTCACTTTCCGGCAGCAGCTGGCGCAGCAAGGTCTCGCGCAGCTGCATAGCGCTCATCTCCGGACGGCAGGGCAGATACACCGCGCGCACCTTACGCTCAAGAGCGGCCACTAAGGACTCTAAAATCACGGTGCGCCCAGAACCTACCGGGCCTGACAGCAGAATAAAGGGCTCGCCTTTTAATACCTGCGCACTTAACTTAGCGCACACCTGCTGCTGCGAGGGCAGCTGCAGCCACTGCAAAGCACTCACCGCAGCCCCTTATGCGCCTTAAAGGCAGCAAGCATGGCGCAGACTTCATCATCAGCCACATCCGCAAAGACCTGGCAGCGCCCGATCCCCAAAGGCAGCACGTAACGGATCACGCCGCCTTTGACCTTTTTGTCATGGCGCATCGCGGCAATGAAATCCTGCGGCTGCATCGCCTCAGGGATTTGCGTCGGCAGCCTACAGGCCGCCACTAAATGATGCACGCGCTGATATTCATCTTCAGTCATTAAGCCGCGCTGCAGCGCAAGATAGGAGGCCAGCAGCAGACCAAGCCCCACTGCCTCACCGTGCAGCCACGTGCCGAAGCCTAAAAAAGCCTCCAGCGCATGCGCAAAGGTATGCCCTAAATTAAGCCACGCGCGAATGCCACCTTCGCGCTCATCCTGCACTACCACCTCAGCCTTAATCGCGCAGCAGCGCTCTACGATAGCAGCAAGGAGCGCTTTATCCGCGCAGATAGCATCAAGATGCGGGATGTGCTCTAACTTAGTAAAAAAATCAGCATCATAGAGCATGCCGTACTTAATCACCTCACCCATGCCGGCAGATACTTCGCGCGGCGGCAGGGTATCTAAAGTGTTAAGGTCAGCCAGCACCGCTTTGGGCTGATAGAAAGCCCCGATAAGATTCTTCCCCAAAGGATGGTTAATCGCAGTTTTACCGCCGACAGACGAATCCACCATCGCAAGGAGCGTGGTGGGCAGTTGCACGTAAGCCACCCCGCGGTTAAAAGTGGCGGCAGCAAAGCCGGTCATATCGCCGATAACTCCGCCGCCTAAAGCTAAAAGCGCACAGTCGCGCGCTAAATTAGCCTCAATGAGCGCCGTCATGATCTGCATGTATGAATCTACAGTCTTATAGGCCTCCCCATCGGGCAGAATCACCTGATGGACGTGAAAGCCCTCCGCCTTGAGCATAGCCGTGCATTTTTCAAGGTACAGTGGGGCAATGGTCGCATTGGTCACCACCATCAGCTCCTGCACTTGAGGCAGCGCCTGCCGTACTAAACTACCATAAGATAAATCCTGACCAATCACGATGGGATAGGAGCGCTCCTTAAGCTCCACCTGCAGCGTATGTTGCATAGCTTGTCCTTATTGCTTTTTCAAATACGGTATCGTTTTGCACACAGCTTATCCTGCCTTGCTAGCATAGCGCAATTAGTCTCTGCCTGCCGCGTAAAAACGCTAACAGCTGCAGGCTACAGTCTTCCCTCCTGCAGAGCCTCCGCAATAACGGCAATACAGGCCGCAACTTCCTGCGTGCCGGTATCCACGATAAACGAGGCGACCTCACGATAAAGCGGATCACGCACGGCAAAAAGCTCCGTCAGACTCTTTAATGCATCATCCTGCTTAATCATCGGGCGATTGGTGTCATGCAGCGTGCGCTGATACTGTTGTGCTACGCTGCAGTACAGATACACGGTACGGGCCTTGTCCTGCAACAATTGCCGATTTTCTTTGCGTTTAATAATGCCGCCGCCCGAGGCAATCACTCCCTGCCGCTGCATCAAAGCCTCCTGCAGCGCTGCACTCTCCCGCGCGCGAAACCCATCCTCGCCAAAACGTGCAAAGATGTCCGGAATACTCATGCCATGATCCTGCACAATCTTGTCATCTAGATCTAAAAACGACCAGCCTAAGGCCTGAGCTAAGGCCTTACCCAAGGTGCTTTTACCGCTGCCCATCGGACCGACCAAAACTAAAGGCAGCCCTGCCTGTTGCGGTGTCATTCCCGCATGTATCGGTGTAGTCATCACTCAAAACTCCATTTTGTGCACGCAAAGCCATGCATCCGCGTCTGCTTACTTAAGGTAAAAGCTCCCAAGTCCCGGAAACTGCTGCTATAAGAGCATAATCATCACAGCGGCGCGTGCGTCTGCGGCACATAGTGCAATATTTTGTGCACCGGGTGCAAGCGCTAAGCGCACTGCACTGCTCTTAGGGCAATGGGCTAACCATATCGCGGCCTCGGTATGCTAACTGACGCAGCTGCACTACACAACCGCGCAGTTTTGTCTGCAGCAATGCTAAAATGAAAAACTTAAAATTCATCAGAAAATACACTTTTGCCCCAAGTTCAGCCGGCGTCCTGTTTTAGTCCGGCGACAGCAGCTAAAGGAATGAGTCGTGTTATTTAAATTTGTGCGCACCGTCTTCTGGTCTGGTCTCTTTACCCTCGCCCTGTGCGGCGGAGCGGTGGCCGGCATGTATTATCATGCCTTAGGCGAGCTGCCGGATGTAGATGAACTCAAGCATGTGTCCTTTGAAACGCCGATGCAGGTTTACAGCCGCGACGGCAAGCTCATCGGTGAATTTGGCGAGCACAAGCGCATTCCAGTGAAGCTGGAAGATATTCCCCTAAAACTGCGCCAAGCTTTTTTAGCGATTGAAGATACCCGTTTTTACGAACACAGCGGCATTGATCCTATCGGCATTCTGCGCGCCTCCTTAGTCGCGCTGACCAATGCGCAGGCCACGCAGGGAGCCAGTACTATCACGCAGCAGGTAGCACGTAATTTCTTTTTAACCCGCGAACGCACCATTCAGCGCAAGCTCAAAGAGATCTTTATTTCCTGGCGCATTGAGCAAGTGCTCACCAAGGATGAAATCCTAGAGCTTTACTTAAATAAAATTGCCCTCGGGCATCGCTCCTACGGCGTGGCCGCTGCCGCCCAGACTTACTACGGCAAGGAACTGGCCGATCTCACCTTAGCCGAAATGGCCACCATTGCCGGTCTACCCAAGGCCCCTTCGACCTTAAACCCAATTTCGCATCCGGAAAGAGCACAGGCACGCCGCCATTTAGTGTTAGGACGCATGCTTGATTTAGGCTTTATTACTAAGGAAGAATATGAAACTGCCGATGCGGCGCCGGCTAAAACCTACTATCACTCTACACCGCTGGATTTAAATGCCCCCTACGTTGCCGAAGAGGCCCGCAAATTTGCCTTAGAGCAGTACGGCGAGAATGCTTACGTTGACGGCATCAAGGTCTATACTACCATCGACTCCAAGCTGCAGGATTATGCCAATTACGCGGTATTTAAAGGAGTCACCGATTACGATACGCGCCATGGCTACCGCGGCGCGGCGGCTAATATCTATGCACTGCCTAACTTCAGCGTCAGCGTAGATAACATCAAAGATCTGCTACTAGACTACGATGATTATCAATATATTCATCCAGCCTTAGTACAAGCACTTAATGATGAGACACGCACCATTACCGTGTTCAAGCAAGATGGTCGCGAATATGATCTGCCATGGGAGAGCATTGCCTGGGCGCGCGCCTTTAAAGGCGATCGCAATCAAGGACCGGCCCCGCAAAAGCCATCTGATATCGTAAAGCCGGGCGATATCATCTATACCTACATTGATGAAGAAGGCAAGGAAATCCTCACACAGTTGCCGGAGGTTGGAGCTGCGCTGATTTCACTCTACCCTTACGACGGCGGCATCGCTGCCATGGTCGGCGGCTATGACTTTGCACTCTCCAAACTAAATCGTGCGCTGCAGGCTAAGCGCCAGACCGGCTCGAACTTTAAGCCTTTCTTATACTCAGCCGCCGTAGCCAAGGGCATTGCGGTTAACTCCCCTTTCTGGGATATGCCGCTTAAAACTTGGGACCCAGGTTCTCAGACTTGGTGGCAGCCTACCAATTCGCCCAATCGCTTTGACGGCATCATGACCCTGCGTGAAGGCCTGGCCAAATCCAAAAACGTGGTGACCATTCGCCTGATGCGCCAAGTCGGCGTACCGGCTTTTGTTGAGCATTTAAAAAAGTTCGGCATTGAAGTGCCGGCGCATCAGCAAAGCGAAGCCATGGCTTTAGGCAGCGTCGAACTCACTCCGCTGCAGACCGTAACCGGCTACTGCATATTCTTAAACGGCGGCTATCGCCTTACACCGTATCTCATTGACCGCATCTATAAAGACGATGAACTGCTGTATCAGGCTACCCCGCAAATAGCCGATCCTAAAGCCCCTGATCTCGTAGAAAATGCCATCGCGCTTACTTATAAAGAAGGCATGCAGCCGGCGCCTAATGCCGCGCCGCAGGTTTTAAGTCACGGACATGCCTTTATCATGTCTGACATGCTCTCCACGGTGATTTACGGCGGTCAGGGCATTCAAGGCCGCTACTGGGGCACCGGCTCGCGGGCGGCCGCCTATACCGGCCGCACCGATCTGCACGGTAAAACCGGCACCACCAATGATGTGCATGATGCGTGGTTTACCGGCTTCAATGCCAATCTCATCGCTACTGCCTGGGTCGGCTTTGACAATGAACGTGACTTAGGCTACTCGCGCACTAAGGGCTCTGAAGGTGGCGCCTACACCGCTCTGCCGATTTTCACCGAGTACTTCAAGCGCGCTCAGCCCACAGACAGCGTGCCGCCGGCTCCCATTGACAAGCCCGCTGACGTCTACCGTGCCGCCAACAGCTATGGACTGTATGACTACGTGTTGCCCGGCAGCACAGCCCTGCAGGAACCCGGCGAAATGACAGATAGCATGCCGGATCCGGCAGGAGCAGGAGCTGGCAGCGCAGGCGGCAGCACCATAGATGAAGACTCTATCTTCTAGCGGCAGCTCCCGTGCCGGCAGTCATCTGCCGGCCCGAGAGCTAACCGCTTTTTATAGTCAGCGCTAAAAGAGGGTAACCTAATAGGAGCTGTCTATTAGGAAATATAAAATCAATTTGATTATATTTCAAATTGTTAATTTTATAACATCCTTAAAATTTGACTCATTAGTCACCCCCTTCGTCGCCCAAAAAACTGCCCCACTCCTACTGTACGAGCAAACCTACAGTTTGTAGCTGACGAAACAGTCTGCACCTTAAAGTATCGTGATGAAAAACATGCCGCCTACCTACGCTCAAGGAGCAGAGTACCGATCTATAGACTGCAGATCCCCTTTAGTACAAGCAGACGCCTGATCTTGCAGCAGTTGTTAAGTACTGAGCCAAACTTCTAGCAATGCTCCTTCTGCTTATAACGCATAGCGCAACCATACAAACGTTTTATTTAAAACTGTCTAAATGCTTTTCTCAGGATTGCCGCTTCTGTTCTCAAAACGCGCCCTGCAGCAAACTAACTTAAATTCCGCCGGTCAGTGAAGATGATTTCATTATTTTGCTAAGGAGCAACTGATGTCCCTTGCCTTACACTTTAAATCCGCGCTGCGCCGCAATCACTATTTAATAGTGCTGTTTGTGCTAGCGCTTCTCTTCACTACGGTGTATAACCTCTCGTTTTGGCGCCACATTGCAGCGATAGTAAAGTTCAGCGCTGACCTGCCAATGCTGTTTTTACTGTGTGCACCGCTGGCTGTCTTCATGCTAATGTACGCCATCTTTATTCTGTGTTTTTCTTACCGACCGATCTTTAAACTTGCCTTCAGCGTAATTTTTCTTACCTGCGCCTTGGCCAGTTATGCTGCATGGAATTACCGCATTATCTTTGACGGCAACATGATCACCAACGTGCTGGAAACCAATCCGGCAGAAGCTAAATCTTATCTCTCCTTCTCTTCCGTATTGTACTTTTTAGTCTTAGGTGTCATGCCCTGCATTATCTTATGGAAAATTAAGCTGTATTATCCGCCGCTGCTCATCTCTTGGCTGCAACGCATTGGGATGCTACTGCTGGCGCTTGCCGTCGCGGCGCTCTGTATCTTCCCGTTTTATCAGCAATACTCGTTTTTAGGACGCAACAATAAGAGTCTTAACAAAGAAATCCTACCGGTATCTTATATTTATTCCGTCGGCAACCATATTCATAACAAATATTTCCGTACCTCCGCGCCATATCAGCCGATGGGGCGCGACCTCAAATTAAGCGGCCGCACCGACAAACCCAAACTGCTCTTTTTAGTGATCGGCGAAACAGCACGTGCTGCCAGTTACGCCTATACCGGCTATCCTCGACGCACCAATGACTATACTGCAAGTGAAAATACCATCAATTTTGCCAATGTGTCCTCCTGCGGCACGGCCACCTCGCATTCGCTGCCGTGCATGTTCTCCAATTTAACGCGCCGCGGCTACAGTGAACGGCGCGCAGAGAACCGAGAAGGCATCTTAGATCTGCTGCAGAAGGCCGGAGTCGATATCACTTGGCTCGATAATGACGGCTGCTGCAGAGGCGTATGCGCACGCGTCAAGAGCATTCAGATCTCTCCGGTCGATCATCAATACTGTAATGGTGAAACGTGCCAAGATGAAGTGTTTTTAGATTACGCCCAATCGCTGGCGCAAAAAGTGCAGACGGATACTGTTGTTGCCTTCCATTTAATCGGCTCGCACGGTCCGCGCTATTACGAGCGCTATCCGCAAAAATTTAGACTCTTTACCCCCGACTGTACGCGGCCAGACGTAGAAAACTGCTCGTTAGAGGAGATCCGCAATGCTTATGACAACACGATCGCCTATACTGACTACGTCATCTTCCGTCTGATTGAAGATGTGCTTGAGCAGCACATGGATAAGGTTTACCCGATGCTGCTGTACGTGTCGGATCATGGCGAGTCCTTAGGGGAAAACGGTGTTTTCCTGCATGCTGCCCCTTATGCCATCGCGCCTAAAGAGCAAACTTCCATTCCGATGCAGCTGTGGCTGCCCCAACGCACAGCCGCAGCCTTACAGCTTAATCGCAAGTGTGTTGCTCATAAAGCGAAGACGCAGGCCTTTTCACACGATCATTTCTTCCACTCGCTGATGTCGCTACTGCAAGTGCGTAGCGCTGAATATCAGCCAAGCTTAGATATTTTTGCCGAGTGTATGAATTAAACACCGCCCATATAAAGTTATGACGTAATCATTAGACCAACCCTTCTCTCAAAAATTTGTCAAGCGACATGTTGGTTGACCCACAAAATAGGGGGTTGGTTCAAAAACGACATAAAAACTGATCTACCTATTCTGGAGAGAGCTTTTGATGCACTTTATTTATGCATCAGGCACTGTCGTGTGTGGTCACGGGCTAAGACCTATGAACTACCCCTTGCGTGAACATGGGGTAGTTCATAGAGCGCGCTCAGAGAACTCCTGGCAGTATATTAATGTGAATGTCCGAACTAAGGGTGTGATCTTGATCGCTCACTAGATCCCGGCATACAACGTATTTTATTTTATGATGTCCTTAGTGCATTTATCTGCTTTTGACGTCTAAATTAAAGTACAGCAGGATTTCTATGACATATACTAACTTGCAGCTACTACTTAACCCAGCTCTGGATAATTTAGGGCTTAGAGTAAACTGGAGCAATGAGTTTTGCGGCACACTTGATCTGTTTGGGGTAGAAGCTGTTTTTTCAGCTGTAGATGACATATTTACGCTGAAATGTTATGTGGGAGCTCCACCGCTGGAGCATACAGCAAGATTAGAGCTGTGGCAGCGCATGCTGATTCTGAATGAACATCATTGTGGCATGTCAGGATCAAGCTTAGCCTACGATCCTAAGGCTATGCTAATTTGTTATCAATTTTGTTGGCCCTTAACCGCTTTAGACGTAACAGGTATGGAAAATTTACTGCTAAATTTTGCCGGCCAGTTAGGTCATGTCTACCGACAAATTTTTGCAGAAGAAACCACACCAGAAAATTTGCGGCATAACTTTGACATGCTCATGGTTTAAGCAGCCCCCAAGCAGAAGGAACAAAGCCGATGCAAACGACGCGCGTCAACGCTTTCCCCAACGAACAGCAACCTGTCTTTTTGGATGCAAACGACACCACTTCCCCACGACCAAACACCGCTTCAACCACCCAGCTACGATCAGATCTCAGCCACTTAAATCAACTACAAACCTCCCTTACGCACCATGCAGTTGTTGATGCATTACCGGATGCTACCATACCGCGCGCGATCCAAGATCCTACCGCACCCTCAACCTTACAGCCCACTGATCTCCGGCGCGATCTAATGCAACTTGCAATACCTGCGCCGATCCCATCCGCTGCAGACACTGCAACGCAATCTACCGACGAGATAGCTAACCATGCGCTAACAGCCGCGGTTACACCACGCCACCTGACGCTATCGCCCATATCCTCGCAAGATGAGCTCATAGACTTTTTACAATCCTTGGATATAAATGCTGATTATGGTGTTTCCACTCAAGGAGATACCACCGTAGATGATCGCGGGCAAAAGGCCACGCTATATACCTATCAAGGTTTAGTGTTCCGCCTTGATACACGTTTCCCTGATGATATTTTCGGACCAGGCAAAAGCGGATTCAATGTCAAACCAGGCGTGGACTTAACAGATCCCGCACAGTTACAGCAAGCCCAAGGCTTAAAAACTAAAGATTCACTCGGAGCTACTGAAATATATGGCATTTCTAGCGCTAAACAAATGAATGGCTCGCTAGTCTACTGTGCAGATAAAAGTAATCTCTATCTTATCAATACCGCCAAACTTAGTAGCTCTGAAAAAGCCTATGATATTGGAGCCATCTTGTTAAAGAACAAGTATTATGAGCAGGTTGATGCATCAGGGGGTGAAGTTAATTGCACTAACATCCCGCCTCAAGCAATCATCGGCTGTATTCTTGATGTTAATCCAGCAATTCTTGATGCTGATCCAAAAATTCTTGATGCTACTCCAGAAATTCTTGACGCCGATACAAAGAAAAACAACAACACGCAGGCGCACAAACTGCTCAAACATCTGAGGGATCATCGTGATAATGTACAATTTAACCAGTTATACAATTCACAACCCCCAAATGCGGATCCGAATCCATCCTAATAAGGGACTGTTTGTTACAGGAGTTGATGGTTTGTTACTCCATGAGCACAACTACGCGTGAGCCGTAGCAAAATCTTGCCTTGCCAACAACGGAGGCGGTAAGTTTACCGACAAAAAAAACACCATGAGGCCCTGCTCACAACGACCTAATGAAAGGATTGTGTTTTAGTGGAGGCCAGCGTCAGCTGGCTTTATTAAGTGAATTTGAGGGAAGTTGATAACTATTATTGAATAGCGA
>CALXOV010000026.1 GCA_944390105.1 uncultured Succinivibrionaceae bacterium
ATATTGGAGCTCCTTCTCATGATGATGTAAAATGATACTGCGACCATAATGCCGCACAAAACATATTAAGAAGGGCAGGACTTGCCCGGATAGCCTGCCAAGCGAACCTCATTGGAGGTCGGCAGCAGGAACTCACCTAAGCTTACAACAATAGCAGTATTGTTGTTTAGCTGTAGGAATCCTCGGCCTTTAGGCCGAGGAGGAAGTCAATAAAATTAGGTCTCATGCTTAATTTTTGCAAAACTTATACTGCGGCCATATACGCCGCACAACACAGGCGGGAGCAGGGGGCATCTTCTGCGCCCGCTTGTGTGTGCTTACATCATATTTAAATCAAAGCGCACTACAGGCAGAGAGAAGCTAGAAGATATGGATAACAATTCAGCCAGTACTGAGTTCAAGCAGCTGATAGCCAAGGGTAAGGAGCAGGGCTATCTGACCATTGAGGAAATCAATGATCTGATCCCGCCGGATATTATTTCTGGAGATCAGCTGTCCGTCTTCATACAGACCTTCATTGACATGGGCATTAACGTCTGCGAGACACCGCCTGATCCGGATGATATCCTGCTCAATGAAAGTTCACAGACGGCTGAAGAAGACGTTGAAACCGTAGCTAATCAGCTTGATAGTTCGGTTGAAATCGGACGAACCACCGATCCTGTGCGCATGTATATGCGCGAAATGGGTAATGTTTCGCTGCTGACGCGCAAGGACGAAATTGAAATTTCCAAGCGTATTGAAAAGGGTACTAATGATGTGCAGATGTGTATTGTCGAGTACCCGCCGGCAATGGAGGAGCTGTTTGCCCGTTACGATGCGGCCAAAGAGCCCGAAGGCACGGTACGCCTGGGTGACATTATTGTCGGCTTTACTGAGCCTGAGGACAGCAGAAAAGATGGTGCTGCCGTTGATCTGTCTGAGGATGAGGCTGCAGAGGTAGTCGACATCGAAGCTTTGGCCGAAGATGTGGATGAAGAAGCGGTGGAGGAAGAAGTTCCGGCGCCTAAAGCGGCTAAAGGCAAGAAAAAGACTGCAAAGAAAGCTGCAGCTGTGGTTGATGAGGATGAGGATGATGAGGCCGATGAATCCGAGCAGGGGCAAGATAACGGCCCGGATCCTGCGATCGTAGCGGAGCGCTTTGCGTCTTTGCGTCTGCAGTATGACAAAGTAATCGCCTCCCGGCAGAAAAAAGGTGCTGCCGCTGAGCGCAAGTATCATGAGGAATTAGCAAAACTTGCTGATCTCTTTGTGACTTTCCGCTTAGTGCCGCAACAGCTTGAAGATTTACTCACACGCATGCGTGACATGATGGATAGAGTGAAGCGTCAGGAGCGGCGTATCCGCGAGATTGCGGTCAATCGTTGCGGCATGAAGATTGATGAGCTCAAGGCTTTGTATACTGATTCGGGCATGGAGTCCGATATTGCATGGTATGAAAAAGCGATCAAAGCTAAGAAGGCTTATGCGGCTAAACTTAAGGATTGCCGCGCTGATATTGAGGCCTGTATTGCATCCTTAAAGGAAGTTGAGGAGCAGACCGGCATCTCCATCGGTCGTCTGCGCGAATTGTCGCGCCGCGTGATGATGGGCGATGCGATGGCTAAGAAGGCCAAGAAGGAAATGGTCGAGGCCAATCTGCGTCTGGTTATTTCTATTGCCAAGAAGTATACCAATCGCGGTCTGCAGTTCCTTGATCTGATTCAGGAAGGCAATATCGGCTTAATGAAAGCGGTAGATAAGTTTGAATACCGCCGCGGCTATAAGTTTTCCACTTATGCCACATGGTGGATCCGCCAAGCGATTACACGTTCAATTGCCGATCAGGCGCGTACTATCCGCATTCCGGTACACATGATTGAGACCATCAATAAGCTCAACCGTATTTCGCGCCAGATGTTGCAGGAAAAGGGGCGCGAACCGACTCCTGAAGAGCTGGCTGCAAAGATGGGCTTGCCTGAGGAGAAGATCCGTAAAGTGATGAAGATCGCCAAGGAGCCTATCTCTTTAGAGACCCCGGTGGGCGATGATGATGATTCGCATTTGGGCGACTTTATTGAGGACAGCTCAATTGTGGTACCGGCGGATGCTGCAACCTCAGAGAGCTTAAAGCATGCGATTAATACGGTACTCGATGAGATGCCGCCGCGTGAGGCTCAGGTGTTGCGTATGCGCTTTGGCATCGGTATGCCGTCTGATCATACTTTAGAGGAAGTGGGGCGCCAGTTTGGCGTTACCCGTGAGCGCATTCGTCAGATTGAGGCCAAGGCGTTGCGCAAGCTGCGTCACCCGTGCCGTTCAGCCGGACTGCGTGGATTCCTTGATTAAACTTAAGTGTAGCTGAGCGCTTAAGTGCTCAGCGTTAGCTGCTTAGAATGCCCCTTAAGTTGCCACCGCTTAAGGGGTTTTTTGCATCGCCAATTCTGCGACCATGGAGACGGCAGCGCCATAAATTTTTTGCATAAAGCGTGCGCTGACAGCTGCACATAAGTCACCAAAAGGTAACTTAGTAAGAAAAAAGTGCCTTATTGAACAATGACTTAACCTCGTATAACATCTTTTCCTACTTAATATAGCTCATGTATGGAGGATGTTATGAAAAGAGTCTATTCCTGGTTTGGTGCCGTAGTAGTCGCTACACTGTTAAACACCGCAGCTGCAGGTGAATTTACGCGCACTACTTTTAAAGATTTTACCCTGCATGTCTACAATTCAGGCGATGTGATGGCTGATAGTAGCTATATCGTTGAAGGTAAAGACGCGCTGATCACCCTAGAAGAGCCGTTATTTAAACAGGCAGACGCAGAATTTGAGAGTTACTTAAGTGCGCTGCATAAGCCGGTAGCGACGCGCATTGTGGATTATCATTTAGGAGGTACGGATGATCATGCGGTCTTCATGCCTGCAGGTATGGAGCAATTTGTTAAAGGTACGCTGTACAACGGCATGATGCAAAGCTTTAAACGGCAGTTCGGCGAGGCTATGGTAGACCTGCCTACGGGCTCGGTATGCGAAGTTCCTTTTGATAAGCGCATAAACTTGTGCGGAATTGATTTTGTTTTTATGCATGGTGCAAGTACTGACTTTCCCGCAGCTAGCATCCTGATTGGCGATAAGGTGTACTTGACACATTGGGCGCCGGTACTGGCGCATGCTAATGCGTTACAGTATTCTGCTAGAGCAGCAGTGGCGGCAGAGCTCAACGCCGCACAACAGGCTTTAGCCTCGCCGGCAGTGCTGTTTGCCGGCTCACACGGCGGGATTATGGAGCGCAAAGGAATGCAGTTTAAAGTGGCTTATCTGCTGACAGTGCAACGTCTGTTGCAGCTGTACGCAGATGCAGCAAGCTTTAAGGTAGCGTTGATAGAGGCATATCCGGGACTGCCGGGAAGTGAAGGCTTAGATGCCTTAGCACAGGCCCTTTATCGCTGATGCGGTAGTAAGTGACTGCTACCTCCGTGGCCGCTAATGGTATTTTTTCGTATACAGACTAGCTCTCCAGATTTTGAGCGCGGAGAGCTAGGCGGAAGGTAGAGCGTTTTTTGCTCGTACGGCAGGCTCCTTTGTGCAATGTATATCCGTCCTTGGGCGCTTATTCCCACGGATCGCCGAAATGATGAATGTTAGCATCATTAGTCTGCGGATGAGTGCGGGGTAGCGTAGGCGCAGGCTGCGATTCTAAGGAGCGGGGTACTTCAGTTGGTGTCGACTGTGCTGCAGCGGCGGCAGGCTCTTTGTCCGGGGCATTGATGCTGTCTAATTCCGCTTTGCGCTCCACCGGCGATGACATCGGCACCAGCGGCGTCTGCGTTTGCTGCATTTGTGCGGCCTCTTCTTGCAGCAAGGTACGCTGGAAATCATCCATAGCTTTGCGTTGCTGCTTTAAAATAAGCGCACTGTCTGTCGGTTGTTTGGCTCTGCGCTTGACCTCCTCAAGTTTGGCAAGCTGCAGGCCTTCTGCGGATGGACCTGGGTGCTTTGGCTTAGAGGTAGGGTATTTAGCTTTATCGGTAGGCAGCTTGGGCAGCGGGGCATTGCCGATGGCAATCGGATCGCCTAAGTAAGTCGGAGCAGTATCTAGCAGATACACTTCAGCGATGCACTTTAAGCGGGCAAAGAATTCGCGTACGCCGACTTTAAAGTTGGCAATAAAGGAATTAGGGTTGGCTGCATTAAAGCCCCACGCATCAATGCCGTTGGCGCGGGCAATAAAGATTGCACGCTCATTGTGAAAGTCCTGCGAGATGATCAGCATGTCGTTGAGCATGAACACGCGACGGGCGCGCAACACTGAATCTAATGTACTGAAACCTGCAAAGTCCGCCACAATGTGCTCAAGCGGTACCCCGGCTTTGAGTAGCGCATTCATCATCATGCGCGGCTCATTGTAGGATGCATGACGGTTATCGCCCGATACTAAGATGTATTTAATCTTACCCTTTTTATATAAATTCGCCGCCGCCATGATGCGATTGGTGAAAAAATCATTAGGCTGTCCTGGGGCCACATGCGAGGAGGTGCCTAGCAGCAATCCGACTTCATGTGCCGGTACTTCCTGATAGCTGTCGTAAGTGAAGAAGGCACAGCTTGAAATACGCATGTACGACAGCACGATGAAGATAAAGAAGCTTAGGATGAGTAAAGCGCACAGATACAGCAGCGCTTTTAAAAAGCGGCTGAATTCTAAGCCAAAATCTTTATTACGGTTAAACTCGCTGCGGCTCACGATGCAACCTTAGAGAACGTGCTTGACGTAGGAAATTTTGCCAAGGCCGGTATAAATGCCGTTTAACTCTTCGGCGCTGTGCACGCTAGCCCGCAGCGTATAGGAGATGTATTTGCCGTTGGCGCTGACGCGCGGCTCCCCTTGTACTGCATAATCTTGCGCACCGGCAAGCTTGGTTAGTTCCTGCTGCAGCTTTTTTAGCCCGTCTAATTCTAAAGCATCAATAATGATGCGAAAATCAATGACGGCAGGGAAGGTGAGGAGTTCTTTAAAGCCTTGAGCAGGCTTATTATTTAAGATAGCAGTCATGATGGCGCTCTCTTTAGTTAACGGCAGCTGCCTAGGCGGCAGCTGCCTGATGTCAGCATTAGTCCTGCATGAAAAATAGGTAAATTTTATCCCACAGGCGCGAGAAGAAGCCGCCTTCAGCAACATCTTGCTTAGCCGTCAGCGGATAGGAAGCAAGGAGCTTATCATCTAAGCGAAATTCAATTACTCCCAGCGTGTCGCCGGCCTTGAGCGGGGCAGTAAAGATGGCCTGTTTTAAGCGGTAGTTAATCTTAACCCGGTTCTGACTGCCGCGCGGGATCATTAAGTTAACATCCTGCGGCACCACAAGTTCGATGCTATTTTCTTGACCCATGCGTACCTCACGGGTGAGAATGGTCTTGTCTTGAGCAAAGGGCTGATAATTTTCAAAGAAACGGAAACCGTAGGTAAGCATCTGCTTGCAGTAGTCGGCGCGTTGACTTTCTGACTTAGCGCCAATCACGACGGCAATCAAGCGCATATTGCCCTGCTGAGCTGAAGCAGCCAGATTATAGCCGACGGCAGACAAATGACCGGTCTTAATGCCGTCCACTTGCATGCTCTCATCCCACAGCAGACGATTGCGGTTGTACTGACGAATGCCGTTGAAGGTAAACTCCTTTTCTTTATAAATTGCATATTCCTCCGGCAGATCGGCGATCAGACGGCGGCTTAGCACCGCCATGTCGTAGGCGGTGGAATAATTGTTTTCATCAAACAGTCCGTGCACATTGGCAAAGTGGGTGCCGGTAAGCCCCATTTGCTGAGCGTAATTGTTCATTACGCTGACAAAACCCTGTTCAGAGCCGGCTAAATGCAGCGCCATAGCGACGCAGGCGTCATTGCCGGACTGAATAATGATGCCGCGATTTAAGTCGCCGACCTTAATTGATTTGCCGACCTCAATGAACATTTTGGAGGAATCAGCGTAGCTTTGGTTTTTCGACCATGCTTCTTTGGAAATGACGACTTCATCATCTTCATGTAAACGCCCGGCTTTAAATTCCATGCCGATGACGTAGGAGGTCATCATCTTAGTCAGCGAGGCGGGCCAGATTTTTTCTTGGGCATTGTGCTCAAACAGTACTTGGCCTGACGCGTAGTCCATCAGCACCCAAGACTGGGCATCAAAGACTGGCGGTTGAGGAATGATGATCGGGGTATTGGGATCGACCGGCTGGGCAAACGGGCTCTGCGCGGGGGCGTTCTGCGCTTGCTGCTGCTTTAAGGCAGCAAACGGATCGGGAATCGCTTCATCAGCAGCCTGTGCCATACTGAAAAAGGCCGTGCAACTTAATGCGCCGATTAATAAGGCAGCGCGGAATTTAAACGGCATCTATGTCTACTCCCCTTAATGCGTATTTAATTCTAATCAAATGCTTATTTTAACGCATTTCAGCGCTTGATAAAGGCATCCTTAAAGCCCAGATTCTTCATTTCAAGTAGTACGCGCTGCAAATCATTTTCCGCTATCGGACCAATGCGCACGCGGTATAAGCCTTCTTCAGCAGCAACTACAATCGGGTATGAGGTATTGTTGCGATAATCAGCCTGCACCTGCGCCGCGCGCTTTTGATCCATGGTGGTAAAAATCTGCACAAAGGCGCTGCCCGTACTCATCTGAGCGCTTGGGGTACTCGTTACTGTTGCGCTGGAGCTTGATGGAGAGGCATAGCTTACTTGATAGTTAGTGCCGTTGCTTGCTGCAGAGCTTGGGGGTGCGCTGTCCTCCAGAGCGTTACTGTGCTGCGCGATGGTGCTGGCAATCTGCACTGCTGCCGCCCCGGCAGCAAGTGTGGTGCCAAGCGAAGGCTTAGTACCGTTTTGCAGGTCGGCAATTAAATCGCCGATAGCATCGGTTTGGCTACCTGCGTTGCCGTTTAAAATGCTGCTTCCTTGGCCGCTTAACACAGTGTGAGCAAGATTAGCAATAACATTGCCCTGGCGCACATCAATGTATTCTAGCTTAACGGTGGCAGTGCCTTTGCCGGTCATATCAATCGCTTTGGCGGCGCCTTCAGATAAATCAATGATGCGGCTGCCGTGGAAGGGACCGCGGTCATTGACGCGCACTACCACTGCTTTGCCGTTATCAAGGTTAGTGACTTTAAGATAGGACGGCAGTGGCAGGTTTTTATGCGCGGCGCTGTAGCCTTTTTGATCGTAGACTTCTCCGTTGGAGGTTTTATTGCCGTGAAAACCCGGCCCATACCACGAAGCGGTGCCGATTTCCAGATAAGATGAGCAGTCACGCCACACTTGATAGTTTTGCCCAAGCACGGTGTAGTTTTTGTTACCACCGCGCGACAGCGGCTCGTACTTTACTGTGGCGCCACTGACGCCGTTTAAGTTTACCGGTTCGCTTTGCGGATAAGGTTTGGTATTGTCCGGGCCGCTGCCGTAGGTGGCGCCGTCATCGGCTTTGGCACCGTGGGTGGCGTTGATGACAGGGCTCGATGACGAACAGGCGGTTAAAGTGAGTGCGGTCAGCAGCGCAGCTGCGCACAGCGGCAGATAAGCAAGCAAAGGTTTCATCATGAAGATCTAATATCCAGCGCATTTAAGGCAATGCGCCTAGTGTAGCGTAGCGTCGCTTTAGAGTACAGTCTATCTGCGCTTTGGGCTGTCTGCAAAACTGTGATAAGGTTCAGTCAGATGGAGACGAGTGTCTGTGGCGAAACTAATTTGTCAGAAGTAAAACAGGATGCAGCATGTTAGTTTAAACAATGGCATGACGATGCCCAGCGTGGGACTGGGAACTTACAGCCTGCGCGGTGAGCGCTGTGTGGAGACGGTAAGCTTGGCGCTTGACCTTGGCTATCGGCTGCTGGATACTGCTTCACTGTATGAAAACGAAGCCGAGGTGGCGCAGGGGATACGCCGATCTGGAGTAGCGCGGGATAAAATTTTTCTTACAACTAAGCTCTATCCGCCGCAGTATGCTAAGGCCGCTGCCGCTATTGATGCGGCTCTCAAGCGCATGGGAGTTGATTATATTGATATGCTGATGCTCCATCATCCGGCGGGCAATGATGTGGCGGCTTATCAGGCGATTGAAACTGCGATCGCGGCGGGTAAAGTGCGCTGCGCGGGTATTTCGTGCTATTACCGCAGCGAATATGAGACCTTCAGATCTAAGATAGGTATCAAGCCGGTGGTGGTGCAAAATGAGATTCACCCTTACTATCAGGATACTGATAATGTGCGCTATCTGCAGGCGCAGGGGCTTATCGTACAGACGTGGTATCCGCTAGGAGGACGCGGCTATACCGGTAAGCTGTTATCTGATGCAACGGTGGTGGCCTTGGCGGATAAACACGGTGTCAGCTGTGCGCAGCTTATTCTGCGCTGGGATTTAGAGCGTGGCGTGTGCGTGATCCCTGGTTCATCTTCGCGTGAGCACCTGCAGCAGAATTTGCAGATATTTGCTTTTAGCTTAGATGATGAGGATATGCAGGCACTCGCGGCTTTAGAGCGCCGCGAGAAGCATGATTGGTATTAGAAAAGAACAGCTTAAGGTATGCGACCTTTGGGCGCAATAACGTGGCCTTGGGCTTTTAACTGCTGCAGATAGCCAATACGGATGAACTCGGAGAGCTCATAGACGGCGCGGGCATACAGGGGGCTTTTGTTGTAGCGCATGATGACATGAAAGTTCTCTAAACCCACCCCCCAGCTCTGCGAGCCGTCCTCTAGGTCATAGACAAATAGGCGCATCTTTTCGTCAGGATGCAGATTGACCTTAGTGGAAACTCCGGCCCCATACAGTTCGCGCCCGTTTAAGTTCCATTCTTTATCTTTAAGCGCGGCGGCTTGGTCCGGTACTAAGGCGGGATAATAGATGCCATGCCCGCTCTGCCAGCCGTGCCCTTTGAAGTAATTGGCCACCGAGCCGATAGCATCTTCAATATCGGTAAACAGATTGACTTTGCCGTCGCCGTCAAAATCAATCGCGTAGTCAAGATAAGAGCTGGGCATAAACTGTCCCATGCCCAAGGCTCCGGCATAGGAGCCTTTAACTGAGGTCAACACCCAGTTCTCGCGTTGCGCTAGCTTGACGAAATTGGCAAATTCCTTGGAGAAATAACTCTCGCGCGGCGGATAGTTAAAGCCTAAGGTGTAGAGTGCATCAAGAACCGACCATGTGCCCATATTGCGCCCATAGAAGGTCTCTACTCCGATGATGGCACAGATGATTTCAGGCGGAACGCCGAGATCTCGTTCGGCGCGTTGCAGCGTGGCTTCATGCTGCAGATAGAACTGCACGCCGGCATCAATGCGCGAGGTGGTGATGAATAGCTTGCGGTACTGCCACCATGGCTTGCTCTCGTATGGACGCGTCATGGTTTTAATGATGGTCGGCTGCAGGGTGGAAGCGGCAACTGCATCGCGCAACATCTGCTCACTGACGCCTGAATAGGCAGCAAGTTCGCTCAGACTCGGAGCGGCCGGTACGGAGGCAGCACTTAAACCTAGACTTAGCACGGCGGCACCGAGAAAAGTTCGCAGGGACAGGCGATGCTTTGTTGTCATCATGGCATACTTTCCTTCTTGAAACGGCAGTGGCAGCTGCATTAATCGTTCGTTCTATCCTAGCACAAAACCGTTACCTCACGATCGGAAGGTCAGCGAGCGCTTGTGGGTGTGAATCGACATGATAATGCCGAAGCTGACAGCGAGGGTGATCATTGAAGTGCCGCCGTAGCTTACCATCGGTAGCGGTACGCCTACGACCGGTAGGATGCCGCTGACCATGCCGATATTTATAAAAATGTAGCAGGCAAAGGTAAAGGTAAAGGTAGCAGATAAAATGCGCTCAAAGGTTGAGCGGGCATTAAAGCTGATGATGACACAGCGCAGAATAATATAGCTGTACACCCCAAGCAGAATTAAAAAGCCGATAAGCCCCGTTTCTTCTGCTAGTACTGCAAAAATAAAGTCAGTATGTGGCTCGGGCAGGAAATCTAATTGTGACTGTGAGCCTTGCAGCCAGCCTTTGCCGAAAAGACCGCCCGATCCTATAGCTATTTTTGACTGAATGATGTGATAGCCGGCACCGAGAGGATCCGACTCGGGGTCAATTAAAGTCAACACACGCTGTTTTTGATAATCATGTAGCACGTAATTCCACATGATGGGTACCACCGCTGCAGCGGCGACGCCACCTGCTATCAGCCACCACAGCGACATCCCGGCAATGAACACCGCAATAAAGCCTGAAATGCCGATAAGGCCGGCAGTGCCTAAATCCGGCTGCAACAGCACTAAAGCGCAAGGAATGGAAATAAGAATAAAGGCGATAACTACGCTGTCAAAGCGCGGTGGTACTCCGCCGCGGGCTAAAAAAACCGAAATGATAAGCGGCATCACCACTTTAAAAATTTCCGAGGGCTGAATGCGCATGAAGCCGAGATCTAGCCAGCGCTGCGCGCCTTTGGAGATGTCGCCAATCACTTCTACTAAGATGAGCATGATGACGCCTAAAATGTAAAGATAAATAGCGCTTTTGGCATAAAAGCGCGGCGGCAGCTGCGCCACTGCAATCATCACTACGAAAGCAAGTCCGGTACGCATCAGCTGGCGTAGTAGCATATCAAAGTGTTGCCCGGAGGCGGAATACAATACAAATAGCGAAATGAGCAAGGTCATGACGAGGCCAAGCAGCAGCTGCACGTCAATATGCCAGCGCACAAAGAGCGAGGCCGGCATGCGGCCTAGCTCATTTAAATCCTGCTTATTTTTATCATCCATCATCAGCATAATAAGTTCTCTTAGGCCTTTTATTGCACTTGTACGCTGCCGCCTAAGCCGAATTTCATCAGCACCGGCTCGCTCTCTCCCATGTAACCGCCGGGGGCGAGCTCCAGCAGATATTTATCGATCATTTTGCGCGCCAGGGGGGCTGCTTTTGCCGAGCCGCCGCCTTCATTTTCCAAAATAATGCCGACCAAGATGCGCGGATGCACAAATGGAGCGAAGGCAACGAAGAGCGCATTATCACGATGTTCAACTTTAAGTTTGGAGGCATCATATTTCGCGCCTTGCTTAATTGCCACCAGCTGCGCAGTTCCGGATTTACCCGCCGCTTTATATTTAGCGCCGTAAAAAGCGCGCCGTCCGGTGCCCTCGGGGCCGTTGACCACTAAGTACATGCCGGCGCGAGATACATCCCAATAGCTTTGATCTTTAACCGGGAACATGTGATCCTGCAGGGCATCGGTATAGGGCTTGCTCGGCTCATCGGGAGTGAGCGGATCGCGGGCAAATTTCAACAGATGCGGCGTAACTTCCTTGCCGTAATTGGCCACGATGCAGTGCGCGCGCACCAGCTGCAGGAGCGTGGTGGTCCAGTAACCCTGACCGATGCCGATGGGCACGGTATCGCCCAAATGCCAGCGATCCTTAAAGCGGCGCATCTTCCAATCGCGCGAAGGATTGACGCCTAAGGACTCTTCATGAATATCGATCCCGGTACTCTTGCCAAAGCCGAAGAGATCTAAGTATTGATGAATGCGGTCAATGCCGGCACGGTAAGCCAGATCGTAAAAGTAAGTATCGGCCGACAGTTCAATGGCGCGGTAGACGTCAAGCCAGCCATGGCCCCAGGCGCGCCAGTCGCGGAAGCGATGCGTGGAGCCTGGCAGCATGAAGGCCGGACCGCCAAAATAGGTTGAGGTCGTGGTGATAAGTCCCTCGTTAAGCCCCATGATGGTAAGCAAGGGCTTTACGGTAGAAGCCGGCGCGTAACCGCCTTGAGTGACGCGATTAATCAGCGGCCGTCCGGGATGATTGAGTAGCTTAGAGTACTCAGACGAGCGGATGCCGCGCACAAAGAGATTAGGGTCGTAGGATGGGTTTGAGTAAAATGCCAAGAGCTCGCCGGAGGACGGTTCAATCGCTGCAATTGCTCCACGCATGTTGCCAAGCAGCTCCTGTGCATAATACTGCAGACGGATATCTAAGGTGAGCGTCAGATCAAGGCCTGGCTTGGGCGGATTATAGTTTAAGGTACGGATCACGCGGCCATGGCTGTCGACTTCAACTTCGCGCGAGCCAGTGGTGCCGTGTAGCAGATCTTCATAGTATTTTTCAATGCCGAGCTTGCCGATGGCAAGGGTACCTTCATAATTATCGATTTTGCCAGCTTCGGTGAGGTTTTCTACATCCTGCTGATTAATGCGTGATACGTAGCCGATTGCATGGGTGGCAATATTAGCAAAAGGATAAAAGCGCTTTAAGTTGGCTGAAATCTGCACGTTAGGATACAGATGGCGATTGACCGCAAAGACAGCCAGCTGCTTGTCGGTTAGAGCATCGGCAATTTCCACGCCGTTAAAGCGATTGCGCGTGCGCGCTAAATACACTAAGTTATCCACCTCGCGTGGGGTTAAATTAAGATCGAGAAGTTCACTTAACTTTTCAATGATCCCCTTAGTGGAATAGTCCTTATGCGGAAAGAGTACTAAATGATAGACCGGGCGGTTGTCAGCTAATACCACATGGTTGCGGTCATAAATAATGCCGCGTTGCGGAACTACCGGCAGCACGCGGATACGGTTTTCATTAGAGCGGGTGGAATAGTCAGCATAAGAGACAATCTGCAGATAGTACAGATTGGCAAATAAAATGCAGGCCATTAAGATCACGCCGACGATGCCAATGATCATGCGGCTTTTAAAGATCTGATTTTCCTGCTCAGTGCTGCGCACCGAGCCGCGCACCGGTTTACGGGTACGGCGCTTGCGCTTTTTCGTACGAAAGAGTTCGCGTTCTTTAGGACGGCGGCGTTTGAACAGCATGACTTAAGCTCGATGATAGGGCAGACCTGCGCTGATGCTCCAAGCGCGATACAGCGTCTCGGCCAGCACTACCCTGACTAAAGGATGGGGCAGCGTGAGCTTGGACAGCGACCACAATTCATGCGCTTGAGCCTTGACTACAGGCGCTAAACCGTCCGGGCCGCCAATAATGATGACGGCGTCGGTGCCTTGTGACTGCAGTTTTTCCACTTTATGGGAGAGCTCGACTGAGGTCATTTCGCGACCGCGTTCATCTAGGGCAATGACGTAGGCGCGCTTAGGAATGGCCTTTAAGATAAGTTCTCCTTCTTTTTCCATCAGCTTTTGGGCGCTGCTGCGTCCGTCGCGCCGCTCCATCGGCAGCTCATGCAACATTAGCGCAAAGTGATCGGGGAGACGCTTTTGATATTCCTCAAAGGCAGTGCTGACCCAAGCGGGCATTTTGGTGCCGACAGCGAGCAGGTGAATCTTCATGGGGATTACGCAGCGCTCTCATCCATGCCGGCGGCCATGCAACGGTACAAATTTTCAAGGGCATAGCGCTCGCGCATTTCAGGCAGCATTACATGCACCATCACACCGCCTAAATCTACTAATACCCATTGTCCTTCGCGCTCGCCTGAAATTTGCGCGCCTTTAAGTCCGACATTGGTCAAAGCTTCCAACATGCGTTCGGCAATGGCGCTGACATGACGGGTGGAGGTGCCTGAGCAGATGAGCATGATGTCAGTCAAAATGGTATGCCCCTGCACATCAATTTCCACGATGTTGTCTGCCTTTAAGGCCTCCAGACAATGCTTGCAGGCAGCAGCTAGTTTGTGGCTATCATTTAAGCTTTCAGGAAGCTGTACCATGTTGTAGGTCCTCAGTAAAAATTATGCTTTAAACTAAGCAAAAAAACTGTTCTTTAAGTCGGGCGGCGGCTTTCTGCCCGCACACGACATTCTCCGGCAGTACCGCCTGCCCTTTAAGATCGGTAAATTTACCCTGAGCCAGCGCTGCGCACAGATTGCAGATAAGCGGGGTCAGAGTGGTCACACTATCCTCCAAAGCTTTAAATTTAGCGGCATCAAAATTTTGCGGTTGTTCTTTGACAAAGGTCGCATAGTGCGCTTGGGTCTCTGCCAAATAGGCTGAGGCACTGTCCTTAAAACTGCCGGCGCTTAAATTAAGCTTAATGCGCTCCAGCGGAATGCCGGAGGTTTCTACCATCACGATACCCAGTTCAGGTTCATGCTTGTCGTTTTCCATCAGAGCGGCATAAAAGCCGCCGATATCGCGCAGCGTCGCCGGATAGCTGGCTTGTTCTTCTTTGCTTAAGTCAGCAAAGAAAGGCAGTGAGACAAAGATGCTCCACTGCGGCAGCTGAGTACAAGCCTGCAGCACAGCAGCTTCATCAGTATTGCCTTGCCAGATGGTTTGCAGCTGCGTTGGGGAGGCAAGGTAAATACCTTTATTGAAAAACCAAGGGATGAGCACGCTTGCCGAATACAGATAATAGATCACGCTGATAGTTAGCGGATTGCGGTGATAGGCAGGCTCTGTCATCAAATCATCATGCAGAGTTTCCAACGGCTGTTTATGTCCTTTTAAGGCTTCGTTAAACAGGCTGACTAAATGCGCATCACGCAGAAAGCCCGCATGAGGATTGTGGTTTAACCTCAGTTCGCGCTCCGGAAGCGCAGTCCCCACGAGACTGGTGCACAGTCCTGGTACAAATTCATCGAGTGCAAAGCAGTGATTGAGCAGAGTGCGCGCTTTGATATATGACATGATGAGATATTTTCCGTGAACTGCGGTATACAATAATTGTTATATTAATAGCTAAAATACATTATGCTACTGTTTGTGCTATAACTATTTGTTATTAGACGGTAATCAGTTTAAACTTCCCGTCTGCTCGTCGGCCTTGCCGCTGTATAGGGGCTGACAGCGGCATAAGTATAGCATGCCGGCCGCATTCACGCAGAAATTGCGGGCTTTGCTACAATCGGCACAGCAAATTAATTTAGGAACAGTCTCATGCCAAGCTATATCGCAGCGATGCTGATTTTCGGCACCATTGGTCCTTTTATCAAATTAATTGCTCTTCCCTCCGAGTTGATTGCGCTGATGCGCGCGGTTCTTGGCGCCCTGTGTTTGGCAACTGCGCTCTTGGCGCTACATCGCCCGATTAGCTGGGGGGTGATACGCCGCCGTTTAGGTTGGCTCCTGCTGTCAGGTGCTGCCTTAGGTTTTAATTGGATCTACTTATTTGAGGCTTATCGTTTAACTTCGGTGGCTTCAGCGACAGTATGCTACTACATGGCTCCGCTGATAGTGATGGCCTTAGCAGCTTTGTTATTTAAAGAAAAAGTCAGCACTTTTAAATGGTTGTGCGCCGGTATTGCCTTGTGCGGTCTGATGCTGACGGTTGGCATTTTAGACGGGCAAGCCGTGGCGCAGCTGCCGGGGGTACTGATGGGGCTTGCGGCTGCAGCGCATTATGCGGCGCTGGTGCTGCTGAATCGTAAATTAGGCGGCCTGAGCGCTCTGGAGCTTAGTTGTCTACAGTTGCTCCTAGCGGCCATGATCTTACTGCCATATGTTCTGTGGCAGGTCGATTTTGCCGCACTGCACTTTAGCGCACAAAGTGTTAGCTTGTGCACAGTGGTGGGCTTAGTGCACACCGGTCTTGCTTATCTGCTGTTTTTTGCGGCACTGCAGCGCTTAAGTGCCGTACGCATCGCGATTTTTTCCTATATTGATCCGGCGCTGGCGGTGTTGCTGTCGCTTACGGTGCTGCGTGAGGAAGTTTCGGCTCTGGCCATGCTAGGTGCGGTGTTGATTTTAGGTGCAGCTGCCGCCTCCGAATGCGTGCCGCTGCTTTGCCGCAAACGCGCTTAAGATCGATACAGCTGATGAGTGCGGATATAGTGTAGTACCGGGGCGCTTAACATGTTTTGTATCTGCGTGTTTGCGCTGGGGGCGGAGACACTTAGCGCTGCTAGCTGCGCGCGCAGCTGCGTTGAGGAGACATCATCCTCCTGCGAGGGCAGGATAAATACACGGCCTTGCGGTTGCTGCACTTGCTGCTTGAAGGATTCATCCTGTAGCGGCGTAATATGGGCTGTAAGGTAGTTTTTGAGTGCACTATCTGCAATGGTATCTAAATTAAAGTAATACCCAGGTCGGGTAAAAGCTACCACATGGGCAAAGTCAGTTAGTTCCAGCCCGCGATGCCACGTATGGAGCATTAATAGTGAATCCATTCCCATGATGAAAAAGAGCCGCGCCTTTGGCCCATACTTAGTGCGCAATGCCTGCAGCGTATCGTAGGTATAGTGGCAGTGTGTGCTTTCCTCCTCCAGTGTCGAGACTTGATACTGACGCCGATTTAAGGACTTTAAGGCCAATCGGCTCATCTGCAATCGTTCCTCAAAGCTGGAAAAGCTGCCATCTTTATGCGGCGGATTGGCATTGGGAATCAAATACACCTTATCTAAGGCAAATACGCGTCTACATTGCTGCGCCAAATGCAGATGCCCTTTGTGAATCGGGTCAAACGCTCCCCCCAAGAAGCCTAAGGCTTTAGGCTGCTCCATAGCGCATTGCTCCAAAGTTAGTGACAGCTACCGCCATGGTCTGCAGCAGTTCCTGCGTACCTGTAAGTTCAAAGCGTGCATGGCGTAGCGCACATTCTTTTAAATTTAAGATAAGGAAGTTCAAAAGTTCTGGCGGCATCCCCTGCGCGGCCTGCAGACAGGCGCGCTTGAGTGCAGGGGTGACAATGCCGTTTTTAAGTAAGAGTGCCTGCGCATCGCGATCATTTGTCCGCTGTGTGCGCAGTTTGACGATAAGATTTAAGCAGGTATCAAGCCGTCCGATGATAAGCGGCAGATTGGCCGCAGCTCCGCCACTACCTGATGCCGTGACCGCATGCAGAATATTAAGCGCGCGCAAGCCTTGGCCGGACAGCAGCGCCTCGGTAAATTCAAAGGCTGAAAAGCGGCTGTCCTCAATAAAATAAGTATCCAAATCTTCAGGGGTAATGGCACCTTGTTTGGCATTGAGAGCCATCAACTGCAACGCTTGATCAATGGCGCTAAGATTGCCCTCGTTTAACGCCGACAGCAGGGCTGCGGTATTTTTATCGATGGTAAATCCTGCCTTAGCGCAGCGCTCACCAATAAAGCGCGTCAGCTGCGCTCCACTGGGCGGATACATGATTTCAAGAATGGCGCCTAAATATTTTAAATTGGCAATAGCGGTATTCTTGCTGTCAGCACGTTTATTGGGCTTGTCACTGATCTCTTTGGGAGCAAGTTTAACAAAGCTGGCATTTAAGCGCGGCAGGTCGATAATGGCAAAAATCCCTGGGCGAAAATAGCGGGCTAAGCAACTTAGAACTTGGGCCGCCGTGGCATCATAGTCCTTAAAGTACAGCTTTAGAATACGATCGCCGCCGAAAAGCCCCGGGTCGCGCAGTTCATTTTCCAGTAGGGTTAAATTGGCCGGGCCGCCGGCTGCTTTAAAGTCGCCTTCGGTGAAGATTAAATACTGCGCATCAGGCAGTAACTTGCGGGCCGCAGTCATCAGCTCATCGGATCGATCTTTTTTCAGCAGCGGCTCATCGGAGCTTAAGATATAGATGTAAGGCGGTGAATCTGGCATGGCGTTCCTATCAATCTGCAAAAAAGCACGCTATGTTCTTACACTGCAGAAAAAAGCTTTAAATTAAATAAGATGTCTGTAATTTGCGGCGGCAAGTCAACGGTTTTCGGCTAATTTATGCGAGTTTGGGGGCGTGCGTTTGCCTTTTTGTAATGCTATGTTAGTACAGAGCATGCTGCAAGCATAGCGCAAAACTTTAAAGGGTGGCAAGCCAACTTTGCTAGCTTCAGTGTGTGCAAATGACCTAAATTTTAGAAAAAACATAGCAGAGGAACTTAATGTGAGTCCTATGCAGAACATTGGTATCATCACTTTAACGCATACGGATAATGATAATTTTGGCGCTTACATGCAGTCATATGCGCTAATTGAGGCTCTGCGCCTGCAGGGGACTAAGCTTAAAGCGCAGGGACTCATTCAAGAGCAGGTCAATGCGGGATTAGTGCAGTATCGTGAGATGAGCCCTTATGCTATCGCCAAACAACGTTCGCGCCAAGTCTTAACTCAAAGCGGTGCGCCTGACCCCAAACGTGCAGCCTTGCAGGTCTTTAAAAACCATCTGCCGCGTCTACGCAAATTTGCTGCTTTTGGACAGGCGCAGATGCTGCGTTTACCGCCGCAGAGTGATGCTAGAAAAATTAAATTTATTATTGGTAGTGATTGGGTATGGCATTTATATGCTGTTAATGGGTGGGGGGTATTGCCTTAAATAAAATACTGTTCGGGGATATACCTGGTTTTGATTTAAATCCTAAATATGCTTATGCGGCAAGTTTTGGCAAAAGCCTGCCTGGTAATACATCATATCAGCATTTCAAGCCTTACATCGCGGCCAGTTTGGCCAAATTCCGTTTAATCAGTCTGCGTGAGCCCGATTGGCTCAATGAACTTACGGCCTTGCAGTTGCCGTGTGCGCCAATTACCGTAGCCTTGGATCCGGCGCTTCTGCTTGATGCTCCGCAGCATGCTGGATTTACGCGCCGTCCAATGCTTAGTGAGCCATATGTTTTGTTGTATCTCTTTGGGCCACATTATGGTGCTACTGAGTCCCAGATGCATACCGTGTTGGATTGTATTGCAAATTATCGTCGAGCTTTAGGTTTGGCTAATTTGGCCGTACTGGATATTTCGCCAGGTCCCATTTTTACAAATGCGGCTTTGCAGCAGCATGCAGCAAAGCTCAAACTTCGCTATGTATGGCGCTTTGCGACATCGCCGCAGGAATTTGTTAGTTTTGCCGCCTACAGCAGCTTAAGCTTAACCAATTCCTTTCACTGCGCCGTCTTCAGCCTGATTTTTGGGCGCCCCTTCATGTACTGTTTTCTGCATGCACACGATCCGCGTATGCGCTTTTTAGAAAATAGCTTCGGTATGGCAGCGCTGCAGCTAGACCCGGACTTGGCCGCAGATTGCGTAGCGCTACAGCAGCGCGTGGCAGGAGTACATGCGCGATTTACGCAGGAGCTGCCTAGAATGCGCGCCCATTCAATCGCGTTGCTACAGCGTATTATCTTGGATGAGCCGTGAGGAGCTTAACATGAGCTATACGTATCTACATTATGCTGCCGCATTGCTGCACGCCTACGGCGTTAAGCATGTGGTAGCCAGTCCCGGCACACAGAATGCTTTTTTTAATCTAATTTTAGATAGTGATCCGCGTTTTACGGTTATCAGTGCAGTGGATGAGCGCTCGGCGGCTTACATTGCTAAGGGGCTGAGCGCTGCTACCGGAGAGCTGGTGGCGCTGACTTGCACGGAAGCAACAGCAAGCCGTAATTATCTGTCGGCACTTACGGAATGTTATTACAGTCATCTGCCGGTAGTGGCACTTACTTTCTATAATGCCGCAGGCAGTGCGTCCTCCTTGGCACCGCAATTTTGCGATCGTTCGCAGCCGCCACGTGATACCCAGATTTTTAGTGCACAGCTGCGTGCGCCGGCAAGTCAGTTTGAGCTTATGCTGGGGCTTGAGCTTATGCATCAGGCTTTGTTTACTGCACAAACTCAGCACGGTCCGGTGCATTTAAATATCCCAAGTATCTGTAATTGGTCGGCAGCGGCAGACTTAAGTCTGCCGCAGGTTGCTCCTTGTCGTACGATCACCCGTGATGAGCTTAGCAAAATTGACTGGAGTTCGCTGCAACATAGACGTACCGCTATTTTTATTGGTGCGCATGCGCGCTTTGAAGAGAGGGTGCAGGATTTAATCGGAAAGTGCGCCGAGCGTTACGGTTTACCCGTATTCTGCGAGCTAAGTTCAGGTTATTTCGGTGCCAATCGTATCAGCACGGCACTAGCAAGTGCACAGCTATCTCTGCCAGATGATGTGATGCCGCAATTTATTATAGACATGGGAGGGATCTGTGCTGACTATTTTGCTGCGCGTTTATTTGCACATGCGCAGGTATTACGGCTATCGCCTGACGGTAAATTTACCTGCCGCTTTCATCGTATTCCTCAGTTTATCTTTACGCTCAATGAAAAGGAATTTCTTTGCCGATTTATTACAGATTGAGCACTTTGGTAGCGATAATTCTTACGCAGGTTACGTGCTTAAAATGGCAGCACATTATCGCTATCCGCCGCTGCCTTTGAGTACCGCACTGGTGCAGTCGCTCTTGAGTGTACGTCTGCGCGGACGGTGCAGTTTGCACCTTTCTATTCTCAATGCCTATCGGATGGCTAACTGTTTTAATTTTGCTCCAGAGGTTGAGGTCAGTTGCAATACTGGAGGTTTCGGCATTGATGGTGCGGTCTCGACCTTAGTGGGCACGGCTTTGGCTGAGCGCAGTAACTTGTGCGTTGGGGTGGTGGGAGATCTAGCATTCTTTTATGATATGAATGTGTTGGGACTGCGCGATATCCCTCCCAATCTGCGCCTTATTGTCATTAATAACAGCGGCGGCGAGGAGTTTCGTCTCAATCGTGGATTGAATTTTTACGTAAAGGACAAAATAGAACCTACGGTAGCAGCTGCCGGGCATTATCGTCAGGGCGTCAAGGCTTGGGCTCAAAGCTGCGGTTTTCATTATCAACAAGTTACTAGTAGCGAAGAGCTGCCGCAACAGCTGGATGCTTTATGCTGTAAAGATGCTAAGCGTCCGATGTTACTTGAAGTCTTTACTCAAGATAAGAATGAACAGATAGCCTTTAGGCAGCTTTTTGGCAATTAGGTCGGCAATGGGAGAAGCTCTTATTATCAGGTGGCGCGGGGAGATTAGACCGTGCTTTGACGTTGCCTGTAATGCCAGGCACACAAGAGGCGTGACTGTGCTGGTTTGGCCGCATGCAGTTAAATACTTCAGCAATGTAATACTGGATGATGTTGGAAAGGAGCGGATTGCAGTTAAAATTGTTTGTAGCAGGTAAGAGTCAAGCAACAGGGCAGAACCTCGCGCTCTGCCCCGCCACAACTGCTATCATCCCAACTTTACATGCGGGTATTAATCGAGGACGGCGCTTCGTGCAGTAGCTGCGGTGTGACCGGTGGCAGTTTAGGATCGGTATACTTACGGCCGTTATTGAGATCATCAAGCGTAGTAGCGTCAGCCTGTGCCGCTTCGGCGCTGTCCTGCGCCTGTAGTGCCTCAATAATCGTCATGCCTTCATATGGATTTTTCGTTTCAACGCGTGAACTCGGGTCATCCGCGCTTTCCACTAAGTCCTGCGGCAGCGGCACGCGTGCATCAGGATCGGACTCGCGGCCTAAGTATCCAAGGCGTAGCACCATCTGCGCGGCCAGCTCGTCGTAAGTTTCTGCCGTCACGATCGCAATCTCATTTTCCGAGGCCAAGGAGTGGCCGGTCTTATTGAGCACGGTACGCGTCAGCGAGTTCTTCATGATGATGGGGCGATGGTTGGGGATAAGCAATGTCATCGCTACTTGCACAAAAAGATTGCGCTCCAGCGCCTGTGCGCGTGAATCTACTGCTACCACGATGTTATCTACGGACGGCTCCGGGATAAGCAGGGTGGGTACAGCATCGTTGACCGCAAAGCCGGCATCGCCTTCAGCATTGACCTTAACGCCGCTGATACGCAGCTTCTGTACCACGAGCTTATAAAAAGCATGGTGATACTCGCCTTCGACATTGATCTCCGGCACTGCTTCATTAAGCTTGGTCTGATGCGGAAGATGAAAGCCGCAGGCGCTGAGCGCAAACAGGCTCAGCGACAGCAGGCAGCAGACTGCAAAACGCACGTTAATACTCCTTTACTAACACTGAGCCTAGCATAGCACGTCTTTAGGCGGCCACGATATTCACCAAGCGGCCCTTGACGTAGATCACTTTGCGCACCTGTTTGCCCTCAAGGTGCTTGACCGTGTCATCGTGTTGCAGGGCAGCTTCCTTAATTGCATCTTCCGACGCATCTGCGGCGACATTGATGCGTGCGCGCACCTTGCCGTTGATCTGTACTACGATGAGCATGGTGTCTTCCTGCAAAGCATCAGGATCAACCTGCGGCCAGCGGGCCTCTTTATCGAGGTCTAAAGTGTTGCCCATCAGCTGATAGAGTTTGTAGCAGATGTGCGGCACAATCGGATAGAGCATCAGGACTACCGCATTGTAGATCTCGTAGCGCACTGCCAGCCCCACTGCATCCTTGCGCTCATACTTGGAGACGGCATTGAGTAACTCCATGATGGAGGCAATTGCAGTATTGAAGGTCTGACGACGGCCGATATCATCGGACACTTTTGAGATAGTGCGATGCAGCGTGCAGCGCAGCTTCTTCTCTTCAGGACCTAAGGCCGCTTTGTCCAGCGCCGTCGGCTTGCCGTCGGTCACTAAGTCGGTGACTTGTTTGTAGAGCTTCTTTAAGAAGCGGTTTGCGCCTTCCACACCGGATTGACGCCACTCTAAGGTGAGCTCTGCAGGCGAGGCGAACATCATGAACAGGCGCACGGTATCAGCACCGTACATGCGCACCATATCCTCGGGGTCAATGCCGTTGTTCTTGCTCTTGGACATCTTGATCATGCCCTCGTGCACCAGCTCATGGCCGGCAGCATCTACCGCTTTGACGATATTGCCCTTGCTGTCGCGGGTCACAATGGCCTCAAGCGGGCTGACCCACACGCGGGCACCGTCTTCATTGGTGTAATAGAAGGCATCGGCAAGTACCATACCTTGGCACAGCAGGCGCTTGAACGGTTCATCTCCGCTGACCATACCGGCATCGCGCATTAATTTGAAGAAGAAACGCGAGTACAGCAGATGGAGCACCGCATGTTCAATGCCGCCGATGTACTGATCGACCGGAAGCCAGTAATCGGCAGCGCTGCGCTCGACCATGCCACCTTCATAGCGGGGTGAGCAGTAGCGTGCAAAGTACCATGAGGACTCCATGAAGGTATCAAAGGTATCGGTTTCACGGGTAGCCTTGCGCCCTGCGTAAGTGGTCTGATACCAGTTGGGATCAGTCTTCAGCGGAGAGTTGACACCGTCAATCTTGACATCAGTCGGCAGCGTTACCGGCAGGTTTTCGCTCTTTTCCGGGACGATTTCGCCGCTGTCATCTAAGGTCAGCATCGGGATCGGGGCACCCCAATAACGCTGACGGGAAATGCACCAGTCGCGCAGGCGGTAATTGACCTTGCGCTTGCCAATGCCCATGCCTTCAAGCTTAGCGGCAATTGCATCAAAGGCCTGCTTAAAGTTCATGCCGTCAAATTCACCGGAATTGCACAAAATGCCGTGCTCGGTGAATGCGGCTTCCTTTAAATCAGGAATATCACCATCCTCAGGGCGAATTACTGCTTTAATGGGCAGGTTGTATTTCTTGGCAAATTCATAATCGCGCTCATCGTGTCCCGGTACGGACATTACGGCACCGGTACCGTAATCCATGATGACGAAGTTGGCTACGAGCACTGGGAATTTAGCACCGGTGAGCGGGTGAATGGCATACAGACCAGTCGGCATGCCCTTCTTTTCCATGGTGGCAATGTCGGCTTCAGCAAATTTTTGGGTGCGGCATTCCTGACAGAAGGCGGTCAGCTCCGGATTATTTTCACAGGCTTTCTTAGCCAGAGGATGGTTGGCCGAAATTGCCATGTAGGTAATGCCCATGAAGGTATCCGGGCGGGTCGTATAGACGGTAACGGTGTCGTCATGACCGTCAATCTTGAAGGTGATCTCAAGACCTTCGGACTTGCCGATCCAATTGCGCTGCATGGTGCGTACGCGCTCCGGCCAGCCTTCGAGCATATCAATATCCTGCAACAGCTCTTCGGCATAATCAGTGATCTTTAAATACCACTGCGGAATTTCGCGTAGCTCCACCTTAGCATCGCAGCGCCAGCAGCGGCCGTCTACGACCTGCTCATTGGCCAGCACGGTCTTATCGTTCGGGCACCAGTTGACGGTTGATACTTTCTTGTAGACAAGCCCTTTTTTGTACAGCTCGGTGAAGAATTGCTGCTCCCATTTGTAGTATTCGGGGCGGCAGGTTGCCACTTCGCGCTGCCAGTCGTAAGACAGGCCTAAGGACTTGAGCTGACGCTTCATGTAAGCGATATTGGCATAGGTCCAATCGGCCGGCTGCGCCTTATTCTTAATAGCTGCATTTTCTGCTGGCAGACCAAAGGAGTCCCAGCCAATCGGAGCCATTACATTTTTGCCCAGCAGACGCTGATAGCGCGCGATCACGTCGCCGATAGTGTAATTGCGTACATGACCGATATGCAGCTTGCCCGACGGGTAGGGGAACATCACCAGACAATAATATTTTTCCTTAGATTTATCTTCTTCGGCATGAAAGGTCTGGTGCTCCTCCCAATACTGCTGAATTTCCGGCTCAATCTCCTGCGGATTATAGGCAGTGTCATTGGTTGCCATAGTAGTTATAGCTCCGTTAAAAATTCGCTGTGCCGCTACGCGCTCTCGCGCCGGCAGTTAATACTCAATGGGAAATGTCGTCCCCTCCATGCAGCGGGACGATATGCAAATAACTCCTTATTGTGCCATGAAATGCAGGCATCTGCCGCAAAAATGCGCGTTGGCGCACAAAAAATTCCGCTCATTTGCGCTTTTTTTGTGCATGTTCCGGCAACTGGGCTGACTCGAGTGGCAAGGCAAGTGGCGTTTACCCGCGGTTATCTTTGGCAAAGCCGGCGTAAAGGCATAAAATAACGCTGATTTTAAATTTAATCACTTAGTGACGGCAGTCGCCGGCCGTCGGCGGATTTGAGGTTCAATATGCGCAAGCTTTCGGCTCTTCTGACACTGGCCATGTGCAGCTGCATTAGTGCTGCTGTAGCGTTTGAGGATACTACTCGCAATAATGTGCCAGACAGTGTGATTTTTCACAGCTATCCTGTAACGGAGAGCACGCAGATTGTCGGCCGCGATGAAACATATTTAATCGATCCTGAAGGGGTGACGACGCTTGAGTACGTGGCGGCACATTACAAGCTTGGCCTGTCCAACATGATTGAGGCCAATCCGTTGGTCGATCCAATTGTGCCGCTTAAAGGCAGCAATTTGATTGTGCCGCTGCAGTTAATTCTGCCGGAGGCTAAGCGTGACGGAATTGTGATTAATTCCCCGGAAATGCGTTTGTACTACTACCACGACAATGTGGTGGATGTGTTTCCTATCGGTATCGGCGAGGTTGGTAAAGGTACGCCGCTTAATTGGGTCACCAAGGTGGAGCGTAAGCGGGCTAATCCGACTTGGACACCGACAGCGCAGATGCGCCGAGAAGCCGCTGCTGCCGGTGAGCCGCTACCTGCCGTATGGCCTGCCGGCCCCGATAATCCGATGGGTTTATTTGCCCTCTACGTGGGGCGCTTGTTTGCAATTCACGGCACTAATGCGGATTTCGGCATCGGCCTGCGCGTTAGCCACGGCTGTGTGCGCCTGCGCCATGATGATATTGAATATTTGTTCAATAATGTACCGGTTGGTACCCGCGTGGCCTTCATTAATCAGCCGATTAAGTACGTTAAGACCCCGGACGGCGCTTTGTATATTGAAGTACATCAGCCCTTGTCGCGCACTGCCGCTGAATTTGAAGAAATGTCCAATCAGCCGTTTGAGTTTACCAAGGAGGATTTGGACTTCTTTGCCGACCCGGCTATTGATCAGGAGATTTTACAGCGTGCCCTTACGGAACGCTCTGGGCGCGTAATTTTATTAAATCCAGCACAATTTTGATTAAAGCTGGCTGCTTTTAAGGCAGGTTTTGCGTTATGCTGAATTCCGCTACGAAGTTCAGATGACATCATAATAAGAAGAAATAAGGAATGTCTTACTCCTCGGTGCAGCCGCTGGCCTTAATTTTAGCTGCAGCCTTGTATACGCTGACAGCCGACTTTTCCTGCGCCCAGGAAAAGTCTGCAGATGCGAATTTTTCTTCATCCGTAGCTGCCCCACAGTCGACTGCCTTCGTTAATCCGCCAGCTGCGGCGCAGGCTAAGGACGCCGTTGCGTTCAGCACGACACATCCTAAATTTGCGGTAAGCTTAAATACCGGCCTGGCAATAGAGCAGATGGCTAAGTACGATTTATCTGGCGTTATCGTGCCGCGTGATGTGCTTCTGCCGGAGAATGCGCCGCCGTTAGTGACGCTGCCGTATGTTGACAGCCTTTTTGCGGATGACAAAAATCATCAGGCCGGACTGATCCTGCCTTTTTTGTGTCTGCAAAGCAAAGCTTTGGCCCATTTGGAGGCTGAAAGCTCGCTGGGGAATAACGGCAAAAGCGCTGCGCAGACTTTTTTAGAGCAGCGCAGTCATGCTGCATCCGCGGCGGCGCTGGCCGATATCCCGCAGGCGGATGTTCCAGGATACGATCCGCAAGCGGGGGCGGCATGGCTAGAGCTGCCTGAGGTTTATTTGCGCCATGGTTTTGTCAATGAGCTCTCTGCACTACCGCGCAATGGCTATAAAATCAATTTACAGGCGACGGCGCTGCGCACTTTACTGCAGAATTTAGCACTGTACTCTAATACCGATGCGCGCGGTTTTAAGCTGCCGGCTACCCCGTTTGATCAGCATATTTATGCACGCTTTGCCAAGCGCATGGTCAAGGGTGATGCTTTTGCGGCACTAGGACAAGGGTGCAGTCTAACGCAGGAAGATAACTGTGGTTTGTATTTTGTCGGCGACGCGGTTTCAGCGCTGCTGCAGGATGCCGGTAAGGATTCCCCTTTCTACATTGCTGACGGCATGTACGGTATTCCGTTGCGCTTTGATGAAAATGCTCAGCCGCAGCTGGTGCTGCGCTCTGCTTTAAGCTCGGACAGCAATTTCGTTAATTACGGCAATCTACTGGAACTTGAGCTGGCTGTCCTGCAAGATTTAGGCTACGTGATTAACCCGCGCACGCATTACGGACAGTCCATTTACAGCTTCGGCACGGTCAGTGAGCCGCGGAAGCGGCAGCTTAATATGCGCTATGCTGCACTTGACCGCCAGGGACGATACAGCAGAGCTCCGGCCAGTGCTCCTATGGGGGTAGGGTTGCATGTATATGGCTCGTATAACGATCTGTATGCCTCTGGGTCCATTATAACCGCCGGACGCGGCTCAATTGGCGTACGCCTTGACGGCAGCGGTAATCGCTTGATCCTGCCGTATTTAACTCTCATCATGGCTGATGATGCTCAGGGCACTGCGCTGGCTGTCAGCGGAGGGCGCGATAATGTATTAAGCCTTGAGGGACGCCTCCATGCCCCCGGCAAGGAAGGCGTGGCGCTATTGGCGTCGTTTGGCTCTGACATTTATTCCACCTTAACCGAAAAGCAGGGCTCGTGGCAGCGAGTGCGCTCAGTACGTTCAGAGGATGGCCCGCGTTCAACCCATCTGCCGATGCCTGGGGCATTACAGGGACCGTTGTGCCGTAAGGTTAATATCAGCGGTATGTTGGAGGGAGGCAAAGCGGCGATTTGGGCCGATGAAACAGCTTTTATCCGTGAGCTCAACCTCAATGGTCAGGCGCTAATTCGCGGCGATATTAGGATTGATTGGCATCCGCAGCGCATTGAGCCTAAAAATGGTCTTGCCTATTGGCAGGCACTGCCAAGCGACGAGGCTACAGGCTTTGCCGGTGCCCGCTTGGAGGTGCCGGAGGATACCCCTCAGGAAAGATTGCAGCCGCATCTGCAGCTGGGCCTTGATAAAGCAGCTGCGGCAGCGGGAGGGACGAGTGAGCGCATCGGCGATCCTAATGCGCAGGTGCGCATCAGCGGCTCAGTGCTGGCGCCCTTTGCTCGCCTAGAACAGGTGGGAGGGCGTGCAGAAATTAACGGTGCACTTAAAGTGTATGCTTTGCTGCAGGAGCAAGGGCTGCTCCGTCTGAATTTGCCGCAGGATACACCGGCTGAAGTCAACGAGTTGCAGTTGGGGGCCCGGGCTGTGCTCGATCTCGTTAATGGACGTGCGGATACGCTACAGGTTGGCAGCGGCTACTTTAAACGCAGTGCCAGTGTACGCGTGGATGCAGCGCCGAATGGAACCATTTTAGATACGCTCTCTTTTGCCCATGGTACGCAGTCAAGCTCGGGTTATTTAGTTCTAGAGCCGGCAGTAAGCTACGAAGTGCTCAAGAGCCTCGCGGCCGACCCAAAGCGCTTTTTAGACTTTATGTCTAATTTCACTTCAAGTGCTAATGTGCTGTTCAGTCGAGAAGATCTGTATATTGCGTTTCCTGAGCGCATTTGGGATAACGGCGGGACCTATGGTCGCGAGGTTACATGCTCGGCACGCGGCTGCCGCATCGGTGATTTTGTGCGCTCTTATGAGCAGCATCAGCAGGAAATTGCGCCGTGGCGCTATATGTTAAGTGCAGGTGGCTTAGCGGCATTGCTGGCACTTACCTATCTGTACTTCAGCTTGCCGTGGTTGAAGCTTAAGTTGCGCAAGCTGCTGCGCCGGATATAGAACAATATGAAATCTGCAGCTGTCCTGTAGCTAAATATTTTCTGTCCCTTTGCCCTTTGCCTCAAGTCCCGTCAGCATGCAGTATCTGTTTGGCGCAGCATATTTTATGAATAAATTACGGGCGTACTAGCTGCTCTAAGGCCTCGCGCTGACGATTGCGCGGGCGGCGTACTTGCCACAATCCTGCCGCAAAAATCAGCAGAGTCAGCACTACGGTCGGAATTTCTCCTGCGATTGCGTAGGGAGTAAGCCCCGTGCGGGTCTGTACGGTAACGCGCAATACGCCGGGTTGATGCTGCGGTAGACGATCGATTACAGAGCCGTTGGCGTCAATTAATGCGGTAATCCCTGAATTAGTTGCGCGCAGCATCGGTTTTTGCAGTTCTAAACAGCGCATACGTGCGATATTTAAGTGTTGTATCGGGCCTGCGGTGGTACCAAACCACGAATCATTGCTCAGCATTAGGATAAAGCTACTGTCGCGCAGATTGAGTGCATTAATCGTCTGCGGGAAAATTGATTCATAGCAGATAGCCGGAATAAAGGGATGGCTAAAAGCAGCAAGCGGCGCTTGATCATCTTCCCCGGCACTGAAGGATGACATCGGGAACGTGAAAATTGAGCCAAGGGGGCGCAGCAGGTCTGCAAAGGGCACCACTTCGCCAAACGGCACTAAACGGCGCTTATCATAGCGAGCAATGTCGGCCAAAGACTGTAGCTGTGCGTTATCACCTAAGACAATCAGCGAATTGTAGCTGCTGTCTGCTGTACGATGCTGAATGCCGGTGATAAGTCGCGCACCGTGCTGATGTGCCATACTGTTTAAATCGGCAAGTAGGCTGGGGGCATTTTCCAGATACAGCGGAATGGCGGACTCCGGCCATACTATTAAGCGCCCAGGGCTAAACTCATCTCGGCTTAGCTGCCAATACGTTGCCAAAGTGGGGCCAACCATGTCAGGGTTCCACTTAACGCTTTGCGCGATGTTGCCTTGTACTAAGGATGCCTCAAGACTCTCACCTTTATCGGTAAAGCTTAATGAGGAGCAGAATACTCCCAGTATAAAGATGATGCCGGCAAGCGGCAGAAAGACAAATTTACGATAAAGTGCCAGTGCAATAGCCGCCGCGCATAGATAAAAAGCCAGATTGATGCCGTGTACGCCCAGTAGCGGTGCAAAGGCTGACAGCGGCCCCTGCAGGGCGCTGTAGCCGACATATACCCAAGGAAAGCCGGTAAAGAGCCAGCCTACCAAATAGTCAGCTCCCACCCAGGCCGGCGGCAGCAGACAGCATAAAAATTCATGGCGCCGTTCTTTAGTTAAGTGCCGCGCCAGCGCGGCAAGCAGCGCATAGGGCAGACTTAAATAGAGAGCAAAAAGTACGACTACGAGCCAGGATATGGGCACCGGCAGTTGGCCGAAGTCTTCGAGCACAAAGTTCAGCCACCATAAAGCGGCAGTGCACAGTGCAGTAAAATAAATCAGTACCCCCAGTAGCACTTGCCGTGCACGCGGATAAAATCCGCACAGCGCCAGCATCAGACTGAGGCCAGCTAAGGTCAGCGGCCATTTTTCCAGCGGGGCAAAGCCGCCTGAGGTTAAAAGCCCAAGCAGAGCAGGAAATAACATCAAGCCCCATTTGGCAGTAAAGTAGCGCTGCCACAGTGCTAAATTGCCAAATTTTTCAAGATATATACGCAACTGATTCATTTAATGTAATCATGATAATGAGCGTTGGCAGCTGCTGATGGCGCCGACAAAGCGCTATCTGCATGGCGCTGCCATCATTGTCAGATGCTTTGATAGCCATCTTCCGGTTAAAAAGCCTCAGTTTCAGCTTGCCGTAGGCTACTCTTCATCTGTATCTTCAGGGGCCCCGACATAAACTTGTAGCAGCTGAACCTGTCTGCGGGTAGCGGTTACTACTTTAAAGGTAAAACGTCCTATTTTAATGCTTTCATCTTTTGCCGGCAGATGACCGAACACATGGATGACTAAGCCTGCAATCGTATCGACATCTACTTTAGGCAACGTAGTTTGAAAGTAGGCATTAAAGTCTTCAATCTTGGTCAAGCCTTTGACTAGGTAGCAGTCTTTGTCAGTGCCTTTGACAATATTGGGAGCAGGCACCTCATCTTCATCGTATTCATCGCTGATGTCGCCGACAATGAGCTCTAAGATATCCTCAATGGTTACCAAACCGCAGACGCCGCCAAATTCATCTACTGCTACTGCAATGTGCAGATGGTTTTCCTGAAACTGCTTTAGCATTGAGTCTACGCGCTTGGTTTCCGGTACGAAAACGCACGGACGCAGGATCTGCTCTAAGTCCTCCGGCATCGGCTGCAGTCCGGCGGCATATGGCAACAAATCTTTAGCGTTTAAGATGCCGATGATGTGATCTTTATCCTCAAGACTCACCGGATAGCGCGAATGGCCGTGTTCTGCAATGATGCGGATAGCATCTAAGATGGAGCTGCGGCTGTCAATGGTGATCATCTGTGAGCGCGGAATCATGATATCTCCGATGCGTTGGGTGGAAATATCAAATACGCCGCGAATCATTTCTTCGGTATCTTCGTCAATAATGTCGCGTTCGCCTGCCTCTTTAATAACTTCAGCAAGTTCGCTGCGATTGTTCGGACGCATGCCGTGCCAAATTTTTTTAATTAAACTGTCTTTATCTTTTGCTTTGCGATCCCACATTTAAGGACGAGTCCTCGGCTCGTTGCATGTTTAAGCTGCAGGCACGGGCGCATATGCGGCATCCTGCAGACTTTTTAATATTTTTAGCTTATGGTTAACTGATTATAGCAAGGTGCAACCTACTTTTTAGTCCTTTTCGCTAAGATAGGGATCAGCAAAACCTAAAGTCATCACTATCTGCGTCTCTAAAGCTTCCATTACGGCAGCTTCATCATCTGTAATGTGGTCGTAGCCTAAAAGATGCAGACAACCGTGCACAATAAGATGCGCACAATGTTCAGTTACGCTCTTGCCCTGTTCAGCCGCTTCGCGATGCAGTACCTCAGGGCAGATAATCAGATCGCCAAGCAGCGGCAGTTGAACCTCAGGGGGGCATTCAAAGGGAAATGAGAGAATATTGGTCGGTTTGTCTATATGCCTATATTCACGATTTAAGGTTTGAATTTCAGCACTTTCCACAAAGCGAACTGTAATTTCGCTATCTATCTCATGCCGGGCAGCGCTTAAGGCCGCATGGGCCCAAGTGGTTATAGTTGCTTCATCAGGAAGCGCAGGATCGGGATTATCTAGTGCAAACTGCAGATCAATCGCTACTTGCATGGTGCACCTCACTTTTGTTCAGTAAGTGGCGCGGGGGCGGTAGAGAGCAATGGCTCAGCGGCTGGGGCAGCAGTCAGAGCAGAAGTTAGGCTGTCGAGCTTTTGGCGACGCTGCTGCGCTTCACGGCGCTTTAACTCTTTTTCAGCCTCTTCTTTTTTCTCAAAGGCAGCATAGGCATTGACGATGGCGGCTACCACCGGATGGCGCACTACGTCTTCGGCAGCAAAATAAGTAAATGAAATGCTATCAATGCCGATTAATACGTCAAGTGCCTGTTTGAGCCCTGAGCGTACTGCGCGCGGTAAGTCAATCTGCGAGGGGTCACCGGTAATGACGGCTTTGGAATTAAAACCGATGCGGGTGAGGAACATCTTCATTTGCTCGGTGGTAGTGTTTTGTGCTTCATCTAAGATAATGAAGGAATCATTGAGTGTACGTCCGCGCATGTAGGCCAGTGGGGCGATTTCAATGATCTGACGCTCAATCAGTTTTTCTACCTTTTCAAAGCCTAGCATTTCAAACAAGGCATCGTAAAGCGGTCTTAAATAGGGATCGACCTTCTGCGATAGATCGCCTGGCAGAAAGCCAAGCTTCTCACCAGCTTCCACCGCTGGGCGGGTTAAGATGATGCGGCGTACTTCATTACGTTCAAGGGCATCCACTGCGGCAGCGACCGCCAGATAGGTTTTACCGGTACCGGCCGGTCCTACTCCAAAGTTGACATCATGGGTAGCAATTGCTGTTACGTACTGCGCTTGTGTCGGGGTGCGCGGCTTAATCACACCGCGCTTTAATTTTAAGGTTGCGGCCTTGCCGTAAAGTGCAGCAATCTCCCCGCGGGTGTCATGATCTGGGCCATCTTCTGGGGTGCCGGACATTGTAGCTTGGGATGCAACTGCTGCATCATCATCGTTCTGCTGTAGCACGCGGCTTTCAAGCAGCGCCAAATGGACTTTATCCGGGGTGATGAACTGCGCTTTGCTGTGGCGTCCTAAGGGGGCAGTCTCGACGTACAGATCTTTAATAATGTGGCAGGCGGCTTTAACCTGACGTTCTCCGCCGGTGACCTGAAAATGCTGTCCGGAATAAGCAATAGTGACATTTAGTCTTTTTTCAATTAAGCGCAGATTTTCATCCTCTGGGCCGATTAATCCTGCCAGGCGGCTGCGTTCAGCCGGCTCTAAGGTAAAGTCAGCAGCAAAAGGTTTAGACATGGACTAATTCTCCTTTTAAGGTATGCGCCATGACTTGAGTAATTTTAACGAAGGCCTGCTGTCCGATAAGCTCAGGACTGCCATCAAGGACCACAATATGATTGCTGGAGGTTCTAGCTTTAAGTTCAGCGCTGTTCTTGCGCGACAGGCCCTCTACGAGGACCTCTTGCACCGTGCCGTATAGGCGCTGTGCATTTGCGGCGGCAGAACGTTCCAGCAGCGCCTGCAGTTGATATAGTCGCTCCTTTTTCACTTCAAGCGCTACCGGATCGTCCATTTCCGCTGCCGGTGTGCCAGGACGCTTGGAGTAAATGAAACTGAAGCTTTGATCAAAGCCGATATCTTCAGCAAGTTGCATGGTTGCGGCAAAATCTTCATCGGTTTCCCCAGGGAATCCGACGATGAAGTCTGAGGAGACATGAATATCCGGGCGCACTGCACGGATTTTGGCAATGAGCCTACGGTAATCATTAGCACTGTAGCGGCGGTGCATTAATTTGAGAATGCGATCGGATCCGCTTTGCACCGGGATATGTACGTGATTGGCAATAGTGGGCAGAAAACCGATGGCTTCAATGATGTCGTCGGTAAATTCCATTGGATTTGAGGTAGTAAAGCGGATGCGCTCAACCCCCTCCACGGCTGCGACTGAATAGAGCAGGGTGGAAAAATGCACTAGCTGCCCCTTAGCATTTAAGCCGCGATAGGAATTGACGTTCTGTCCTAAAAGATGGATTTCTTTGACGCCATTGCTGACGTGGCCTTCTATTTCTTCAATGATGCTCTCAAGCGTGCGGCTTTCCTCACTGCCGCGCGTATACGGCACGATGCAGTAGGAGCATTTATTTGAGCATCCTTCCATAATGGTCACAAAAGCCGAGACTCCGCGTGCACCCTGCGCTGGCAGTGCATCGAATTTTTCTAGCGCATCGGCATTCACTGCAATCTGCGGGCGGCCTTCGTGCAGGTATTGTGCAATCAGTTGCGGCAGGCGGTGGGCAGTGCGCGGGCCAAAGACAATCTTGATGTCTGAATTAAGTTCGACCAACTTATCGGCAAGCTCTGCGCCGACGCAACCGCCTAAGGCAATGATGGTGTGATCATCAATGATTCCCTGATGGCGCCAGCTGAGCAGTTGATTGAAGACTTTATCTTCAGCCTTGGCGCGTACCGCACAGGTGACAAGCACAATCACGTTTGCGCCTCTAGGCTCGTTTGACTGCTGCAGACCGGTGGCACTTAACAGATCAGAAATGCGCTCGCCGTCGTAGACATTCATTTGACAGCCCCACACCGCGGTATAAAAGGTGCCGCGCTGTAGCTGAATGGAAGAAGGATTGAAGGTAGTGGTAGTCATAAGTTTACGTAATTACTGATATGATGCGGCTGATACTCTTTGAGGGTTTAGTTTTTTATGCATAGGGAAAACAGCTGTTCCATCAGCGAATAGTCGCCCCCAAAGGAAGCAATACTGGCCTCACGCATGCGCTCAGGCTTAACTCCGGCATAATTTACCTTAATGCCGCGGCGCAACAGCAGTTCCCGGATAAATTCGCGCTGAGCGCGGCCGTTGCCGTCGCGAAACGGGTGAATGGCATTAATTTCACTTAAATAATAGGCCGCCTTAAATGGCAGCTTTTCTAGCGGGCAGTCAAGCAGTAGATTTTCTGCATGCAGCGCGGCAAATAATTTATCGGCCTCGCGGCGAATGTAGGCGGCGCGGCAGAAAAACAGACCTTTAGCGATTTCCACGCTACGTAGCTGCCCGGCCCAAGTATAAATATCCTGAAAAATATAGTGATGAATAGACTGCAGATGATTTAAATCAAAGCTGCCGGGGACGGGATGCTTGTACAATTCAATTAAGCGGGCGGCACTTAAGGTTCGCTCAGCTTGTTCTAGTTGCTGTGCATCCTGCAGATCCAAGCGGTTAATAAGAACGCTGCTTCCGGGGTAACAATAAAGGAGATCTGCTTCTGCGCTCAAAATTCAGGCAGCCTTCTGCTTGGCGATTGAAGTCTTGACAAAATCCAGTAGCTCAGCAAAATTTATGCGTTCAGCAGCAAAATCCTGCAGCAGCTGTTCTTCAGCTGACGTTAAGTGCAGATTTTCCATCGCTAAAGTAGCTTTAATTTCATCAAGCATTGAAACCTCGTGAATAGATATCTATGAACTACCTTTGCACTTACGTGTAAGGTTTGGCAAGATCGTAGCCTTGCTTCAGTAAGGCCCCTTCAGTGGGGTCTCAAGGGCATGTCCATAATGCCCCCATCAAGGTAGAGCTTTAGGCTCGTTCTTGAGTTTTTGCTTCTATTTTGCCAAGCACATATTTCTGTAATACCGCTGCTTTTTTTCCTCGCTTAAGCAAGGGGAATCTAGCAGCTTCAAGTTAAAATTATAAGCGAGATCACACTTTTCTGCAAGAAAAAACCGTGGTAGCAGTGGCACCGCATTAAGTCTTACTCGGGTTTTCGCTAAGCTATTGAGTGACCCTAAGCATGTGCTAATTTTGCCGGTGTAAAGTAATCCCCGATCAGAGGTTCTGCGGACAGTTGCGATTAATGCGAGGATCAGGAAATGGTGAAATTATTAAAAAGAAGCCTCAGCGTGCTCATTTTTAGTACCGCCCTGCTTACAGCAGGTGTGCAGGCACATCCCTTTGACCATTTCTTTGAGCAAGGAGGACATCACGGTCCACGCGGCTTTCAGCGTCAGCAGATCACATCAATAGCAGACATTAAGCGCTCGGGCGTGGATGACGAGTATGTAGTAATGCGAGGGCGGCTGACTAAATATTACGGCGATGAAATGTACGAGTTTATGGACTTAAGCGGGGACACGATTGAAGTCAAGCTCGATGATGATGAGGATTGGTCGTATTTATCCAAAGATCAGCTGATAGATATATTAGGCAAGCTCGATGTGGATCTCTTTTCATTAGAAGTGGACGTTAAGCGGGCGGTGCCAGTAGATGTCAATTCGCGCTGACTTAACTTAATGGGAAAGCCAAATTCCTACTCCGGAACGAAAGCCCGGATGGCGATAGCGCCAAGACGGCCAATACATCGGCAGCTGATAGGGGCGATAGTAGGGATATAGCCAATTTGGGCTGTAGGTGGCGGGGTAGGGAAGCTGCCGCATTTCTTGTTTAGCTTTTTCTATGCCGACAGGGGCTGGGGCTGGCTTATTTAAATTTGACGGCAACAGCTCTTTGGCTCGCTGATAGGCGCGCTCAGTGACCTCTTGTAAGTGTGCTGCATCAGCGCTATCCGTACTTAAAGGTTTATACGGTCCGATTGCGGCATTATCTAAAGACCCGTCGGGAGCCGGGGGAATGTCGGCATAGACAGCAGTTGACGTGGCGCTGTCATCAAAATTAATGCGGTAGGTATCGGCTATAGAGCTACATCCGCTAGCACACAGCAAAATGAAGACGCAACAGGCCGCCGCTAGCAACTTAGTTCTAGGCTTGTGCATATTCATCTGACTAAAATCCCCCAAGCTCTGCAGTCGGTATTATGACCCACAGCAAAATTCTAATAATACTTTGACATAAAAGTTCAGAGAAAGTTCTGTCTTTGCCATTATCCAGCTTTAGCTTTCATTGTAATAAAAATGCTTAATTTTCAATTAATAAACATACGGTACTGCTGGATTGTAGTAAAAATAATGAAAAATTTTTAAAATTTTGTTGACAGCGGGTAAATTGTCTATATAATGTGCACCGTTCCTTGCGACGCTAGCACAGCCAAGCATAGAACTAGATGCCAAAGGTGCTAAGGGCTGGGGGTATAGCCAAGCGGTAAGGCAGCGGGTTTTGATCCCGCCATTTCCCTGGTTCGAGTCCAGGTACCCCTGCCATCTAAACTTTTGGGGCATAGCCAAGTGGTAAGGCAGCGGATTCTGATTCCGCCATTTCCAAGGTTCGATCCCTTGTGCCCCAGCCAAACTTTGTTAAGTGGCTACGTAGCTCAGTTGGTTAGAGCGCGGCACTCATAATGCTGAGGTCACTGGTTCAATTCCAGTCGTAGCTACCAACCTGCCTATTTTTGTTTTCCATTCTGATAATTTTTTGCATTTTAAGTTCTTAATCTATAAGTATTTCTTGCCTTTTCTTTTACTGCTTTTTAAATTTTCCCCGATTAAACAATACGTTATCTTTTACCCTGCCATTTACCCTTTCCTTACCCTTTCGGGGTAATTCAGATAGAATAAAAAGCGAAAAGTCGGGGTAAGTTTGAGCAAATCGGGGTAAGGGTAATTGCCTGCAAACCCTCATTCTTAAGCCATTTCTTGCTCAGTCCTTACCCTGACTTTGACCTTTGGTTGAAAATATCAACTCGGGGTAAGGAAATACTCGGGGGTAAGGGTAAGATGAGGGTAAGGGTATGCTAAATGCTATACAAATCAAATCGTTACGAGTAGAAAAAACAAAAGACTTTACAGACGAGAACGGGCTCATACTAAGGGTAACGCCTAGGGGAAACAAAACGTGGGCATGGCGCAAAACAATCAACGGACGGATTGTCAAAAAGGTTATTGGCAGTTATCCTGAGGTTGGATTGCAAGAAGCGCGTAGGCAGGCTGTTCAGCTATCTTCAGAAACTACGGCAAAAGCAGTGTCTAAACCGTCGTTTAAGACTAGATTTAAAGATGTTGTGCCTAAATGGCTCACTGAAAAAAGAGGCAAACTCAAAGTCCCGTATAAATTAGATGAGCGTTTTAAATGCCATATCCTGCCGGCTATCGGAGATTGCTATTTAGAAGATATTAACGACAAGCTTTTGCTGGAACGTTTTAAATCGGTAATTGACCAAGGTAAAATCGCTACTGCTCACCGGCTTATGAGCACTATCAATGAAGTCCTACGGTGGTGCGTTAGTGAAGAATTGCTGGATAGGGTAAAGACAGAATATGTAACAACGCGATTACCAAAGAAGCCACCAGTGAAGCACCGTGCGGCATTAGCGCCTGAGGATTTAGGGAGAGTTATTAAGCCGGGTGATAATCCGCCATACCTGATGTGGTCAATCTATTCCATGCTGCGCCCTAAGGAAAACGCCGGATTGAAATTTGAGTGGGTGGACTGGGAAAAGAAGCTGCTTACAATCCCTGCTGAAGAAATGAAAATGAATAGGTCGCATGTTGTTCCATTAACCAGGCAGATGATTGCGCTACTCAAACAGCAGCAAGAATACAATGAGCGGTTAGGTTTTTCCGGTGTCTGGATATGGCCGTCCACTCAATCCGATTCCGGGCATCTAAACCCAACTACGCTGAATATCACATTGCGCCGTATGGGATTAAAAGATATTTGCTCAGCTCATGGATTCCGTGCTACGGCCAGAACCTACCTTGCCCGTATTCATGTTCCTGAAGCCGTGGCTGAAGCGTGTCTTGCTCATGCTAAACAGAACGCGACGGTTGAGGCGTACGATAGGGAGCAGTTCATTGAGGAGCGCCGCAAGGTCATGCAGCAGTGGTGTGATTATGTGGACACGTTTATGATAGACAAGAACAATCAAAAGTGAGGTTTAGTAAATGTATTATCACATCGGCTGGCCTTTCTGGAAGCTCGCTTATCGTCTAGGTTTCAAATTAAGATGCCGGTTTGTTATCTCTAAGGATACCGATCACAACGATTACTTCGCCTACAGTCCGGATATTAAAGGGCTGTTTGCCGAAAGTGAAAGCTTTGATGAGGTTGTCTCTGCTATGAAAGCCGGTGCAATAGATTTTGTCCATATAGATTTGCACGGTTGTTTACCTGAGCAGTCAAAGATAAAACCTGCTCTCGCCTTTACATCAATCATGCATGGGGCTTGCTAATGGACGGATATTACAAAGCCGTGATACAAATTATTAAAAAGCACGGCTATGTTTATTTACGCAACGGCACGGGTTCTCACGAAATTGGGGGTTAGAGATTAACGGAAAAATCAAAGGGCATATTTAAGAGTCGGTTCACTGAAGGGATAAACACAAAGCAAATTTTATCCTCGCTTAATCTCGACTTCAAAGAAAGAAGTTAGTGGTTTTTTCTAATTTTATGGAGGTCAAGTGAGCGATCAAGATCACTCCCTTGTTCCCGCCATATAAAGGCTGTTTTCTACACCTATATTTTCTTAAGAAAAACCTTGCGCTGCCGATAAAGTAATCAGAGCTTATACATGGAGGCATGCCAATGCTGACATTGAAAGAACCTTGCCAAATGAGCAGGCCTTAAGCATCAGGAGAGAAAGTGCCGCTCTCGGCAGTAGCCTCGGCGGCACCTCCAATTCATTTCAGCATTTTAGTTCGCCGTAACAGCGACTACATCAGACTACGGTATATACTCGCAATTTCTCCGGCAGACAGTTGCACGTAGCCGTTGGCTATCAGCATGTTTTGGCGCGTCAGTACCATATCGGTAAATTCTAGAGCTTGACCTTCCTGCATACCACATTGAGTAAGTGTCCGCTTGGGCAAGAGAGATTGGCAAAGTTCATCAAAAATACGCCAGGCTGCAGCAGGCTGGCAGTTAAGCAGTGCCGCCAGTACGGCAGTGAGGTCAGAGATTGCACCATGCGGGTTTTTCTTGACGTACATTTCCATCACCGCACGGAATACTAAATAATTAGCCTCGCCGTGGGCAATCTTAAGGCGTGTGCACAAAGGGTAGGCTAGCGCATGCACTGCTGCACAGCCGGCATTGGCGTAGCTGATCCCGGCCATGCAGCCTGCGAGCTGCACATTCGCGCATTCGTGTTCCAGCATACCGGATCCCTGTTGCACGATGTTTTGCCAAGCGCAGATGAGAAGTTTCATCGCCTGTAGCGCCAACAACTGCGAGAAAGGAGTTGCTAGCGCAGATAGGTAAGATTCGCAGGCATGGGTAAAGGCATCAAAGGAACTGGCAGCAAAGACATTAAACGGAATGTCATTTAAAAATTCTGGGCATAGCAACACCGTGTCGGCGTATAACGCCTGCGAATTTAAAATAAGCTGTGCACCTAAATCTGGAAAGTAGACTGCGCAGTAGGGAGTAACCTCTGAGCCGGTTCCCGGGGTGGCCGGCACTAAAATCAGCTCGCGCGCTTTACGTAGCCTATCTTGCTGTGTAAAGGCTTCACTCAAGGGGAGGACATGTTCGAGGCTTAGCAGTTTAGCTAGATCTAAGGTGGCTCCGCCACCGATGCCGATGATGCGACCCGTTGCTGCGCCAGCAGCCTTAACCGCCTGTGTAACGCTCGGTTCACTGTTAGGACCTGGTCCGAAGCTTTCGCGTATTAGTACTTTAACAAAAGACGGTAGTTGGAGTTTGTCTATTAGCCGCGCCTCAGTGAGCACGATATCGCCGTCACGAAACGGCAGCAGAGCGCGCAGTGCCGTAAAATCTGCGGCATGGATGATTTGGGATTTGACCTGAAAGGCTTTCTGCATGACTAGCATAGCATTCTCCTTACGCTGCCGCCGTATGCTGGGCAGGACTTACCGACTGAAAGTTTTTTTTAATCAAAGCTTAAAGGTCTTGGTGGAAAAATACTTTGACCAGTGGCAAAAAAGACTTTTAGTGACAAATATTTTTCGTTGAATTTGCGCGCTTAATCACAGAATTAAGCCAGATAATTTATAATACCGCGGATAACTGGAGAGTGCCTGTATGCCGAAATTTTTTGCCACCTGTCCTAAGGGTTTAGAAAGTCTGATTGTATCCGAGCTTGGCGCACTAGGGGCGCAGCATGTGAAGGAAACCGTGGCCGGTGCGTCCTTCAGCGGTGATTTTGCCCTAGCTATGCGTGTCTGCTTATGGTCGCGTTTTGCTACACGCGTGCTGTGGGAGTTGAGCCAATTTGCCTGCCGTGATGATATGGATCTATACATGGGGGTATACGGGGTACGTTGGGATGATTATTTTGCGCCGCATAAGACCATTGCAGTGGAGTTCAGTGGCAGTAGCGACGCAATTAATAATACGCAGTACGGCGCGCAGAAGGTCAAGGATGCCGTATGTGATTATTTTGTTAATCGTAAAATGTCGCGTCCGAATGTCGATAGACGCGATCCGCAGGTGCTCATTTACGCAAGACTGCATCATGGGCAGGTCTCAGTAGGTTTAGACTTATCTGGCAAGCCCTTATTCATGCGCGAATTTGAGCGTGAAACAGGCAAAGCCCCACTTAAGGAAAATTTAGCGGCTGCAATGCTAGTGCGTAGCGGCTATCAGGGCGGCAATTTCTTTGATCCGATGTGCGGTTCCGGCACTTTGCTGTGGGAAGCTGGTCTATTGCTTACCGATACAGCGCCAGGTCTGCAACGCCGTCATTACGGATTTTTTAATTTTAAAAACTTTGATGAAACAAGGTGGCAGGAACTTATTGCAGAGGCTCAGCGCCGTTCGGCCGTGGGCCTTGCTAAAGCTCAGCAGGATGGCTGTAAGCTCTGCGGCTGCGATGCCGATGCTCGTATGATTGAGCTGGCGCGCGAAAATGCGGAACGTGCTGGATTTGCCTCCTTGGTACAACTGCAGTGCTGTAAGGTCGAGAATTTGACCTCTGACACGATAGCAGAGGCTAAAGCGCCGCTTACCATTGTAACTAATCCGCCGTATGGTGAGCGTATGGGCAATTTCAATGAGCTCATTGTGCTTTATACCGCTTTGGGCTCTAGGCTTAAAGCGCTATTCGGCGGAGCACGGCTGGGGGTTATCTCAAGCTCAGAGGACCTGCTCTCTTGTCTGCGTCTTAAGGGTGAGCGCAGCTATACCTTATACAATGGTGCATTACCGTGCCAACTGCGAGTCTTTACTTTAGAAAAAAGAGATACTGTGTCAGCAGCTGATGCATTGCCGGAAATTGCCCCGGATTTTGCCAATCGTTTGCTGAAAAATCAGACGCGTTTGAAAAAATGGGTGGCAGCGCAGGGGCTTAATGCCTATCGTCTTTATGACGCCGATATTCCGGAGTATAACGCGGCGGTAGATATCTACGGAGATTATGTGGTACTGCAGGAATATCAGGCTCCCGCTGCTATAGCACCGGGATTGGCGCGCCGCCGACTGATGGATATGATTGCCGCCACCGTGCTGACGTTGCATATTCCAGGAAGGCATTTAATCGTCAAAAGCCGCCAGCGTCAACAGGGCAGTGCGCAGTATGAAAAGAATGCGGAAAGCTTACATGTCGAAGTCATGGTGCATGAGGGCGATCTGACCTTTAAGGCGCGGCTGGATGATTATTTAGACAGCGGCATCTTTTTTGATGCACGGCCGATTCGCGCGCTGTTGCGTAAAGAAGCTGATGGCAAGGATTTTTTAAATCTATTTGCTTATACCGCCACCGCTTCGGTAGCAGCGGCGGTAGGCGGCGCTAGCTCAACCTTAAGTGTGGATATGAGTCGCACTTATTTAGAGTGGGGCTTGGAGAATTTTGCGTTAAACGACATTGCCCTAGGAGAAAAACACGAGTTTTTACAGGCTGACTGCCTTACTTATCTGTCAACTGACAGTGATCGTAAGTTTGATCTTATCTATATTGATCCGCCGACTTTCTCCAACTCCAAGCGCATGAGCCGTAGTTTTGAGGTGCAACGCGATCATGTAGCGCTGCTGGCTAACTTAACTCGGCACTTAAAGGATGTGGGTACGGTAATTTTCTGCTGCAATAAGCGCGGCTTTAAGTTAAATCAGGAAGCGTTGGCTCCGTATGGCTTTACGCAGTGTGAAAATGTAAGTGCAGCTACCATCCCCGAGGATTGTGCGCACGATCAGCAGATTCATGCCTGCTTTAAATTAAGCTACAGCGCAGCTGCGCAAAGCGCGCAACCTGAGCCGATGGTAGAACTTAAAGCCATACCGCGCTGGTCTAAGCTGTTGGGCGGCAGTACCGCGGCGCGACCGTTTGGTGCAAAGCCGTCAGGACGAACATCTGCGCCCCATCAGCCTTCCGTCGCAGCATGGAGTGAGGATACGTTCCAGCCTGGGCGTAGCCGCAACTGGGGCACTGAGAGAGCCGCATCTACCAATGGACGTGCTCTGCCTGTAGCAGAGGATTCTGTACCTTTTAACCGCGGGCGCGGTCGTCCGCTGGCCGAGCGGGGGCGCCCGCTTACCAACCAAAGCCGCGTGCCACGTAAACGTGGACAGCGGCATGAGGATAATGATACCTGGCCGCGCGCACCGCGCCGGGACGGTGCAGATTTACGCACAGATGGAACGGCTTTATCGGAACGTCGCAGGAGTTTTGCGCGTCGGAGCAATTGGGACAGCGATGCGACAGTATCGCAGCATCGCTCCGAGCGCCCCTTTGAACGTCGCAAACCGTCGGGGCGTCGTCTGGAGCGGGCGTCAACTGCTCAGCGCGCAAAAGGACGGGTGTGGGGGCCTGATGGGATTAAGGAAGACGTAGAATAATGGCACTTATCAGTATTCTGCATGGCTCACTGGCCTATGGCGATCTGCCTTTACTTAAGGATGCCGATTTTGCGGTAGAAGAAGGGGAGCGCATTTGTCTGGTTGGACGCAATGGTACCGGTAAGTCCAGTTTGCTGAAGGTGCTGTGCGGCGACAGTATGCTTGACGACGGACGTCTTATTATGCGTCAGGGGCTTAAAGTTGTGCGTTTGGAGCAAGACCCGCCATTGTCGGTACAGGGTACAGCCTACAGCATGGCGGCATCTGCAATTCCTGTGGTCGGCGAGGCCTTAGCTAAAGTGGCTTTGGGGCAAGATGAGAACGGCGAGTTGGCAGCTTTTATTGAAAAGCATGATGGCTGGCGCTACGACGGAATCATCTGCAAAATCTTAAATAAGATGAATATTGACCCGCAGCTGCCGCTAGCTCAGTTATCGGGAGGTTGGCGCCGTAAGGCCGCTTTAGCGGCAGCGTTGGCCTGTGAGCCTGAAGTATTGCTGCTTGATGAGCCGACCAATCATTTGGATATTGAAACCATCGGTTGGCTGGAAGAGTGGCTGCTTAATTTTCCCGGAACCCTTATCTTTGTGACGCATGATCGCGCCTTTGCTGATGATTTAGCTACGCGCATTGTTGAGCTTGATCGCGGTAAACTCTATTCTTATCCGGGCAATTTTGCGGCGTACCTTAGACTGCGTGATGAGCGGCTGCGGATGGAGGAACTTGCCAATAAGGAATTTGATCGCGTATTGGCCGAAGAAGAGGCATGGATCCGCCGCGGTGTGAAGGCGCGTTTGGCGCGTAACGAGGGGCGCGTGCGCAACCTTGAAGATCTTCGTCGCCAGCGTCGTGAGCGCCGTGATCGCCAAGGGCGCCCCATCATGCAGATCTCTGAGGCCGATCGCTCAGGCAATATCGTCTTTGAGCTTACCGACGTTACAGTAAGCTTTGACGATAAAACCTTAATTGATAATTTCTCGGCTGCGGTAATGCGCCAAGACCGCATCGGCATTGTCGGCCCAAATGGGGCAGGCAAAACCACTTTAATTAAGATTATGCTGGGTCTTGCGCAGCAGACGCATGGAAAAGTGCGTCGTGGCACCAATGTGCAATATCAGTACTTTGATCAGTATCATGAAAAGCTGTCCCTGCAAAAAAGTGTGGCTGACAATGTGGCAGAAGGGCGGCGCGATGTCATTATTAACGGCAAAACGCGCCATGTTATTTCCTACCTCGGTGATTTCCTGTTTACCGGACGCCGTGCACGCAGTCCAGTGTCTGTTCTTTCAGGGGGTGAGAAAAACCGCCTGCTCCTTGCGCGTATGTTTGCTCGTCCGTGCAATGTGCTGGTGATGGATGAGCCAACCAATGATCTTGATTTAGAGACGCTTGAGTTGCTTGAGGAACTCATTGCTTCCTTTAATGGCACTGTAATCGTCATCAGCCATGATCGGCGTTTTATCGATAAAGTGGCGACCGAAACTTGGGTCTTTGACGGCAAAGGGCATATTGAAACCATTGTTGGCGGATGGAGCGATGTGCTCGCTTTCTATCAGCGCCGTGACGCAGCGCAGCGTGAGGAAAAAACATTGCAGAAATCTGCTGTGCCGAAAAGTATAGCGGCACAGACCTCACCTAAAGCCGCTAGCGCACGCAAGGGCGGCATTTCCTTTACCGAGCAGCATGAATTGGCAGAGTTGCCGGCACAGATTGAAAAGTTGGAAGCTGAGTTGGCGGCCTTGGATGCTCAGGTGTCAGATCCGGCACTGTATGCGGATGATACAGACGGCTCAAAGGTAAAAGCTTTAATGGCGCAGCGCACGGCACTAAATGCTGAGCTTGAAGCCAAATATGCGCGCTGGGAAGATTTGGAGGAAAGATCGCATGACGGAGCTTAGCCTTATCGATTTACACACTCATTCAAGTGCTTCAGACGGCGCGTTAAGTCCTAGCGCCTTAGTGGATTTTGCCTGTACGCGTGGTCTTAAAGTAGTGGCTTTGACCGATCATGACACAGTAGGAGGCGTAGCTGAGGCTCAGCGTACAGCCCAGGGAAGACTGCAGCTTATCCCGGGCATCGAGATGTCCACGGTGTGGCGCAGTTTTCAAATTCATGTGGTAGGCCTTTTTTTAGATATCAATCATCCTGAGCTTCAAGCCTGTCTTGCAGAGCAGCATCAAAAACGTATTGAGCGTGCAGAGGAAATCGGACATAAACTTGAGCGTTTGGGCTTTACTGATGCCTATGCTCGCACCAAGGCGCAGGCGCAGGAGGGGGCTAGCATTACCCGCGGTAATTATGCGCGCTTTATTGCTTCTACCGGAGCGTGCCGCAGCAGCGATGAGGCCTTTAATAAATACTTAAAGCGTGGGCGCCCCGCGTACGTGAAGACGCAGTGGGGTAGCGTGGAGCGTGCGGTACAGGTCATTTTAGCGGCAGGCGGTATTCCTGTTTTGGCTCATCCTCGCCGCTACATCATGACTAATACCAAACTGCGCGAGCTGATTGATGAGTTTAAACGCGCAGGCGGTGTGGCATTGGAAGTGTCATCGGCGCAGCAGCGCCCATGCGATCGGCAATATTTAGCCGAGCTGTGCGGGCGTTTTGATCTGCTGGCATCGGTGGGATCAGATTTTCACTGTCAAGGCGCGTGGCGCGATGTCGGATTTAATTTAGCGCTGCCAGATAACTGCACTGCACTGTGGCAGAGTCAGCAGTATGCAGAACGCTTTGATATTCATACCCAGTTTGCCTAAAACCTATATTTAAATGGCACAGCTTGACTTTTTTACCGGACGGCGGGTCTTTATCGCCGGAGCCAGTGGTGGCCTCGGGGCGGCCTTAGTAGAAAAGCTGTGTGCACGTCAGGTAGCCGGGCTTATGTTAAGCGCACGGCGTTGTGAGGTGCTGATTGCGCTGCAGGAGAAAGCTACGGTTTTCGGGGTTGAGGCAAAAATTTGTCCTGCTGACTGTAGTGACGCTGCTGCTTGGCACGAGGCTCTGCAGGCGGGGCTGCGGTTTGGTTGTGATATTTTCATTTTAGCTATGGGGACAGTGCCGGCACATGCGCGTGATGCGCTGGAGTCCTCAAGTGCGGCTGCAGCGGTGTTTGCCGTCAATACGCTGGCCCCGCTGCAGGCTCTTTATCAGCTGTCGGCAGCCTTGCCGCCGGGCAGTGCTGTCGGGGTGATTTCATCGCAAGGCGCACGCTATCCAATTCCCTCCATTCCGTTGTACGGTGCTAGCAAGTGTGCGCTGTCATATGCTGTACAGGCGCTACAGCCGTATTTTCAGCACCGTTGTCTTAAGTTGTCATTAATTGAACCCGGATTTTTTGACAGCCCGATGGGGCGGCGCTTTGTCGGACGGACCTGGTTTAAACTTTCAGCGTCAGAGGCGGCCGAGCTCTGTCTGCGGGCAATTGCGACAGGGCAGACTCATGCGGTGTTTCCGCTTACGCTACGTTTTGGTATTGCGCTGCTTCCATGGCTGCCGCCTGCACTGCGTAAAGCTGCGTTGCGCTACTTTGCCTTTGACACAACCGCTTAATTTAATAACGTTAGCGCACCATCTGCTATCGTCGGTTTATCTAGGCGGCGCATAGCATATTATCCATGCTAGAATTTTTTCATCCGCTGTCTGCGGGGGTGTTGGAAGTGTTGTTAAGGAGTTAAGACTATGCCAGAGCTCAATGATTATCGCTGGCGCTATTTAAAGCAGCTGTCGCGTGAATATCCGACGCGTTATGCCGCTTTTACCGAGATCATCAATCTGCAGGCAATCTTAAATCTACCTAAGGGCACGGAGCACTTCATCAGCGATGTGCATGGCGAGTATGAGGCTTTTCTTCATATCGTCAATAATTGCTCGGGCGTGATCCGTGAAAAGGTGTGTCAGGTATTCAATGACATGAGTACGGAGCAGCAGAGCGAGCTGTGCACCTTAATCTATTATCCGCATGAAAAGCAGGAGCTGCTACGCCGGCAGGGCCTTGATACCGATGCATGGTATCGCCGCACCCTCTACGAGCTAATTACCTTAACAAAGTTTCTCTCCTCGCGCTATACCCGCTCTAAGGTGCGCAAGGCCATTCCACGGGACTTTAACTATATTATTGATGAGCTCCTTCATGCTCAGGCCGATGAGGACAATAATCGCCAGCGTTACCATGAGCGCATTATTTCTTCAATTATTGAAACCGGCGCGGCTCATCACTTTGTTAATTCTCTTTCCACTCTAATTAAGCGCTTGGCGGTGGATCATCTGCATCTTGTCGGTGATGTCTTTGATCGCGGGGCTCACCCCGATGACATCATGGATTTACTGATGCATCTGCCCTCTCTTGATATTGAATGGGGCAATCACGATATGTTGTGGATGGGGGCGGCCTGCGGCTCGGAGGTGTGCATTGCAACTGTAGTGCGCAATAACATCAATTACGGCAACTTTGAGCTGCTTGAAAACGGCTATGGTATTTCAATGCGGGCTTTAGCCTTATTTGCTGCTAAGTACTATCGGGATGATGATAAAACCACCGCGTTGTTTAAGGCGCTGTCGGTCTTGGTCTTTAAGCTGCAGGGGGCGGTGATTAAGCGCAATCCTGATTTTGATATGCAGGATCGGCTATTTTTAGACAAGATTGATTATACGCGCGGGACGGTACACATTGACGGTCAGGATTATCCTTTAAAAGTTACCACTTTCCCAACGATAGATCCGCAAGATCCGTATCGTTTAAATGATGATGAGGCGGAGCTGATTTCCTCGTTAAAGCAGGCCTTTTTACACAGCAAACGCCTGCAGGAGCATGTGACTTTTTTATTTGCTCACGGCTCAATGTATAAAATTTACAACGGTAATCTGCTTTATCATGGATGCATCCCGCTGACAGCCGATGGCAGCTTTGCCAAAGTCTTCTGCGACGGTGAGTTTGTGCAGGGGCGGGCGTATCTGGATGCGGCCGAGCGGGTGGCACGCCGCGGCTTTGACAAACGCGATCGCGAGAGCCTTGATCACATGTGGTATTTCTGGTGCGGCAAGAAGAGCCCGTTGTCAGGACGTGTCATTAAGACTTTTGAGCGCGCTTTTATTGAAGATAAGGCTATGCATGTTGAACCGCGAGACCCGTACTATACCTTTTACCATCAAGAAGAAACCTGCCGCATGATCTTGCGCGAGTTCGGACTTAATGAAGATACTGGGCATATCATTAACGGCCACACCCCGATAAAGGTTTCCTCCGGTGAAAGTCCAGTGCGCGGCGGGGGACGCTTGTTGGTGATTGATGGCGGCTTCTGTTCAGCTTATCACCAGACTACTGGCATTGCCGGTTATACCTTAATCTTTAATTCCCATGGGTTGCGACTGAAGGCACATCGTCCCTTCCAAGGTATTGCGGAGGCGTTGCGAGATAATCAGGACATTAGCTCGGAGAGTATTGAGGTGGAGCATTTTGCGCGCCGTTGGATGGTGGCCGATTGCGATAATGGTCGCGAAATTAAGATGCAGATTGAAAGTCTGAAGGATCTGCTGGCGCAGTATCGTCAGGGGACGCTGCCTGAGCATTATTAAGCGTCCAATTTGTAACGGTATCCTAATGCCACCGCAGTGAGTAAGCGCTTGCGGCGGTATGCTTTACGTTAACCTGCAATGTGCAGATAGGAGATCATACCTCTAGGCGTCGCAGCGACGCGTCTTTGTGCAAATGTAACGCGCGCCTTAGATCAATCCTTCACTAAGTTCTGATACAAGGCCGTTTTGGAGAGCAGGCGCAGTTTGCAGATAATTATGCGTTTGTACAGTAAGTTCAAACGCGTTAGTAAAATTACAAAAAAATTTTTTCCGTAAGCGTTTGCATTTTGTGAATTAAATAAATTTATTTAATATTAAAATATATTTATTTAATTAAATTTAAATTTAGATAAATATCACAAGGAAGGAGTTATTAAATGTAGTTTATTAAGTAGTTTTAATAAATTGCCTAAACGTCGTGGTTAAAGCATTATTTTTAATATTTTATTTTATTTTCAAATTGTTAACTTGTCAGATCTCCTTTTGCCTCCTTATATTAGAGCGCGAAAGCTAAAATGGTTATATTGATATATAAGAGAATTTTGTGATGGCACTCACAATCAGCAGCGCAATAGTACTTTTGTGCCGTCCCTAAAAGTACAGGCGGTTATGTAAAAAAGTAATAATAAGATTTATAAAAATAAAATATTTAAAAATTAGATTTTATCTGGTTGTAATTTTGCCAATGTTCAGCCCGCGTCTGCGGCGGTTTTGATAGTTTTTTGCCAAGCGACAACTCTTCTCAGGTGGGCTTATTGTCAGTACGGATAAAACTTTATATTATGGCGTCACTTTCAGGGGGCAAGCCCTGAGGCAAAAGTTTCAACCAACCATAGAGCAACTACAGTGCTCGTACGTTATTGGAGTTTTTTTATGAGATCTGAATGGCGTGGCTTTAAAGGAACCCACTGGCTGGACGACGTCAATGTACGTGACTTCGTGCAGAACAACTACACTGAGTATCATGGTGATGAGTCCTTCTTAGTCGGCCCGACCGAGGCTACTACCAAGCTGTGGGATGTGCTGCAGGACCTGCAGAAGCAGGAACGTGCCAAGGGAGGTGTACTTGATATGGAGACTGAAGTGGTTTCCGGCATCACCGCTTACAAGGCAGCCTACATCCGTGAGGATCTCAAAGATTTAGAGAAGGTGGTTGGTCTGCAGACTGACAAGCCGTTAAAGCGTGCTTTCATGCCGTACGGCGGCATTCGCATGGCGCAGGAAGCCTGCACCACCTACGGTTATACTCCTAACCCGAAGTTTGAGCAGATTTTCAACGAGTACCGCAAGACTCACAATCAGGGCGTGTTCGATGCCTACACTCCGGAAATTCGTGCGGCTCGTAAGAACAAGATCATTACCGGTCTGCCGGATACCTATGGTCGTGGACGCATCGTCGGCGATTATCGCCGTGTGGCCCTTTACGGTATTGATTACCTCATTGAGAAGAAGAAGGAAGACCTCCTCAACTGCGGCTGCGGCGTGATGACCGATGATATCATTCGTCAGCGTGAAGAATTATCTGAGCAGATCCGCGCTTTAGCTCAGATGAAGGTCATGGCTTTAGATTACGGCTTTGACATCTCTGGCCCGGCGAAGAATGCTCGTGAGGCGGTGCAGTGGCTGTATTTTGGTTACTTAGCTGCCATCAAGACCCAGAACGGCGCTGCCATGTCGGTCGGCCGTATTTCTACCTTCCTCGACATTTACATTGAGCGTGACCTGAAGGAAGGCACCTTAACTGAAAGCGAGGCTCAGGAGCTTATCGATCATCTGGTGATGAAGTTCCGCATGGTGAAGTTTGCCCGTATTCCTTCCTATAATCAGCTGTTCTCCGGCGACCCGGTGTGGGCCACCTTAGAAATGGCCGGTATGGGCATGGACGGCCGCAGCATGGTCACCAAGAATGACTTCCGCTTCCTCCATACTTTAGAGAACATGGGTCCTTCGCCGGAACCTAACCTTACGGTGCTCTATACCAAGCACTTACCGGAAGGCTTCCGTAAGTATTCTGCTTCCATCTCTATCCGTACTTCTTCTGTGCAGTACGAGAACGATGATGTGATGCGACCGATTTGGGGCGATGACTACTCAATTTGCTGCTGCGTGTCTGCTACCGAGACCGGTAAGGAAATGCAGTTCTTCGGTGCCCGCGCCAACTTAGCTAAGTGCATGCTGTACGCGATTAACGGCGGCATTGATGAGAAGAGCTTAGCTCAGGTCGGACCGGAGATGCGTCCTATCACCTCTGATTACCTTGACTACGATGAAGTGATGCACAAGTTTGACATCATGATGGATTGGCTAGCTGGTCTGTACGTCAATGTGCTCAACCTCATTCAGTACATGCACGACAAGTACTACTACGAGGCCGCTGAGATGGCTCTCATCGATACCGACGTGCGTCGCACCTTCGCCACGGGTATTGCCGGCTTCTCGCATGTGGTCGATTCACTGTGCGCCATTAAGTACGCTAAGGTTAAGGTGATTCGCAATGAGCAGGGCGTGGCGATTGACTACGAGACGGAAGGCGACTTCCCGCGCTATGGCAATGACGATGATCGTGCAGATGAAATTGCGGTGTGGCTGCTCAAGACCTTCTTAACTAAGATTAAGAAGCATCACACTTACCGTGATTCCGAGCCGACCACCTCGATTCTGACCATTACCTCCAACGTGGTGTACGGCAAGGCCACGGGTTCGCTGCCGGACGGCAGAAAGGCCGGTGAGCCGCTGTCCCCGGGTGCTAATCCGTCTTACGGTGCAGAAAAGAGCGGTCTCTTGGCTTCCCTTAACTCCGTGGCCAAGCTCCCGTACGAGTATGCCTTAGATGGTATCTCCAACACCCAGACCATCAGCCCGGATGCTTTAGGTCACGACTTGGCTGAGCGCACCCAGAACCTGGTCAATGTGATGGACGGTTACTTCGAGCGCGGTGCTCACCACCTGAACGTCAATGTCTTCGGTACTGAGAAGTTAATTGATGCGATGGAGCACCCGGAGAAGCCGGAGTACGCTAACTTCACTATCCGCGTTTCTGGCTACGCTGTGAAGTTCATTGATTTAACCCGTGAGCAGCAGCTGGATGTGATCGCCAGAACTTGCCACAAGACCATGTAAGTTGCGTGTTGACGTAAGCTTATAATTTAGGTTAAATCATTAAAGAGGGCTCAAGTTATGCTTGGGCCCTTTTGTTAGGAGCAATTATGACTACAGCGCGCATTCATTCCATGGAAACCTTCGGCTCGGTAGATGGGCCGGGCGTCCGTTTTGTGCTTTTCCTGCAGGGCTGCCGCATGCGCTGCCGCTATTGCCATAATCCAGACAGCTGGAAGTTAGATGGTGGTGAGGAAAAAAGCGCTGAGGAAATTCTGCGTTTTGCCCTGCGCTACAAGAGCTATTGGGGAGCTCAGGGCGGCATTACGGTAAGCGGCGGGGAACCGCTTTTGCAGCTGGATTTTTTAATTGAGTTCTTTAAGCTGTGTAAGGCCGAGGGCATTCATACCACCATTGATACGGCTGCTGGGCCATTTACGCGCGAGGAACCCTTTTTCAGCAAGTTTAATGAACTTTTGCAGTACACCGATCTCCTCATGGTCGATGTGAAAGAAATTGATGCCGATAAGCATCTTGATCTGACCAAAGTTAAGCTCGATAACATTATCGATTGTCTACGCTATCTGGATGAAGTTAAAAAACCGGTGTGGATCCGCCATGTGCTGGTACAGGGTTATACCGATGACGACGGCGAAATCACCCGCCTAAAGGAGTTCATCGCTACTCTTTCTAATGTGCGTAAAGTCGAAGTGTTGCCGTATCATAGCTTTGGCATGTACAAATGGGAGAGCATGGGCCTGAAGTACAGTATGAGTGACGTTGAGCCGCCGTCAGCTGAGCGCGTGCAGCAGGTTTTAACCATGCTTAATGCACAAAGCTATCCTGATTTTAAATAACAGCTCGAAGCGCCAAGCAGTGTACGTTAAAGGCGGGGCAAGAAAAAAGATAAGCGCCGGCAAGCGCGAGAACTGCATCTAAGGCAGCGCTGAGACGCTGCCACTTTGCTTATTAAGCGGCAGTATTTAGACGGAGAGCCATAAGTCGGCCGTTGACTGCAGGTCTTCTGCCTGAGCCGCGTGGCATTCTGCGTGCTGCGGCGCGGAGGTCTCAGAGGCAGTGTCGTCGTCATCTAAAGCCTGCATGAAGATGTACTGCAGGGCTTCATCAGATGATATTTTCAATAGTTTTTCATCGACGGCAAAGTGTTCCATGATGAGCTCCCCAAAAACTCAGTTCATGTTTAAACTGCGTTTAGTTTAAGAAAAATATGTGAGTCTTGTCAAAAAGATAATTTTATTGATTATCAATATACTGTAATATTTTTTGTAAAATTGACGGGTTTGACCCTTTACAACGCAGTTGGGACGCAAGAAAGGCACAAACTAGCGGGGTAAATTTAACAGAAAGCTGCAAAATTCCTCATGCGTGAGCGTGGGAGAGTTCATCCTTGCCAAGACACCGTAGCGGCGCGTGCCTTGGCAGGGGAAAGGTGTTGCTGAGCTAAGCGTGGTTAGCCGTCTCAAAGGGGAAGGTTACATCCCACTGCGAGCGGAGCTTATCCATGACTTCCATCACTTCAATGGTTTCTTGATGGCTCATCTCCGGGCAGGACAAGCGCTCATGCTTGAAGGCATTTAAGCAGGAGATGAGTTCATATTCATAGCCTGTGACCTGTGCCGGTAGCGGGTAAGTCTTAATGAGTTCGTGATTTTTGTTAAATAATTCAACTTTGGACGGATTATTAATATTGGTTACCGCTAAATAGCCGGTTTCACCGTAGATATAGCCCATGCGATCGGAAGGGCTGCAGGCATTGGCCATTAAAGAAGCAAACTTGCCGTCAGCAAAAGTCAGGCTGATACTTTCCATCAAGTCGACCCCCGAGGAGCCTTTGACACATGTGCCGTTGATGGCACTTAGGTCGTGACCAAAGAACATCATCGCAAAGTTAATTGGATACACGCCCAAATCCAGCAGAGCACCGCCGGCTAAACGTGGTTCGATAATGCGCGGCTTGTGCATGATGGGGTAGCTTAAATTGGCCTGAATCGCACGCACTTCACCAAGTTCACCATGGGCAATAATATCGCTGATGATAGTGCGCGAAGGCATGTAGCGCGTCCAGATGGCCTCCGTGATGAAGACTTGTTCTGCTGCAGCCTGCTCTAACACTTCCTTGGCCTGCTGCGCATTGGCGGTAAAGCTTTTTTCCACAAGCATCGCCTTTTTGTGCGCAAGGCAGAGTTTAATGTTTGCATAGTGCTCGGAATGCGGAGTGGCGATATAAATGAGGTTGATCTCTGGATCCTGCAGCATAGCTTCGTACGAGCCGAAAGCGTGCGGTATTTGATATTCTCGTGCGAAGACCTCTGCTTTTTCCTGCGAGCGCGAGGCGATGGCATACAGAGAAATTTCCGGATGCTTTAATCCGTTAATGGTACGAGCCATGGTGCCGGCAATCGCACCGGCGCCCATTAATCCTACTTTTAAAACCATTACTGTTTCCTTAATTTAGTTTAACGCACCTGCGAGATAAAGCCGCTACGGAGGTAATTTTCGGTGCATTGTAGCAACAAAAGCTGATGCTGACTGATTTTGTTTTGGTACTAAGGTCAAATTTTGATTAATAAAACATCTTGCTTTTTATTACTGAATCTGTTTGAAAAATAAAGTTATTTTACAAAAAGCAGGGGGGGGGGTGAAGGTTTTTATATGAGCGTGCGCAGAAAACCTGCAAGCTTAAACTTGCAGGATAAATGCGATCCCGATAAACATCAGTGAATTATGATATAGTCATTTCTGAGTACGGACGGGCCATTTTAGCAGCTGAAGCGAACAGCCAAGGACTTTCTGCCTTTTAAGGCTGAATGGTTACAGCTGTTGGCAAGCGGAACCCCACCAAGCTTTAGCTTGTGGGAGCGTCACGGTAGGTCGCAGTAAACGAAGCTACCGCTTAAGAATAGACGGCAGCATGAACTACCTACGCACTTACGTGCGAGGTTTATGAGGTTGATGCCGCACTTTTAGTAAGCACCCATTTCAGGGCGCTTACGGGCATGTCCACCATACCCCCATCAGGTAGGAGCAAAAAGCTCGTTCCTGAATTCTTGGGGTTATTGTACATGCTAAAAAAGTGCTGTACCCGCCGCTTACATCCCCTAGATCACGCAAGGGTAACTCCGTGCCATCTGTTAAAGTCGTGGGCTTTATCCGCGCGGGAAGGCCTTTAAGGTCAGCTCATCAATGGCATCTTCTTTAAAGCTAAGCTCGTAGCGTATGCCCGGGCTTTGGGCTTGGACCGGAGCAAATACTTTACCGGCAGGATTGGCATCGGGCTGCGGCGCAATGTCTAAGGCCTGTAAAATTTCATCACAGGTGCTTAAATCCGTGGTGTTTTCGCAGGCGGCAATAAAAGCCTTAAGCGCAGTGAGACTCTCAGGCGGCAGCGCATCGGGATAACGCGTCTGCAGCTGCATGTAGGCAATCTGCTGTTCATTAGGACGCATTACTCCGCGCAGCTCAATGGCCGGAGAGAGCACGGCTACAAAGCCTTCGGTACTGTCATTAGCATTGGCAGTCGGTAACGAGGAACGCTGCGCATTAATCGCGCGGTTAAAACGCTCGCGGAAAGCTGCAGGATCGGCAAAGACATCTTGGTTTGCAGCTTTAATCATTTGTGATGATGTCTGAGCATTCTCGGCTTGTTTTTCCTGATACCAAGTATAGCCGGCAGAGACAAAGTAATAGGCCGCGACAGCTAGTGCAATGATGCGCAGATTGCGGCGGATGCGGTTGTGTTTCTCCTGCTTCAGGCGCGCCAGTTTCTGCTCTTCAGTTTCCTCAACGCTGTCGGCTGGCGCGGCGCTGGGGTTAGCAGCAGCTCCAGCGGCAGCCCCAACAGCGCCTGCAGCAGCGGCTGGAGCAATCGCGTCATCAGGGGAGGGCGTGTCATCCTGGCTTGCGTCGTCATCGTCGTCATCGGTGTAGACGTATTCGTATTCAGCGTCTGCTCCGTCATTTTCAGCAGCGCCGTGCGCTGCGTCGTCAGCGCTGTCGTCATCAATGTAGACGTATTCGCCTTCGCTGTCATCATCGGCATCAACGTAGACATATTCGTACTGCTCTTTATCATCAGCAGTGTTGGGGCGGGGCTCTTTATCCTCGGCCATGGTTCAATCCTTGTGTTGCTCAAGCAAAATAATAGGAGACAGCGCCTCGTACTGCGGCGCTGTAAAATTTAGACTTAGTTTAAGCCGGACTTATCAGCATAACAATAGATCGCGCCTGCACTTTGAGCTTTTCACCGGCGCTGTAGCGTTTAAAGTTAAGGCCGATGATCACATCATCCGGAGCTTTCTTTGAAGTATCCACTACTGGCAGCCAATGCCGCTTGGTGTTGCGGGGTTGCGGCGGCAGCTCAATTTCTAAATCTTCCCAGAAGGCATTAACAAAGACGTAGGCATAGATTGAATAGGTACTCCAATACACGAGTACGCCGATGGAATGCGAATCGTAGGACCAATCCGGCTGGAATGGGAGTACGCCGTGCCACTGCAACTTAGTGGAGCGCAGCACGGAGTCGAGCATCTTCACATGACGGCGCTCATGCCCTTCTGCACGTGAGCGGATCGTGCGGCGCTTAATGATAGCCTGCGTGAAATTGAGCATGTCGCGCTGGCGCTCATTTAAATTCCAGTTCATATAGCTAAGCTCATTGTCCTGGCAGTAGGCATTGTTATTACCATGCTGGGTACGCAGGATTTCATCTCCCATCATGATCATCGGGGTGCCCATCGACAGCACGGTAAGAGCCAGCATATTCTTGGCTTGCCGCAAGCGTAGATCGTTGAGCGCATCGTCATCGCATTCGCCTTCGCAGCCGTAATTAGCCGAATAATTGGCATTATTACCGTCACGGCCTTGTTCGCCGTTGGCATCATTATGCTTGTGGCTGTATGACACTAAATCCCACAGCGTAAAGCCGTCATGGCAGGTAATGAAGTTGATGCTCTTTTGCGGATCAACTTCTTTTTCATTGTAGATATCAGGAGAGCCCAGCAGGCGCGACACGAAGCGCTTGATCATGCCACTATCGCCGCGAATAAAGGAGCGCACATCATCGCGGAACTGTCCGTTCCATTCACGCCATTTTGAGCCTGCGATATTACCGAGCTGATACAAACCGCCGGCATCCCACGGCTCGGCAATGAGTTTGGTCTCAGCAAGGCGCGGATTGCTGTCAATGTCCAGTAGTGTTGGCGAATTGGGGATCGGCACGCCATTTTCATCACGCGCCAAAATTGAGGCTAAGTCAAAACGGAAGCCATCAACATGCATTTCTTCTTTCCAGAAAATCAGCGAGTCGATGATGAGATTGCGCACTACACTATTGGTGCCGTTGAAGGTATTGCCACAACCAGAGTAGTTGCCGTAATAGCCATCGCGATTAATGATGTAATAGTCTTTTTTATCAAAGCCCTTAAAGCAGTAAGTGGGACCGTTCTGATCGCCTTCGGAGGTGTGGTTGTAGACCACATCTAAAATGACCTCCAGACCGTTGCGGTGCAGAGCTTTGACCAGATCGCGAAACTCATTGATAGGTCCCATGTAGGACTTATCGGATGAATAGCCTTCATGTGGGGCAAAGAAGGCCATCGGGCTGTATCCCCAGTAATTCTTTTTGCCAGGCAGTGCATCCTGCTCATCAAATTGATACACCGGCAGCAGTTCTACCGCGGTGACGCCTAATTCGACTAAATAAGGGATTTTTTCGATAAGCCCGCGATAAGTGCCACGCAATTGCGCACTGACGCCCGAGGACGGATGAGCAGTAAAGCCCTTGACGTGCATCTCGTAAATAACAGTCTTATTGAGCGGATGGCGCGGGGAAATATCAAGGCCCCAGTCGTAATCATCTAGGTTAAGTACGATGCTCTTAGCAGCAGTGGCGCAGTTTTCCTCCATGGAGCCGCGCTGAAAGCGCTGATAGCCTTTGGGGAAAATTACGCGCTTGGCGTACGGATCAATCAGGATCTTGCCGATTTCAACATGTGAGGAAGCGGCCTTATAGGTGCGGATAGCCTCACGCACGCGCCATGCATAAATCTGCTCAGATTTAAGACCTAAAACTTTAACATGCCAATAATAGACCGAGCGGAAAATCGGGGAAGCGAGGGTAATGACTGCAGGATTGGGGTCTTCTGGGTACTTAAAGAGTAACAGATCCATGGCAGAAGCGGCTGGACACCATACTGCGAAGTTAACACCGTCCGCCTCTATGGTGGGCCCGAGCTTGCGGCAGTGTCCGGCTTTTATGATATAGCTTGGATTGGTATTTTCTTTATTGTTCTGCAGTTTATCCGTCATATTGCGCTTTGTTTCCGCTAAATCTTTGAAGGTTTCACGAAAGTTTTAACCGCAACATTTGTGAAGCCTGTGGGCTCATCAAAATGGGTCACTAAATCCACTCATTTTAACAAAAAATGCTTAATTGTGTGCATAAAGGCGCAGGCAGGCTGTTTTGTGGCAAACTGTGTGCTGGAATTGATGATTTGGCTTGAGGCCGCCGGTTAAACGGCCGCCTCTCTTTTCAGGATCAAGAAATGAACCCTTGCAAAAAGATAGCTTTAGGCTCAATTAAAACTGCGGCAGCCGATCTACACGGCAACCGTAGCAAGTTGCTTAACGTGTGCGCGCAGGCTGTGGCGCAGGGCAAAAAGCTGGTGCTTTTTCCTGAGCTGGCTTTAACTGGTACCGATTGTCAGGACTTGCTTTTCAATCAAAGTTTTAAGCAAAAGGTCAATCAGGAACTGTGTGATTTGGTAAATGCGCTGCCGGATGGGTTAACGGTAGGCGTGGGTACAGCGCTTACGGATGTGATAGGCTCGCTGTACGATGCTTACATCTTTGCGCGCCGCGGGGAGATCATTGCCATTTACTGTGCACACGGATTTACGCGCACCCCATTGGAGTATCGCGAGCGCTATTTTACTGTCGGCAAGAAGTTAAATCCGGTGTTCAGCCTCTTGGGCAAGGGCATTAAGGCCTGTGCCAATGGTTTTGAAGTGGACGGCATTACTACTGCGGTGCTGTTTGATGTCAATTTTGACAAGAAGTTCAAACATGCGGATTTGGTGGTGCTGCCATCTGCACGCATTTATGAAACGTATGGACTGCAGGCTGCTGCCGAGGCGCTAGTGACGCTCTCCGGACGCACTAAAGCACTGCTGGCTGCTCCTAATCTGTGCGGTAATGAAAGCGGCGGCGCGATTTTAGACGGTGTGTGCATGTTGGCGCGTAAAGGTGAGCTATTAGTACGCAGCTCGGCGTGCTTCTTTGCCGACAGTAAGCTTATTACCTTAGAGGATGGGGTGAGCGCTGACGATGACTATTACGATGAAATGTTGCGTGCGGTTGCTTTGGGCGTTGATGATTTCATGTACAACAGTCATGGGCACGGCTTTGCGCTATCCCTCTCGGGCGGGGCTGACTCTGCGCTGTGCGCATCTTGCGTTGCTATTGCTCAGATCTGTGCTTTAAGCGAACTTGGCGCCGAAGCCTATTGTGCGCGCTTGGCTCGGCTGGGCTTTGCCTTCCCACGCTGCGAAGGCGATATTATAACCTACGTGCGTGATGTGGTGATGCCGCAGCTGTTAGTTACCGTATATCAGGGCTCGGATAATTCTAGCGACGTGACGCGTACCGCAGCGCGCATGCTAGCTAAGGGCGTCGGCGCGAGCCATCATGAGTGGTCCATTTCACAGGTGGTTAAAGATTATGTGGCGCTCTTTGACGGCATTTGCCCGGATAAACCGCTTTCATGGGAACACGATGATGTGCCGCTGCAGAATATTCAGGCACGCTCGCGCCTGCCGGGTATTTGGCTTACTGCCAATCGAGAGGGACGACTTTTAATTGAAACCTCCAATTTATCGGAGTCGGCGGTTGGATATTGCACCATGGACGGCGATACTGCAGGCGGTCTGGCCCCGATTGCCGGTATTGGTAAGAGTGTAGTGCGTCGCATCAATAAACATTTAGAAACTGACGGCTTTAAGGTCAATGCCGAGCTTACCTTCAAGCTGCCGGAGATGTCGTATATCACCGCGCAGGCGCCGACTGCGGAATTGCGTCCAGGAGGCACGCAGACTGATGAAGGTGATCTGATGCCGTACGTGGTGCTAGATGCCATCCGCAAGTTATTTGCGCAAGATTACTTAGGCCCCAAGGATATCCTTGCACGTTTGCAGCAGGAGGATGAGTTTAAGCCGTATACCGCCAAACTGCCAGATTACGTACAGCGCTTCTTTGTGTTGCATAGCCGCTCACAGTGGAAGCGGGTGCGCTATCCGGTAGGTTTTCATATTGAAAAGGATGATGAATCGCCTTGCGGGTATTGGCGTTTCCCGATCTTCAGCTACGATCTTAAGATTTTGACTGAAGATTTGCAGTAAAAGCAAGGAGTGCTGCCGCCTGACAGCGTGGAGATGCAGTCAGGTGCAGTCCTGAGCACACGGCCGCGTTCTTGAGCTAGGACGCGGTCTTTTTTATGTCTGATGCCGGGGGTGAGTGCATGACACAATCTTTGGTTGCAACTGGTATGGTGATCGCTCTGGCATAAATTTCAAGGCTGTAGCGTCGATAGCTTCGGTGCTACATGAGGCTGCAAGATGTGGTAAATAAAGTCGCGAGGCACTTCACAAAGTTATTACATTACCGTAATTGCTACTTTTATTTGTAGCAAATGATAGTATTATGTCATTGTTTTTTAAAACCATGAAACAAAACTTTCATAAAGTATCATTTGGTCCCTACGGAGTGTTGCTATGACCATGCGTAATGATATCGCTCTCATCGGCTTAGGTGTGATGGGCAGCAATTTAGCGTTAAACATCGCCGATCACGGCTATAAGATTGCGGTATATAACTACACCGCTGATCTGGTAGAAAAGTTTGTCAAAGAAAATCCGCATCCTAATGCTGAAGCCTTTACCGATTTAAAAGCGATGGTGGCAAGCTTAAAGCGTCCGCGGCAAATCATTATCATGGTCACTGCCGGTAAACCCGTTGATGCAGTGATTGAGGCTTTAAAGCCGTTGCTGGATAAGGATGACATTGTACTTGATACCGGCAACAGTTTTTATCAAGACAGTATGCGCCGCTTTGCGCAGCTGCAACCCTTGGGCATTGTCTTTGCCGGCGTCGGAGTGTCGGGCGGGGCCGAAGGCGCTCGTCATGGTCCGGCTATCATGGTTGGTGGTACGCATGAGGCCTATCAGAGTATCGGTCCGGTGTTAGAAGCAATTGCGGCTAAAGCTGCTGACGGCAAGCCATGCTGTGCTTTTATGGGAGAAGGCGGTGCTGGGCATTATGTCAAGATGGTACACAACGGCATTGAGTATGCCGATATGGAGCTGATTGCTGAAAGCTATTTAGTGTTAAAGCGCTTAGGCGGTTTTACTAATGCAGAGCTGGCGGATATTTATGAACGCTATCAGCAGGGGCCGCTGCAGAGCTATTTGATCTCCATTACCTCTAAGGTGCTACGTGAAAAGGATCCGCAAGGAAAGGGTGATCTCGTTGACATGATAGTGGATGCTGCCGGGCAAAAGGGTACTGGCAAGTGGACCTGCATTGACGGCTTTGAGACGGGAGTTGCACTGTCAATGATTGATGGCGCCTGTAATGCGCGTTTTATCTCCGGCAAGGTCGCCGAGCGTACCGTACGCGCGCAGCAGGCTGTTCCGCGGACGATTAAGCTTGGCATGGATAAAACCAGTTTGATAGCTAAAGTGGAACATTATCTGTATGTCGGCAAGATTGCAGCCTATGCTCAGGGCTTTGATCTTTATCGTAGTGCGTCAGAAAAGTACGACTTTAAGCTTAATTTAGCTAAGATTGCCGAAATCTTCCGCGCAGGATGCATTATTCAGGCGCGCTTTTTAAATGATATTACGGCAGCCTTTACTGCCGAACCGCAGCTGGCAAATTTAGTTGATGCCCCTTTCTTTAAAGCACGTCTGGCCGACTGCCTAGAGGATGCGCGAGAAGTCTGTGCTTTGGCTATAGGCAATGCGATTCCCAACCCGGTTATGGCCGCTGCTATTTCCTATCTAGATGCATTGCACAGTGAGTGCGTCGGTGCCAATTTAATTCAAGGTCTGCGTGACTATTTCGGTGCGCATACCTTTGAACGCAAGGATGCACCGGGTTTTATTCACCATACATGGAGTTGCAAAGCATCGTTTAACGCTGTTTAACAAAGTTTTCCTATTGATAGTCATGTTGATGCCTTTTGCCCAAGTCACGAACTTGGGCTTTTTTGTCTTTGCGGGGAAATAAGCGCTACCCTTGCGGCGCAGGGGGGGGGGGGGTAGCAGGCTAATGCTCCGGCGCAGTGGCGCAGACCCGGATAGATTTGTTATTATTCGCTATTGTCCAAGCGATGAGTTCATAGGCAAATCGATCATGTCTGAGCAGTCTGCATTTAAAAACGGTCTGAGTCCCAAAGCTCAGGATTTGCCGCTATTTTCGACGGCGGCGCCTAGCTTGACGCCGTCCGATGCCAAAATTGCCAATTTCATAGCCGATCATTTATCTGATTTTATGGAGATGACGGTTTCAGATTTGGCGCATGCGGCGGCCGTCTCGGAAATTACTTTGTCGCGCTTTTGCAAAAAACTGGAGCTACCTGGGCTGCAGGCTTTGAAAATTGCCCTGAGCCAAGAGCTGCACAGCGCCAGTCCTTTTTTAGATAGTGATCTCAACTTGCACGATAGTTCGCAGGTTATCACGCAAAAGCTCTTTGCCAATATTCAAGAAGGCCTGCATAATTCTTTATCGCTGCTTGATTTTGCAGCTATTGACGCGGCAGCCGGCATGATTGCGGATGCATCCCGTTTGTTGCTGTTTGGCTACGGTAATTCGGCAACGGTGTGTCAAGATATTGCGACACGTTTTGTGCGCTTATCCAAAAGTTGCGAAGTGTCATCCGATCCGCATCAGCAGATGACCTTGGCATCCATTTGCACCAAGGGTAGCGTAGTTATTGCTGTCTCATATTCAGGTGCCTCGGTAAATCTTATTGATGCCTTGATGCAGGCCAAGTGTAACAGCGCTGGCATTATCCTCATTACATCGCACAAAAATTCACCGGCCTCGCGGCTTGCCGATGTAACTTTAATCGGTCTTGGCCCTGAGGTAAAGCATAATTCTGAGTCATCGGTGTCGCGACTGATTCACATGGCCATCGGTGATGTACTCTATACGCGCGTTTCCTTCATGCACAATCAGGAGTTTGAGCACAGCATGACCAAGATGCGCGCAGCAATTTCAACTTTAAAATCGTGATGCTTCCACAAGCTAAAGCTTTGTGGGCTTCCACTTGCCGACAGCTATAACTATTTCTGCCTTTTAAGGAAGAAAGTCCGTGGTTATTCGCTTCAGAGGCTAAAAAGGCACGTCCGGTCAGGATAGAAAACGGTGCGTGGATAGGTGGCGGAGCAATCATCCCGCCTGGCGTGACTATTGGAGAAAGCGCCGACATCGGTGCGTGCAGTGTAGTAACAAAATCTATTCCGGCAAATTGCGTAGCGGTGGGAAATCCGTGCAGGGTAATCAGGCAATTTGATAATCGAAGTCAGTCATGAAACAATACAAGCATACCATTTTCGACATAGAAGGCACGCTACTCTACACGGAGGAAGCCATTTTGAAAAGTCTGCAAGGCACGTTTTTCGATATGCTGTGCAAAGATGTACCGATAAAAGAGTTGGTATTCGTGCTCGGTATACCCGGAGAAACAGCTTTGCATGCGTTGGGTATCGCCACTTCCAAAGACAGGAACGAATATGCCACGGATTTCCTGCTCTTTGGTATTGGTGATTACTTCAACGTAACGATATGCGTATAGGACGTTCCTCGTCCGAAGCCTTTTCCCGCCCCTTTTGCTTGCCTATCTTTCTCAAGTGGGTGCAGAGGCGGAGATTGCCTTTTACATCGGAGATATGGATTACGACTGTCTTTGCGCGGAACAGGCGGCGTATGACATACCGGCTTATGTCGTCGATTGCTTGGAGAGAATACCCGATGCGACTTACTTTCAAAGCCTGCCATCGCTACGTGGCAAGGCACTCATCCTGCATACAGGGAACACGGAAATGAACGGTTACGGAACGGATTCCTATTTCGCGGCAAAAACCTTCCTGCCGGACAGCTCGCTGAAAGCTATATTAGACAAGGAGCCGCTGTTTATCATTATCGATTCCCACGGATTGGGAGAGAGTGGAAAGAAACACGTTTCGATAGACAAAGCTTGCGAAGCCCATCATTGCCACGTGATAGAGAATGCCGATTTGTCCCCGCTGAAAGGGATACAGGAAATACAGGTCAAAATTATCATAGATGCAGAAAATCCCTCTACGGGGAAGCCTTGTAAATTATATTGGGAAAAGCGTTAAACGATTAGCCCCTAAACCTTTCTAGTTTAAGTATATAAAACAGTTTTTATTTTTAATTCATGATTATTTCAGTTTTTTTTTGGGGGGGGGGGTATAATAGGTATAAATTCATATGTGCATATAATAAACAGCCATAGCCGTTATGAGCAACCCTAAATTATCTTCGCTTAAACATGTAAAAACAGTAAGTATTGCTACTTGGTTACATGTGAACTAGGGGGCAACCCCTACGGGTCCCCCCCCCCCCCGCTGCATGGCTTGCAGCATTAAGTATTAATGTTATCGCTACCCAGCGGACGGAGCTTGAAGAAGGCCAGCTCTTGGAGCAGCTTATCAAAGCTCTGATGAATGGTTTCCACTTGCGCTGAAGTTTCATCCGCATTCTTGGAGGCTGAATCACACGAATTAGTGATGGTCTGCATATGTTGCGAAATCTCGGCAGTAGCGGTGGTCTGCTCCTCGGCCGCAGTCGCAATCTGCGTGATCTGGGCATTAACTTCATTTACATGTTGCGTAACATCCGCCAAGGTGTTTTCGACTGCACTTGCTGTCTGCGCCACTTCATCCATGTTGGCTACGGAGGCATTGATGCTGTCAGTCACATTTTGCACCTCATTTTGCACCGCGCTTACCATATTAGTAATTTCCTGGGTGGATTGTGAGGTCCGCATCGCCAGTGCGCGCACTTCGTCGGCTACCACCGCAAATCCGCGTCCGGCATCGCCGGCACGGGCAGCTTCAATCGCCGCATTGAGTGCCAGCAGATTGGTCTGATCGGCAATATCGTTAATGGTATTGACGATGGATCCGATGTCTGCGGTCTTCTTTTCCAGCTGAGCAATCTGATCGGCGCATTGCTGCGTGATATTGGCCTGCTCTTTAATCTTATCAACTGCACTGCGTACCGTGTCAGCGCTGTTAGCAGTAATTTCCTTAGCCTGCTCGGAGCTGGCCGCAGCGCTTTCGCAGTTGCGGGCAATATCCTGCGTGGTCGAAACGAGCTCATCGGAGGCTGCGGCTACGGTGACCGCCTGACTGTCAACTTCCGAGAGTTCCTTGTTCATCGACTGGGTGTTGGCCAGTGCTTTTTGCAGTAGCGCCATCGCATTATTGGAAGTTTCTACCGTACCTTCGACTGCTTCATTGAGCTGATTGCGCATCTTGCGTAACGCCTTGCGGGCGTAGCCAAACTCATCTTCATTGCCGTGATGAATGTGTTGGCTGAGATCTCCTGCGGCAATGCGGTCAATGATCTGAATCTGTGCCGCAATATGGCGCGAAATATAGGAAGAAAGTAGAGTGGCGATCACTAAGCCTAAGATAATAGCAGCGATAGTCAGCGCAATGTCGATATAAACCGAAGTCATGTCAGAGCTTTTATCAGCTATCGCGATAGCAGTACGGTTTTGCTCAAGCAGAATTTCGTGGAAATCACCAATTGCTTGACGGTAGAGCGGAAGCCCTTCTTTAATATAGTAGGTTAGGGCTTCGGCGGCATTATTCTGTTGCACTAAAGGCAGAATAACCTCATCGGCAAACTTCACTAAAGCCTGACCGGACTGCTTGACTGCATTTATGTTGTCAGCATAGCTCTGCGTGCCCATAGCACTCGGGATTAAGGCATTATGGGTTTTTACTAAGTCGTTTTTAATTGCGACATAGTCTTGCATGAACTGTTCGGTTTTACCCGAGATAGCCGCATTTAAATCGCCGATCATGGTGGAATTAAAATCATGCATCGCCGTCTGTGCGGTGTTGACGCGAGCATTAGCCACCGCCAGAATTTCGTTAATTCGCTCGGTTCCTGAAATATTGTTCAAGGTGGAAACTACAATTGAGACGGATACAATGGTATTTAAAATTAGTACCACGATAAAGCCCAAAAGCAGCTTGACGCGAATACTCAATCCCATGAAGAAGTTAATCATGCTACCTTCCTTTTGAGAACTGCAGTTAGTTTCTAATGATATTAATAAATGATTAATCCGATTATGCCGCAAGCGCGCTGCACTTTAAAAGTTCAGATATGCGGCATTTTAACATTGCTCACAAATTTCTCTGCAAAAACAGGACTTGCGGCTACCTTAATTTTCGACTGCCACGGCTTAAACTTAACAGTTAAATCCTAGTGTTTTGAGCACTGGCACAAAATGTGGGGGTACCTCCAAGAGGCGCAAGGAGGACAGTTCCCGTCTTTCGCGGTAGCGCTTGCGCATGCGATCAAAGGATACCCCGTCAGTAAAGTGTTGCTTAAAGTCCGCACAATCTCGGCGTACGTCGTATACCGTAAATACGAGGCGGCGTAGCAGATCAAGATCAAGTTCTTGCGCGCCTTGACCAAAGCTCAGAGCGGCAATTTCCGGGGGCGGCAGCAGGAAGCTAGTCTGTGGCTGCATGTGGAGCACGCGCCCCAGTTCCAGGCCAAGCATAAAGGCCGCACGCCGTTTGGATTCGAAGGAATAGCCCGCAATATGCGGCGTAGCGCCGTCAAGGAGCGGCAACAGCTGCCTCACGCTGATATCAGGTTCGCCTTCAAAGACATCGCACCAAGCGTGTATGTCAGGGTGTTGACGTAAGCACTCATACAGTGCCTGATTATCCACTACTGCGCCGCGGGATGCATTAATTAAAATGGCACCGGGTTTGAGTGCAGCAAGTTCCGCTCGGCCGATGAGATGATAGGTGCTATCCGGGCCATTCTTGATTAAAGGTACGTGCAGGCTGATGATGTCGCAACGCAGGATATCTTCAAGGGGCGCCTCGTACTGCCTCTGCCCGGAGCGAGCCAAGGGCGGATCGCGCAGCACTACCTTCATGCCAAGAGCCTGCGCGCGGCGGCGTACCTGCGTGCCGGTGTGGCCGCAGCCGACGATACCCAAGGAAAGCTGGCGTAAATCTAGGCAGTAGCGCTCGGCAAGCACTAAGAGCACTGAAAGAATATAATCGCCGACGCTGATGCTGTTGCTACCAGGCGCGGTGGCAAAGGCAATCCCGCGGTCTTGCAGCAATTGAGTATCCACATGATCAAAACCTGCAGTGGCGGTACCGACGAATTTAAGCTGAGGGCAGTTAGATAACAATGCTGCATCAACTTTGGTGACTGAGCGGATTATCAGCGCGCTGGCGTCTTTAAGTAGGTCTGAGGTTATGTGGCGCCCTGGGTACTGTAACACTTGCCCAAAGGCGGAGAAGACTTGGACAGCATTAGGCAAGGCCTCATCGGCAATAATCTTCAGGGCAGTCATTAATAGATCTCGCAGGCCAAGGACGGATTCATTTTTGCACGCAAAACTCTCAGGTGCAAGCGCTTCAATTATAATAGAGGTTACAGCTAATGCGCGACTTTGCGCTCTAAGTGAAATGTTTGCGCCTTAAGCTTTTATTGAAACGGTTTATTAAAGAAGGGATTGGCATGCTTAACGCTTTAGAGATCACGACCGCTACGGCGGATCATCCGACAACCGCGCTGCTCTTAGGCTCCGGTGAATTGGGTAAGGAAGTGGCCATAGAATTGATGCGCCTAGGTATTCGCGTTGTAGCCTGTGATCGCTACCCCAATGCGCCGGCCATGCAGGTAGCCTCTGCGCATGCAGTGCTTGATATGAAGGATCGGCAGGCGCTTTCTGATCTCATTCATCAGGTGAAGCCTGATGTGGTGATCCCGGAAATTGAAGCCATTGCGACTGATGTGCTACTTGAGCTTGAGCAAAAAGAAGGGCTGCGAGTTGTCCCTTCGGCGAAAGCCGCCAGCATTACCATGAATCGTGAAGCGATTCGTACTTTAGCGGCGCAGACTTTAAACCTGCCGACCTCCCCTTATTTCTTTGCCTCTTCGGCCGAAGAGGTGCATACCAATATTGATAAAGTCGGCTTCCCCTGCATCATGAAACCGGTTATGAGCTCGTCGGGTAAAGGCCAGAGCACGCTGCATAGTGAGGCAGATATTGATGCAGCTTGGGCCAAGGCTTGCAGCGAAGGGCGCGGACATGAAAGCCGCGTAATTGTTGAGGGCTTTGTGAAGTTTGACCGCGAAATTACGCTGCTTACTGTGCAGGCTGCCGACGGTATTCATTTCTGCCCGCCGATCGGCCATCATCAGGTCAACGGCGATTATCATGAAAGCTGGCAGCCCGAGCCTTTAGATGAAGAGACGCTACTTGAATGCAAACGCATTGCTTCAACGGTGGTTAAGGCTTTAGGTGGTTATGGTATTTTTGGGGTGGAGCTCTTCATTGCCGGTAAGTCTGTAATTTTCTCTGAGCTGTCGCCGCGTCCGCATGATACCGGTATGGTGACCTTAATATCGCAAGATTTGTCAGAGTTTGCGTTGCATGTGCGCGCACTTTTGGGATATCCCATCGGCAATATAGTTTTCCATGGACCGTCCGCTTCGGCTGCTATTTTAGCTAAGGGCAGCGGCAATAAAATCACCTATCGCGGTTTGCAGGATGCGCTGGCGGTCGGCCCGGATTGCGCGTTGCGTATTTTCGGCAAGCCTGATATCGATGGTGAGCGCCGTCTCGGGGTGGCTTTAGCCCGTGCAGATAGTGTGGAGAATGCTGTGGCGCAGGTTAAAGCCATGCGCAAGCAAGTGGAAATTGTGATTGAGCGTGAGCCTGAAACTCAGGCGCCAGCTTAAGGAGGAAGCATGCCGATTTCTTTGGCGCGTTATGCCACCATGGATCCGTATATTCTGCTCAGTGCGGTCAATATGCAGCTGCGCGATGATTATGCAAGTCTTGAAGATCTGTGCAAGGCTCATGAAATAGATGCCACGGCGCTGTGTAAGCGTCTGCAGGATGCTGGCTTTATCTACGATGCAGTGCACAAGCAGTTTAAGTAATGATTGCTCCGGAAAATCAGCAGTACCTGTGTCTGTTGCCGTTGCCGCTGACCGCGCCGGGTCTGCAGGCGCGTTTAGGCGGCGTGGTGTGCAAACGCTGTGATTTTGCGCTAAATCCCATCGGCAAAGCTGAGCTGTTGCCCATTAAGTTACCGCCTTACGAACTGCCCAATCCGATTTATCTTTTAAAGCAGGATTTGGCCCCGGAAATCGGGTCTGAAGGTTGCAGTGAATATGCCGCGTTAACCGAGCTCAAGGCGGCGATGGAGCCGGAACATGTGCTACCTCTGGTATACGGCTTTAAGTATCTTTTCTATCTGCAGGCTATGGCGCTACGCTGCTTTATGCTGCCGCGCTTTTTTTATACGCACGATGTGCTTGATTTGAAGGTGGTGCTACAGGCATCACGCCTGTTTGGCTCGCTGCAGGCGTTGCCGGCAAAGGCATTGGTAAATCTGCAAGCTGCAGCGCAGGCTTTGCATCTTACGGTCGGAAGCTCGCTGCTTGCGCGCATTGAGGCGCTGCCGGCCATCCTGGCTTATTTAAAAGCGCATGATGCGCCGATTCTGCAGTTCTGTCTGAAAGGTCAAGCTGAGCGAGTGCGACGGTTGCAGCATAGTCTTGATACCGGAAGTCTTGTCATGCTGGTGGATGGCAGCGGACTGAAAGCCGCGCGCTGCCTTAAACTTACCAAGATGCAGGCTCAGCTTTTAACCTGCGATCGTAGCCTGCAGGTGCGCGCTGAAACCTTGGAATTGTGTGATCCGTTGTTAATTGCTCCGCAGGGTGTATTGACGCCGCCGCGCCAGCTGCAGCTTGATTTCTCTATTGCTAAAGTCCAGGCTGCACTTGCCGCGGCGGACGTTAAGACGCTCCCAGATACAACGCCGCCGCCGCTTGAGGCACAGCTGTGGGCTAAGCTGTCGCCTGCGGAGCGGCAGGAATATTTGACGACTGGTACGCGCAATCCGCAGCTGCTCGATCCTGCGCCACTGAGCGCTTCAGATTTTTACAAAGAACTGTTTTTTTTCTATCAGGCCGATAATTTTCCGCAGTGTTTAATTGACAGTGAGTTGGCAGCTTATCGTCATAATTGCCGTATTCTGCTGGGACGGCGCTTGCAGCGCTATGTTAAGGAAGTACAGGCTGCATCCGCATTAGTGCGCGAGGATGATGACAAACAGCAGGCGCTGTTTATGCGGATTGCGCAGTATCCGCAATCACTTTAACGTGCTTCCATTCGCATCCCCACGCTCAGGCATGGGGAATATAGCGCTGTTAAGTTAAATCAGGGAGCAAAGGCTATTTGAGATTGTCGGTTACAAACTGCCAGTTGACATGCTTCAGGAAATCGCGTACGTAATCGGCGCGGCGATTTTGATAGTCCAAGTAGTAAGCATGCTCCCATACGTCAATGGTCAGTAGCGGGGTAAAGCCATCTACCATTGGATTGCCGGCATTAGAGGTGCTAAAGAGCTTAAGTTTATTCGGCCCAGTCTGCATCAGCCACGTCCAGCCAGAGCCGAAATTGCTGACTGCCGCGGCGGCAAACTTCTCTTTAAAGCCCTCTACGCTGTCAAAGTTGGCCTTAAGCAGTGCCTGCAGCTTGTCGGGGATCTCCTGCGGCTCTGGCGTCAGGCAGTTAAAGTAGAACTCATGGTTCCACGCTTGCGCGGCTTGATTGAAGAGCGGTCCTGATGAGGTCATTACCACGTCAATGAGGCTTTTGCCTTCATAATGTGACCCCTGTACCAGCTTATTGGCGCTGTCAATATAGGCTTGCAGGTGCTTGCCGTGGTGAAAGGCAAAGGTATTGGCTGAAACGAAATCCTTAAAGGCAGCAGGATCAAAAGGCAGCGGAGGTAAGGTGTAGGGCATGAAAATCTCCTGTAGACTGCAACGCAGTCAAAAAAAGCAATATAAAGACTACCCTCAGCTTAAGCCATTTATGGTCTGCTGACAAAGGTCAAGTACTTTTTTTGTGCGCTATTTAGCGCCTTGCTCTTTGTGCTCAGCCTCAAGCGACAGCGGAGCAGCGACGCGGCCGGAGGCATCTAAAAAGCCGGGCTGAAGCACGCTGATGTTAGCCAAAAGCTCCGGCATCTGCATGGCTCTGTGCTGACGCTGCTGCTCAAGCTTCGCCTCATCCTGTGCCGACAGCGGCTCAGGAAAACCGGCAAAGGTGGTAAAGCGGTTAACTAAGTGACAGAAGAGTTCGCATTCAAGGCGGGTATCATAATCAGCCCGATGGGCACATGTCTCATCAAAGGGAATGCCGGCTGCCATGCAGGCGCGCGCGAGCACTGTCTGCCCGTATACCAAGCCGGCAAGAGAGGCAGTATCCATCACCGAAAAAGGGTGGAAGGGGCTGCGCTTATAATTGATACGTGCAACCGCTGCTTGCAGAAAAGATTGATCGAAAGCGGCATTGTGGCCCACTAAAATCGCACGGCGGCAGTCGGCGGCCTTAACTTTTTTGGCAATGGCTTTCATCAGGCGAGGCAGCGCCACGCCCTCTGGCTCAAGCGGCCGATTTTCATCAAAGGGATCCAGTCCAATAAAGCGGATATTGGACTCTTCAAACTGCGCTTGCGGGAACGGGCGAATGTCAGCCGTGAATAGTTCATCGGGATGTAGCATACCGTGTTCATCCATGGCTACAGTCATCATTGATACCTGCAGTAAGGCTGCAGTGTGCGGGTTAAAACCTGAGGTCTCTAGGTCAACCACAACCGGCAAAAAGCCGCGAAAACGCTCTTTAATTGTTCTAGGTCCGCTCTCCATGTTTCCTATCTTCTCTGTTAGTGCTGTTGTAGTGGTGAATGTGGGCGCCATTATAGCCGAAGCAGACCTATTGCCGTGAGCTTAAAGTGGACTGATGATTTCGTGGCAGCGCTGATGGCGAGTTGGACACAGCGGATTAGCGCAGTACAGCGCAATGCCGGCTTTAATCTTCTTTTTATAGTGCAGCGGAAAGCCGCAGACAGTGCAGATTTTGCTCATCGGCTCGCCAGGGATAACGAAATCGCAACTGGGGTAATTGGTACAGCCATAGAAAATGCGACCGCTGCGCGCTTGGCGTTTGACTAGCTCGCCCTTGCCGCATTGGGGACATTTGAGCGCAGTCGGCTGCTGTTCCTGTACGCGATAGCGGCAGCTAGGGTAATCGCTGCAACCGATGAAGATGCCGAAGCGCCCGCGTTTGACGGCAAGCGGCAGCCCACACTGCGGGCAGGGGGTGGGCAGAATGACAATGGTACTTAATGCCGCCGCTGGCAGATGGCGCACAAAGTTGCAGCTTGGGTAATTACTGCAGCCTAAGAACTCGCCGCGTTCGGAGGCACGCAACACTAAATGCCCAGCACACTGCGGACAAGGATCGCCGGGGGCAAGCGGCTTTACTGGTGAGTCGCGGGATCCTTCTGGTTCTGTTTGAGTAGGGGACGTCTCTATTTTTTCTAAAGCCCGACTTAATAAATCCTTGGCAGCATCCGCGTTTTCATCCGCCGGTTTAGAAGTATGACTCATTGTTTTATGCTCCATTCCCAAGCGCTGTTCTCCATGACGGCGCGCTGATTATAGCGGCATTTATGCGCAGCTCCCAGCTTTTTCCCGCGGCCGGTTTATGTAAAGTTTGAGAGCGGGGCTCCAGCCCATGGTAAAATTCATCGGAATTTTTATTTAGAAAGTTTGCATGGGATTTCTTGTTGGCATGGCTGTTTTAGAAGTTGTTACTTATCCTGATGATCGACTGCGTCGTAAGTGCCGTCCAATTGTAGAGGTGGATGACAAGTTGCGCACTTTAGCTTCCGATATGCTTGAGACCATGTACGCCGATGACGGTGTAGGTTTGGCAGCTCCGCAGGTGGGGCTTGATATCCGGATGGTGGTAATTGATATTCCGGCTGAAGACGGTACCCAAGGACACAATCCTGTGGTGTTGATTAACCCCGAAATTGTGGCGCGCGAGGGTGAAGTTCCTTCTACGGAAGGCTGTTTATCTGTGCCGGAGTATACCGCAGAAATAAAGCGTGCTGAAAAAGTTACGGTTAAAGCCCTCGATCAAAATGGTCAGATGCAGACCTACGCCGCTGACGGCCTGTTTGCCATTTGTTTGCAGCATGAGCTTGATCACTTAGACGGTAAACTTTTTATTGATTACTTATCAGCGCTCAAGCGCAATATGTTGCATAAGCGTTATTTAAAGCTGAAAAAAGAGCAGCAGCACGCTGCCGCCCGCTGAGGTGTGTCATGAGCAGAATTATTTTTGCCGGAACTCCGGATTTTGCCGCGGTGCATCTGCAGGCACTGCTCGATAACGGCATCCGTCCTCTTGCGGTGTATACGCAGCCTGACCGACCGGCAGGGCGGGGGCATAAGCTACAACCTAGCGCGGTCAAAGCTTTGGCGCTGGCGCACGGGCTTGAAGTGCGCACCCCGCTTAATTTTAAGCAAGAAGCAGATATTCAAGAGTTTGTCGCGCTCAATGCCGATTTAGCCATTGTGGTGGCCTATGGTCTGCTGCTCCCTGAGGCAATCTTTGCCGCACCGCGCTTGGGCTCCATCAACGTGCATGGCTCACTGCTACCGCGCTGGCGCGGCGCTGCGCCAATTCAGCGTGCGCTGATGGCTGGCGACGCGGTGACGGGGGTGACCATCATGCAAATTACCGCAGGTTTAGACAGCGGCGCGATGCTGGCTAAAGCTCAGTTGCCCATTGAAGCTGATGATACTGCCGGGACGCTGTTTGACAAGCTTGCAGCTCTAGGCGCGCAAACTTTGGTTAAGGTGTTGCCCGATATTTTGGCCGGCAAGCTTCAAGCAAAGGAGCAAGATGAGCAGGAAGCGATTTATGCGCGCAAGCTTACTAAGGCAGACAGTCCGCTGGATCCGATGAAAAGCGCATCGGAGCTGGCACTGCAGGTGCGTGGCCTCAATCCGTGGCCGGCGGCGACGCTGGCGTTGGGAGATGCGGTGTGTAAGGTATTTGCTGCTCAGGCCTTGGCGGAAAATTACGGCGAGCCAGGCACGCTGCTTGCAGATAAACGCGGCATTATCTTAAATTGCCTCACTGGTTCGCTGCTGATTACTTTACTGCAGTACCCGGGTAAAAAGCCGTGTGATGCTGCTGCTTTTGCGCGGGCGCATGCCTCACTTTTTGTTTAATACCTTAAGGAATTTATGGTACTCCCTGAAAAAAAAGCCAAGATATCAGTAAAGCATCAGCGTAGACCTCGTTCTTCACCAGGAGTGCGCTGCCGTGCCGCGGCGGCTTTAATGGTAGAAGGCGTGCTTAAAGGACAGTCTTTAACTCTATTGCAGACCGAGCATACGCAAGAGCTCAGCGCATCCGATAAAGCATTAGCCTGTGAAATTGCCTACGGTACATTGCGCCATCTAAGTCTTCTGCAGGCGGCCTTTGCTCGGCTTTCTGAGCATGCTGCGCGTACCGACATGCGGGTCGCAGCGTTAATCTGTTGCGCTTTATATCAGTTGACCATGCTCACCCGCCTACCGGCACATGCTGCCGTCAGCACTACCGTAAGTGCCTGCGGCTTAGTGGGGCGCAAATATGCTGCGGGCCTTGTTAATGCGGTGTTGCGGCGCTTTTTGCGTGAAGGCGCTGCGTTGCCGCAGGAGGTGCCGGAATGGGTGCATTTTTCAATTGCCCCGTGGATGTATCAGCGCTGGTGTGCCGATTACGGGGCGCAGCAGGCGGCACAGATTGCGGCACAAAGCAATGTACGAGCCCCGATGTTTCTGCGTGTGGAGACCGATAAAATCACTCCAGAGGCTTACCTTAAGCTACTGCATAAGTCCGGGATTGAAGCGCAGGCTGCACAACCATATGGCTTAATTAAGCTGGCAAAAGCGCAGCCGATGCAGGAGTTGCCTTTATTTAAAGCCGGACAGGTTTCAGTACAGGATCTGGCCGCACAGTGCGCGGTTCCGCTGCTAATGTTGCAGGATGGGCAGCAGGTACTCGATTGTTGCTGTGCTCCAGGGGGCAAAAGTGCGCAGATTTTAGCAAGTGGCAAACAGATTAGCCTGACGGCCTGTGACAGTGATCCGCAGCGTCTTTTAAATACGGTACGCAATTTAGTCCGTCTCCAGCGGTTGCCTCAGACCCTGCTGCCGCAAGGGGATACGCCGCCTGCAAGCTACCATGCGCCGGGGATCACGCTGCGGGTGCAGGACGCTGCGACCTTAAAAGCCGGACATGAGATGTTCGATCGCATTTTACTAGATGCGCCGTGCTCGGGCAGCGGCGTGATACGCCGTCATCCGGATATCAAATGGCTGCGCCGGGATGAGGATATTGCGGCTTTAACTAAACTACAGCGGCGCATTTTAGAGGCCGCGTGGAGTTGCCTGAAGGAAGGCGGTATTTTGGTGTATACCACATGCTCTATTTTCAAGGCCGAAAACAGCGCGCAGATTGATGCTTTCATCGCAGACCATCCTGATGCGCAGCCTCTACCCTTTGATTTATTAGGTCATCACAGTGCACAGGTGCAGCGCCTGCCGGGGATGGAAGATGGCGACGGCTTTTTCTATGCGAGGCTGCGTAAGGAACAACACAGCTAGATCATGAATATCATTATTGTTGGGGCGGCGCGCGTCGGACGCGAATTGGCGCAGTACTTAGTCAGCATGGGCCATGCTGTTACTATGATGGATGAACCTTCAGCTGAGCTTACTGCGCTGTCAGATCGCCTTGATCTGCGCGTGGTGCAGGGGGATGCGTTATCCCCGGCGCTGCTGCGCCGCGCGGGTGCTGAAAATACCGATCTCTTAGTCGCGGTGACCTCAAGTGATGAATACAATATTGCGGTATGCTCCTTGGCAGCGGCCATATTTGCTATTCCGCGCAAAATTGCCCGCATCCGGACGCCGGATCTGTTAGCAGAAGCCTCAGCGCTCTTCAATGGACAGGCGCTGCCTATTGATCATGTAATTGCTCCTGAGCACATTACTGCAGCGGATATTCTGGATTTAATTGAACTGCCGGGGTGCGTGGCTGCTGCGATGTTTGCCGATGAGCGCGTGGTAATGGGGGTGGCAGTGTGTCGGCGCGGCGGCAAAATGGTCGGATCGCAGCTTGAAGCTTTGCAAGCCGACGGTAAGGGCCGCGTACTGGCCTTGTATCGCCAGCATGAATCGGTGCGTGCTTTCTTGCAGGAAACTCTGGCCATCGGTGATGAGATCGTTTTTTGTGTTGAGCGCAGTCGCGCGCTGTCCTTTTTATCAGCGATCGGACCTTTAGATCCTGGGGCCAAGACCATCGCGATTGCCGGTGGCACTCATGCAGCTGATGAGCTGGCGCGCAATTTAAGCAGTCGCTACCGCGTTAAATTGATTGAGCCAGATGCCGCGCGTGCGCAGCGCCTGCTGGCACGTTTTGACAGTAGTCGTATTGAGTTGTTTAATGCCGATCCCTGCGATCCGGATTTTATCCATGAAGAACATTTAGATGACTGTGACCGCTTTATTGCAGCCAGCCCTAGCGATGAACTTAATCTCATCGCCGGTCAGCTCTTGAAACGTCAGGGCTGTCCACGCACTTTAGCGGTCATTAATAAAACTACGTTAAGTGATTTAAGCGTTCTGTTAGGCAGTGCCGATGTCGATCTGTTATTTGAACCGCGCGAGGCGGTGATCTCTGCTTTGCTGTCGGATATTTATCAAGATGGCGTGATTAAGCTGCGCTTGTTTAATTCCGGACGTGCCTGCGCAGCTGAGCTTATGGTGCAGGAGGGAAGTCGGCGCGTGCTTGGACATAAGATTTCCGATATAACTTGGCCAAGCGGTGTAGTTTTGGGTATGGTCTTGCGTGGACGGAAGCTGTTGCCTTGCAGTAATGAGCTGGAGCTGCAGGCCGGTGATCGGCTGCTGGTCTTTTTGCCGGATCAGGCGCAACTCAGGCGCCTTAGTGCGCTGCTGCGGCCGCGCGTCAGCTGGATCCCTAAGGTGCGCTTATGGTCGTAAACTTGCAACTGGTAGCGCGGCTGCTATGTCCGTCCGTGTTTTGGTTTGGACTATGCGGCCTTATTCCGGCGATTTACGCACTAGGGTGTGGTGAGAATTTTGAAAGCCTTGCCTTTGGCATTTCCGCGCTGTGTGCGGTGTTGCTGGCTGGGCTGCTGTATCGAGTTAGTCGGCAGGCACGTCTTGCGGTGACGCTGCGTGATCTGTTCGTGTTTACGGTAAGCCTGTGGCTGTCGTGTATTCTTTTGGCGGCAATTCCTCTGTGGCTGACGCTTGATGATCTCAATTATGCTGGAGCCGTGTTTGAAAGTGCTTCGGCTCTATCCTGTACTGGCGCTACCGCTATTTCACAGTTAGATAGTAGGGCGCAGTCTGTGCTGCTGTGGCGCTCTATGCTGCAGTTTTTCGGCGGCATCGGCTTCGTGGTAGCAGGCGCGGCGCTGCTGCCAAGCTTCCTCTTGGGTGGTTTGAACCTGTTTAAAACCGAGTCTTCTTCTTTTGATGGGCAGGCCAAGCTTACCGCGCATATTAAGACCATGGCCATTGGCCTGTTGTTGTGGTATGCCGCCACCGCTGTATTGTGTACGTTCTGCTACATTTTGGCGGGACTGGATTGGTTTTTAGCGCTCAATGCGGCGCTGTGTACGGTCGCGACCGGTGGCATGATGCCGCTGGATTCTTCCATGAATGATTTGCCGCCAGCCGTACATTACTGCGCGATGGTATTCATGTTCTTAGGATCGTTGCCTTTTTTTGTGCTCTTAGCGAGTATCAGCGGCAATTATCTGCAAGTGTGGCGTGATGAACAAGTGCGCGGTTTTATTAAGATCAACTTATTTATTGCGCTGCTTGTCATCATTTCACTTATCTTCAGCAACGGTTACGATTTAGAGCGCGCGGTGCGCGTAGGCTTGTTCAATACTATCTCCATTTTGTCTACCACCGGTTTTGCGCTGGAGGATTTTACGCTGTGGAATCCTTTTGCTACTTTCTTATTTTTAGTGATCTTAGCTGTAGGCGGCTGTTCGGGCTCGACTTCAGGTGGCATTAAGGTCTTTCGGTTGCAGGTATGCTACGCCATGTTTAAGACGCAGCTGACAAAGGCTCTGCATCCCCATCAATTAATTGAACCTCATTTCAATGGACAGCCGATCTCCTCGGCGCTGATCCGCGCCGTTATCATGTATTTTGTGGGCTACGTCATTTTGCTGCTCATTTCTAGCGCCTGCGCTGTGCTCTTAGGGCTGTCGCTGCCCGACTCTTTTACCGCATCTATAACTATGCTGTCTAATGTCGGTCCGGCCATGGGCCCGGATTTAGGTCCGTCCGCTAATTTTGCAGATCTAAATCCACTGCTCCATCTGCTATTTGCCTTTGACATGTTAGCCGGACGCTTGGAGATTATTCCGGTGTTGCTGTGCCTGACTCCACGCCTGTGGCGTTTGTAAAAAGGGCAGTGTAATCATAAGTTGACAGTGTCGGCGCAATGCATACAATGCTTGCGCTTAATGACGATATGAAAGAACAGGCGCTTGGCAAGGCGCTGAGAATGAGGCTATTTGGTGAAACCTACATTACTGCAACATCCTGACGGTACGGCGCGCCCGGTAGCGCACAGTCAGGAAATTGAATTTGCCGATCTTAACCCGGATTTCGGCATCCCGGCGTTTGAAGATACTTCAAGTGTTCAGGCGCGTTCGTTTGCTGCGCTGCAGTTGCGCGCTAAAAATGCGGTGCGCGCGCTGCTGCGCGCTAAACATGAGCAGATCTTGCTGTTGTGCGGCTCTTGCCGCGTTGATGAACTGCAGACCGCTTGCGACTTAGTGCAACTTGTGTCTGACTTTAAGCCGCAGATATCCCGCGCCCCAAGCCGCGAGGAGCTGTTGGGCAGCAAGCAGCATTCGGGTTTGGTGCAGGGAAGCGGGATACTTATCTTGCCGTGTGCGCTTTTGTGTGATCACCCCAAGTGGATTACTCCGCTTAGTGCTGCATTGAAGCAGAATTCGGCTTTAAAGCTTATCTTATGCGGCAGTGGCAGTGACTGTGCCGATCTGACGCTGTTTTGGCCAGAGCTTGATTATGCTTTGCATGCAGATTTAGTGTTTGAGTTCCCGGCACAAGACGGTATTAACTTTACCGCCGCGCTTTTGGCTTCCTATCAACAGCATTATCAGCTCAAACCCTGCAGTGCCGATGCAGTGGAACTGTTCTGCCGCCAAGCGGCGCGCCAAAGCGGCGATCGGCGCTGGTTGGGGCTTAGTGAGCGCCGTTTGGTGTCGCTTTTGACTGAGGCCAACTTTTATGCCAAGGGCTCGCTGATTGATGCGCGCGCAGTCCTCAAAGCTTTTGCAGCAGCGGATTTTCGCATAAATTTCCTTGCCGAATCAGAGTTGCGCGAGCATCGCGATAAGCAGTTGCTCATCGCCACCCAGGGAGCAGCAATCGGCCAGGTCAACGGCTTGTCGGTAGTTGAAACTTTCGGCTCTTCCTACGAATTTGGCGAACCGATTCGCATTACTGCTGTGCTCCGCGCCGGTGGAGAGGGAGATGTCATTGATATTGAGCGTAAGGCTGAGCTTGCCGGGCAAATTCATGCTAAGGCCATGATGATTATTAACGGCTACTTAATGAAGGAGTTCGGTGCTGAGCAGCCGCTGCCAGTTTCTGCCAGTCTAGTGTTTGAGCAGTCCTACAGTGAAATTGACGGTGACAGCGCTTCTTTGACAGGCTTATGCGCGGTTCTGTCTTGCTTATCTGGCTTGCCGATACGGCAAGATCTGGCTTTAACCGGCTCGGTCGATCAATTTGGCCATGTGCAGCCCGTGGGCGGGGTCAATGAAAAAATTGAAGGCTTCTTTAAAGTGTGTCGTCTACATGGGCTGACTGGATCGCAGGGGGTAGTGATTCCGGAAAGCTGTGTAGCGCAGCTGGTGCTGCGCCCGGCAGTAGTGCGAGCGGTGCAACAGGGTAAATTCCATCTGTATACCGTAAGTCACGTTACCGATGCGATTGAGCTGCTAACCACTGTGCCGTGGGGCAATAAGGTAGAGTCGGGTACGGTCAGTCAACGCATCGTTGAACGTATGACGCAGATTGGTCAAAATGGGCATGCCGACAGGCCTTGGTGGAAGTTCTGGTAACCCGTGAGTTAAGCTTTAATCTTGCCGCGTTCGCATGGGACTTGCAGGCGCGGCAGCAAACCTATACTTTGCGTTTGGGATTTAGGCCCAGCTTAAGCTGTATCGCTAGACTTAACCTAAAGCAAAGTCCAGTTGTTGGATAGGTGTTTTTCCCTGGTGAAGAAAGCCAAGACCGTTGAGCTGCGCAGCTACGTATTTGGCATGGGGCAGAAATAAAAAAATCAGCACTAAGGCTGACCTGAAGATGGGTTTTTGTGGCTCCTCCTACTGGACTTGAACCAGCGACATACGGATTAACAGTCCGCCGTTCTACCGACTGAACTAAGGAGGAACTCCACAAGTTTTTTAGTGTTTTCAGTCAGTGCTGAAAACGGAGCACATTATAAAAATCAAGCGTAAGGCTGTCAACAAGTTTTTTAAGTTTTTTCATTATACATGCTTGCAAAACATAATCTTTAGTGCAAATTTTAGTTAAAAATTAATGTAGTTGTTGGTAAAAATCGCGTGGCAATTTTAGGCTAAAGGTTTTGTGTGAGCCTGAAAAAATGGGCCTTGCTCGCCTCATCTAAGCGGTATGGGACTGTCTGCTCGCGCCAAATGTCGATTTGCGCTTGTTGCAGCAAGTGCTCGTCGGCTGCTAAAGCGGCGTTGTACTCGCCGCAAACTGAAGGCGTTAAAACGGAAGTTAGTCTCCTCCAAACCGCATATACGGAGCTAACTATGGTTGTGGTTGCGCTAAAACAGCGCAATTGCATCTTAGAAGAGCGTTAGTTGCGTAATTTAGGAGCATTATTTGTTAAAATCACATGCTTGTAACCATAAACGCTGCTGCCATGCATGCCGCTTTGACTGCGGTGGCACAGTTTTCAACTAATGCTGCGGAATTTTCTTGGCGTGAGCGAGGGAAATTAAAGTGGCTGGCACAGCACTTTTTGAGCAAGTGCAATGCTTCTAAGTATTCAGGAACGAGCGGTTAGCTCCTACCTGATAGGAGTATTGTGGATATGCAAGTAAGCGCTCAGCAGTGAGGGCTTACTAAAAGTGGGGCAATGACCTTACGTAACCGCGCACGTAAGAGTGTCGGTAGTTTATACGCAAAGAAAAAGATATTGTTATGCAGGTTAATAAAAATCACAGCTTTATTCCGATCGGTTTAATGCTGTTTGCACTGTTCTTTGGTGCAGGTAATTTAATTTTCCCGGCCTCTATGGGGCAGTCTGCCGGTTCCAACGTATGGTGGGCACTGCTTGGCTTCTGCCTTACCGGAGTTGGTTTGCCTCTGCTGGCGGTTATCGCCATTGGCTACTCAGGCAAAATGGCACTGATGCACGTGGCTTCGCGGGTGCATCCATACTATGCACTCTTCTATACTGTGGTGTGCTACATGTCGATAGGCCCGTGTTTTGCGGTGCCGCGTACCGGCACAGTTTCCTATGAAATTGCCATTCGTCCATTCTTAGGGGAAAATCCTTCGGAATATGCATTGCCGATTTTCCTTCTGTTCTTTTTCTTAATCACCGGCTGGCTGTCGGCTACCCCGACTAAGCTTGTTGATCGTATCGGCAAATTATTAACTCCGGCCTTAGTTCTGACCTTGGCCATTTTCATTTTTAAGTCTTTTATTACCCCGTTGGGGACGCCAACTGAACCTATGGCCGCGTATTCCTCACCTAGTAAGGCCATCGTACAGGGCATTTTAGACGGCTACAATACCTTAGATGCGATTGCCGCCTTAGTGTTTGCCTCATTAGTGATTAAAGCGGTGCAGTTCTCCGGCGAGACAGATCAGCAGCGTGTTACCTATCAAGTGTATAAATCCAGCTTTATTGCAGGACCACTTTTAGCTGTCATCTATATATTTATTGCCAAAGTAGGAGCAGAAAGCGTGAGTGCCATCGGTGTGCAGGACACCGGAGCCCCGATCTTAGCCGAAAGTGCCAAGATCCTGTTTGGGCAGGCTGGTGCGTTGCTGCTGTCGGCCATGGTACTGTTGGCCTGCCTGACGACTAGTATTGGCCTCATTACCTGCTGCGCTACTTTTATGAAGGAGCTGACCGGTAAGCTGTCCTACATCACGTGGGTGGTGCTGTTTACCATTGTGTCGTACCTGATTGGCCTGTTTGGCCTCAAGACCATTATTGTGTCAACCATTCCGGTGCTGATGTTCATCTATCCGCTGTGCGTGGCGCTAGTATTTCTTATTCTAACGCATAAATTGTTTGGGGGCCGGCGTTGCGTTTACGCTTGGACCATTGGTTTTACCTTTGTGATGGCTCTATACAACGGTCTGCAGACGGCGCAGATTGCAGTTGGCGGTTTAGATGAAATTTTAAGCAATTGGGTGCCGTTGCATCATTACGGCTTAGGCTGGTTGCCCTTTGCCATCTGCGGCTTTGTAATTGGCCTTATTCATAAGGCGGTGAGCAAAGCTCCGGCTGTGGATTAAACCAGACTTAGCTGCGCACTCATGCGAAAGTCTGTGTAAAAGGACGGGCTTTACTTTAACTAATGTTGTGCAATTGAGGGTGACCAATATGGTCTTTCTATTAGGAATATATAAAATCAATTTGATTATATTTCAAATTGTTAATTTTATGAAATCCTTAAAATTTGACTTATTGGTCACCCCCATGTAAGTGGCAGGCCCAGCACTTCTTGAGCATTTACGATATTCTCTAAGCACTCATGGACGAGCGTTTTGCTCTATCAGATTGGGGTATGGTGAACCTGCCTGCAGGCGCTCAGCTGTTGTGGTGGGGGTACTCAAAGTGCGTCGCTGCTCTTACGCAACTGCTCACGTAAGGTGGGAGGCAATTCGTGCGCTCCTTGGAGCGTGGAGCTTTGCGCGCGTTCAGTAAGGTAGCATAGGTATGACGATGGCTACCTTCGAGATATTGATGAGCTTTGCCGGGGAAAATGCGTGGCGTGGAGCGTGCCCCACAAATAAAAAAAACCGCTCATTGGCGGCCATATAAATTAGCTTTTCTTGGCTCCTCCTACTGGACTTGAACCAGCGACATACGGATTAACAGTCCGCCGTTCTACCGACTGAACTAAGGAGGAACTCAAGAAAAAAAGATTTTCTTAAGTTTCCGGAGTGCCGAAAACGGTGTGCATTTTATAGGTAGACCCTAAAGCTGTCAAGCGCAAAATTTTAAAAAGCACTGCTTTTTTATTAATTTATTGTTAATTAAAATATTTTTGTGTAAAGATCTTGTTGCAAGTGGCATGTCAGCTTAATTTGCGGATAGCTCACTTGCCGGCATCCGCGTTAAGCCGTTGATTGTATTTATATAAACAGGCCGCGAAAACCGCGTATCTTCAGCTGCGTGGATGATGCGGCTGCCAGAGTGTTAATCTTTCGCAAGGTGCCGGGACAGCGTATTTGTAATCTGTTAGCCTTACCCATATCCACTTCAGGGAAGTGCCCCATGCCAGAGCTCTCAAAAACCATTAAGGTCAGACTGAAGACCTCCGCGCAGGTGGCGGTTAAGCTCCGCCGCGCCATGGGTTGTGCGCGCTTTGCCCAAAATTCCCTGCGGTATGAACGTGATTTTGCCTGCAGGGATTATCTTGATGAAATTAAGTCACGTCAGCAGCTGTAGCCTTTGCGCTGTTTGCGCCAGTTTAAGGCGTTCAGCTTTAGCCGTGAGAGATGCAATGAGAGGTGCTAGCTTTTTTTCTTTCGCGCGAAGTATGTGCGCGTAATAAGTCACGTGCGCAGCGCGGTCCTTGATCGGGATGCAAACTCTATCTGTACGCTGTCCGTCACGTTGTAGCACGATGTCGGAGGTAAACGATAATAAACGGGAATCAGTTAGGATCGTGTCAAACGAATTATCATCTTGCTGGCGCATAAACCTACAGTGAGGCAAATGCTGATCTATCACCTGTTGCCAAAAACCAATGTGCGGACGTAGCAAAAAAGCAGCTCCGTCTAACTGTGCAAAGCTAAGTTTAGATTCATGTGCCAAAGGATGAGTGTAATGAAGGGCAAAATAGAGCTGTTCCGTTAAAAATGGCAGGCAGATGATGTCTGGATGCTGCTGCGGCGCAGGAAGAACTACGCAGTCGGCAAGTTTGCTGTGCAGAGCTTCCATCAGCCGTTTGGGATCGGATTCGATGATAGAAACTTGCGTCAACTGTGGGAACAGTAGACTGCACAAGGCGGTGAGCTCCCACAAAGGTGCCGGGGCACATGTTTGCAGATTCACGCTGAATTTAGCTGCTTGGTGCTGGCGTAGCGCATCTACCATGAGCTCGCTTAAATTTAAAATTTGCTGGGCATATGTGAGTGCCAGCTCACCAGTATCTGTGAGCTCTAGTTTATTTTTGCCGTGATAGAACAAGTCAACCTCGAGTTCTTGCTCTAAGCGCTGCAGCGAGCGGCTGAGTGCCGGCTGCGATAAAAAAAGCTGCCTTGCAGCCTGCGAAACCGTTTTGCTTTGCGCTAAGGTCAGCAATTCCTTAAGTTGACGCAACTCCATCATATTTTCCTCGTCGGTTTTATTAGTTGCTTGCTTCGCCATGCGTATATATTATAGCGCTAGAAAAAATTAGCATTGTATATCCTACGAATATATCAATAAACTGCAGCGTTAAAGGCAACAAAATAAGGGATGTACTATGCAAAAAATGCAGTATGGCATCAAACTATTACGTACTGCTGCGCTGTGCGCATTAAGCAGTGCTGCACTGCTTAATGCCTGTGCCTCGAGTATGTCGCGGTCAGAGGTAGAGCAAATGGAGACAGTCAATCCGGACGTGCAGGTTAACATGTACACGGCAGGTAAGGTTAGCTTAGGGCAAAACCTGCCCTTCGGCATTGTGGGGGATGACGTCAGTGCTCGATTTACTGGTAAGGTTTTTTTTAAAGCACTGATTACGCGCGATCCTCAGTATCAATTTCAGCAAACTAATTTAATCACTTTTGCTCCGGGAGCGCGGAGCGCTTGGCATAACCATGGTCCCATGTACCTCTTAGGGATAGGCGGGATTGGATATTATCAAGAAGCAGGGAAAAAGGCCGTGCAGATCAAGTCCGGTGATGTGATCTTTTGTCCCCCTGATGTTCGGCATTGGCATGGCGCTGCTCCAGATAGCTGGTTTGCGCAAATTGTCATTTATGACAGCGCCTACCTACCAGTTCGTTCGTGGCCGCAGCCCGTTGCAGTTTCTTCATCTGAATATCAGCAGGCAACTGCTACAGATGCCGCAAAGAGCGTGCAGCAAGAAAGTATTTAGTGTATAGCATTGAGGGTTAATGTAATGTCAAAGGTCAATCTAAAACTTAGCGTCGGGGCGAGCGCTTTAAGTGCCGTGCTAATGTGCTATTCGTCAGCTTGGGCCATGCAGCCTGTTACCATTATTGATCAGGGGGTTTTTGCCGCTGGCGGAACAGTGATTGAGGCGAAAACAACTTTCGATCCATACCATCCTACAGCAGCCGGACAGACGCTACACGGCGATCACACTGTGGTGCATTATCAGGTGCCGCAGAATCCTCGTCAGTATCCGATCATGTTTTTGCATGGCGCCGGTCAGCACACGCGTACTTGGGATACCACCCCTGATGGGCGGGATGGTTTTCGCAATCTTTTTTTAGAGGACGGCTATCCGGTATATTTGATTAATGAGCCGCATACTGCCGATGCTGGACGTGCTACCGTCACGCACACTATTAAGGCAACACCTGATGATCAGTTTTGGTATGGTCAGTTCCGTATGGGGCTGTGGCCGAATTTTTATGAAGGCAGCGTTTTCCCCCAAGACAAGGAGTCAATGGAACAATTCTTTCGGCAAATGACGCCGGATACTGCACCTTTTGATGTGTCGGTTGAAGCAGCGGCAATTACTGCAGCTATGGAACGGGTCGGTGATAATATTTTGGTGACGCATTCGCGCGGCTGCAGCGTAGGTTGGGCCGTCGGTATGCACAGCGATCATGTCAAGGGTTTGGTTGCGTATGAGCCGGGTATGCGCTTCCCCTTCCCGCGGGGTGAAGCGCCGCAGGCTATCCCCAATGCCGGATTCTTTGGGCCAAATCAGCCCGTTGAGGTTTCTTCAGAGGAGTTTGCAAACCTAACGCGTTATCCGATTGTTATCTATTATGGCGATTTTATTCCCAAGACGGTCACTGACAATCCTTATCAGGATTACTGGCGCGCTGCGCTGCAAATGGCGCGTGAGTTTGCCGCTTGCATTAATCGCCATGGCGGTGATGCGCAAGTGATTGAGCTGCCTGAGCTGGGAATTAAGGGCAATTCGCACTTCCCGTTTGCCGAAAAGAACAATGTGCAAGTTGCTCAGGTACTTAAAGATTGGCTTGAGTACAAACAGTTAACTGCGCGTGCGCAACCGTAGCAATCAATTGTACTACTGGTCTGAGGACAGGCATGCAATCTTCTGTTTTTAGGCAAAAATTTACAGCGACCGCTCGTTGTGTGTAGGGTGTGTTAATTTGAGGTAAACGATGGAAAAAAGAATTTTAGGCGACTTACAGGTTAGCGCTATCGGTTTTGGCTGTATGGGTTTGACTCATGGTTATCCGCCGTTTTTGACCGATAGTGAGGCAGTGAAGTTAATCCATGAGGTTTTAGCTTCAGGCTGTAACTTTTTAGATACGGCTGAAATCTATGGTCCTTATACCGATGAAATTGTGGTCGGTAAGGCTATACGCGATCGCCGCGATCAAGTGATCTTAGCCACTAAGTTCGGCTTTGACTTCTCCGCCGATGCGCTGCGGCAGGCGGGAATACCTACTGCGTTAGATAGTCGACCGGCTACTATCATCAAAGCCTTAGAGGGATCGCTTAAGCGACTGCAGACCGATTATGTCGATCTGTACTATCAGCATCGCTATGATCCCAAGGTTCCGATCGAGGAAGTGGCGCAGACCATGCAAAAGCTCATCGATGAAGGCAAAATTCGCCATTGGGGTTTGTCTGAGGCACCGGCTGAAATCATTGAACGAGCCAATGCTGTGTGCAAAGTTACTGCCGTGCAAAATGATTTCTCACTATGGTATCGCGGCCATGAGCATACTATTCTTCCGCTGTGCCGGCGTCTGCATATCGGATTGGTGGCATTCAGCCCGTTGGGTAAAGGGGTTTTAGCATTAAAGAAAGGGCAAACGCTGCAGCTGCGGCCGGATGATGCTCGTCATTTCTTCCCGCGGCTTAACAACGAGAATTTAGAGCACAATATGGCTTTGGTTGCGGTGGTGCAGGATTATGCCGCACGTTTTGGCCTGAGCCCTGCTTAGTTGGCTTTAGCATGGATTTTGCATCAAGACCCTTGCATTGTGCCGATTCCTGGAACGAAGAATAGTGCGCGCTTACAGGAAAATCTCAGCGCGACAGAGGTTAATTTAACTTTGGGTCAATGGGATGATTTCCAAAAAGCTGTTGATGATATCAAGCTTATTGGCGAACGCTATTCAGGCAGTATGGCTAAATTAGTGGAAAAGTAATGCATGGTACGATGCAAACTAAAGCCCAAGTTGCGTATTACAGCATGATGCTAAACTCCACTTCCTCGTAAGTGCGGGGATAAGTGACCCGATCGACTATAATGCAGCCGATTGGGTTTTTTTATGCAGGAGAGGTTGTGCCATGACTATAACTAAATGCCGTGAAATTCCCTATGCTTTTAGCGTAGGGATGAAAGCGGCAGGGGGTGGCTATTAGGGTTACCCCCGGTTTATGAAAAATAGTTATGGTTCTTGGGGGCAGATAGCCCTCAATTTTTGCCCAGCCGCCATTGAGTATACTATTTAGTATCCGACTGGTAAATTTTTAGGTTTTGGAACTTAATTAGTCTTTTTCTCTCCAAAATCGACGCTATTTTGCCTCA
>CALXOV010000027.1 GCA_944390105.1 uncultured Succinivibrionaceae bacterium
GGGTGACAACACCAAGATGATCGTCACCCTGATTCACCCGGTGGCTATGGCCGAAGGCGAGCGTTTCGCTATTCGTGAAGGCGGCCACACTGTGGGTGCCGGCGTGGTCTCCAAGATCATTGAGTAATTGGAACTGCGCTCATTAAAAGGAGGGCGCTGATGCCCTCCTTGACAATCCGCAGTGAGGGCTTGCTCTTGCTGCGGATTTGACGCATATTAATCTTGGTTTTTATCTCAGCAAGTGCTGAGCCGGATGAGGAGACGCTGCCCTAGCGAGTGCAGCGCAGTAGTTGATGAGCGAAAATAAAACAAATAAAGCACAGCCCGTGCAGAAGAGCAAGGTTGAGCTCAAGTCGGCTAAAGCGGCCGCCAAGAGTGTTCCGGCCAAAGGCGCTAAAGCAAAAGCCCCGGAAGCCACCGCTGTTAATCCCGCCCTCAATGCTCTGCTGTGGCTTGTCGCCGTAGTACTGGTGGCCGGCGCGATTGTCGGTAATTGGTACTATACCCAGCATGTAGTGATTGACGAATCCTCCTTTGATCGCTTCATCCGCGTCGCAATAGTTATTGCGGTTATTATTATTGGTTTAGGCGTTACATTATTTACTGTTAAGGGCCGCAGCCTGCTCAATTTCGGGCGCGAGTCTTATGTGGAGCTGCGCAAAGTCGTATGGCCTACCCGCCAGGAAGCGGTGCAGACAACCTTCATCGTGTTTATTGCGGTGTGCGTGGTCAGCTTATTCCTGTATCTGTGCGACGTTGTGTTCCTGCAGCTCGTGCGTTATATCACTTTATAAAGAAAGGGTTGAGCCATGACTGCCGAAGATGAATTAGATTTAACTGCCGCCCCTGAGGCGCAGGCCCCGCAGCTAGAGGATGTGCAGGCAGAGGAAAGCCTCCAAGCTCCGGTTGCCCCGCAGGCTGCGGAAGCTGATGCGGTTGCAGAAGTTATTCCGGCTGAGGGCACGCAAGCTAGCCAAGCGCCTAAAGAAAAGCCCATGCGCTGGTACGTGATCCAGGCTTTTTCCGGCTTTGAGCAGCGCGTGGCGCAGACCTTGCGTGAGCGCGTTAAGATCCATCAGATGGAGCATGACTTCGGTGAGATCTTAGTGCCAAAAGAAAAGGTCAAAGAAATTAAGGACGGCAAAAAGCGCGAAAGTGAGCGCAAATTCTTCCCTGGCTATGTGCTGGTGCAGATGCGCATGACGGACGAGACGTGGCAGCTCGTTAAACATACAGATCGCGTGTTAGGCTTCATCGGCGGTACGCCTGATAAGCCTTTGCCGATTACCGAGGCTGAGGCCAATAAGATTTTAGCCCGCCTGAAGGAAAGCGAGGAAAGCCCTCGCCCCAAGACCATGTTCGAGGTCGGCGAAATGGTGCGAGCGATCGACGGTGCTTTCAAGGACTTCGTGGGTACGGTGGAAAAGGTCGATTACGAAAAGAATCGTCTTACTGTGTCAATTGCCATTTTCGGACGTGCCACTCCGGTCGACTTAGAGTTCGGTCAGGTAGAAAAGGACGTTTAGACTACCATTCAAGACGCTGCTCGCTTTGGGCGGCGTTTTTTATGCCGCATCTAGGGCGGCTATCAGCGCGGATTTACGCATTTTTACGCAACAGACCTTTGCATCTGTGATATGATGTGCGCCGACAGCAGTTCTGCTGTCGATTTCCTGTTTATGTGCCGCAACGCAGATTCTGGTTTGCCCGCATTTCATTAATAGAAATGGCTGTGCTCTAAAGCAGCCCAATACTTATTAACATTATGAATCTTAATCAACTTAAGAACACCCCGGTAGCTCAGCTTGTGGAGATGTGTGAACAGGCTGGGATTGAAAATAGCGCCCGCATGGGTAAGAAAGAAATCATCTTCAATCTGCTCAAGCAGTGTGCTCGTCAAGGTGAGGATATTTTCGGCGAAGGTGTGATTGAAATTCTGCCTGACGGCTTCGGTTTTTTAAGAAGCGCGGATAGTTCCTATCTAGCAGGTCCCGATGATATTTATGTCTCCCCAAGCCAAGTCCGCCGCTTTTCATTGCGTACCGGTGATTCAATTTCAGGGAAAATAAGACCACCCAAAGAAGGTGAACGCTATTTTGCGCTACTTAAAGTTGACAGCATTAACTTCGATAAGCCAGAAAATGCGCGCAACAAGATTTTATTTGAGAACTTAACTCCGTTATTTGCTAATTCGCGCATGCGCTTGGAGTTAGGTAACGGCTCTAAAGAAGACCTCACCGCTCGCGTGATTGATTTAACGGCTCCTATCGGGAAAGGTCAGCGCGGTCTGATTGTTGCCCCGCCTAAAGCCGGTAAAACCATGCTCCTGCAGAATGTTGCCCACTCTATTTCCGCCAATTACCCTGAATGTGTGCTGATTGTGTTGCTTATTGATGAACGTCCTGAAGAAGTGACGGAAATGCAGCGCAATGTAAAGGGTGAAGTGGTCGCTTCAACCTTTGATGAACCCGCGGCGCGTCACGTGCAGGTAGCGGAGATGGTGATTGAAAAGGCTAAACGCTTGGTTGAGCACAAGCGTGACGTGGTGATCTTAATGGACTCGATTACTCGTTTAGCGCGCGCCTACAATACCGTGGTTCCGGCCTCCGGTAAAGTGCTCACTGGCGGTGTGGACTCCAATGCCCTGCAGCGCCCCAAGCGCTTATTTGGTGCGGCGCGCAATGTTGAAGAAGGTGGTTCATTGACGATTATTGCAACGGCGTTGATAGATACCGGTTCGAAGATGGATGAAGTCATCTATGAGGAATTCAAAGGTACCGGCAATATGGAGCTACATCTGTCGCGTAAGATTGCTGAAAAGCGCGTCTATCCGGCCATTGATGTGACGCGCTCCGGTACACGCCGTGAAGAGCTACTGACTACTCCCGATGAACTGCAGAAAATGTGGATCCTGCGTAAGTTCGTTCATCCGATGGGCGAAATTGAAGCTATGGAGTTCCTAATTGATAAGCTCTCAATGACCAAGACCAATGAAGAGTTCTTTGAGGCGATGAAACGCTCGTAATCCGGGACAAGGCTCAGCAAACGGCAGCTTAAGGAGAGTAAGCTACGCGCTGCCGCAGGCGCAGTGCTGGGCTTTGCCTTTGGCATCATTATTTGGTAGCAAAAACGGCGCAGTTTTGGCGCCGTTTGCAAATTCAACTGCTACGTTAGCAGTAATTAAGCGTGCTCAGGCTTAACTTTAACGGCAGTCATTGCGACTTTAGTAGACGCCACGCTTTGCGCGTGCGATGGCGCGCTGAATGCAGCCGGATAAAAAGTCGGTCATATTGTCCCCATGATGGGCTAAAAGCTTGGGGAACATGGAGATGGGCGTCATTCCCGGGAAGGTATTAATCTCATTAATTAAGATTTCTCCGCTGTCGCTTAAAAAGAAATCAATGCGCGATAAATCACGCAGCTTTAAGGCTTTAAAGGCCTGTTCAGCCAGCAGTATGATCTGGCGGACTTGCGTCTCAGTTAACCCTTCTGGCTCTACCGTAGTGACGGTTCCTGAGTCTTTGGAGTATTTTTCTTCGTAGGTATAGAACATATTCTGCGGCATGATAATTTCACCGGGGTTGGTAATGACCAGCCCATCGTCACGCTCATAGGCAGCTACTTCAAGCTCGCGATGAACGATGTTCTTTTCAAGAAGTACGGCGTCGGAGTAGCCGAAGGCTTCAGCAATGCTGTCTGCTAAATCTTCAAGTTGCGTCACATGGTAGCAGCCTACCGATGAGCCCTGCGCCGCGGCTTTGACGTACACATCTTGATGCACTTTAAAGAAAGCCGCTGCCGCCTTGCGGCCATGCTCGTTAAAGTTGTCAAGCCAAATAAACGGGCTGTTAGGTATGCCTAAGGCCGACAGATAGAGTTTAGTAGTAACCTTATCAAAGCAGCGCTGACTGGCCTCTGGGCCGCAGCCGATGTATGGCAGTTGTAGGAGCTTAAAGTAGGACTGAATATCGCCGGTTTCGCCGGGGGTGCCATGCAGGCACGGTACGGCGCAGTCAATTTTATAAGATGCTCCTTTATCGGTAGTCAGCATTCCGCCGTGGCTTAAGCTGGCTATGCCGCCGTCATCAAGCTGTAGGGCGCCGTCATGCAGGCAGGCATATATTATGTTGAAATTCGGGTTGCGCTGCAGGCAGGTGCGCACAAAATCTGCCGAAATCAGCGAAATCTCATGTTCGGCGCCATCGCCGCCGCACAGAAGCAGAATATTAAGAGCCATATTGTTAAAGCCGAAACAATTCGGCTATTCCTTTATTAAAAATAGTCCTGGAAGATGGAAAGATACACACAGCCGTGTACTGTTCGGCCGTTAGTGTAGCAAAAAGCAGGGGATAGAAAGAAAAACTGTGCTGAGAAAAAAGTTAAGCCGCCATGGCGGCGGCTTTGTGCAATGGTTTGGGGCAAAGCTTTAGAGGTGAGCCTTAAGGAACGATTTGAGCTCTTCCTTGGGTAGCGCACCCACTTGCTTGGCAATTACTTCGCCGTCTTTGTAGAGCAGCAGGGTGGGGATAGACATCACTCCAAGCTTGCTGGCCCACGCGGAGTTCTGGTCAATGTCAATCTTGCAGATCTTAATCTGCTCCATTTCCACCGCCAGTTCTTCAAGGATGGGACCGACCATCTTGCACGGGCCGCACCACGGGGCCCAGAAGTCTACTAGCACCGGCTTGGTGCTCTTAATAACTTCATTGTCATAGTCATCATCAGTGATATGCAGTACGCTCATGATTGTTCCTCACTCACTAAGAAAGTTGCCCCATCATATCATGCAGGCAGCGTGCTGGGTGCTACCTGCGATTTTTACTCAAATGCCAGTTTAGGCATTAATACCGCTTAAGGGGCGCTTGAAGACAAAGCGGGCAAGAGCATTTAAGATGATGCCGTACAGCGGCACAAAGAGTGCCAAGCTGGCGATAACCTTAACGCAGTAATCAACGATGCCCAACGGGATCCAATTAGCGGCCATGTACGCATCGGTGGTTTGCCAGAAGGCAATGCCGTAGAAGACGTAGGTATCAAGGGCATTACCGGCAATCGACGAGGCTGCGGGAGCCGGCCACCATTGGCGCATGCGGCGCAACCGCTGGAACACTAAGATATCGGCAATCTGTCCTACCACGTAGGCGCTGAATGAAGCGGCGGCAATGCGGAACACAAAGATAGAGAAAGTACTCAGAGCACTCAGCCCTTGATATTGCCCAAAGGCGAAAATCGTACCTACGATGTAAGAGATGATGAGTGCAGGGATCATCGCGGCAAAGATCACGCGGCGTGCGCTATGCGCGCCGTAAAGGCGTACCGTTAGATCGGTGGTCAAAAAGATAAAGGGATAGGTAAAAGTACCCCACGTGGTGTCAATGCCGGCTACGGTGACTGGAATTTGGACGGCATAATTGCTCAGCACAATAATAAATACGTGCAGGCAGAACAGTTTTTTAAGAGGTTGCTGTAGACTCATTGGAAAATTCCTAAATAAATTGTAAACATGGGCTTTAGCTGCATGTAGCAGATCTCCGCCTCAGGGCACGCATTGTACTGGAAAATCGCGGGTTTAGTGCACATTGCAGGAAAAATCCTGTAGTTTGCGTACAATAGACAGCAGCGCCCCGCGCGCAGCGTAAAGTCTTTAGTCTTAATTTTTCAGGATATAGCCATGGCGCAGTCTGCTTTAATCTTAGTTGACGGATCATCTTTTTTATACCGAGCCTATTATGCGGCTAAAACAGGCTTTGCCACCTCAAGCGGCATTCCGACTGGCGCTACTCTCATCATGACCACTATGCTGCGTAAGTTGCAGGTTAAATATGCAGGCATGCCGCTGGCTGTGGTGTTTGATGCGCGCGGTAAGAGCTTTCGTCACGAATTGTATCCTGAATACAAAGCCAATCGTCCGCATATGCCGGAGGATTTAGTGCCACAGGTGGAGAATGTGCAGGCTATCGTTAAAGCGATGGGCTGCGCTTTAATTGTGGTGCCGGGGGTAGAAGCGGATGACGTGTTAGGCTCGTATGCCAAAGCTGCCGAGAACCTTGGGCGCAATGTAGTGATCTGCACCGGCGATAAAGATTTAGCGCAGTTGGTCTCAGATAAAATCACGCTGTATGACAGCATGAATGAAAAAGTCTACGATCGGCAGGGGGTGATAGTTAAATACGGTGTGCCCCCGGAGCTTATCATTGATCTTTTGGCTTTAAAGGGAGATAGTTCAGACAATATCCCCGGTATGAGTAAGGTCGGCGATGTGACTGCCGTTAGCGTGTTAAATGGCATCGGCGGCATTGCCGCGATTGAAGCGCACAGCAATATGGTTGCCTCCTTGACCTTCCGTGGAGCTAAGACCTTTGCCAAACGTTTTTTTGCCGAATTGCCGATGATCAAGCTGTCCTACGATTTAGCCACTATCCGTACTGATGTACCGCTGCCGCTGCCGCTTAATGCTATTACGCCGCCTAAGCCTGATCATCATGCGCTTTTGGAGCTGTATCGCAAGCTGGAGTTCAAGCGTTTGTACGCGGAGGAAGAGGCGGCGCTGGCGGCAGCTGCTACAGGTGAGCAAGCGGTTTCTACGAAGAGTGCTGCTGCAGAGTTATTGAGCCAAGTTAAAGGCGAAAACAAGGCAGCAGAAGACCGTTCGGAGCTTGAGGAATTTACTTTAAGCTCTCCGGGGTCGCTAGAAATGGCCGAGAACACGTCGGCAGCGGCTGCTGCCAGCCTTGATGTCGGCGATAAGCTGTTGGAGACTTTAAGCAGCGCCGGGCTTGAATGTAAGCTCGTCACCACGTTAGAAGAGCTGAACACAGTGTGTGACAAGCTCAAGGCTGCCGGAGGATTTGCTTTAGATACCGAGACAGACAGTCTGCAGGCGCAGAGCTGTCGCTTAGTTGGTATTTCACTGGCAGTGGATGAGCATGCAGCTTATTACATTCCGCTGCGCCATGAGTATTTAGGTTGTCCGCTGCAGTTAGACCCCGCAGCGGTGGCGGCGGCTTTGGGCCCAATCCTAGCTGACCCTAACATTAAAAAATACGGGCATAACCTTAAATTTGATCTCCTGGTGCTGCATTTTGCGGCTGGACTTGAAGTTAATGGCGTCTATGCCGACAGCATGCTGGCAGCGCATTTACTTGATTCCGTGCAGCGTCTGTCGCTAGATAAGCTTGCAGCCAAATACTTAAACTATCAGACCATTACCTTTGAGGAAGTTACCGGCGGCAAGAAAAACTCCTCCTTTGCCGCAGTAGAGCTACAGAAGGCGGCAGCTTATTCTGGCGAGGATGCTGCGATTAGTCTGCGTTTATGCAAAGTGCTACTCAAAAAGCTGCAGGATATTCCGCCGCTAAATGACTTATTTTTTGCGCAGGAAATGCCGCTTTTGCAGGTGCTCTATCATATGGAGTGCAATGGCGCCTATGTCAGTGCGCAGGTGTTGGCCGGGCAGAATCGGCAGCTACGTGCCGAGCTGTCTCAGGTGCAGACCGATATCTTCACGGCCGCCGGTCAGCGCTTTAATATTGCATCGCCCAAACAACTGGGCCAAGTGCTGTTTGTATCCTTAGGTATTCCGTATCCTAAAAAAGCTAAAAGTAAAGGCGGAGTTTTTTCCTTTTCTACAAATGAGGAAGTCTTGCAGGAAATTGCCCCGCATTACGATATTGCCAATTTAGTGCTGCGCTATCGGGCCTTGTCTAAGCTTATTACCACTTATACCGAAAAGCTGCCGGGGCTTATTCTTCCCGATGGACGGATTTATACCTCATTTAATCAAAGTGGCACGGTGACTTTTAGGCTGTCATCCTCTGACCCCAATCTGCAGAATATTCCGGCGCGAACCCCCGAGGGACGTTTAGTGCGTAAGGCTTTCTGTGCTCCTCCGGGTTATAAAATTCTGTCGGCGGATTATTCACAGATTGAGCTACGCTTAATTGCCCATATTGCAAAGGTGCCCAATCTTATTTCGGCTTTTTTAAAGCATCAGGATATTCACCGCTCGACGGCAGCTGAAGTGTTGGGTAAAGACATCGCCGACGTTACCCCGGCTGAGCGATCGCATGCTAAAGCTACTAATTTTGGTTTGATGTATGGCATGACCGCGCATGGACTGTCGCGCCAGACCGGTATGAAGCATGCCGAGGCTGCCGATTACGTCAAACGCTATTTCATGCGTTATCCGCAGGTGCTGCAGTATATGGAAGCTGTTAAGCAGCAGGCGCATGCCGATGAATACGTGACCTCTCTGATGGGACATCGCATTAGTTTTGCGGCGATTAACAGCGCCGACGTCAGGCAGCAGGCTAGCGCCGAGCGTGCAGCCATTAATGCTCCGATGCAGGCCTCCGCGGCTGAGATCATCCGGGAGGCTATGCTGAAAATTGATGCCTGGATTAAGACCTTGCCGCCAGAGCGCATTCGCCTGACGTTGCAGGTGCATGACGAGTTAGTCTTTGAGGTGCAGGAAGATTTTGTCGAAGAAGCCGCAGCGGCCATCAAAGATCTGATGGAGCATGCCGCGACTTTATCCGTGCCGCTTGAAGTTGGCATCGGCATTGCGGACAACTGGGCTGACGCGCATTAATATTAATTGAGCAGGATGGACAGCGGCTTCTGCACATGAGCTAGGCCGTTGCCGTCCATGCGCACGTAGCTGAAGGCCGATCCCCAATAACCGAGGCTCAAACGTGATTTTTCACTTGGGGTCTCGCCGAAATAGCGATGATAAATGTGCAGATGACCATGAATTAAATTGCTGCACTTAAAGTTATTAAGCAGTTTTTCAATGGTCTGCGGCACCGGACCGTAAATCTTGCTGTTAAGCCGTTTATATGCCGCATTTTTGCTTTTAAGGCGGATTTTAGCGGCAATCTTACGCCGCGTGGACAATGGTAGCAATAAAAAGAGATGTTGAAACAATGGGTTGCGGCAGCGGCGACGAAAGCGCTGATATTTAATATCATTGGTGCACAGCACATCGCCATGTACAATCAGCACATCGCCATAGGGAGCTTTAATAATGTGATAATCCGGCAATAGCTCCATCCCAAAATATGCTGCTTCCTTTGCGCGCAAAAGAAAATCGCGATTGCCTTGCATGAACAGCACGCTAACGCCCTGCTGGCGTGCCAATGCTATCGCCTGTTTGACAGCAGCTTGACTTGAATCTTGCTTATCAATGCCGACAAAAAAGTCAAAGAGATCACCTGCAATAATCACTTTATCGCCGCTTTTCATTCTCTGCATGAAGGTCATGAAGGCAGCAGTAAGCTCTGGAACGGCGGGGGATAAGTGCAGATCTGCGGTAATGTAGAAGGCCATGGATAATGTCCGTAGAGGAAGGGGAAGCGATGTTAGGACGCAGCCGCCTTTTTAGGAGCGGCTGCAGAGCTTAAGGCTGGGCGTTTCTTAGGCTTCCTTAACGTAGGCGCGGGTGATCACCGCCTGCTCAAGCGGCACATCGCTGAAAGGCGGCAGGGAGCCGGTCTTTAAGCTCTCAATTTTCTGTACCACATCCATGCCGGATACTACTTTGCCAAATACGCAGTAACCCCAGCCGATTTCATCTTTGCTGCGGAAGTTTAAGAAATCATTATTAACCGTGTTAATGAAGAACTGAGCGGTCGCTGAGTGCGGATCGCTAGTACGCGCCATCGCAATGGTGCCCGGCTCATTTTTCAGGCCGTTGTTGGCTTCATTTTCAATCGGCTCGCGGGTCGGCTTCTGCGCCATCTCAGGGGTAAAACCGCCGCCTTGGATCATGAAGCCTTTGATGACGCGGTGGAAAATAGTACCGTCGTAATGTCCGTCATTGACGTACTGCTCGAAGTTGGCAGCAGTTTTAGGAGCCTTATCGAAGTTAAGCTCAATTTCGATATTACCAAGATTGGTCTCAAGAACTATCATAATGCGATCCTGATGGTTTACAATGAACGTTTCATTAAATACTGTATTTTATATTAATTAGCTGTATAAACGCCAATTGTCGGCGCAAGAGAGTGACTGATGCTGCAGATTTACAACACGCTCAAACATCAAAAGCAGGAATTTAAACCCCTTGTTGCGGGGCACATCGGAATGTATGTCTGCGGTGTGACCGTGTATGACTACTGTCACATCGGCCATGCCCGTACTTTTGTGAATTTTGATGTGATTGTGCGCTATCTGCGCTACCGCGGCTTTAAGGTACGCTACGTGCGCAATATTACCGATATTGATGACAAGATCATTAAGCGCGCCAATGAGCGCGGAGTCAGTGCCGCGGCGCTGGCAGCTGAATTTATTGACAAGATGCATCAGGATTTTACACTGCTCAATATTCTGCCGCCTGACGAAGAGCCGAAGGCGACGGATAATATCGACGAAATTATTGCGCTGTGCCAGCGCTTAATTGACAATGGCCATGCCTACGTCGGCAGCAACGGTGATGTGATGTTTTCACTCGCCACTTTCCCGCAGTATGGAGCACTTTCGGGGCAGAAGCTTGACGAGCTTAATGCTGGCGCTCGCGTCGCTGTAGAGCAGAGCAAGCGCAGCCCGTTTGATTTTGTGCTGTGGAAAATGTCCAAGCCCGGAGAGCCGGCTTGGGAATCGCCGTGGGGGTTAGGACGCCCTGGGTGGCATATTGAATGCTCGGCTATGAATCACAAGTATTTAGGGGCGAGCTTCGATATTCACGGTGGCGGCTCGGATCTGATTTTCCCGCATCATGAAAATGAGATTGCCCAGTCTTGTTGTGCTTTTCACACCAATTACGTCAATTATTGGATGCATTCGGGCATGGTGATGATCAATGAGGAGAAAATGAGCAAATCGCTCAATAATTTCTTCACCATCCGCGACGTGCTGCAGCATTATGATGCAGAAACGGTGCGCTTCTTCCTGCTGTCAGGACAGTATCGCTCAGCGCTTAATTATTCCACCGAGAATTTAGATAAGGCTAAGGCCGCCTTAAGCCGGCTTTATACTGCGCTGCGCGGTACCACGGCTGCAGCGAAGGTACCGGCTACGGGTGAGTACGAGGAGCGTTTTACAGCTTTAATGGATGATGACTTCAATACGCCAGGTGCTTTAGCGGTGCTCTTTGATTTAGCCAAGGCGGTCAATAAGGCTGAAGGGGGAGAGAAAAATGAACTGGCAGCACGGCTGCGTGCTTTAGGGGGAGTCCTCGGTATTCTCTATCAGGAGCCGGAGGCTTATCTTAAAGGATCGGCGGTAAGTGATGAAAGCGGCGATGCCGACACCATGCAGATTGAAGCTTTAATCGAAGAGCGCCGTCAGGCGCGTGCGGCGCGTGATTTTGCAAGGGCTGATGCGGCACGTGATAAGCTCACAGCGCTGGGCATTGTACTTGAGGACGGACCGCAAGGTACTACTTGGCGCCGTAAGTAAAGTTCCTATTCGGGGAATGATATGAGCAATCATTCCCCAGCTTTTGAAAAATCTGGGCGCACGATGAGGGTGACCAATAGGGTCTTTCTATTAGAAAACATAAAATCAATTTGATTATATTTCAAATTGTTAATTTGATGTAACCCTTAAAATTTGACTTATTAGTCACCCCCCAATTACGCGGCGTTAGTTACAATCTGCCTCAGATAAAAGTAGGGCCCAAACCTTTTGAAGGGCTGGTTTTACTCCCTAAAACAGGGAGGATCCTGCGCGTTTTTTAGAGGATCTTCTTATAGGTAATATTGAAAGCCGCGAAATTCCACATGTGTGAGCTTCGGGTAGTTCATCAAGTCAACATAGGCAGATAAAATTATGGTGGTCATCAGTAGCTGGGATTAAACTCTATACTGAAGCAAGCTCCGTCGTGCAGCGGTGCTGTTTTTCGCCGAAAAATCTAATTTTGTGATGTTTGCGGAGGTAAGGCTTTGCAAAATGCAGGATGCTAGATGCAGTGATTTAGGAGATTGTGCAATGCCAAACCATGATGATGTATCGCTGCAGGACAAGCCATTTAATCGTTTTAACGATGCCTTTGTGAAGTATTTGCTAAATAAAGAAGAACACAAAGGTTTTCTTATTGATTTGCTCAATGCGATCTTTGACGATAAGCGTCCGGTTTGTATAAAAAGTCAGGTAACTGACGTGACGCTGATGGATCGCGAGA
>CALXOV010000028.1 GCA_944390105.1 uncultured Succinivibrionaceae bacterium
TAAGTTGGAACCGAATTTGCCTGGTGAAGCTAATACTGCAGAACCACCTGTAACCATGCCGAACACAGAAGTGAAATGCAGAGATGCCGATGGTAGTGCCGCGTACGACGGTGCGAGAGTAGGGAATCACTAGGCATCACCTTAAAACAAAGCGCAGCATCTGCGCACACAATAAAGCACCGCAAGGTGCTTTTTGTGTTTCTAAAAGGAAAAAGCATGTCCGATCGCAGTATACTGAAAAAGCTAAATTTGCGTAATCCATGGCATTTAATAGCTTTAGGTTTTGGTTCAGGTTTGGCTCCTAAAGCCCCAGGCACGTTTGGATCACTGGCAGCGGCTATTCCCTGCTTTATTTTGTTGGCCTATGAACAGTATCTTGCGTTAGCTCTGCTCTTTATAATTACATTCATCGGTGGCACGTTTGCTTGTACGCAAGCGGAAAAAGCGATGGGTGAACATGATCATGGTGCCATCGTAATTGATGAATTTGCCGGCATGTTTCTTGCTGCTTTAACCGTACCTGCTGGCATGGCTCTGTATGGGACGTTTAGCACGTTTGTGCTGTTTCGTTTCTTTGATATTTTAAAACCGTTCCCGGTAGGATTTGCTGATAAACGTGTTGCTGGAGGTTTTGGCATCATGCTTGATGATGTGCTGGCCGGCTGCTATGCAGCACTTGGCAATTATTTATTCTTTTATTACCTTTTCTAAGCGCAAGCTGTCGATAAACTGTGAGCACAACGGCTCTACTTTATTAAACAGCGCTGCGCTTTCCTGTTGTTGCTCTTGGGTGCCTAAAATCTGACATACAGCGCGAGCCGCTACTGTTCCATTGCTTACATCGCGCTCTAGCATAAAGTTGTACATAGCAGGTAGATAGCTGTCGGCTGCTTTCTTTAAAAAGCCACGTAACGTCAGCTCCATGCGCTTTTCATCACTTTGTTCTTGCAGGATGGTATATTCACCGTAGAGCTGCTGCTCCTTATCGTTGAAAGGATAGAGAATTAGCTGACGAAACTCATCATAATTACTGAAGGTAGCTTGCAGCTCTGGATCAAACAGCAGGCTAACGCTGGCTTGCAGACGATTCTTTAGACCAATATAGCTGATGATAAGACGCGTATCTGACGCGATCACGCTTTCATGCAATGCGGATGGCTTCTTAAAAATTACCTGATATGGGCAGCCGGGGTGACTAAATGTCGTTGGGGTGGTGTCCAAGAGGTCTGTTTCATCATAAATTTCAGGCTCAACATCAGATGAAGGAGCTGCGAAGCACATCAGCGAGGTCAGAGTAGCTACTACGCTGATAGCCGCTATAGTTTTGGGATTAAACACGGGAATAACGATACGGAAAGCTCATTGAAACGAAAACCCCTGCCACAGTGGCAGGGGAGAAATTAACATAAAATCACTATTAGAAAGCGTCGCGCAATACCTCAAAATGGGCCTGAGGATGATTGCAAGCCGGGCAAACTTTCGGAGCTTCCTTTCCTTCATGGATATAGCCGCAGTTACGGCAACGCCAAATCACGGTATCACCGCGCTTGAACATGGTGCCTTCAGTTAAGTGTTTCCACAGATCGCGGTACTGCTTCTCGTGCTGTTTCTCAGCAATAGCAATGCTTTCCATTACCGCTGCAATTTCCGGGAATCCTTCTTCACGGGCAACTTTAGCGAACGAAGGATACATATCGGTCCACTCTTCGTTCTCTCCGGCTGCAGAAGCTTCTAAGTTAGCAGCAGTATCTCCGATCACGCCGGCAGGATAGCTAGCGGTAATTTCAACCGCACCACCCTCTAAGAACTTGAATAAGCGCTTAGCGTGCTCTTTTTCCTGATTTGCAGTTTCCGTGAAGATCTCGGAGATAAGGACAAAGCCTTCCTTCTTAGCTACTGAGGCGAAGTAGGTATAACGATTGCGGGCCTGAGATTCTCCGGCAAAAGCAGTTAAAATGTTCTTCTCAGTCTGGGTTCCTTTTAAGCTTGGCATCTGAAAACTCCTATTTTTATTTATCATAATGCTTGCTTTACCTTGCATAAGCAATCATCTCTCTTAAGAAGTTTAAAGTCAATAGATTATATGCTGGGATGTGAGGTAGAACCTTAATATTTAATCATTTGAAAATTAATATAAATTTATAATAACAACACGCAACAGCTGACGCGCTTGACAAAGGGGAATCGAAGGGTAATTTATTCTGACAAAGATACTTGTGTGGAGGAAATAATCTTATTAGTCAATAACAGGGTAGAGCATGAGGCCATCATCAAAGGCGTGATAATGGTGAAGCATGATCTGGATAAAAGCAGGTATGAGCATGCCTAAAATACGGCAGCTGTCTTTGATCTGAGCCCGGTTGACTTGACTTTGGTAGGTTGCAGCGCCGTGTAGTAGCTGATTTCGCAGCGTGTATATGCGATCAAACAGCAGACCTGACAGCAAACCGCTGTTGCGATGAGACAAAGCCTGATGCACCAAGCGCTGATTTTCTTGCCATAAAATATCGAGTTCATCCGCACTGACTTGTCCTCGCAGATAATTCCAATAAGTTTGATAGGTATAGCGATTATTAAGCAGGGTGCGAATGCTCTGGGCATATCCTATCCATAGTGTGTCATAGATAATGTACGCATCATCTTGCCCGCACAGCTTGATTAAAAAGCGCTTAAACCCGAGTCGCTCGCGTCCCTGGAGCTCTAGCGGCTTATCGTCAGTGCTTTGATTCATCTGCCTTCCGTAGAGGGCATTGAAAGCAATCCAAGAGGTAATAAATTGAAGATCAGGATCGGTGTTTAATGTGGCGGCCTTTTTCAGCCAACTTAAGCTGCGGTGAATGCACAGGCGCAGACTTTCAGAAAAGTATACGCGCTGGGCGTGATAGAGCTCGTCTAATTCTGCTAAAGTTAAAACTGCTGCCATTTATCCAGCCTTAGCGTCACTATTTATCTTTACTAAAATAAATAGAATCTTCTTGCGTAATCGTGCGCTGCACCCTACAGGGATTTCCAAAGGCTATACAGTTGGGCGGAATATCCTTAGTGACAACACTGCCGGCGCCGATGACGCTGCCGCTACCGACGCTTACTCCGGGCAGGAAGATTACGTTGCCGCCTACCCAGATATTGTTCCCCAAGGTGATGGGCTCAGCACGCTCCAAACCTTGATTGCGCTCCTGCGCTAGTAAAGGATGACGTGCTGTGTAAAAGCCGCAATGCGGTCCGATAAAGCACCAACTACCGATGGTGATCGGGGCTCCATCCATAAAATATGCGCCAAGATTGATAAAGGTATGCTCGCCAATAAAACAGTTATCTCCGTAATCTGCTTGTAGTGGCGGCACGATGGTGACACTATTAGCACAATGCGGCAGTAATTGCTCTCGTAGAGCCTGTAAACGAGCGTCATCGCTGGGATTAGTTTGATTAAAATGCCAGCACAGCGAAGCACAGCACGCACGCTGCTGCACTAGTCCGGCATCAAAATTGGCGTCATACCACCTGCCACTCATACGTTTGTCATTTTCGCAGAGCAATTTGTGAGAATCAAACACGTTTTACTCCATTAATATGCGGACATAATTAGATCTAAAGGCTATAAGAAAAACGTCAGCAAAGTCAAAATGCGTTGTTGCAGGATGTGACATTTGACTAAATTTAGAGAATTTTTGCTTGAAGGATCCGCAATAGTGCAAAAGTTAAGTTGATTTGTCCGATAATACAAAGGAGTGTAACGCATTTATTGCGTTTATCTCATCTTTCGCAAGCTTGGTTTTGCCAAGGAGCTAGGCTTAAAAATTAGGTATTAATTACTTTCGTCTCTAAGTCGGCAGTGCCGGCATCATGAAGCACAAGGTTCTTGAGAGCTTGGCTTTATAGGAGATTGTTATATGAAATTTTTAGAAAACCTAAAAACTAGAACAAAATTACTCTTAGGCTTTGGCCTTGTTGTATTGATGACCGTGTTGGTTGCTGTCACCTCAGTTAAATCTAATATTGAAAGTATTGATGCTGCACATAATATAGATACCATCCTTAGCCGCTCATATGACCGCGTTAATAACACGCAAACAGCCTTACTTAATGCTAATATCTTGGCGATTCGTTACTTAAATCCGTGGGACCAAAGCATCTCTACTCAAGAGTATGAAGCTCAGATGAATGCAATGATAAAACAGATCTCTGAAGCGGCTTCTGTAATGAATGAAAATAAGATTGGTGATATTGACTCAAGTGAGGAATATAAACGTGATGTACTGAATGTTAAGCGTTCGGTCGCTGAGTTCATTAAAATTTATAATGAAAATATCCCGCCACTAATTGCGGAAAATCGGAAAACTGATGCTCTTAACAGCTTTTTAGTTCAGGTTTTCCCCGCCGCAGTGCAAAGCCTTGTCTATTACCGAAACTTAATTGATGGACAGATTGAAGTTACCAAACAGCTGGCGGTAGACGGTGCTGATCCGACCATGCTCTATGTCGGTTTGGTGATTACCGCAGCAGCTGTAATCATTGGTGTTCTTACTGCGGTGCTGCTGTCAAATTATATGGCACGAAGCCTTGCTGAGCAGGCGTCCATCATGAAGTCGATTGCTGCAGGAGACTTTACCGTAGAAATCAATGCAGCCAACGCAGACGAATTTGGCGAAAGTAAACGTACCATGAAGCGGATGAAGGACTCGCTTAACGGCTCAATTGCCAATGTAATTTCTGAGGCTAATGCGCTGCAGACCTCATTAATTGCTTTACAGGATCTCACCGATAAAATTGTCGAGCAGACCGGTCACGCTGAAGGGCAGTCTGTTACCGTGGCGGCAGCTGCAGATGAGATGGTATCTACTACGCAGGAAATTGCTAAAAACTGTGAAGGTGCAGCCGTCTCATCAGAGCAGTCCAAGAATATTACCTCCGACGGGGTGAATAAAGTGCGCAGCGCAGTGCATCAGATTCAGGAGCAGAGCGAGCATACCAAAGTCAATGCCAGCAAAATTGAAAGCTTAGCTCAGCAGAGTAATGAAATTGGCTCTATAGTGAACACGATTGAAGAAATTGCCGCCCAGACTAATCTCTTAGCGCTCAATGCCGCCATTGAAGCTGCCCGTGCAGGTGATGCCGGACGAGGATTTGCGGTGGTCGCTGATGAAGTCCGCGCATTGGCATCGCGTACCTCTAAATCTACGCAGGAAATAGCCAAGATGGTAGGTAATATTCAAAATGAAGCGGCTGTAGCGACTGAATCTATTAATCAAAGCGTGTCCAATATGGATGCAGTAGCTACAGATGCTAGTAAAATTGAGGAAATTCTGCAGGAAATTATCCAGCACGTGCTAGACGTTAATGGGCAGATTACTCAGATTGCAACCGCTGCAGAGGAGCAGACTACCGCGACCTCGGAAATTTCATCAAATATGCAGGGGGTTACGCATGTTGCTCAGGATGTTGCGACTAAGGCTCGTGAAGCGCACGAAAATTTAGGCAAATTGCATGAGCAGCTTGAGCACTTAAAACACGATTTGTCGTTTTTCAAGCTGACTTAGATCGCCTAATCTAAATAAATACAATGAACAGCGGGCCTGACGTTTGACAAGCTATAGCCCGCTTTCTTATAATAGCGAAGTTTTCGGTGATTAGCGCAGTCCGGTAGCGCATCTGGTTTGGGACCAGAGGGTCGCAGGTTCGAATCCTGCATCACCGACCAAACGAACGATTCCACCCTTTTTTAACCGTGCTTTACCCAAATTTTCTACCCAAATCTTGCAGTCTTGGTAAAATCAATTTAACTCAACATACCATCTTAATTACCTCCTTTATTGATTTATAGCCAGTTTTTAGCGCTTAGACCTTGTTTTTTATTTGTGACTCTTGGTACAATAATTTTACCAAGAAGAAAAACGGGCTGTAATCATGACTGATATGATCGATCAACCAAAACTCCCCCCGCTGGTATTCGTGAGGGCTGGAAACTACACTTATGCCCGGACCTACACCGCACAGTGGAGGGAAAAAGGCGATAAGAGCACGAAGCAGTCAGTTAAAAACACCACCCTGCGCGTAGGGCGCATCAATAACAATACCGGCAAGGGCGTCATTGATTTTGATCGCAGCTTTATTGAGCAGCATCCGGAGCTAGTGCAATTTGTAGTTACTAGGGAATCCGATGAGTCTAAGGCCGATGAGCCTAATCACTACCGGCTGGTGTTTACGCCAAAAGATCCTCAGAAGGAGCTGCAGCATCCTTATGAAATTAAGTACAGTCATATCGGTGCTACCTTGGTGCTGGACAGCATGCTGCTTCATGATCCGCTAGTCACCGTCTTAGAGCAAACCTTTCCGGATGACTGGCGGGAAATTCTGTCTTTTGCCTATTACTTGGTAATTTGCCCCGACGGTATAGCTGATCATTTCTGCCGCTTTGCCGAGGATACGTTGCTGCCGAGCGCTAAAGAATTTCAGCCGCATCACCTGCCCCGGCTATTTCAGCGCATTAAGCATGAGGACATCATGACGTTCTTCAAAGACTATCTTAAGTTGCTGACAGTGAATAAGAAAATCTCTACTGAGCGATTTTGGGCCGTTGATTCCACCTCCATCAGCACCTACGCCAAACTAGAGAATGCCTGCTGTGGGCACAATAAGCAGGGAGAGCTGTTACCGCAGCTTAATGTCATGCTGATCACCGATGAGATCACCGGCAGGCCGCTGTTTTTCCAATTATTTAACGGTGCGGTCACCGACATGACCGAGTGCATTGAAACCTTCGAGCTGCTGTATGGCCTGGGCGTGCATTCCTTTGTGGTAGTGGCAGATCGCGGATTTTTCTCCAAAAAGAATCTGCAAAAAATAATTGAGCTCGGCTACCACTTCGTGATGTGCGTGCCGTACCTTAAGGCAAGTTCTTTTCAGAAATATGCCGATGCCGCTATGGCGGCGATGGCTGCAGATCTGCACTACGATGAAAGTAGTCGGCTTGATATGTACACCTGCACAAAAAAGGCAGATCTGGACGGCGGCGTATCTGCCTGGGTGCACGTATTTCACGATCCGGCTGCCGCCGCTGATGAGGCTAATGATTACAAAACCCAAATAAAAGAAGCTATTAAGCTCTATAAAGGGCGCAAGGAACTGACGCCGGAAATGACTGATTTCATCAACGACAATTTCCTGCATGACGATAAAGGCACCTTTCAGGTGAATGAGCATGGCGAGCCACTCATCAATAAGGCAGTCTATCAAACTACCTCTAATAACTGTGGCGTGTTTATGGTGCTCTCCGACAGCGTTAAGCTCACGGACATTGCGTTGAGGGCATTTACTCGCCGCAATATTATTGAAGAGAACTTCAAGACGTTGAAAGTACGCATGAAGCTACGCCGTGAGCATACCGGCTCGGACGCTTCGTTAGTCGGCAAGAGCTTTATTCAGTTTGTTGCCCTCTCCATCTACTCCATGCTGGAAGCTAAGCTTAGCACCGCCAAACGCAGCGAGAAGGAAGGCAAGATAGACGCGTTGCCGCACCACAGCGTCGCCACCTGTTTAGATGAGCTTAACAGCATCAGCCAGTACCACATCAAGAGCAAACATTTGATTGTGGTAAGCCAACTGTCTAAAGCTCAGCGTGAAACCTTGGAGCTATTTGGGGTGAAGCCGCCGATGACACATTATGAAAAAGATGCGGTCCCTGCAAATATTGGAGGCAAAGCCCCTAAGCCTCATGGCTATGATTTGCACAAGGCTGCAAAGGAAATAGTCAAATAATTTTGCTGGGCGATTTTACCAAGACTGCAAGATTTGGGTAGTTGGTTTTAAGCAAAGTCTTACTCCGCTTTATGCATGTATGCTGTCCCCGTGGGGTTTGCGCGCGTAACGAATCATGTTGGGGAGCGCCTGTTCTTCCCTATACCCTGAGACCGGTTGTTTGATGCCAAATAGCTTCAGAGCATCCGTTTGTTTTTTGGATAGTGTGGGTATATCTACGTAACCATCATTAAAGTAGATGGCTTTAATTCCTTTAAGATCCTCCAGCAACGTAGGCACACTATGATGGGCTAAGAGTTCATCGCGCGCTGCGGCCTTCCTCATGACCTCACTGATACGCATGTATAAGCTAAGGGCAATAAACTCAACAAAGCATTTACCGGTCAGGCTTGCATCTGAACTGACGAAAAAGCGACTGCAGTTTAATTTTTTCTTTAGATCTCTAAAGCCATCTTCTATCACCTTGCGATCGCGATAAGCCAAAAACGCGGTTTGGCCGTCATGTACCACATCGGAAACCACAACAAAGATGCCAGCTTGGTCACAGGCTTGCTGAAAGGCCGTATTGTTTAAGGTAATGCCGCCGTCTTTATTTTGTATCAGGTAGGTATCGGCAAATTTTTTATTATCGCCATCTAAAGTAACATGCTCTTTAAGCAGCTTGATGAGCTGCTCTCTGCGACGTTGAATAGCTTTGGTTTCTGCCCCTGCGCGCTCCTGATCATAAAATACATGAACGTACAGCTTTAACGCATGCTCTTTATTATCTCGTTGAAATTTAACGATCTGCTCAGTGGTGAAAACATTTTGATCAATGCGGTTATTGTAACGTTCGCCGGTTAAAAAGGCCTGATTAGCTTTTACAATGGCGCCTTTGTACAATTTGACCTTGTCAATGGGAACGCATACTAAGAAGTGGTACCCCATATTAACGATGCCGTCAAGATTGTACAGAGAGTAGAAGCCGCGATCCATCACTGTTACAAAGGACTTGGCGCCAAGATGCAGCAATTCGTTAAAGGTAGAAGCCGCTTTCTTTACGTCAGGGATACTGCCATCGAAAGTCTCGTAGAACAGCGGGCGACCGGATTTCTGATCGGTGAGCATCATAACGTTGATTTGTGGTAAGTTCTCTTCCTGTTTGTTTTTACCGTAGCCGGCATCTATCAACGAGCTGTAGGTACTGATGGATGTAGAGTCCATTGCCCAGAAGCGGCGGCGGCCAAGCTCAGCTGAGGTGTACAAAGATTCAGTATATTCGGCAAAAAAGCTACGCACCTGGGCTTCACTTATACTTTGAAATAGCGTTGTGATAACTTTGGGGCTCAGTGAATGTTGGTAAGGAAGTTTAGTGTCTTCGCTGTAACGCGGATACTGCAGGGCAATACAGCCATTGGCACAATCAATACAGTAAAAGGCTAATGACAGCAGTTTTTCCCACTGCTCTGGAAAGGTGTGCTGCAGCGACGCCAATAAAGGATCACCATGAAGTAGGCGCATATATAACAAATAGGAGCCGATGCTGCGCACTGCAAGAACTTTGTCCCGCACCCGTGGCAGCTCGGTAGTAATAATCTTATGTCCTTGCTCAAGGGTGACTTCTTTGAACTCCCATTTATTAGTAGATGGGGAAAAGCGGCGCTCAATAGCCGCGGTGTTAAGAATAGGATGCGTCTGAACGTACTCTGGGGTAAAGCGAATGATACCGCAGCCGTCACCAGACATGATCTTTCCAATGATGACAGAGTTGACCTTGGTGGCCCGCTTAGTCTTTGCATCCCAACTATTGCGATCGTATTTAATGAAATAGGTATAGCCCAGCGCCTTCTTGCGCATTACGTAAAACCGGTCTGGTAGTGCCTCAAGAACGCCCATATTCATCTCGCTAGTAAATAATATTTTTTAATAGAATAAAGAGAGATATAAGCCAAGTCAATAATAAAAATTACTTTAATAACAGTAAATTACTACAAGTATATAAGGTCAGAAACTAAAGACTGTTTACTAGTAGATAAAACGCGGGTTGTATTTTCGGTAATTAGTCGCTCTGCAACTCGTTTTTACGTTTCTGCATATTTCTGCACTAGTCCGACGCTGTTTCCTCCGTTTTGAGCTACCCCCCCCCCTATATGGAATTGATTCTTTTATCAAGCACTAAAAGTAAGGCAAATAAGTCAACTCTCATCCCTATATATTCTGAATCAGCGATTATTGCTTATAAAACAATATATTACTGTTCAATAGTAATTTTCCGAGGGGATTTTTTTAACGCATGATTTTTTGTTACATGCTTTTCAGCATGTAATACGTGCAGTTATTATCCTGTTTAAGTTTACTTATTTGCTTCCTACTTTTTTATCCTCCGTGCATTCTGCCGTTGATGCGCACATCTCCCCCCACGTTTTTATTCAAACAAGGGGGCAAAACGTCGTCATCAACGGCAAAATTCTGTGCGTAAGAAATTAAAAACATGTTTTTCACCGTGTTTTCTAGGTTGAATTTTCAACTCTATATCCTGCCTGTTTTCGGGCTGTGCGTATAACGCAATGTTGCCCGGCAATCTGAGCCAGTATGCTCATGATTTGACGGTCGGTTTTCTTCCTATCATTGCGTCACAATGCGCAATTTTTATATATCATATACCGTCATACATGTGTACTCTTTTAATTTCTTATGTTAATTTAATTTGGTTTAAAGATTATATTGATTATCTTTATTCATATTATTAATCTTGTCATGCATATACCTTGTCTGTATCTGTTTACTTGTAGAAACCTTTATTCCTAAAGTACATTTTTTATTGGCATAGAGCTCTCCACTGTTCAATAAAGCCCAAGCAATACGGCAAATTTTATTGGCTATAGCGCATACGGTTTTTTTGATAGGTTTACGCCTTGCAGGCATTTAAGCCAAGTATCTTCAGTGTCTTCGTCCAAATGCTTAGCTCTTTGATTGCGGCTGTATAAAGCAATACAAGCTTGGAACAATACTCTCTTTAATATTGGCTTTCCCTTTTTAGGTATGCCCGCCATGACAATTTTTCCTCCGGTTCCGGTATGAGCCGGAGCAAAACCTGCATAGGCAGCAAAATGCCGGGCAGTTTTAAAAATTTCCGGACGGTACATGACCGCGTATAAAGCAGCTGCCGTTATCGGTCCGACATAGGGGATCATCATTAATTTGTTGCAAGACTCATTTTTTTGTGTGTATTCTGATATATACTTATCAATGGTCTGAAGTTGTTTTGCTTGGCCCTTTATGAGGCCGATTGCGCTATTACATATCTTTGCAATCAACTCAGGCCACTGCTTGTTTTCTTCATGTGCCTGCGCTGCTGCATGCTGCGCCGCATCTACTAAAGTGCTGCAGCCTCCGTTACAGATTATTCCCAACTCATATAAACAGCCGCGAAGATTGTTTTGCAGCTGCGTTTTCTGCTTGATAATTAAATCTCTCAACCTTAGCAGTGACATTAAGAGCTGATTGCTTTCATCTCGAATTTTTACCGTCTTGATATCAGGCAGATGCATGGACTGCCATATACAAAAAGCATCGTTACGATCGTCTTTATTGCTGCTATTGACGAACTTTACTGTTTGAGCAGGAATGATGCGCACCTGATGTCCTAGCTTCTCGCATACACGTCCCCAAAAATGAGCGGAGCCGCATGCCTCCATACCGATGCATAAAGGCTCCTGGTGCTTTATCAGAAACTGTCTGAAATGTTTGCGGGTTAATTGACGGTTATAAAGACGGGAGGTTTTATTGTCTTTATAAACGACTTGAAATACTGATTTAGCCAAATCCACACTGACGTGAAGCATGGTTTTTCTTGAAAAATTAAAGCGGCAGTCATAGCAAACTCCTTGTTTAATCAAAGGATCTGCTTTTATCTTAATCGGAATCCGTCAGCGATCCTTTGTCATTGCTCTCAACTCCATATCCCTCCCCCCTCAATGAATTTCTTGGCAATGATCGTTTACATGCTTACATACAAACTTAAAACCCGCGGCGGAATTCTGGTTAAGGTTGAGCCTAAAAACACCAGTATTACGTGCAGCAAGTGTCACCGAGTTAATAGCAAAAGTCGTAAATCGCAAGCAGAATTTCACTGTGTTTTCTGTAATCACCGGGACAACGCTGACCATAATACATCGATTATAATTTCCGAGGCCTGACAGCCCTTTTTAGCAGCTGAAGCGAATAGCCAAGGACTTTATGCCTTAAAAGGCTGAGTAGTTACAGATGTCGGCAAGCGTAAACCCACCAAGCTTTAGCTTGTGGGAACGTCACCCCATTCGCTTTGGCGGTAGATGGCTTTTCTTTTTAGGGCAATGCATTTTCCGCTATAATCAGCATCAAACGTTAAGCGATAAGAATAGGGATTAATGATGAAAGCTTACGGAAAGAACCTCGCACTCCTGGCCGCAGCCTCTATCCTGCCGTTTACTTTAAGCGGATGCATGACGGCCGCAGTATCTGCAGCCACCGGCACTGCCAGCGCGGTAGTTAGTTCGGACAGCCGTAATATCAATAACATGCTTTATGACGAAACGATTGAACAGAGAGGCAATGAAATTTTGTATTCCAATGCCTTGCTGTCCAATAAAGAAGATTTTAAAGTATCAATTTACTCAATGTCCGGCAATGTATTGTTGACAGGGCAGACCGTCAATCAGGATTATCTAAATTGGTGTATCAGTCAGATTAGAAAGCAGGATTACGTACGCCAAGTCTACAACTATGTCTCTAATCAAAAGCCGGTTTCGGCTAGCGTTCAGGCTTCTGACGCGTACATTACATCTAAATTGCGCGGTAAGCTGCTGTTTGGTAAGGGTATTAATTCAGGACGCTTTAAGGTCGTTACCGAAAACAGTCAGGTGTTTTTAATGGGTTTTGTCAATCCTGATGAAGCCAAGCGCGCTGTCAATTTGACGGCGGCTACTGAAGGAGTAACTAAGGTTTATACTATTTTTGACTACATGACCAATGAAGC
>CALXOV010000029.1 GCA_944390105.1 uncultured Succinivibrionaceae bacterium
AGAAATTATCCATCCGTCAAATCGCAGCTTTGGGGCAAGGCGTTATGGTCTTCATCTTATTTTGCTTCATCCTGCGAAGGTGCTCCGATATCTATTATCCGACAATATATTGAGCAGCAGAAAACGCCGGATTAAAAAAGTGCCTACAGCCGCTGATCTTTTTTGATAAAAAGATGTGGTAGATGTTTTTTGTTTGGACCTTGGTTTCGGAAATTCGCTTAAATATACGCAAAGCTTTGCTTAAGTTTAAACTGCAGTTTTGCCGCAGTGCAGCGGAGATCGCGGGCTGAGTAAATAAGGTGAAAATTTGATTTATATATTTGAAATATAAGTTTAAAAATAATAAACGCACCAAAAAATAAAGAGAAGCTGTTTTTTTAAAACGTGATCATAACGACAAAATTAAATTAAATTTTTCTCAAACGTTTGTGTAAAACGCGAATTGCTGTCATACTACATTAAGTGGAACTCGTATAGTAATAGGGACAAGCAAATGAAAATTGCTCTGATTTTAGAAAACTCCCAGGCACCTAAGAATGCGCTGATTTATTCTGAACTTAAGGCTGTTGCCGAGAAGCACGGTCATGAAGTTATCAATTACGGCATGTACACTGCCGAAGACAAGCGTTGCTTGACTTACGTGATGAATGGTCTCTTGGCCTCCATCGTGCTGTGTACTAAGGCTGCTGACTTTGTGGTTACCGGCTGCGGTACCGGCGAAGGCGCATGCCTTGCCTGCAATGCCTTCCCGGGTGTTGAGTGCGGTCATGTTGCGACTCCAGTTGACGCTTACCTCTTTACCCAAGTAAATGCTGGCAATGCCATCTCGATTCCCTATGCGCAGAATTTCGGCTGGGGCGGTGAGATCAATCTGCGCTACATTTTTGAGAAGCTGTTTGTCACTCCGTTCGGCGGCGGTTATCCTCCGGAAAGACGCGAGGCTGAGCAGTCGAATAAAAAGATCTTAGATGGTGTGAAGAAGATCACTCACCGTCCGCTAATTGAGGTGCTCAAAGGTTTAGATCGCGATTTTGTGAAAAAGACCATTGATGATCCGAAGTTCGCTGAGCTCTTCTATCCGCACTGTCAGGATGATGAAGTGGCTGCATTCTTAAAGTCACTGTAAATCTAACTTGCATAAACACTAAATCAAATAGCATTGTTCCCCTTGCGCCGGCCTTGCCGGCGCGTCTTTAGTTAGCAAGCTAACGCAACCTGCTTGCGCAAAATTCTTCTTGCTTACTGACAGCCCCAAGTTCGCTTAAATCAGCCCCAATCCAACTTAAAGCCCTCTTATTGCATGTGGGGTAAGGCGGCGGCTTTGGCGGTGTGGCGTTGCGTAGCTTGAGAGAAATTGCCTTGATGGAAAGCATTAGATGGGACGTTGGCGATTTAAGATTTTTGCCTTACGCACCTTGCGATGTGACGGCAAAAGTTTAGTTGAGGATTGGCTAGTGGAAAAAGCGGCCATGGCGGCCGCTTTAATGAGAGGATCAAATAATATAAGGAATGAACTAGAGGGTGACCAATAGGGGCTTTCTATTAGGAAACATAAAATCAATTTGATTGTATTTCAAATTGTTAATTTTATGAAATCCTTAAAATTTGACTTATTAGTCTCACCCTAATTTCGCGGTTTTCAGTTAAAACTTATTGAGCTGGCAGCGCAGTTTTTCGCCACGCATGCAACGCACCGCTTCCTCAGCGCATTTGCGGTTAAGGTCATGGGCGGCTTCGACCGAATACCAGGCCATATGGGGGGTGATCACTATGTTCTTGGCGCTACGCAGCGGACTGCTGGCTTCAAGCGGCTCTTTGCAGGTCACATCAATGCCGGCTCCGCCTAATTTGCCGGAGTTTAAGGCGGAGGCTAAATCCGCCTCATTGATGAGACCACCGCGGGCGACATTGATCAAAATGGCGCCGTCCTTCATCTTGGCAAAGGTGCTTTGGTTCATCATGCCAGCATTGTCAGCATTAAGACCGCAATGCAGGGAAATTAAGTCAGCTTGCTCTAAGACTTCATCTAAGGATGCGGTCTTAATAAAGGAAAGTTCAGGATCTTCTTTAACATGTTTAGTATAGACGTCGTAGCCCACGACCTCACAGCCCAAGGCGTGGACGCGTTTGGCAAATGCGATACCGATGCGACCTAAGCCAATGATGCCTACCGTCATGCTGGAAATGCGGCGAATCGGAGTGAACTTGGTATAGTCCCAATTGCCTTTCTTAACGTCTTGCCAGGCAAGTCCCGGCTTGCGAATGACTTCCATCATTAAAGCTAAAGCTTGGTCAGCTACTTCAAAGGTGCCGTAATCCGGGACGTTGCACACAGCCACACCGTGGCGGGTGGCGGCAGCTACGTCAATATTGTCGACGCCGACGCCGTAGCGAACGATCATCTTGAGATCCGGCAGGGCGGCAAATACTTTTTCCGTGAAAGGGGCGTACTGATTGAGGCAGGCAACCGCGCCCTTACAATTGGCAATCAAGTCCTCTTCGGTCTTGCACTGATAAAAGCGAAACTCAAGGCCTGCTGCTTTGAAAATCTCAATTTCATCATTAATATCAGCATGATCGTTATCGGTGATCACAATTTTTGCTAATTCAGTCATGGTTTTTCACCTTCAAAAAGTGTCCTAAGGGCAGGCTCAAGAGTCTGCCCTGAAAATGACAAAAACAGGGGGTAAAAACAGGAGTTACAGCGAGGACAAAATACCGCCGTCGACTGCCAGCACCTGACCGGTAATGAAATCAGCGCCTTTTGAGGCAAAGAACAGTGCGGTGGCCGCAATTTCCTCAGGCTTGCCCCAGCGCCCAGCCGGCGTACGGTTGATGATGAACTGATTGAACTTCTCGTCAGCAATCAGCGGGGCATTGAGTTCGGTTTCGATATAGCCAGGGATAATGGCGTTGGCCTGAATGTTGTACTTGGCCCACTCAATGGCAATGGCCTTAGTAAACATTTTGACACCGCCTTTGGAGGCAACATAAGCAGAAATGGTCGGGCGGGCGATCTCTGACATTAAAGAAGCGATATTAACTATCTTGCCGCCGCCTTTGGCCTTCATCATCTCGAATACATTCTGCGTTAAGAGGAAGGTGCCGGTTAAGTTGATGTCGAGTACTTTCTGCCAAGTTTCAAGCGGCATAGTCTCAAGCGGACCGCGCAGATTAACTCCCGCACAGTTGACCAGCACGTCAATTGATTTTCCTTGGGCTTTAATCTCAGCAAAGGCCTCATCTACCGATTCCTTGCAGCTGACGTCGCATGGCAAAGCGTGAACGCGCCCCTCATGCTGGCAGTCGATTTCTGCAGCGGCGGCTTTAAGCTGATCGGCGTGGCGGGACATGATGAAAAGTTCAGCGCCTTCCTTATAGTAGAGCTCAGCGATAGCGCGGCCAATACCGCGACTGCCGCCGGAAATGAGCGCGCATTTGCCTTGTAAAATCATGATGCATCCTCAATGTGTTAATGGTTTGTTCATGCAAGTCAAACGTTTGAGATCAACTTGCGCAATATGAAACTGATGCGGCTATGATAACAGCTTGAGCGGGGCAAATAGAATATGCATAAACGCAAAAAAGTGTTCGCTAGATCAAATTTTTGAAAATTCATCAGCCTTAACACAGTGGCAAAATATCGTGATACAAGCACCATAAACCGCTTATATAAGCCATTTGTGTGGCATGCATTTGCTTTGCTGGGATTTTAGGCTAACGTTTGCTTAAATTTGACGCTTAACCCGGCCTGCTGCTTGTCTCCTCACCTTGGGCGGGCAATGTGGTGCGGCGACACATCAGGTGGTGCGTTGTTTAAACAGTGCTGGGCTTAAGTTTAAGCCAAGCTCTAAGACAGATGAGCGTACCGATGAGTGCCATCAGCGCACTGCAGCTGAAAATTGCGCTGATGGAAAAACTCAGTTCGTAGAGATAAAGCGTCGTGCCGGAAAGGGCATCAATAAAGTGATACAAAAGCGCTGTCGCCACCGCCATAGAACAGGCTTGACCGAAATTGCGACTTAAAGCCTGCAGCGCCGAGGCTAATGCCAGTTGTGCCTGCGGTACCGCACTCATCACGATACTAGTATTGGGAGCTGAGAACAAGCCAAAGCCGATACCGCATATTATCTGTGCGCCCATGATGCAGTAGAGGGGGGTATGCATGTCAAGATAGCAGCTGAAATAAGTAAATGCCAACGTTATGCCGCCCATGCCGATGACGGTAAGCGTATGCGCAGATAGATACTGCGTTAATCTTCCGGTGGCAAGCGAGGTCAGCGTCATCGCTGCAGGCTGAGTGATTAAGATAAGTCCAGTGTGGGCAGCGCTGAAGCCGGCAATGAACTGCAGATGCAGCGATAAGAGCAGCGTGAGTGAAAAATTAGCCAAGTAGTTAAATACCGAAGCGCTTAGAGCAAGACGCAGTGCGCGATTGCGCGTCAACAGATTTATGGGTAACAGTGGATGCGCACAGCGCTGCTGACGGTATAAAAAAATTACTAATAAGATAAGTCCGATAGCGCCAGCTGCAAGGTATGAGGATCCTTCAGAGGCTAAGGACAATGGCAACAAAATCAGCGCAAGCGCGACAAAGCTTAATACTAAATCGACAAGACTGCTTTTTTGATATGGCGAAGGACGGTCGGGCAGCCTTAGTGCCGTGATAAAAGCAAGACCTAATCCTATGGCCGCTAGAATAAAGATATAACGCCAGCCGACGGTATCAACTAACAGACCGGCAATGGTGGGGGAGAGCGACAGCCCGGCATAAACGGCGGCGGTACTCACCGCGATAGCAAAAATGCGCCGCTGTGGCTCAATACGTGCGACGAGCAATGCCATGCCGGTACAGAAGATCAATGCCAAAATAAGCCCCTGCAAGGCACGGCCGATAATCAGTGCGCTAAAGGAAGGTACAAAGGCTAGTGCCAGAGCACTGAGCGCAGAAAGCGCACAGGCATAGCAGTAAATGCGACGTAAGCCGAAATATTGGGCGATGGCACTGGCGCACAGTAAAAAAGATGCTGACATCACTGTAAAAGCAGTCAGCGTCCAAGCCGCCTGCTGCGGCTGTACGGCAAATTCAGCCGCAATCGCTTCAACGGCTACATTCATCGATGAGCCCATAAAGGCGGTGAAAAATTGCGTCAGGCTGACAGATAACAGCAGCGCGCGCTGCGTTGAGCTTACTTCGTTTGGCATAATGACTTCCTGCATGCGCGTAGGCGGCGCGGCAAGTTTGGGCAAAATTTTTATTCATTGTAGCGAGTAATGCGCGGATGGAGTCCATTTTGCTAAGATGTGGCGGTCAAAAAGAGCTAGGTGAGGATGTTATGCGTTATTTGGTGCTTTCTGATATTCATGGTGATGTGCAGGCTTTAGAGGTGGCGCTACAGCGGGGGGCAGCCGCCGACTGCACGCGCATCATTATTTTGGGCGACAACTTAAATCATGGGGCGCGCAATAAACTGCCGTCAGGCTATAAGCCATCGGACGTGGTACCGCTGCTTAATACCCACGCCGCTAAAATTATGGCGTTGCGCGGCAACTGCGACGGCGATGTGGATGGGATGCTGTTTGACTTTCCATGCAATGCTCCATATCTGTATCTGACGCTAGATGCATTTGCCGGCAAAATTTTCATGACACATGGGCATTTGTACGATTTTAAAACATCAGCAGGGGCAGCTAAATTAGGCTTAACCCCGGGCGATATTGTGCTGTCGGGGCACACCCATGTGCCGGGGATCACGCCGCTTGAAAATGGCGTGATTAATATTAACCCAGGTTCCGTCGGTATTCCGCGCGGTCAGCCTGAAGGCAGTTTTGCCATCATTGATGATTGCGGTATTGAGATTAAAGGCTTAAGCGGGCAGCAAATCGCGGCTTGCCGCATTGTGGACGGGAAAGTTTGCACTGCTTAGCTAAAGCTGCCGTCAGATAAGTTGCGGCATTCGCTAAAATGCAAGTTGCCTCACAATTTAGTTAAAAGTCGGCTGTAAAAATTACTGGTCTAGAGGACAATAGTGAGCTGATCACTTTAGATTAGATAAAAAACGCGGACTGTCGGCATGCTGCAGTCCTGCTGTGGAGAATAAACATGTTAGCAACTACTGTGCAGTTGGCACCGAAATATGATTATCTGTCTGATACCTTTAAGCAGTGTTATCAATGGCTAGCTGAGCACGATGTGACTCAGATGGAAAATGGCCGCTATGATATCTGCGAGGGGGCGTTTGCCTTAGTTCAACGCTATACCACCTCTCCGTTTGAGCAGTGCCGCTTTGAGGCGCACAATGAATACTTTGATATTCAGTATTTAGCAGCAGGCATCGAGGCATTTGGAGTATGCGATGCCGCTGGACTTAAGGTTACTGAAGATAAGCCGCAGGATGACGTCAAGTTCTTCGCATTTCCGGAAGTGTACGATACCGTAGTTCTGCAGGCAGGAAAAATGTGTGTAGTGCCGCCGGAGGATGCGCATCAGCCGCGCGTGGCCTATCAAGGCAAGCCTTGTGACGTAGTTAAAGTCGTAGTGAAGGTAAAGGTCTAAGTCGTACCATTTGATTGGCAGAGGGGAACGCGCCCTCTGCTTCCCGCCTTTTAAATCATCAGATCACAGGTATACGGAATTTTGCTCAACTTTGTTGTTGGTTAAATTTCCTGTGAAAACAAAATATTGCACAAGAATTTTAAATTTTTATGTAAAAAAGATTTGACAGGCGTGAAAACTTGATTAAAATGTGCACCCGTTCCCTGACGCAAGGGGGACGACGCGAAGCCCTGAAGCGGCAAGCGTAAGTTCTTTAACAATGAGATATAAGACAATCTGT
>CALXOV010000030.1 GCA_944390105.1 uncultured Succinivibrionaceae bacterium
GATAAATTAACAGGAACAATTAATACGACGATTGATCCGCAGAAGCAACCCAAGCGCAAGAAGAAAAGCGTAGGTGCGGCATTTTAGTGTTGATATAACATGTTGATTTATAAAAATTTTAAGTTCCGATGAGGTACTTTCAAGCTCTGTGCGCGCTTATTAAAATTGCTACTTTTACTCCTTTCATGAAAAAAATCCCCAAGCCCTATGACTTGAGGATTACACTTACTTAGTGCTTGTTATGCAGATTAATTTTTACTGAGCGCTGGGCAGCGGCGTCGCACGCTTGACGTCAATGCTGACGCTTAGCAGATCTTTGTCCACCTCACCGATGATTTCGATGGGCTGATCTTTAGCAATGCTGCTCCAATCGTAATCATCATCCAGCTCCACCTCAATGGTACCGCCCTGCATATCGGTGAACTCATAGCGATCCTTACCTAAGTAATTGGTCAAACGTCCCTGCAGCGTCACCACCTGATCGTCATAGGCATTACTCTTAACGTCGGCTACAGTATTAGGCGCCTGATTGGCAAAGCCCTGCGGACCGCCCGGCACCGCTGGAGCCGATGAGTTAAAGCCCTGCGGTGCAGCAACCGCGGCGGTAGTGACGGCTAATACGGCGGCAGAAACTAACACAGCTAACTTTTTCATAATCTAATTCCTCTAAAAACTTGGGAGCCTTAACTTTTAGCAGGACATCCTGCCTGACTGATGGTTACATCTTAGCGGGCTAAAATTAGCTCACACTTAGCTTTCATCAATTTTTTTATTTATTTGCAAATAGTTATCAGCACTTTGCCTAAGTTTATCCTAAGTTTAACTTGCTCTTTACTCCATCTGCGTATCATGGCGGCATTTGCGTAGCTATACCCGATATTCATGAAAAAACTGCGAAATCTCAGTATCCGCGGCAAATTAACTGCCGCCTTCAGCTTAATTCTGCTGCTTTCACTTGCCCTATCCGCCGGCGCTTTAGGGCGTATGTATATAGCTGCCCAAGGTGCCGATGACCTCTACGTTAAACTGCAGCAAGACAGCAGCAAGGCGGTGCAAGTACTCTCGGCTTTAAGCAATGCTGATAGTGCCGCCTTAGCCTATTTATCCCAAGCCTTATCCGGTGCTGACAGTAAAGCGCTCAAAACACAGCGCATGCTGACCTTCGGCAGCTTCAATACCCTCAAATACAAAGCACAGGATCTCACCGCACAAGCCGGCAACACAGCTCAGGTCAATGCCATACAAGAAGATGTCGCACGCTTCTTTGCTCTCTTTACACAGGAAATTGCCCCGCAACTTAAGAACGGTGATCTGGCTGCGGCGCAAGCGCAGTATTTAGCGCAGGCGGCACCGCTCATTCGCGCCATTAGTAAAAACTGCGAAACCGTAAGCCGCGCTACCCTCGATGTCGCCGCCGGCTTTGCTCACGATCTGCGCGATATGCGTTATGTCTACGCCATTGCCGTCGGCGCACTTATCCAACTTCTGCTCACGCTGCTGATTGCGCTCAAGCTCTCAGGTTACATGCTGCAGCGGCTGCAGCGCCAGCAACAGATCACCAACGCGATCGCTGCCGGGGAACTCAACTTTGCTATCGATGCTCCTGCAGGTGGAGATGAGTTTGCCGCTTTAACGCGCAGTCTAAAAGTGATGCAGCAGCAGCTGTTTAATGCCGTGAGCACGGTACGCCGCCTTAGTGATGACCTCTTTAGCGCGTTGCAGCAGGTCGCTGCGGATGCACAGCAAATTGCCGCCGGAGCGCAGATCTCCTCAACACAGAATGCGCAAATTTTAACCGCGGTCAGTGCACTGGCAAATAGCACCCAAACCATTGCCTCCTCCTGCAGTGCCGCCAGCGCCGCTACAGAAAAGAGTGCGGCCTTAACCGCCGACGGACGGCAGGCCGTAAGCGCCGCCATGCAGGCGTTAAACGATGAAAATAAAGCTATCCAGGCCGATGCTGCCGCGCTGCAGGCTTTAGCTGAGCGTTCGGCTGACATCGGTGCGATTGTCGATAGCATAGAGGAGGTCAGTCGCAAGACCAATCTGCTGGCGCTCAATGCGGCAATTGAAGCCGCCCGCGCTGGAGCTGCCGGGCGTGGCTTTGCCGTGGTCGCCGATGAAGTGCGCGCGCTATCTGGGCTTACCGCTAAATCTACCGCCGCCATTACCGCAGCTGCGGCCGATCTGCAGCGCGATACCACAGCTAACTCCGCGCAGCTGCAGCAGACGGTCACGGCTTTAGCCGCCGCCACGCAGGATGCATCGGCAGCCGCCAGCAGTATTGTTGCGCTAACCGATGAAGTAAGCTCTATTGACGGACGGATTAAAGAAATTGCCAGTGAAACTGAGGAACAGAGTCAAGCGGCGCAGGAGATTGAAGCGCGCATGCAACAACTAACTGCCGGGTCACAGCAGGCAGCACAGCAAGCCCAGAGCTCTGCGCAAACTGCCGCGCAGGCGCAGGAGAACTTACGCGCGCTACTACAAGCTTTAGCGGTGTTTAAACTAGAAAGCGCTTAAAGTGTCCGCGGTTTATCCACCTTATCGGAGACAACGTACGGTCGCGAGCTGACTTTAATGCGAATGCTAGACGGAGCGCGTTTAAATTTGTCATTACCCATGGTGCTGCCAGTTAAGTCGGCAAGGCGGGTTAAGAGGAAAGGCGCTTGCGCGGAGCCTTGGCGCACCGCGCCCAGCAACGCCGTAAATTCAGCGCCAAGCAAAATAATGAACCAGTTGATATTGATCCAAATCATCAGTACCGGCAAGGCAGCGAGTGCTCCATAAATGGCCTGATAGTCAGTGAAATTTAAAATAAAAGCTGCAAAAATACGCTTGGCGAGCTCAAACACGAAGGTAACCGCCAACGCGCCTAACAGCGCATCGCGCAACTTGACCGGAGCTGTCGGTACGGCCAGAAAAAGTACCGCCACCATGCCGATTTCAATTAGTACCGGCATAATGTAGTACAAAAGCTGCTGAGCAAAACTTAAATCCGTGCCGAAAATCGATAAGGTAATAATGCGCGAGGTCAGCCACAGCAATAGCGATAGTGACAATGGTCCCATCGTCAGCATCGTCCAGTAAATCGCCACCGTCACCGACAAACGGCGCCGTCCGCCGCGCCAGATGCGATTTAAAGTCTTGTCCACAGCACGCACTAATAGCAGCGACACCACAATCAGCATTATGGTGCCGGTAACGGTCATTGACCCGGCATGCTCAACAAACTGTCCCACATTGTTGCTTACCGCCTCGGAAAAAACCGGCATGAAATTTTCTTTGGCAAATTGCAGCAATGCTTCTTTGAGCGGTTCAAAGCCCGGCGCCATGGTGAAAATTGACACCACGACGGTAAGCGCCGGAATCAGCGCCAAGATGGTAGTAAAGGACAGCGCCGCTGCTTCTAAGAAAAGCTCATCACGCCGCACCCGCTGCAGGAAAAAGCTGATTAATTCGCGCACTGCGCCCCCAGATTACAAGCATTCGCCCTTATTGTAGCCGTAGTACCCCACGCTTGTCCGCGCGCTAGCGCAAAAAACCGCTCCATCTTGGCGTCATTATCCCCATAATACAGCGCCGCCTGCAGATTACTCCGCAGACGGCGTGCTCAAGACAACTGCGCGCAGACTGCGCTACAGTCAATTAGAGGCTATAGTACATCTCAAACTCTACCGGATGCGGAGCCATATTGAGACGCGACACCTCCGAACGTTTAAGCTCAATATAGGCCTTAATCATGTCCTCAGTGAAAACACCGCCTTCAGTGAGGAAGTCATGATCCTGCTCTAAAGCATTGAGCGCCTCATCAAGCGAGCTGCACACCTGCGGAATGGCCGCAGCCTCTTCCGGCGGCAGATCGTAAAGGTTCTTATCCATCGGATCGCCCGGATCAATGCGGTTTAAGATACCGTCGATGCCGGCCATCAACAGTGCAGCAAAAGCTAAGTACGGGTTAGCCATACAATCCGGGAAGCGCACTTCTAAATGAGCATTCTTCGGATTAGGGGAATGCGGAATGCGAATCGAGGCTGAACGATTAGAGGCAGAATAGGCCAGCATGACTGGTGCCTCAAAACCAGGGACCAGACGCTTGTAGGAATTAGTCGACGGATTAGTAAAGGCGTTTACCGCCTTGGCGTGGTGAATAATGCCGCCAATAAACCACAGTGCATCCTGCGACAGCCCGCCGTACATGGAGCCGGCAAAAGTATTCTCACCATCCTTAATAAAGGAGAAGTGGCAGTGCATGCCCGAGCCGTTATCGCCTAAGATCGGCTTTGGCATAAAGGTTGCGGTCTTGCCCCATTTATTAGCTACATTCTGCACCACGTACTTGTAGACCATCACTTCATCTGCCTTCTTAGTTAAGGTGTTGAAGCGAGTGGCAATTTCATTCTGGCCGCAAGTGGCAACTTCATGATGATGCGCCTCAATGATAAGACCTAAATCTTCCATCACGGCGCACATTTCCGAGCGGATGTCCTGCGACGGATCAACCGGCGGGACCGGGAAGTAACCGCCTTTAACCATCGGACGATGGCCTAAATTGCCGTCGGTGTATTCAGTCTTAGAGTTCCAGGCCGCTTCGTAATCATCAACCTGATACATGCTGCCGCCCATCGACACGTCAAAACGGACGTCATCAAATAAGAAAAACTCAGGCTCTGGACCGACAATGCATTCATCGCCTAAACCAGTTGAACGCAGGTAATTCTCTGCACGCTTAGCCACTGAGCGCGGATCACGATCGTAACCTGTCATGGTTGCAGCATCGAGCACATCGCAGCGCACAATGATGGTAGGCATTTCGTAGAAAGGATCGAGATGTACACTTTCAACATCCGGCATCAGCACCATGTCGGACTTATCGATGCCTTTCCAGCCGGCCATGGAGGAGCCGTCAAACATCTTGCCTTCAGTGAAGAAATCTTCATTCACCATTTTGGCCGGAATGGAGACGTGATGCTCTTTACCCTTGGTATCGGTAAAGCGCAAATCGGCAAATCTCACCTTTTTATCAGCGATGAGCTCCATCACCTCAGCAACATCCATACTAATCTCCTAGCTAAACGCGCTTAAACGCTTGGACAAATCAGTCTGATATTTTAACAAAAACAGTGCAAAATCGCCATTTTCATGCAAATTCTGCGCCCTCAAGGTGCAGTTTGCGTTGACGGCGGAGCGCCGTATCGCCTGCTATATTTTTATGCCGCAAAGTCTGCGGCACAAATGCTGATTTTATGCAGAACGCCGCCACCACGATCGCTGAGAAAAAGACAAATTAGAGTACAATAGCGCACAGCCTAAAAAGCACAACCTTTCTTATTTTGCAGGTAACTACTCAATATGGATGTTCAGAAGATCCGCAATATCGCGATTATTGCGCACGTCGATCATGGTAAGACAACGTTAGTGGATAAGCTCCTGCGTCAGTCCGGTACTTTAGACCGCAACGAGATCGGGCAGGAACGCATCATGGATTCCAACGCCATTGAGAAAGAGCGCGGCATTACTATTCTGTCCAAAAATACTGCCATCAATTGGAACGGATATCGCATCAATATCGTAGACACCCCGGGTCACGCCGATTTCGGCGGCGAAGTAGAGCGCGTAATGAGCATGGTAGATTCAGTGCTCCTGTTAGTAGACGCCGTGGACGGCCCAATGCCGCAGACCCGCTTCGTTACCCAAAAGGCTTTTGCCAGCGGCTTAAAGCCGATCGTGGTCATCAATAAGTGCGATCGTGAAGGCGCCCGCCCAGATTGGGTCATTGATCAGGTTTTTGACCTGTTTGACAATTTAGGGGCCACTGATGAGCAGCTTGATTTTCCGATAGTCTATGCCTCGGCCTTATCCGGCTGGGCCACCTTAGACTTATCACAGCCTACAGATAACATGGATGCGCTGTTTGAAACCATCGTGGAGCGCGTCAGCCCGCCACAGGCGGATCTGGATGGGCCGTTCCAGATGCAGATCTCATCACTTGACTACACCTCATACGTTGGCGTTATCGGTGTGGGCCGCGTCAAGCGCGGTACCGCAAAGCCCAATCAGCCAGTTACTATTATTGCGGCCGACGGCACCACCCGTCAGGGTAAGATTGGTCAGGTTTTAGGCTATTTAGGCCTGCATCGCTCCGAAGTCCCGGAGGCAGAAGCCGGTGACATCATCGCGGTTACCGGCCTTGGCGAGCTCAAGATTTCCGATACCATCTGCGCTCCCAATTGCGTAGAAGCTCTGCCGGCCTTAACCGTGGATGAACCGACCGTATCGATGAACTTCTGCGTCAATACCTCACCCTTTGCCGGCCGTGAGGGCAAGTTCGTCACCTCGCGCAATATTGAAGAGCGTCTGCGTGAAGAGCTGGTGCACAATGTGGCGTTACGCGTAGAGAACACTGAAGATACCGATCGCTTCCGCGTCTCCGGCCGCGGTGAGTTGCATCTGTCCGTGCTCATTGAACAGATGCGCCGTGAAGGCTACGAGTTAGGCGTCTCCCGTCCGGAAGTTATTCTGCACAAGGATGAAAAAGGCCGCACCTTAGAGCCGTATGAAGTGCTGACTTTAGATCTGCCCGAGGAAAATCAGGGCCCGGTCATGGAAGAGCTCGGCAAGCGCAAGGGAGATCTGAAAAACATGGTGCCGGACGGCAAGGGGCGCGTGCGCCTTGATTACCGCATTCCGGCGCGCGGACTTATCGGTTTCCAGTCGCTATACATGACCTTAACCTCGGGTACCGGCCTCATGTACCACACCTTTGACAGCTACGACGAGTATGTCGGCGGCTCCATCGGCGAGCGCCAGAATGGCGTGCTGATTTCCAATGATACCGGCAAGACCGTACCGTATGCACTGTGGTTCCTGCAGGAGCGCGGCCGTCTGTTCGTTGATGCCGGTGAGGAAATCTATGAAGGTGAAATTATCGGTCTGCATGTACGCACCAATGACTTAACCGTCAATCCGCTCAAGACCAAGAAGCTCACCAACGTGCGTGCTGCCGGCTCGGATGACAACATCATCTTAACCCCGGCTGTGCACATGACCTTAGAGCAGGCTTTAGAGTTCATCAACGAAGACGAGCTGGTCGAGGTTACGCCTAAGAGCATTCGTCTGCGTAAGAAGAATCTGTCGGAAATGGATCGCGTGCGCGCTTTCCGTGCCGCTGGCGGCAAGAAAGCTGAGTAAGCTTATTTTCAGCTTTTAGTTCAAACTCAGGCTGCCTAAAGGCGGCCTGAGCTGTTTTCAGCTGATGCGACTAAAACTTTAGCTGCAATACCACAGCCAAATAGGTGCAGCCTGCCGCTAACCTCCTCTATCACGGTAATGCTTTGTTTGCTTACAGTTTCTGTGAGATCGCTGTGCACAGCTAACCTCAGGATGAAACCATGTCTATAGCTAATCATGAAAATAATGCCCTACCAGTACGCATTGTGCCGGTTACCGCCAACAAAAAATGCTATCTGCCGCTATTGCTTATCGGCGATGAACAGGAATCCATGATCGACCGCTACCTAGAACGGGGTGAAATGTTCGTCATGCAAGATAAGAGCGCCGATGGTGAAACCATTGCAGTTGCCGTGGTAACTAATGAAGGCAATGGTGTTCTGGAACTGAAGAACTTAGCTGTTGATCCGCGTTTTCACCGCCTCGGCTATGGCCGGCGCATAATTGCGTTTCTGTGTGAACATTATCGGCCAAAGTATCACACTTTAATTGCCGGCACCGGCGACAGTGTGCAGACCGTAGCTTTCTATACCCACTGCGGTTTTAGTTATAGCCATACGATAACCAACTTTTTTACCGATAACTACGATCATCCAATCGTAGAAAACGGTACCTTACTAAAAGACATGCTTTATTTTAAGCGAGCTTTATAAGCGCAGGCGTGCCAAGCAACAAGATAAATTGTTAAATTAAAATTTTACAAAAATGAGCCTGCTGAATGCCGCGCGCCTTTAGCTGGCAGTAATCTGCTTTTCATCCCGCCCGCTCCTGGCCGTCGTTTGCGGTACTAGCATTGACAACTTGTTATGAGTTCACATTTCCGTCAGTGTTGGCTCAATCTCCGGCCACATTATTGCAAACAGCCAGCTAAACGTTCTTTAAATTCCCCCTGCAGATGCAAAAAATTCAATCTTCATTTAGCCATCTGCTCTAATTCTTCTATTGTTTTTTCCACAAACTGGCCGTCTTTAATCTGCTGATAGCTGTTAAGCAGGTAAGCTACATTGGCTTTAGAATAAATCGGGTCGCGCGCCGTAGACGTAAAAGGCAGCCGGCGATCTTTTACCAACCGAGGTATAAACATACTGACCATAGATCGTAATAGCATGATTTTATGTTATTTTGATCGCCTCAGTGACCTAAATGGCGACGAATCCTTCACAAGGAATACTAATATTTCATAAATTTGCTGTCCAGCCTTTAGCAAAGGCAGTTAACGCTGCTAGTTAGCACGTGAGTTGGAAGCCAAGGGCAACTACCGAGGATTTCTCGGTAGTTGCCAAAGCCGGATCCCTTCCGCTAACTTTGCAGCAAAATGCCGTCCCCGACCTGTTGCTTGTCAGCAGCACCAGAATTGACCAGCATGCGCCTTCAGCCTTAGCCCAGGCTCCGTGCACTAAAACAACGCATCACTGCAGCAGCGTTAACCGTTAACCAGCACTTAAGCAAAATCTTAAAAAAATTTCAAAATATATTTAACACATAATAAATAAATTGCCCGCTGTACGGCTACGCCGCCCCAAGTTGTTACGCCGTTTTAAGCCCTGTCCCGGTGCGCGAATTGCACGCTATCAGTGAAAAATGTATATTTTGGTGCAAGCATCAAAAGTATGCTATTCATGCCCTAAGATTGCACATGAAGTGATAGTGAGGTCAAAATGCAGGCGGATGCCAAAGCCATTTTAGAAAGTTTAGCCACTGCGGTACTGCTTACCGATCATAATCTTAAGATCGTTTTTGCTAATACTGCCGCGGAGCAGCTGTTCAGCATGTCGCGCTCCAAACTCTGCGTTATGAAGCTTACTGATCTTTTAGATAAAGAACAGAAGAACATTATTGAGAGCATTCAGCTGGCACTCAAGCCACATTCACAAGGCTTTAATGCCAGCAATGTAGTGATTATTCCTGAGCCGCATCAAACTATCCGCACTGATCTCTATGTAACCCATTATTCCGGGAAGGGGCGCGGCCTGATCGCTGAGTTTAAAGGATTAGATTATCAGCAGAAAATGACGCAGGAATTGTCGCAGCGCTCGCAGCATTTAGCCGCACGCGATCTGATCCGTTCACTGGCGCATGAAATTAAAAATCCTTTAGGCGGGATCCGCGGAGCCGCTCAACTCTTGGAGATCACTTTCGGCAAATACGAGCATTTGACTGACTATACCCAGGTCATTATTGAGCAAGCCGATCGCTTAAAAGCCTTAGTTGACCGCTTATTAGGACCACAGCGCCCGAATCCATTGACGCGCTGCAATATTCATTTTGTTATTGAAAAGGTGTTGTCCTTGGAGAATATGGCCACCCAGGTCAACTCTGACATCCGTTTTATTAAAGATTACGATCCGTCGCTGCCAGAAATGGACTTGGATGTAGATGCTATGCAACAGGCTATTCTCAACATTATCTCAAATGCCGTACATGCACTTACCGAGTCTAAAACGCCGCATCCGCAGATCACAATCCGTACGCGCGCGCAATTAGGCTCGCGCATCATAAACGGCATCAAGTACCCTTCAGCCCTCATTGTTTCAATTGCCGATAATGGCCCCGGCATACCGGAAAGTATCCGTGAAACCCTATTTTATCCGCTGGTAACCTCACGCCCGGACGGTACCGGTCTTGGCTTATCCATTGCCCAAAGCATTATTGAACGCCACTGCGGCTTGATTGAATGTGACAGCGAACGCGGACGCACTGTTTTTAACATTATTCTTCCCTTAAAGAAGAACGATTTATCAGGAAAAGAGGATTAACTATGGATCCCATGATTTGGGTGATTGACGATGATGCAAGCATTCGCTTTGTCTTTGATAAAGCCTTAGATGTAAACAGCATCACCCATCGCTTATTTGAAAATGGCGAGCAAGCCTTAGAAGCCTTAAAGAAAGAAATCCCGGATGTGATCGTGTCTGACATCCGCATGCCCGGCATCGACGGCTTATCTTTAATTCATAAGGTGCATGCGGTTGACGATACGATCCCATTCATCATCATCACGGCGCACTCTGATCTGACGGCCGCTATTGATTCGTATGAACATGGCACTTTTGAATACCTGCCCAAGCCCTTTGATATTGAGCAGGCCATCGCTTTAATTCGCCGTGCCGCAGTGCATCGCGTCAATCAGCTGAAGAAAAAGAATCAGGATCAGACTAAAGAAAACTTGCAGCCAGCCCACGAGGAAGCCGAGATCATTGGCAAGTCTCCGGCCATGCAAGAGGTATTTAAGTTCATCGGCCGCGTCTCGAAGACCGATGTCCCTGTCTTAATTCACGGCGAGACAGGCTCGGGCCGCGAACTTGTCGCCATGGCAATGCACAATCACAGCGAGCGCAAGGATAAGGCCTTTATTTCACTCAATATGTCCTCAATGCCGCAGGAGATGATTGAGCTTGAAATGTTCGGCTCGGTTGATAAGAATGATGAAAAGCCGGCATTAGAGCAGGCGCAGGGCGGTACACTCTTTATCAATGAGATCTGCGATATGCCGATGGAAGCGCAGACCCGACTGCTACAAGTCCTGCAAAATGGCTCCTACCTGTCAATCGGCAGCAATAAGCCGGTGGCATGCAACGTACGCATTGTCGCTTCGACCTCGCGCTCTTTAGAAGATCTGGTGGCGCAGGGCACTTTCATTCCGGATCTGTTCTATCGGCTCAACGTTATTCATATCAACATGCCGCCGCTGCGCGATCGCAACAACGACATTCCAATGTTGGCCAAGCATTTCTTAAATCAAAGTGCTTTGGAAAACAATCAGGAACCTAAGAAGCTAACCTCTGAAGTATTGGTCTTTTTATGTCGTCAGCCGTGGCCGGGTAATGTGCGCCAGTTAAAGAACCTGTGCCAATACCTTACCATCATGGTAACCGGTCGTGATATTCAGCTGTCTGATCTACCAGCCGAATTTATCAACAGTAGCCGTGCCCGCCAGCAGGCTGCTGCAACTTCGATTGCCGGTAATGTCAAAGAGCCTACTTCGTGGCAGGAACAGTTACGCAACTGGGTTGACGGTCGCTTAAAAGCCGGCGAGATGGATATTCTCTCGGAGGCCACGCCTGAATTTGAGCGCGTGATGCTGGAAGCGGCGCTTGATTTTACCGGCAACCACAAGCAGGAATCGGCCAAGCTTTTAGGCTGGGGCCGCAATACCTTAACGCGCAAGATTAAGGAACTTAATATCAGCCGCCGCTGAGTACGAATCATTACTGCATGCCCCTGCCCGCATTAATCTCTTGGACAGGGGAGCATTTCTCCCCCTGCCATTGCCAGCAGATACCCGAAGCCTTTGAGCTTTAGCTCAATGGTAGTTCACAGCTGCATAACCCGGTATAATTGCTCTGCTATAGCCTTTAAGGCTAATTCGGCAGTTTCCCGATAAATGCTGAACAATGAGGGATCGAAGCGCCATGACTGAAGAGAGCTCTGAGAAAAAAGTTATTACCCCGTTTGATATCTTATTAAGTCTCTGCGACAGCGTAACTTACGTTATGTCTACAGCGACCCACCATGAAATCAACTTCGCTCCCATGGTGCAGGAGATTTCACGCACCACGCTGCGCCCGGACATTGGAACCTTTGTACTCTTTACCGGTACCTTTTCTGGCATGGTAGTGATTAACTTCCCTAAGGAAGCAGCGATGGAGATTTACCGTGGCTACATGTTAGCAATGGGAATGCAGGAACAAGATCTCGCCCCTAATCACACCTCCGAGGAAGTGGCCAACAGCCTCGGTGAACTGATGAATCAAATATTAGGCAATTTCACCTCCAAAGTAAGCCGCAATCTGCACTCGCGCATTGAGCAGAGTCAACCTAAGATGCTGGCACTGCCGCATGAGGTGCAGATCAGCATCAACATGACTTTAGATAATCCTAAGGCCTCGCGCATTACCTTTAGGACTGAAGGCAATAATGTGTTCTACTTAGAATTCACCATGGACGACACTAAGTTTACCCCGGTAGGCGAATTTGAAGAACATGAAGAAATCTCCCCAGATGACATCCTAGCTGAAGTGCTGGGCAGCAACTAAGCTTTCGTTTTTCTTCAGCGGCTGTGCGCTCCCTCTGCCCGCAGCTGCTTAACTGCCGTATTGAGAGCATTACGCATGACCGAAACCACTTTTGATTTCAGAAAAACCCGCTTTTTAACCTCCTCACCGGATCTTATGCACCTGCCGCCCGATCAAGGCGTAGAAATAGCGTTTGCCGGACGCTCAAATTCAGGCAAGAGCTCCGCCTTAAATGCCATCTGCGATCAGCAGGGTTTAGCTAAAACCTCGCGCACTCCAGGACGCACCCGCCTTATCAATCTCTTCCAAGTGGCGCCGTCATGCTGTCTGGTCGATCTGCCTGGCTATGGTTACGCAGCCGTATCTGAAAGCATGAAGCGCGAATGGCAAAAATCCTTAAGCGCCTATCTGCAAAAGCGTAAAGCTTTGCGCGGCATTGTAGTGACCATGGATATTCGCCACCCTCTTAAAGATCATGATCGCCTGATCATCGATTGGTCGATTGCCGCCAATCTGCCGGCACTTATCCTGCTGACGAAAGCCGACAAATTAGGCGTCAATGCCCGCCGCGAAGCTGCAAGAGAAGTGCGGGATCTCTTAAGTGAGTTCGGCGGCAGCTTTACCATTATTCCTTTTTCGGCGTTGCGCAAAATCGGTATTGCAGAAACGCGCACTGTACTGACATCGTGGTTTACCACCTTAAATCCTGAGGACTAATCATGGCCGCTACTGGAACCTTATTCATCATCTCCGCGCCCAGCGGAGCGGGCAAATCTTCATTGATTGATGCTCTATTAAAACGCTTTAACTTAGATGACAGTCTGCGCCTGTCAATCTCGCATACCACGCGCGACATGCGCCCGGGTGAACAGGATGGCATAAGTTATTATTTTGTCAGCAAAGAAGAATTTGAAGCTTTAATTGCCCGTCAGGCCTTCTTTGAGTATGCACGAGTCTTTGATCACTATTACGGCACTTCACGTGAAAACGCTGAAAAGTGGATTAACGAAGGCAAAGACGTGCTACTAGATATTGATTGGCAGGGCGCACGCAGCATCCGCAGCCAATCCCCGTCGGCACGCAGCATTTTCATTCTGCCGCCCTCCATGGAAGAGCTTGAGCGTCGACTGCAAAGCCGTGGACGTGACAGCGCTGAAGTGATTGCCGACCGCATGCGTAAAGCCCAACGCGAAATCTCGCACTACCATGAGTACGACTATGTCATCGTCAATGATGATTTTGATAGCGCTCTGCTGCAACTGCGCTCCATTATTTTGGCCGAGCGTCTGCAGCTTGTAAAGCAGCAGGAACGCCAGCAGGACTTAATTAACGCTCTGACAAAAGGCTACGTTCCAGAAGGTGAGGATTGATCCTCCAGCGTAGTGTAGCTGACGCGGTTACGCCCGCTGCGCTTGGCACGATAGAGCTCACCATCGGCCAAGCGTACCATTTCCGTGAACTTTTCCTCATCCTGACTGCCACACAAGCCAAAGCTCATAGTTACCTTCAATTCTTTGTTATAGAAAGGAATCACCATCTCTTCAATCTGCGAGCGCAACTCTTCCACCACTGCCACGGCCGACTCAAGCTTTGAGAGGATCACTATGAGAAACTCTTCCCCGCCCCAGCGGCATAAATAGAAATGCTCATTGACGTATCCGTTTAAATAAACGCTGATGCGCTGCAATACTAAATCACCAGCATCATGGCCGTAGCTGTCATTGACCGTTTTAAAAAAATCAATATCCCCCATAACTACGGTATACGGCTTATCCCCACCGATGAGTTTGTGCTGCCGGAGCCAACTTAGTTTACGCTCCAAACCAGTACGATTGAGCAGACCGGTTAATTTGTCGTGTACTACCGCTTCGTTTAAACCAGTATTGAGATCGTTTAAACGTCTAAACTCATGCTGAAAAGATGACACGAAAACACTGCAGGCAAAAGTAAACAGCGTCAATGCTCCCGCCGCATTAATTAAAGTAAAGAAAATTTCAGTTAAATCACTGATGAGCTGATGAGGTTTTATCCAAAAATCTAGGAACTCATCAATTATGAGATAGGCACTAACTATCACGATGCTGCTTAAAGTAAGAAACAGCACTTTAACCGTGCGGCGGTATGACGTCACAAAGATATAATGCGCGACAAGCAGCATACATAAAAGATAAAGCTGTATTGCGCAGTCGTCCCCCAAGAAATGTGCCGTCAACGCAGCCTGCAGGATAATAACCGCCACGCCGTAGCAGTAGACTTTTACAAAATTACACAGACATGCCACCTTGGCGGCAAAAGTAAAATATGAAACATGCACTAAATAAAATAAAGGCAATGCGACAAAACCGCAGCAGGCAAGTAGCAGTAGATTAAGCAGCCCCACGATCGCAGTACCACCATAAATGAGCTTTAACTGACGCTCTACATTGCTAGGAGCGCTGTAGCTTAGGACTGCATCCCGACAGAAGATCTGAGAAAAAAATAAATGTTTCATACAGCAATTTAAACTTAAGGCAGCTGCCGCGCAGCTTACAGCACAGGAAGCACTTGAATATTAAGTAATAATTTCCAATTTGTATAGCGCACACCTGTTTACAGACAGCTTACCATGCAGCCGCTTTTTATTACATTATCTACTTCTTTGCATCGCCATTTTTTTACGGAGCGCATATTTTCTGACAAAAAGCGTGAGCACCGCTGCACAGCGCAAAAACCATACAAATTTGCTCCCGGAGATTTGGGCTATAATGCGGCTATGTCCATGCTGCGGCGGCAGTCTGCAGCAAAATAAAGCGCCGTACTGATAGGTTGGCGCCCCAAACAGCCTGCTTTATTGTAAAATAAGGGGCTGTTTTTCCCTTTATCTTGAGGTTACTAATTAATGGCAAGAGTTACTGTTGAGGATGCCGTTGCCAAGATCGGCAATCGCTTTGATCTTGTGCTCATCGCCGCGCGCCGCGCCCGCCAGATTTCAGTAAACGGCAGCAAGCCGCTGGTTGATGAAGAAAACGACAAGCCCACCGTGATCGCGCTGCGTGAAATCGAAGAAGGCTTAATTACTGAAGAGTTCTTAGATAAGCAGGATCATAAAGATCAGGCTGATGCCAACCTGCAGCCGCAGGACAGTGAATTTGCCCCGATCGACGGCGCTGAAATGTTCAACTAAAAATCTGCGCAGCGGTGCAGATGCGATTAATCTGAGGTGTTCATGGGTGAGGACAGCTATATTGCAAATAAGCCCGCTGGTGCTCCGCATATTGCCCCAACCAAGCCTGAAGAGCGCGTTTATCCTCTGCCTCCGCAGGCGGTGCGTTCCTCACCAAATTTTGCCGTTTATTTGCCGCTGCGCGAACTGTGCTGCTCATATTTAGATCCAGAGCGCCTACCGTTAATCGACCAAGCTTTTCTCACCGCAGACCGCGCCCATGATGGACAGAAGCGCGCCTCCGGCGAACCCTATATTATTCATCCCGTCGCTGTCGCCACCATCATCGCACAGATGCATTTAGATGCAGAGAGCATCGAAGCTGCTCTGCTACATGATGTAGTTGAGGATACTTTCATTACGCAGGATGATATTAAGCGCGATTTCGGCGCTGCCGTGATGGAACTGGTCAACGGCGTTACTAAGCTCGATAAGCTGCGCTTTCATGATTACCGCGAGGCCCAGGCGGAAAATTTCCGCAAGATGATTCTAGCGATGACGCGCGACATTCGCGTGATCTTAATTAAACTTGCGGACCGTACCCACAACATGCGCACGCTTGGCAACCTGCGTCCGGATAAGCGCAAGCGCATTGCCCGTGAAACCTTAGATATTTTTGCCCCGATTGCTTATCGCTTAGGCATTTCCGATATTAAGGTAGAGCTTGAAGAGCTCGGCTTAGCTGCGCTCTATCCAATGCGCTATCGCGTGCTCAAAGCCGCAGTCACCAAGGCGCGCAATAACCGCAAGGAAGTGGTTAATACCATCCTTGAGGCCATTAAGAAGCGCCTTAACGAGGTAAAAATCCCCGCGCGCGTACTCGGTCGCGAAAAGCGGATTTATTCCATCTACAAGAAGATGGTTCATAAAGAGCTGCAGTTTCGCGAAATCATGGATGTCTACGGCTTCCGTATTGTAGTCAATGACGTTGATACCTGCTATCGCGTACTCGGGCAAATGCACAATCTGTTCAAGCCGCGCCCCGGCTTATTTAAAGATTACATCGCTGTCCCGAAAATCAACGGCTATCAGTCGCTTCATACCTCCTTAGTCGGGCCGCACGGCGTGCCGATAGAAGTTCAGATCCGTACTGAATTTATGGATCAAATGTCCGCCCGCGGTGTTGCCGCGCATTGGTCGTATAAAGAAAACGGTTCCGAGCCAACCTCAACGGCCGCACAGAAAAATGCGCAGCGCTGGATTAAGAACTTAATTGATCTGCAGCAGAGCGCATCCTCATCACAGGAATTTATTGAAAACGTCAAGACTGACCTCTTCCCGGATGCGATTTACGTCTTTACTCCAGAGGGCAAAATTTACGATCTTCCGGCGGGTGCTACCCCAGTAGACTTTGCCTATGCCGTACACACCGACATCGGACAGCACTGCATCGGTGCACGCGTTAATCACCGCATGTTCCCGCTGTCCCGCGCCCTGGAATCCGGCCAAACCATTGAAATCATCACCGCCCCAAATGCACAGCCTTCCGCGATGTGGCTGTCCTCGGCAGTTACCTCAAAGGCTCGCTCCAAGATAAGGCAGTATCTGAAAGGACTGAAGGCTCAGGAATGCGTGCTCATTGGCCGCCGCCTGCTGCAGAATACCCTCAAAGGTGTGCGCTTAGATGAAATTCCGCAGGAGCGCATCAACACCATCTTAAAAGAGTTCAAGGAGCCAGATTTTAATCAACTCCTCATTGATATTGCACTGGGCAATCTGCTGACCGTGATTGTGGCGCGCCGCCTGCAGGGTGATCTGCCGCTGCCGGATGAAAAGCGCCAGCCGATTGTTGGGACCGAAGGTCTACCGTTTACCTTTGCGCAGTGCTGTCAGCCGATTCCCGGCGATCACATTATTGCCCACATCACCCCGGGCAAGGGGCTGGTCATTCATAATTACAATTGCCTTAATATTCGTGATCAAGATAAAGATCCGGATAAGTTTTTAAATGTAGAATGGGATCAGTCAGTAACTGCGAATATGGATTTCCAGACCGGTCTGCGCATTGAGCTTGAAAATCGCCAAGGCATTCTCTCTGAGATCTCAAATGCGGTGGATTTGGCTGGATCGCGAATTGAAAGCATCAATTCTGAAATCAAAGACGAAAGCACCTATATTATTCGTCTGACGGTAACCGTACGCGACCGACTCCATTTAGCCGGAGTCATGCGCCGTATCAAAGCCATCCCAAACGTACAGAAGATCTTCAGGCAGCGCTAAAGGCGGCGGCGCATAAGCTCTGCCGACGCGGAATGGCAGTCTGCAAGGAGAGCTTATGCCGCAATCTTTTGTGCTCACCACCGCGCAAGAGTTAACCGCTTCCCGTAGCGCGATTGAATCATTCTACTGCGATATCCTGCACCATCATCAGCTCCCCCGCAGTCCTGAGCTCACCTTAAGCGCGCTTGAGTTGCGCCCGGTTGCGTATGATACGACGCTAGTGATTATTCCGGGACGGGCGGAAACTGAACACAAATATGCTGAATTGCTCTACAGCCTGCAAAACTGGCACTGCCGGATCTTAGTTCTCTTCGTGCGCGGGCAAGGTGATTCTACCCGCCCGCTTACCGGTAGTCCTAAATGTCATATTGATGATTTCAATCTCTACCGCAATGACGTCGAGTTTATGCTCGATGCTCTTGATGTCACATCCTATCGTTTAATGGGTTTTTCTTTAGGAGGACTTATCTGTACCGATCTCTATGTCAATGGTCAACATAAGCCGCAGCGTCTGGCCTTAATGGCGCCGTATTTTTGGCCAGCTTTTAAACTGCCCGAGCCGGTTCTTAAAGGTTTTGTGCTACTGATGGGTAGCCTTCCCGGCTTTAAATTAGCTTATACCCCTCATGGCAGCGAGTACCAGAAAATTGACTTTGCACAAAACATTCATTCCCACAGTAAGATTCGCTATGAGTTCTATCACGACTATTACGCCGCGCATCCCGATAAGGCTTTAGCAGGCCCTACCTATGCTTTTGTGCGCCAAGCCCTGCTCAAGCAGCTTGAGCTGCGCCATCGCCGCTTTGAGTTTACTATTCCTGTATTCTGCGCCACCGCAGGAGATGATCGTGTAGTATCCACCCCGCACTGCGCAGCCTTAATGCAGGCGCATGCTCATGATCAAATGCCGCCACAGTACGTACGGGTAAGCGGAGCTTATCACGACTTGCTCAACGAAAGTGATGACTACCGCAATCCGATTTTAAGCCGAGCTTTATCCTTCCTGACCGCCTAAAAACGGTCATTAACATACTCCCGCACCGCCGTGCGCATCGCAATGTGTGGGATATAATAGCTCACGTTTATTTTGCGCACTAAGTAGCAGCTTACTTATGGGGTATGAACATGAGCGACATTGTGGTAGAAGAAGAGCAGCAAATCCCTGTCAACATCATTACCGGTTTTTTAGGCAGCGGTAAAACAACGCTCCTCAATCATTGGGTCAATACACCTGAGTTTAAAGATACCTTGGTGCTCATCAATGAATTTGGCGATGTAGGTCTTGATCACGAGCTTGTGCAGGCGGTGGATGATACTGTGGTACTGCTAGGCTCCGGCTGCATCTGCTGTACGCTGCAAGGTGAGTTAGTAGATGCCTTAGCCACTAACTATATTAAAGCGCAGCGCGGTGATATGCCTCCATTTAAGCGCGTGTTAATTGAAACCACCGGTCTGGCTGACCCCGCCGGCGTGATCGCCACTTTAGGCGGCGATGAATTTTTAATGCGCACCTACCGCTACAACGGCACTATTACCATTCTTGATGCTGAGCATATCCGCGAGCAACTCAAAACCCAATATGAAGCAGTAAAGCAGATTGCACTGGCTGATTTGATTTTAATTTCTAAGACCGACTTAGTGGATGCTGATGAAATTGATGCCATTGCCGAAGCTGCGCAGCGCATTAATCACTCTGCAAAAATTTATCCAGTGTTAAACGGCCGCATCCGCCCGTCGATTATTGAGGAAATCGGTCCGTATCGCGAAGACCGTACACAAAATATTGACATGGTCAAGCAGTGGCTGTCCTATCAGGATAAGAGCATTGCCTCGCCCTTCCGTCCGGCTTCGGTATCTGACTCCATCGGTCTGGCCAAACCGCGCATTATTGCTCACTCCAATATTGAAAGCTTCTCTTTAATAGTTGCCGAGCCATTAGAGCCGCTGGCACTCCTTGCTGCCATCAGTCTAGTGCAACAGCAATACGGCGACAGCATTCTGCGGATTAAGGGCATTTTGCATTTAAAGAATCAAGATAAGCCGGTGATCATCCACGGCGTACAAGGCTCTCTCTATCCTTTAACCGAGCTTGACAGCTGGCCTGATGGTGAGCAGGTTAGCAAGCTAGTATTCATCGTGCGTGCCTCTGTTAAAGATCAGATTGAGCACATCTTTAAAAATGCGCTGGAAAACCCAGATGAGGCCTCCCTCGCTTACTATCAGCAGATCATTGATGCAGCCGATTTATCCGGCAGCGCTGAAGATGGACAACCGGCCTAACCTGATGCCAGAGCTTAACCCAATATCCAAACGTCTACAGCAAGGAGGATTACAGCTTTACTTGCGAGATTAATGTGGACATTGCGGGTAATGTTCTAGCCGCAACGAGGTTTTGCTAAAAGCGGCGGCAGCGCATTACCATACCGCTGACTTATTTTCGCACACAGTGCATAGGCAAGATCTATGCACTTTTGCCATATGCTCTATCAATTCCGTCTGCGCCAAAAGGATGAAGATGAGCAAAATAGCCAAAGCTGCCAGCTTTCATGAATTCAGCGTCATCAATGTAATTGCCAAGGCCAGCTGTCTTGAGATGTTACCTACGACATTAATTGATTTGTAGCAGCAGCTGCCGATGATGAGACAGAGCTAGGAAATTACGTACGATTACCGCGACAATCATCGAGCCTAAAAAAGCCGGCAGCACAATCCCAAAATTTGAGATGCCTAAGATAATAAAATGCCCGAATGTTTGTCGCGCCATGCCAGAATGCCTAACGGCAGAGACTCTAAAGCAGATTTTCATAAGATCTTCTAAACGTAATATTGGAAAATCTTTTGAGTAATAGTTAGCAAATTAGGTGACTGCCGGAGGCAAAAGTAATGCTTTCCATGGAGATTTCTACTGAAATCCTGCAGCCGCGCCATTTAGGATGAATGGCGTATTCGTGCTTGTAGTACACAAACACCGCCGTCGGCGGCACGGTAATGAACAGAGTATCGACGAAGCGGTAGTCCTAGCTTTCCGGCTTCCTTAGATGCTTCTTTTCCAGCTCAAAATGCTTCTGCCGGGTCATGACATAACCGCGCCGACCTTTACCGTTCATCTTGGCAACTAACGGCTTCAGGAAACTAGTGAATTGGGGGGTAACTAATAAGTCAAATTTTAAGAATTTCATAAAATTAATAATTTGAAATATAATCAAATTAATTTTATGTTTCCTAATAGAAAGCCCCCTATTGGTCACCCTCAGGATGTCACGCTGAAAACTATCTAAATCATCTAGTTCTTTTGCTACGCTTTTTAAAAAGCGGCATTTTCAAGGGATGGCTTCTGCCGTGCAGCAGATAATAAAAGACTACGGTCGCTAGAGTAATAACGCTTAAAGTCAGGAACATGGCCCCAAAGCCTTGATGGACGGCAATGGTTCCGAAGATATAAGGGCTTAAGCCCAAACCTAAATCAAAGCAGATGAAGAAAGTAGAGGTTGCCTGAGGAAAGCGCTCACGGGGGACAAGCTTTAAGGAAAGCGCTTGGCCTGCCGATTGAAAATTTCCAAAACCCAAGCCCTGCAGAATGCCCGCTAGCACGATCTCGGCGGCAGTTGTCGCATCAGCTAGGATCAAGAGCGCAGCTGCGGCCAATATGATCGCCGGATATATCACGATGTTTTCACCGAAGCGATCAAAAAAGCGTCCTGCGATGGGCCGCGAGATGATAGTCACGGCAGCTGAAACTAGGAAGAACAGACTGCCTGCAATCTCTAGGCCGCGCTCCTGCGAGTAGGACGCTAAGAAAGCGGAGATGCAGCCGTAGCCTAATGGCATCAACAGGGCAATTAAGCCAATATTAAACACTCTTTTATCCACATAGCTATCAAGGCTCAGCCATCTGCGGGCGCGGGAGGGCAGGGATGGTGCATTTTTTAACATGCAAGCGGTGACAAAGGAGAGTAGCGCAAGACTCAGGCTTTCATAGAGCATAATGCTGTAGCCCAAAGTCTGAACCACAGTAAGCCCGATAAATGGCCCTAATGCCAGGGCCAGCGCTGTGGATAAGGAAAAGATGCTCACACCCAGCCCCTGCATTTTGGGCGGCACGATAAAGGCCATGATGGAGCCAGTGGCAGTTAGGACCGTGCCCATAGCTAGGCCTGCCAAAAAGCGCTGCAAGTACAAAAGGCCAAGGCTTGGAATAAAAAGGTTAGCAAGAGCAAGCAGGCTGTAAGTTAAGGTACCGGCTAGTAGCACCTTAAGGCCGCCTACGTTCGAGATGATATTGCCTGACATAAAGCGGCCGAAGAGGCAGCCGATGACCATCATACCTAAGGTAAGACCGGCCTCGGAGAGTGGGATCTTAAAGCGCTCCTGCGCATAGAGTGCTGAGGTCACAAAAATCTCATAGTATGAAATCATGACCAAAAAATTGGTGATCGTCACCACAACGAAATTGCGAGTGAAAAGCTCTTTGAGCTCACCTTCTCCCAAGTGAAAGCCCAGCATAGCCTGCTCCTTGATGCATTGATCTGCAATAGTCAGCTTAAGGAGAAGTCATTTTAGTCCTCCCTGCCCCCAGATGGTTTAGTGTAAAAGCAAAAAAGCTGTACTGAGTCCGCAGATCCGGCCTAAAAGACTTTACAGGAAAGCATAGATGGCAGATACTGTGTTTAATGTTAGAGACTACACTGGAGAAAACCTATGGCTCCAACAGAGCTGCAGCAGCTGGCGCTTAGGATCGCCAATCTTAACCTCAATCCTTTTGATGATGACTATCTAAGCGTTACTGCCAAAGGCGCGCTTATCCTTTGCCTTTATTATGATGCTCCTACGCAGCGGCTTATCATCTTCGCCCCGCTGTTAAAGATCACGCAAGGTGAGTTTTCCACAACTCTGGCATCCCGGGTGCTTAGTCTAAATGCCCCGCGCGCCCTGCCGGCGGGCTTTCGCGTAGGCCTTATCAGTGAGCGGCTGTGGCTTTCTGTAAACCTCAGTGCGGACGCGGAGCTTGAGGAGGAGTTAAACCATTTTGGCCGCCGCTTTGCCGAAGTTAAAAGTCAGATCCTTGAGGGAGGAGTAAATGCGGATGAGGCAGCGTCGCAGGCCGGGACGGACGGAATTTCGCAGTCTTTAAAGGAAGAGGCGCTTAAGGCTTCCACTGGAGATGATGATCTCATCAAGATCAATGAATTGATGCGTGCAGCAGTCTGGGGGTAGCGATGAGCGATTTGTTAATAAGCGGCAGAAACCTAGGTCCAGCTGCGCCCAATCTTGCAGAAGGAGCAGCCGTAAAGTCCCCGACGGTGTCCGCAGAAATTGAGACCTCCGAGCTTAAGGCGATCTCCAAGGCTGTCGAGCCGCCGATTACGACCGGTAACACCGTTTCTCATGAGACGATGCCGACTTCCTCACTGCCGCAAACTTCCAATCTGGCCGCGCTGACGGCCGAGGCCGGACTTAAGGTACAGACCGCGCTTGACGGAATCTTCAAGGACTTTACCGCAGCTCTAAAAACCTCTGAGGCGCAGTCAGAACTTACCCACAGCCTGCATCATGATCCGGCTCCGGCGCAAAAGGCCCTCGCAAGTCTCACGACCCTCTATCAGGATCCGGCGCTGACGCCTGAGGATCGAGCCTTAATTGAAGTCTCCCTGACAGCACTTGCCGCCTGTGAGCTTGAAGCCTGCGTACCTGGCAATGATGTCGCAGGCCTTATCAACAACGATCTACTCTCCCTGTTTAACAGCAGCTCCGTAAGTGAGGCGCGACAGCTTAAGGCGCGTCTGGAAGGCAATCTTAATAGCCTCACCGCGGTGCCGATCGCAAAGACCCTGCTGAATATCGCCGAGACTAAACTTGAAGGCTTGAGCAGGCTACAGGAGACGCAGTCACAGCTTGAAGCGGCGATGCTTCCCGGACACGAGCTTAAGCTTTTAAACCTTAATTTTGAGGACTTGCCGGGGCCTGCCTTGGGCACGGCGGTTATTGAGGATCATAGGCTTAAGCTTACCGATCAAGCATCGGAGGCGCTGCTCAATGCCGTGGGCGATCATCATCTTAAGTTAAATGAGCTTTTAGAGAGGCCCAATTTAAGTTTTGCCCATGAAGCACTGACGGCTCATTCCCACCATTCCCTAGAAGCTATAAATAAGCTAACTGCCGGCGAAGATCTCAAGACCCTAGAAAATAAGCTGCCGCAAATTACTGAAATCGTCTCACAGCAGTTAAGCGCTGCCGATGCCGAAAGCTTCAAGATCCAATTCAACGATAGCCTTAAGGAGGCTTTAAGGCAGGAGCCGCTCCTCACAGCCTATGCCGCAGGCCCCTTTAAAGAAGAGGCCATGAAAATCAGCGCTGAGCGCCTAAAAAGTCTGGAAGTGCAGCTTGCAGGCAAGAGCCTGGAGGAACTGATAAGCTTTAAGTCAGGTCTGGAGGCACAAGCGCCCAAGCTTGGCGCTGAGGATTATCAAAAGCTCGTCAAGACAACCGATGATAAGATTGTAGGCAAGCTGCAGGAGGCTTTTAAAGCCGATCTGCCGTCCACGCTTGTCGCCCCTGCAAAAGTACGTGAGATCGCCGCGCTCTACAGCGCCTTAGAAGGAAAGCCGACGACGCTTGCCGGGCTTAAAAGTCTTTACCCAAGAGCTGCTGTGGAGTTTGTGCAGGTCACGACTCGGGAGGATGCGCGGGCTTTTGCCACAAAGCTCTTTAAAGCCGCTGAAAGTGAACCCTCTTTAGGACCGCTGTGTCTAAAGCTCTGCCGAGCCCTTGGTGCAGGAAGCAAGGAGGTGCGAAGCGAAGGAGAGCTTAATGCCGGGATCTTTGAAAGCCTGCAGACCGTAAAGCCGCTTCTAACCCGCCTAGGGATTACTGATCCTAAGTACACAAGCTTTGAGAAATTGGAGGCTTCAAGCCTGATGGCGCTCACCTCAGGCCTCCTTTTAGGGCGTACGGTAAATGGCCGCGATGTGAGCGCGCTGCAATCTGCTAACCTGGCTCTGTACGCTTTAAGCTATCAAAGCTTTGTCAAGGAGCAGGGCGGTGAGCTTCGACCCATTGCCTCCGATGAGAACTTTTTAAAGGAGCTGGGAGAGGCCGCCCCGCAGCTGACAGCCCTGCTTACAGACGGCGGGTTACACCTTAGCTCCAGCACTCGGCAACAACAGAGACTGGAGACCGACCTCCGGCTTTTCCGCCATAATCCCCAGCTTAAGCTTCTAAGAAAGACTTTTAAGCAAGCTGATCCGAACCATGTGCAGCATGAGACGACAGCGGCCCTGAAAAGCGCACTGTGTGCGCTGTGCGGGATTAAGCACGGCGACTTTGCCGATCAGGCGGCAGTAGGTGAGCTGACGGCCTTAGCCGCCCGCCGCTCCGGGAGGGTGTTTCAAGCGGAGTCTAGGAAGAGCCTTGCTGATGAAGCTCAGGCACTGGCCTTTTTAGATCAGCTTGATGATAAGCCTTTAGAAGGCGAAATATCTCCTGAAACGCAGCAGCGCCTAGAGATTGAGCAGCAGATCGCGGTCAAAACTGCGCATGATAAAGAGCTTTACGCACAGGTGGCAGCGCGAGCTGGAGGGATCGGCAAGGCCGGTGAAATGGTTGGAGCCTCACTGCTCTTAACCCAAGAGTTGCTGGCACAGGATGCCTCAGATCTTACAGCCAAACAGCTTGCCCTCTACAATCTCAGCCCCGCGGATGTCCGTGCCAATGGCGGGGAGAGCTTTGCCAAGGAGGCGGTACTTTTAGAGACGCTCACCACTTTCAAAGATCGCATCTCTCACAGTCACTATGCCCTAATCGCCAACTCCTATCTAACGCTCAAGGCACAGGATGGCGTCAGTCAGCGTGAGGCTCTACAAGAGCTCTCGGCTGCTGCCGGTTTAAGCCAGGCAGATACAGAGCAGTTAGCCAAGGCTATGGATGAACGCAGCTCACGGCAATACCGCGATATTAAAGACGCGCTTTCAGAGCTTAAGCTGTGGAAAGGACACGGCAGCCTCAAGCGCTTCACCGATGCCGACTCCAGTGACAGCCGTCCCCAACTTAAGGCGATGGCTAGGAACTTTGAAAATGCGCAGAGCCTTGAGGAGGCGCGTCAGGCTTTCAAGAACTGGGCGGAGAACTTTCAGGATCTGGAACATGGAGCAGAGCATATCAGCGAGCCTCTTGATCTCTTGATGCTATCTAGGGAGGCGCTCATTGCCAAGGAGCACAAGAACCTTTCCAGTGCTGATAACCTTCGGGATGCAGTGCACAAGACCGGCCTTAGGGCTGCAGGTCTCGGAGCGCAGGCAGCACAGGCCCTGACGGCGGATTATGTCAATCTTATCGATCGCCAAGGCAAGCTTGCCTCCGCCCATGAAATCTCCAAGACCGCGGTCAGCGATGCCTTAGAGGGGCTTGCCGGTGAGAGCCGCGCGGCTGCGCGTTATATGCGCGATCTTGAGGGAAATCTTAAAACCGCTGCCTTAAATCTTACCCTCCTTGATAAAGATCTGGCCGATGGCAGAGCCTTCAGCGCAGCCTTAGCCGATCCGGACAAACGGGAGGAAGTCACCACTTCCCTGCAGACAAGCTTTGAAAACCTCGGCGTGCCGCCAGCGATTGCCCGCATTTACACAGAGGAGATCACTACAGGCAGCAGTCGTGCGCTTAATAAGCTTCGAACCAGCCTTGACCGAGAGGCTGAGACCATGCCGCTTAGCCGCCGGCAAAAGGCGATCCGCAATGCAGGTCGCCTAGTGCCGCAGGCTGTCGGAGTGATCGCAGGACTAGCAGAAGGGCAGACTCTCATGGTCAACTCTCGGATCGGTGCTGGCGTAGGCTTTAATCTGGTGCCGGGTACGGTGCGGCTTAACGCTGCTCTTGCCAATACCCAGAGCTTATCAGTAAGTCGCGGCGCTGACGGCGTGACAATTACTTTGTCCAATGCTCTGCAAACTTCCCTTAATGCCAAGGCCACTGCGGCTATCTCAAGAGCGCAGGTCAGCGTCGAAGGCCATGCGAGCGGCACTGCCATGCTTAAATTTCCCTCCTTGGATGATGCAGCGGTGTATCTGGCTTTCACCCTAAGTGCGCTTGAGGATCTTAAGATGACTGAGGCTTCCGGAGCACAGGCGGCACAAGTTTCGCTTAACCTCGGTGTGAGCGCTGATGGAAGCTTGACAGTGATCTCGCCGCGTGAGGATCTAAATCCAGAGGCTCGTGAACGCGTCCTAAGTCCAACCTTCAGCGCCCACGCCGGCGGCGGTATAAATCTGGAAACCACTATCGGCTTTAATGAAGAGGTGCGTACTGTCAGCTCGCAGATCACCCTTAAAGCAGGTCTATCCATGCAGCGTCAGGCAGAGGAAAAAGTCAAGCCGGTCGCAATTTCCCGCATTCGTAACCGCAGTCTCAAGGATCTTGCCGGAGCAGGTTTGGGGCTCAGCAAGGAACTGACAGTAGAGCGGCGCACCGCCTTTAGATCAGCCTTAGGAGGTGAACCGGTGCTATCTGCCGATTTCAGCTACACCCTGACTAATCCGGATGCCGATGGCATTGCGCTGATCGGTGAAAAATGCCGCTTAAGCCGAGGGCAGATTGAGAATTTACAGCAGTCCTTAGCGCAGGCTGATCCTAAGCCGCGGAGCCTTAGCCTACAGGGAACGTTGCATTTTGATCCACAGGACAAGCTTACTCTCAAGGAGGCCTCTGAACTCTTTGCTCAAGCACAGGATCAGGGTCAACTGCCTGCCGAGCGTGCTTACTTTGCAGGTCAGAAGACTCTGCAGAACAAGGGATTTACCCTCAATGTAGCTGGTTTAGTGTCGGTAAGCCATCAGCGCGGAGCAACCTTAAGCTCAGTGACTCCGCTTGATTTGAGTGAAAGAGACGCGCTACGACCTCAGCCGCAACGACCTTAAGCTGATATTTTGCAAACTATTACTCAAAAGATCATGCGATATTACATTAATAATATCGCGTGATCATAAATTATCATTAATACAACTCTGATTCAGCCTAGGTGCACCATATAATAATTCTGCTTCCTGAGAAGAGTTCAGTCCTGCCGTGGACAGCCTTTTGGGCTTCTGCCCGCGAACAGCTCCTTACAACTTAACTTAAGAAGCCGATGAATATTGTCAGTACGGTTGCATTCACAAAGTCGATAAAGAGGGCTCCCACGATCGGTACTACAAAGAAAGCCTTTGGTGAATAGCCGTTAGCTCCGGTGAAGGTCTCCATATTAGCCATCGCATTCGGAGTAGCGCCTAAGCCAAAGCCGCAGTGGCCAGTAGCGATCACTGCAGCATCGTAATCGCCACCCATAATGCGGAAGGTCACGAAATAGGCAAACAGCGCCATCAATATCGTCTGCGCCAAAAGGATGGTAATGAGCGGAATGGCCAAAGCTGCCAACTCCCACAGATTCAGTGTCATCAACGCAATCGCCAAGAACAGTTGCAGTGAGATGTTCCCTACGACATTAATTGAATGCAGCGGCAGCTGCTGATGAGTTAAATCTAAGAAATTGCGCACGATGGCTGCAACAATCATCGGGCCTAAATAAGCCGGCAGCACAATCCCTAAACTTGAGATGCCTAGGATAATAAAGTGCCCAATCCCCATGCAGATGATGATATAGGCTACCGCTTTAAACAGCAGGATCTCATTGATGTTCTTCTGCTCATGAGTCAGCTTACCTTCCACCATCTCAGTATTATCACGGCTGCGATCACCACCATTTAATTTCCAGCGATGCATGAGGCGCTTGCCCACCGGACCGCCGATCATACATCCAGCTACCAGACCATAGGTTGCGGCTGCCACAGAAACTGAAAGTCCAGCATCCAGTCCGGATTTCACTAACTCAGGGCCGAAAGCTGCTGCGGTACCGTGACCACCGGTTAAGGCGATGGATCCTGCAGCTAGTCCCATCAACGGGTTTAAGTCAAAGCATACTGATAGCGCAATGCCAAGTACGTTCTGCGAGATGATAAGTAAGATTGACGCCACCAAAAATATCGATACGCTGATGCCGCCGCGCAGAAGCATGCGGAAACTTGCTGCAAATCCCACCGTGGTAAAGAAAGCCAGCATCAACAGATTCTTCAAAGATTGATCGAAGGTGAATTGGAACAGATGCAGTTCATGGCCGACCAGCGTACACAGAGAAAAAACGATCCCTCCCACGACGGGAGCTGGAATATAGAAGCGACGCAACGGCTCGATTAAGCGTTTAATGAAGCGTCCTAGCAGCAAAAGCAAAACCGCAATAGCTACTGTTTCCTGCATGCCGAAGGTGTAGCTGAATGCTATATCTGCTGCCGCGCTGTTCATAGTTCTCGCTCCTGCACTCTTTTAGATAGTCAAATGCACCAAAATAAGCTTGATGCTTATGCCGTGTCCGCTTGTTGTCAAACGGCTTGTCGCAGCCCCCTAGCGCACGAATCTTTTTATTTTAGCATGCCAAGCATCTTGTAAAATTTTCGTTAATCCTACTTTTTTGCACCATTAGTTAACAGATTTCGCTAGCGCTTACATACAAAAAGACTTATGGAGTGCTCCTTGACGTCCTCACCGGCATAAAGGCCGATGATTCCTACTGCTATACAACAATAGAGCTATTTTTGTATGCTTCGGTGGGTTCCTGCTGCCGACCTCTTTTGAGGTTCGCTTGGCAGGCTATCCGGGCAAGTCCTGCCCTTATTAATATGTTTTGTGCGGCATTGGCGTCGGCTTGCGCCTCATAGCGTTTTCTGTATGTTGGCCCGAGGTTTTACCGTCGGCTTCCTTCACCCTGCTCCTCGCTTAACACGACTTGCCTTAAGCTAGGTCGTGGCCTTGTCAGCCCGACTACGGGACCTTCATCCGCAAAAAACATGCACATGCCGCGCGCAAAGAAAAGGAGCCCGCAGGCTCCTTTTCCACCGCGTCAAACGCGGCTTAACTCAACGCGTCGAACTGAATTATTCAGCAGCCGGGACAGTAGTCTGAGTAACTACATCTCCTTTGACCGTGATCTCCACGCGGCGATCCGGAGCATAGCACTTGACTAAAGCATTACCGCTTAAGCCATCGCACTCACTGCCGGTAACCGGAGAAGTCTCGCCCATGCCCTGCACGGAAGTAATGGCAGCAGCAGGCACGCCCTTAGCGGACAGCTCGGCGGCAACCGCCTGTGCACGCTTCTCAGAGAGCTTCTGATTGTAGGCTTCAGCACCTAATCTATCGGTATGACCGGTCACTGTGTACTGAGCATTCTGCACATTCTTAGCAGAAACTTCAGAAACCACGCCGTCAACCTTAGCGACACCGTCCTCAGTTAAGGACGAGCCGTCAAACGGGAACAACGCACCTGCCTCTAAGGCAAAAGTCTCTTCAATCTGCTGAACCTGCGGTTCCGGAGCCGGGGCCGGGGCCGGAGCAGGTTCACCGCCAAAGGTGTACTGCAGACCGACATAAGCTAAGCCAAAATCAGAATCGGCACCCCCCATGGTCGAGCCCTTGCCGTCAAAGGCATCAAAGTAATAATCGTAGCCAACCCGCACGCCAAAGTTGCGCGTAAAGGCCCACTGCAGACCAGCACCGACTAACGGAGCTAAGCCGTCATCACTGTCGCCATGATCCGTATCGGAGAACGCATACATCGCACCGGCGCGTAAGAATAAATCAGAACCGTCCTCGGTCAGCGGCAGCGCAAGACGCACCGCCAATTCCGGGCCATGCACCATGATGTCATTACCACCCAGAGCGGTACCACTCTTACCATCGTAGGAGAAGCCGTCTAATGCGGTATAGCCCAGTTCAATACCTAACCACGATAAGAAGTTGTAATCGGCATAAATACCGTAGCCAAAGCCGCTCTTATCATCTTCCTCGTAGAAGGCGCTGTCATCCATGTTAGCGTGAGCCCAGCCACCGCGCACACCGATAGTAGCAGTGCTCGGAACTGCTGCAAAAGCAGAAGCAGCAGTTAAGCCGGTTAATGCAGCGGCAACTGATAATGCAATAAGACTCTTCTTCATGATATTTACCCCTTAAAAAATCGACCTTCAATCAAGGCCGTCAGCTTGGACCGATTATTGTATAAAGCTGCCAAGCATCGCTCATTACTCATTATAGCCTTTTGCTTACGCTTAAACGCTTGACCTAGCGCAAAAACCTGTCAAGATGAATTTTTTTATCGTGGTCTTATCGACAATACGCTAGTCCAGCGTCAATACAAACGTTTACGGTCTTGTCAGCACAACTTTGCCGTTGAAACTTTGCGCAGTAATATCGTTTAGAATGGCTTTAGAAATGGTGCTGGCTGTAAGTCTCGAACTCACGACCCCCTGTTTACAAAACAGGTGCTCTACCAACTGAGCTAAGCCAGCTTTTGAATGGCGCGAATATTATATCAATTTCATCAAGGATCTCAAGTCTAATGTCCAACTATCAGATCGATGCGCGTACGCTGCGCTGTCCTGAGCCTTTAATGCTGCTCAAAGCTAAAATGCGCACCATTGCCTCCGGCGACACGGTAGAGCTCCTATCCGATGATCCGGTTTCACAACGCGATGTGCCGGCTTACTGTAAATTTCTCGGCCATCATCTACTTGAGTCACCATCCCCAGAGCATCCATACCGTTATATCGTGCAAAAAAAGTAAACCTAAATCCTGTCGCGCGATGGCTTTCACCAACGAAAAGCCCCGCTTAAGCCGGCGCTTTCTGTTAAAATATTTGTTATTTTTTCATCATCCTCAATGGATTTAAAAATGCCTAACAATTATGATCTGCAGACCTTTCAGGGTCTGATTTTCACTTTGCAGGATTATTGGATGAGGCAGGGCTGCATGATTGCACAGCCTTTTGACATGGAGGTCGGTGCTGGTACCTCCCACCCAATGACTTTTCTGCGTTCCTTAGGACCTGAACCTATCTGCTGCGCTTATGTGCAGCCTTCTCGCCGTCCGACTGACGGCCGCTACGGCGATAACCCTAACCGCCTGCAGCATTACTATCAGTTCCAGGTCATCTTAAAGCCGTCACCTGACAATATTCAGGATCTGTATTTAGGCTCGTTGCGTGAATTGGGCTTTGATCCGACGGTCAATGACATCCGCTTTGTAGAGGACAATTGGGAAAATCCTACGTTAGGCGCATGGGGCCTCGGCTGGGAAGTATGGCTCAACGGCATGGAAATTTCACAATTCACCTACTTCCAGCAAGTCGGCGGTCTTGAATGCTTCCCAGTAACTGGTGAGCTTACCTACGGTCTTGAGCGTCTTGCCATGTACATTCAGCGCAAGAACTCAATTTACGACTTAGTATGGGCCAATACTAAGAACGGCGTAGTAACTTACGGCGATATTTATCATCAAAATGAAGTCGAGCAGTCAGCCTATAACTTTGAATATGCTGATACAGATTTCCTGTTCAAAATGTTTGATCAAATGGAGCGGGAAAGCGCCCATCTGCTGCAGCTGGATAAGCCGCTGCCGCTACCGGCCTATGAGCGTGTCTTGAAGGCCGCCCATTGCTTCAATTTGCTTGATGCCCGCCATGCTATTTCGGTTACAGAAAGACAGCGCTTTATTCTGCGCATCCGCACCCTGTCGCGTGCTGTGGCTGAGGCTTACTATAATTCCCGCAAGGAGCTGGGTTTCCCTCTTTGCAAAGCTGAGAGTGAGAAGGCATAAACATGTCAGCACAGAATTTATTGCTTGAATTAGGCACCGAAGAACTGCCGCCCAAAGCCCTACGCAAACTGGCCCAGGCCCTGTATGATAACTTTGCCGCTTTGCTGAAAAAGGAAGATTTAAGCTTCGAGGACATTAAGTGGTATGCCACACCGCGTCGCTTAGCTTTATACGTCACTGCACTTATCGACAAACAGCCCGATAAAAGCTTAGAAATAAAAGGCCCTGCGGTTAAAGCGGCCTTTAATGCCGACGGCACGCCGAGCAAGGCGGCTGTAGGCTGGGCTAAATCCCATGGCATCACTGTCGATGAAGCACAACGTCTCAAGACCGACAAGGGAGAGTGGCTGTACATCAAAACCGAGAAAAAAGGTTGCCTGGCAGTTGAACTTATCCCTGAGCTATTCCGTCAAGCTTTAGCCGCTCTACCCATCCCTAAGTTAATGCATTGGGGTGCCAAGCGCGATGAATTCGTGCGCCCGGTGCATACTTTATGCATGCTTTATGGCAGCGAGCTAATCCCCGGCACGATTTTAGGTGTTGCCTCTTCTAAGACTATTCGCGGACATCGTTTTCTAGGAGAGCGTACCCTCGACATTAACTGCGCAGAAGAATACGTTGAAAAGCTGCGCACTGTGGGTGCCGTGATAGCCGACTATGATGAACGCAAGCAGCTTATAGCTCAGCAAGTCACCGCACTGGCAGCTTCGATTAATGGTAAGGCCGATCTTGACGATGCATTGCTTGAGGAGGTTACATCTTTAGTAGAAAATCCTCACGTCTACTTAGCCTCCTTTGAGGATCGTTTCCTCAAGGTACCGGCTGAGGCGCTGGTCTACACCATGAAAGGCGATCAGAAGTACTTCCCGATTTATGCTGCTGACGGTAAACTTCTGCCCAAATTTGCCTTTGTGTCGAATATCTGCCCGACCGATCCGAGTACCCTGATTGCTGGCAATGAGCGTGTGGTGCGTCCGCGTCTAGCAGATGCTGAATTCTTCTTCAACACCGATCGTAAACACAATCTTGAATACTTCTACGATCGTCTACAGACTATTGTCTATCAGAAGGATATCGGCACAATGGCTGAACGCAGCTGCCTGTGCGCCGACCTTGCATCCTACATTGCAAATCTGATTGGCGCAGATGAGAGTCTGTGCCGCCGCGCCTCACACTTGGCCAAATGCGATTTAGCTACCACCTTAGTGACCGAGTTCACCGACACTCAAGGCATTATGGGTATGCATTATGCAGAGCTTGATGGAGAAGATCCTGCTGTCTCTAGGGCTATTTTCGAGCAGTACCTACCGCGCTTTGCCGGTGACATTATCCCGACAGAGCCAGTTCCGATGGCAGTATCTTTGGCCGAAAAAGCCATGATTTTAACTGCTATCTTCGGCATTAATCAGTTACCTAAAGGCGATAAAGATCCTTACGGTTTGCGCCGTGCTGCTATTGGCTTAATTCGCATTGTGATTGAGAACAAGCTTAACTTCAGCCTGATTGATGTCATCGCTAAATGTGCTGAACTTTTAGGCTCACGCGTTAAATCTAAAGATACGGTCAGCCAAGTCTGTGATTACATCTTCAATCGCCTCAAGGCTTATTATCAAGATCAGGGCATTGGAGCTGAAATCTTCCAAGCTGTCCTTTCGGTCAAGCCAGAATCACTCTTGGACTTTGATTTACGCGTCAAGGCAGTACAGCAATTTAAGCAGTTGCCAGAGGCCGTGGATTTAGCTGCAGCTTACAAACGCGTCAGCAATATTCTCTCTAAGGCTGACAACGTAAGCGGCTCGGTTAACCCTGAGTTATTACAGGAGCCGGCTGAACAGCAGCTCGTAGCACACCTTGCGACCCTCAAGCCTCAAATTGACTCTTGCTATCAGCAAGGACAATATTCACAGGCACTGAGCAAGTTAGCAGAACTGCGTGCTGACGTTGATACCTTCTTTGAAAAGGTCATGGTTAATGCTCCTGATCCGGCTTTACAGCATAATCGCTTGCTGATTCTGCAAAAGCTGGCTGCGATTCTTTCAACCACTGCCGACATTTCAGTACTTTACTAAATACTGTGTGCAGAAAAGGCTCCCTTGCGGAGCCTTTTTTCCCTTTACTCATATCTTATTATGTTCCACGTGGAACATTGCCATCTATTTCCACGCTCCTTTCATTGTACAGTATTATCTTAATTACTCGAATTAACCAACTTACTTACGCGCTATTTTCCCACGTCCATAGCTAGGTCATTAGGTAGGCCTAGGGAGTCCTTGGATCTTCTCCTTGAATTAAACCATTATAATTTGATCCTAGACAGTCGTCTGATGGCGTCACTGCGCTGCTATTCGCCTTTGCTATCGATTAGTGTATTTAATTGAGCCAAGACAGTGTTCTACGTGGAACATTAACAGACTCCGGCCATGCTTTATCAATGCAGAGCAGGTTTTAATGTATTAACCGCAAACATTGCTATTAGCTTTAGTAATCCCAAAGTCCATAGCAGTCAGATCAGTGGATGCAAACACGCCTTTTATGTTAACGGTCAGAGGGTTGGCGAATCGCTGAAGCATATTGCTTAGCCTAAAATTTCCCGACCATAAATCACTCTGCTTTGTTATATTCATTACTACAAAGTCGTTTAAAATAGATTAATTTAATTTACAGCTATATTTAGATTTACTTTTATTCGCCATAGTGTTCCACGTAGAACATTACGATTATGTGATTAAGCCATTACCGATGTAGACAGATACCTAATCGATAACGCACCAGCTTGGCTCTTTTATAGAAAATTGATCTACCGTACCTTCAGCTACCTGCTAGTGGGGGGGGGGTTATACAAAACAGCGATAAGATAACTCTTTAGCGACATTGCAAATCTGGTGCTGTGCTCATATGAGATTGTAAGTACTCAAGTTAAAATGTACTACAGCCTGACTTATGTAAACAGAACTATTCACTCAAACTGCAGCAAAACGATTCTGTAGTTTTGCTTACCGGAATCCCACAAACTTCATAGTGTCTGTACCTAATTATGACCGCAATTCACGTCCGAGCTTTAACAATCAACTAAGTGATCACTGCTAACTCCAATTCATGTTCCACGTGGAACATAGTTGAGTCAGGACTTCATCACTTCGCTCACATCCTTGGGGGATAATTAGATGTGAATAATAAACCCTAGGATAGTTTGCCTAAAACAAGATAGGTTTCAACCAGCGGATTAATCAAGCTAAAATGAGTAATTTGTTCTTCACTGTGATTAATCAGACAGTATCGGATGCCATAGGTAATAAAAAGCCTTAACACGGTGAAAGTAGCAAGTTGCAAGGTTATTAAATGTTCCACGTGGAACCCAACACAGAGAAGTAATGAGCGAATTTTTAGCATCTAGAGTGCGAGTTTGTAGACTCTTACCATAGAAAATCAGATGAATTACCCCACACTCATGCATGGGATTTTAAGGGCGTTACGCCCCTTTTTAGCAGTGCTGCGCAATCCAGCCAAGCCTGTCGTACCGATTGCGTATCACTACGGGGCGATTCACACTCCCCACCCATTGGCTAGCAATAACCGGATCCACTCGTCGCCAGTTTCATTTCTGGCTATGCCTATCGCGCCCTAAATATCGGGTTGATAAGCTTGCAGTCCTTAGTTTTGTAAAGGCAGCTTTTTACGCGTCTGACGGAAAACTTGGACGCATCCATGTTTGATAGGAAGGATGCCGATAATCAAAATCTAGGTGACTGGTCTTGGAGGTGTAGGATTCCTATCTGACAAAGATCTTAATGCCATGCTCCTCAACCTTAGAGCACAGTTTATTGATAAAATCCTTGTGCGGGATATACACGTACTTTTGGTTATTCTGCGTTGCCATATTAACGCGCTGCGTCCAGTCCGGATTGATACCCCCGAAGATGGTGCCGATGTCATTGACGGGGCAGTACTCAATTACTGAATGCGTTGTTTTATGAATTAGCTCTTGGATTTGGCTGTTGCGCCTGAACGCAATATCTGCAAGATGGCCGTATTTGCTTAACGATTGCAGCTTGCCGGTACACCTATTCTGCTATATTTTACTAATATGATCTGAGATCTTAAGAGTATCTCTAGGGGGTAAATTTTTTAAATTTGTTGCTAAGAGTGGCTCAGAGATCATTGGTTCGCTTCCTGACTTTGGCGAATCATCTTCCGCCTCGGGACTCTCGTTAGGTTGATCTTAGATTGTTCCGTCAATGTTCCTGGCGTTCTGGCAACAAATGATCTTTCCATCCTTGCTCTAAGGTGCGCGACACCGCAAAAGGATTCTTAACAAAAATCCCACAGCATCTTTGCATGAACAAATATATGGGATGAAGCATGGTTTGTCAGTCCGTATATGCAGCAAAGTCGAAACAACAGTCATTGCAGCTACACAAATCGAAGCATTATGCTCAGCGTTATCCCGATGGCTGCAGAAAACACAGTCAAACTCTGCTTGAGATTTGCGGCTTTGCTATCAGCTAGGAGACGCCTGCTGCATGTAATACAGGTGTTTTTAGGCTCAACCTTAATTAAAGGTCCGCCACTTGCTTAAGTTTGTATGCGAGCATATAAACAATCTTTGCCTAAGCTTCCCTATGGATGCTGCGATTTGTCCAGCCATTGTCTGATTCATTTGCCCGTTTATTTTTCGTCAGTTCAGCGTGCGGACTTGCTCATATTTTTGATGCGCAGAGCTTCCGCAGCAACACCCTGTAGTTATTAGCTTATGGGTGAAGTAGCTTTATACGCAAAGTCTTTCCTCTTCTGGGTTATGCTGGGATAGCGCGGTTGATTCGGCCTCTCAGCTTCAAGTTTTTAATTTTTCTCTCAGGAGCTGATAGTTATCGTTATTGAACGCAGCAAACGTAATGGCAGCTCCTACGTCGCAGCCTAAAGCGTTCTTGATTTCATCAGAGCTTAAATCCGGAGTCACGACATCATCATATTCAGCGAGTAAGATGATTTATCAATACTTGCCACTGCACTTCTATGTAATGTCTTTAGCTGTCCCTTTAAACTCTTGATGCTGTCAAAACCATATAATGCTTAGCTAAATGCGTACAAGGTGTGAATTAAAGTAGTTTGTACAAAAGAAAGCAAAATGGGGACAAAGAAAGAGAAAGAAAAAAGCGCTCCAAGCAAAAGCCGGCATGAAGCCGGCCCTGTTCTAATGTTTTGGAGAATAACTAGATATCGAGTGTTGCCTTGTCAGCATTCTCGGAAATGAACGTTCGGCGCACTTCTACTTCCTCGCCCATCAGTTCACTAAAGAGGCGATCAGCTTCAATCGCATCCGAAATACTGACACGCAGTAGCGTACGACTATCCGGATTCATGGTTGTATCGGATAACTGCTCTGCTGACATTTCGCCCAAGCCTTTGTAGCGCTGAATAGTAACTCCGCTAAATCCCTGCTTCATTAAAGTATTGTAGGCCTCGTGGAAGTTCTTTACCGGGAAGGTCTTATTACCCGAGCGCACATAAGCTCCCTCTTCCAGCAAATCACCAACTTCTTGATTCATTTGACGTAATAAATAAAAATCACTGGAGTTAAAGAAGCCACGCGGCAGCGCAAATTCATAATCCAAGCCGTGAATATGATGCACCAGAACCGGATAGTAAACCTTCTCCACAGGATCGAATTTAACTTTGGAGTAATACGATACGCCCTCTGTTGGCAAGGCTGGTAGAATTTTAGCGAAGCCCTCTGCCCAAGCTTTAATCTTATCCTCGGACTTAAAATCCTCGTCATTGAGCAGCGGATAGTACATTAAGTTAATGATGAGCTCTTGCGGAAACTTGCTCGTCAAATGCGGTAACGCGCTCATCACCTTGTTGTAGTGCTGGAACAACTGTTCTAGCGGTACCCCCTGAATCGGCGCTGCCTGAGGATTAACATACAACGCAGCATTATCCAAAGCTAAGGTAGTACGATACTGTAGCGCCTCTTTATCACTCTGCACATAAACCTTCTGCTTTCCCTTCTGGTAAAGATACAGCGGCGGCTGGGCGATATAAACATAACCGCGCTCAATGATTTCCGGCATCTGCCGATAAAAGAAGGTCAGCAACAAAATGCGGATGTGGGCGCCATCCACGTCAGCATCAGTCATGATAATGACTTTGTGGTAACGGAACTTATCAGGATCATATTCATCCTTACCAATGCCGCAGCCTAAGGCCGTGATGAGAGTACCTACCTGCTGCGACTGCAGCATACGGTCAAAACGAGCCTTCTCTACATTAAGGATCTTACCGCGCAGCGGCAGAATCGCTTGGAACTTACTATCGCGTCCGCCCTTGGCCGATCCACCAGCCGAATCACCCTCGACGATAAAGAGTTCGCACAGCGCCGGATCTTTTTCGCGACAAGTCGCTAGCTTATCGGGCAATGAATTAATGTCAAGCTTGCCGTTCTTACGTGACAAATCACGGGCACGGCGCATTGCTTCGCGCACGCGCGCACTTTCAATGATCTTATTGCAGATATTGTCAGCATCGCTGGGGTTTTCCTCAAGGTAATCCTTGAGTTTTTCACTCATAACCTGACTTACTGCAGCAGCTGCTTCCTGAGATACCAGCTTATCCTTAGTCTGCGAGGAAAATTTCGGATCGGGCATCTTAACTGAAATCACCGCAGTAAGACCTTCACGCGCATCATCCCCCGAGGTTGAAACCTTATGCTTTTTTGCATAACCCTGTGATTCCAGATAGCTGCTGAAGGTACTAGAGAGCGCACGCCGGAAACCAGTTAAGTGGGTACCACCATCCTTTTGCGGCACGTTATTGGTAAAGCAGAAAATACTCTCGTTATAGGCATCCGTCCACTGCATAGCAACTTCAACTTGGATGTGACCTTCACAAACTTTAGAGCAGTGGAATATCTTCTGATTTAGTGGATTCTTACCTTTATTTAAATACTTCACAAACTCAAGCATGCCGCCTTCGTGATGGAAGGTACGACTCTGTCCATCGCGTTCATCGGTTAGAGTGATCTTGAGACCAGAATTAAGGAAGCTGAGTTCGCGCAGACGCTTTTCCAAATACTTAAAATCAAACGTCGTATCTGAGAAAATTTGCGGTGACGGCAGAAAACGGACTTCAGTGCCGGTTTCTTCACTATCGCCAATGATTTCAAGCGGGGCAGTCGGAGTACCGCCGTTTAAATAGGTTTGCCGCCATATATGTCCCTGACGCCAGATGGTAAGCTGCAGTTTGTCCGACAGTGCGTTAACCACAGAAATACCAACGCCGTGCAGGCCACCGGATACGGTATAAGAATTAGAATCAAACTTGCCGCCGGCGTGCAGCACCGTCATAACTACTTCAGCAGCGCTCTTATGCTCTTCAGGGTGCATATCCACCGGAATGCCGCGGCCGTTGTCTTTGACCCCTACTGAGCCGTCAGCGTAAATGGTCACGGTAATTTCCGTGCAGAAACCAGCCAGCGCTTCGTCAATGGAATTATCCACGGCTTCAAAGACCATGTGATGCAGACCTGAACCGTCATCAGTGTCGCCGATGTACATGCCAGGACGCTTACGCACAGCTTCAAGGCCATGCAGCACTTTAATACTGGAAGTACCGTAACTATTATCTACTGCAGTCATTTTGACCTCAGAACAAAAACAAATCAGGAGGGCAGCGCAGCGCCGTCCTCTAACGCTAAAAATTTCTGCTTGCTCATCTCGCGAAATAACGGATCAGGGGCGATATTGGTAATAAATACCTGATTGCGGCACTGCTCTAAATAGCCAAGCAGTATTTCCTGTGAGCGTTGGTCAAGCTCCGAGTTCAAATCATCGATCAGGAAAATGCAGCTGCGGTTAGTCTGCTGTTTAAGCAGTAAACTCTGCGACATCCGCATAGCGCATACCAGCAATTTCAACTGTCCGCGCGATAGAGTAGCTCCGGCTGCTAAAGAGTCAGTTTTTATCTTCAGATCAGCACGATGACAACCGCTTAAAGTATAGCCTAAAACCCTTTCTTTTTCAAGGTTTGCACTGAGCGCAGAGCGCATGGATAAGCCATTTTCTGCCCCTTTATGCAGCTCAAAAGACAGCTGATAATCAGGCATGAATTTATTAACTACAGTTAACAATATCTCATTGAGTGCAGAAAGGTAATTCTGCCTTAAATCATCAATGCGGCAAGACAGATAAGTAAGCTGTTCATCCCACACCGCGAAAGCTGAAGCAGGAGCATTGGACTTGAGCAACATATTACGCTGACGCAGCGCGCGGCAATACTGTGAATACAAGTGCTTGAATTGCGGCTGCGCATAATAGACGCCCCAATCTAAAAAACGCCGCCTAAGCTCCGGACCGCCTGTAATAAGATCACTGCCTTGCGGATGAATGACCTGCAGACATACATGCGCTACTAAATCAGCTAATTTACTAATAGGACGCCCATCAATGCGGATCTTTAAATCCTGCGCACGGCGACTGCGGCTGATGCCGATGTCGTGTGTCAGCGGACCATCTGCATCCTCCTTGAGCTTGGCAAAGATTTCAAAGGACGGCTGCGTTCGCTGAATCAGATACTGAATGTTAGCGCCGCGAAAGGAGCGCGCTAAAGCCAGATAGGATATAGCCTCAAGCAGTGAAGTTTTTCCGCTACCATTGGGCCCAGAAATTACATTAAAGTTGGGACCTGGCTTAAAGTCTAAATACTCTAAGTTACGAAAATGGGAAATAATGAGACGGGTTAAGAGCATGGACCCTGCCGTAAACTGCTCCTGCCTTTTGTAAGCAGGAGCATACCGACATAAACTATACCACCACGCGGCTGATGATGTAGCGCGTGTGCAGCTTGCTATCCGGACCTTCATCGGCCGGAGTGATCATGGCATTGATGAGCGGCTGACTAAAATTAAATATCACCTGCTCACTACTCATCACCGACAGCACTTCATTAACGTACGAAGCGTTTAAGGTTACATCAACCGACGATCCCTGATAGTTAATCGCCATCTGTGAGGTAGCAATCTCATGCTCGCTGTTTTCCGAGCGCAGATGCAAAAATCCGTCGTCGAATACTAAGTTAACTCCGTTAATACGCTTAGATGACAGCACAGCGACCTTGGAGATTTCAGCTTTAAGCTCGGTGCGGTTAACCGGGATCGTGGTTTTTATTTCCCGCGGCAACACACCACGCACATTGGGGAAATTACAGATAAGCAGCTTTGAAGAAAGCTTAAAGCCGTTGCACACTGTCGTAACCGTGTTTTTGGTAAAAGACAACTCAATGATATCCTCAGAGTTATCCAAAATCTTGTAGAGCTCAGCGGCGCATGGACGGATCAAGGTTACACCGTAAGCATCCCTCAGCGGACGGCTTAAGGTGGTCTCAATCATCGCCATGCGATGGCCATCGGAGGTAAAGACCGTAAGATTGTCACCTTCAATTTCAAGGCGCATTCCGCGCAGATATTCGCGGAACTCTTCCTGCGAGATGCAGAAAATTGAGCCTTCAATAATGCGGCGCAGCTTGCTCTGCTCAATAGCCAGCACCTGCTCAACTTCTTCGTGCGCAGCCTCAAAATCAGGAAAAGTATCAGCCGAACGGGTTCTAATCTTAAAAGTAGTCTGACCGGTAGCTAAGGTCAAATCGGAGTTCAACTCATCCTCGTCCTCAGGACAATTAAAGCTCACTAAGGACGACTGCGGCAGTTTGGATAAGGTTTCGCGCAGCTTAGAAGCTGACACTAAGATCTCGCCTTCAGAGGTAGCGGATACCGGCACGCTGTAGGAAAGTTCAATGCGGTAATTGGTTGCACGCAGGGTTAAAGTATTGCTTTTAACCGTCAGCACTACATTCTGCGTAATATCATCATTAGTGGAAGCTGTTCCTGCAATTGAGCAGATGTTTTGCAGCGGCTTAATAAATGTAGCCAGCGGAGCCGTAAATTCCATAATTTTGTCCTTATCTCACGCCGCGCAATAGCGCAGCGGCTGCTGTTATTCTATCAAGAGACGATCTTGGCCGAAGACTTTCTAATCATTCTTCAGCGAAAGCTTCAAGCGATGATACTTCGAGGCCAGCTCCGGATCGGTTTCCATCTTGCCCTTAACCCGTGATACCGCTTCGTACACTGAGCTGTGATCTTTATTGAAGGCCCGCCCAATATCGGTAAGCGAAGCCGATGGAATTAACTCACGAATCAGCGCCATCGCCATTGAGCGAGCCATTGATACGGTCTTTTTGCGTTCGGCACTTTCCATGGCGGCCACTTGCACTTCAAATTCCTTGGCTACGCGCTCTTTAATCGAATCCATCGACAAAACCTGATTAGATGCATTGACGAGATTAGATAGAATTCGCACCGAATCATCAAAGGTCAGTTCATGCGTAATTGAGAACTGCGTAAACAAGGTCTTGATAGCCCCCTCTATTTCACGAACATTTGAGCGAATATGCGAAGCAATATAGCTTACAATGTCATCGCTTAGGCTGATGCCTATTTCCTTGCACTTGGTCATGATGATAGCCGTACGCGTCTCCACCGAAGGCGGAATTACTTCACAGCACACTCCTGAGCCAAAGCGCGAGGTTAAACGCGCTGAAAACCCCTTTAAATTACCAGGAGCTACGTCAGAGGCCAAAATCAGCTGACGATTAGGTCTATCAATAAAGTCAGCAATGATCTCAAAGAAAGCATCACGAGACTTAGGGCCTTTAATGAAGTTCTGAATGTCATCAACAATAAAGACATCATTTTCGGTATACATATCCTGAAAATGCACCGACTGATCGTCAAAATTCTTCTTAGAACTGAGCTTAGCCGTAGATTCGACGTAATGGCGAATAAATTCCTCAGCGCGGATATAAATCAGCGAACACTCGGGGCGCTCTTTACGGATACGATTAGCAATGGCAAATAATAGATGAGTTTTACCGAGGCCTGATCCGCCGTAGATATAAAACGGATTGTAATTAGAAGTTCCGGGATTGGCCGCCACCGCCACTGCGGTAGCAACTAGCAACCGATTGTCCGGATCGGTCACATAGTTATCAAATGTCTTATTAGGATTAATCGCATCATTGCGCATAAAACGCGGACGCGGTGCATAGCTGCGATTATCAGGCAAGTGGGTCGGTGCAACGCCTAACGCAGATGAGGCAACGCTGCCCATCTGCGGAGCTCCAATCTGTCCTGAATGCGCAAAGGGACGACCTTGCTGTCCCGCCGCTTCAACGCGCCGCGGCGTTTGCGCAAAACCTGGCTGCGGCGCAGCGGTATAAGCCGGGTAAGGCTGCGGCTGCGCCGGCGGGGAGGGAGGGGAATTAAAAGAATTGCCAGTCTGAGCACGAGCCATGCCCTGATTGGCCGCATTGCCCACCTCAACGGAAAAACCTAAGTCCGTCTTATTAAGCAGATGAGATACCTCATCAAAAAAGGCGGCCGCATGATGAATGAAAATATTATATATATAAAGTGAATTGCATAAAAAACGAATGCTATTGTGCTCTACACTCAAAGATACCTGAGTGGAGAACAACTGAATGATAGCCTGCTCGCTAGGATCCTGTGAACGTGCGGCTACTTGCTTGATTGCCTCGTTCCAAAGCTGAATGAAGTCCATGAAAGTCGCCCTTGGTGTTAGCGTAATTGCTGCTGCATGAAAATCAGGGCATTTTAACACAGAGCAGATATTGACCCTAGTAAGAAATGCAGAGTAAAATACCTTGCTTTACAGCAAAGTGCTCAGCAATCCCTGCTTTTTTCGCTGAAAATATATTCAGTGAACGCATGCTTCCTGTGCACTTGCCGATGTTAAATTTAACAAACCCGCGTATTTACGAGGACCAATCATGAAACGTACTTTTCAGCCTAACGTGTTAAAGCGTAAGCGCACTCACGGCTTCCGCGTGCGTATGCGTACCGCTGACGGCCGCAAGGTGTTATCACGCCGTCGTGCCAAGGGCCGCAAGCGCTTAACCACTGTTAATGTCTAATTACAGTTTTCCCCGTCAAGGGCGGTTGCTCTCGACTGCGGAATTTGATGCGGTATTTAAAAAACCGGTCCGAGCCAGTGCGCCTGGCATAGTTATTCTTGCCAGACTGAATACAGTTAAGCGTCCACGGCTTGGATTGGTAGTACCCAAAAAGGTTTTAAAACGTGCTGTCTGGCGCAATCGCATTAAACGCGTGGTGCGCGAAACTTTCAGACAGCATCAGACTACCCTACCTGCAGCTGATGTGGTGTTTATCGCCAAGCCGAAGATAGGTGAGATAAGTAATCAAGAGCTTAGTGAAGCTTTAATCCGCTTATGGAACATCATCTCTCGCCGCTTGGACAATCAGCAGTCCTGATGATCAGGGCCTACCAAAAAGTATTAAGCCCGCTGCTCGGTCAGAACTGCCGTTTCTATCCAAGTTGTTCGCAATACACCTTAGAAGCCATTCAGGAATGGGGTCTGCCCAAAGGGATTTATCTGGGAGCTAAGCGCATCTGCCGCTGTCATCCGCTCAATGAAGGCGGAATTGATCCAGTACCCAAAAATCCCGCTAAACACTGATTACAAAAAATAACTTTCATCTGCCATGGAATTTTGATCCGATGGAACAGCAAAGAAACATATTATTCGTTCTTTTCTTGATCCTGACCCTTTTTATTTATTGGGCATGGGAAAACGACAAGCTGACGGAAGCGCATCGTGCCGAAATCGCGGCGCAACAGTCTGAACTGATGAATACCAATGCTCAGGCAGCAAATTCCATCGGCAAGCTCATTACATTAAAGAGCGACAACCTGCAGCTGACCATTGATTTAAACGGCGGCGACATTGTGGACGCCAAGCTGCTTAAAGTCATGCAAGAGCAGGGTAAGACCGATCCTTTCCATCTGCTGATGGATGAGCCGAACTTTGTTTATATCGCGCAAAGCGGCTTAGCCGGTCGCGACGGTCCTGATTCCAAAGCCCGTCCGAGCTACACCACTGCACAGACTATCTATGAAATAGCTGAAGGTAGCGACAGCGTCAGCGCAAACTTAAGCTTTGTGCAGAACGATGTCACCTACACCAAGACTTATACCTTAAAGCGCGGCAGCTACGTGGTAGACGTTAGCTATAAAGTTGATAATCAGAGCGCAGCTGATCTGTCGATGGCCTTCTATGGTCAGTTAAAGCAGACTGTCGATATTGAGGCGCAGAGCAATGCTGGTGCTTTCAGCTTTGTTGCCGGTGCTTACCGCGGCTCAGCCTATTCTTCCGATGACAGTCGCTATGAGAAGAACACTTTCGAGGATATCGTCGATTTAGCAGCCGAAGGGCAGAACGTTCAGGTCTTAACGCATCAGGGCTGGGTTGCGATGATTCAGCACTACTTCGTGTCCGCCTGGATCGGCAAGGCTGCGGAAAATGTGATTTACACCAGCTCGGCGGAAAACGGCCGTGATGCCATCATTGGTATCCGTACCAATCCCACTACGATTGCGGCAGGTGAAAGCCACGACTTTAATGCCCAGATGTGGATCGGCCCGAAGAATCAAGACGAGATGGAATTAGTCGCCAAGAATCTTGATTTAACCGTAGACTACGGCTGGCTGTGGTTCATCTCAATTCCGCTGTTTAAGATTTTGGAGTTCATCCACGGTTTCATCGGTAATTGGGGCTTCTCAATTATTGTTTTAACCTTAATTGTCCGTACCGTGCTCTTCCCGCTGACCAAAGCGCAATACACGTCGATGGCCAAGATGCGTCTGCTTACCCCGAAAATGCAGGAGTTGCGCGAGCGCTATAAAGATGACCGTCAGAAGCTAGGTCAAGAGACCATGCGCCTGTACAAGACCGAAAAGGTCAATCCATTAGGTGGTTGCTTCCCTCTGCTTATTCAGATGCCGATCTTCATTGCGCTGTACTGGACATTGATGGAATCCACAGAACTGCGTCATGCACCGTTCATTCTGTGGATCACCGATCTGTCGGTCTACGATCCGTACTTCGTATCACCGATCCTCTACGGCATTACCATGTTCTTAATTCAGAAGATGTCACCGACCCCTATCACGGATCCGATGCAGCGCAAGGTGTTTATGGCAATGCCGCTCGTCTTCACCTTCATGTTCTGTACCTTCCCGGCGGGTCTTACTATCTACTGGGTGGTTTCCAACTGCTTTACCATTCTGCAGCAGATCATTATTTTCCGTTCTCTGGAAAAGCGCGGTTTGCAGGTACGGCAGCCTAAAGAAGCGAAAAAAGACTAAAAAAGAATGAGCAACACCATTGCCGCTATCGCCACCGCGCCGGGGCGCGGCGGCGTGGCCATTGTCAGGGTGTCCGGTGAGGATGCCCTGTTGGCTTTACAGCACCTTACTCCCATTACCTCCCCCAAACCCCGCTTTGCGTATTTCACTAAATTTACTGCAGCTGACGGATCCATTCTCGATGAAGGAGTCGTCATCTACTTCAAAGCGCCGCATTCCTATACCGGTGAAAATGTGGTGGAATTCCAAGGCCACGGCGGACAGGTTGCACCGCAACGCGTACTTAAGGCCCTGCTCAGCCTGCCGGGAATCCGCATGGCAGAGCCCGGCGAATTTACCAAACGCGCCTTTTTAAACGGCAAAATGGATTTAACTGCCGCAGAAGCGGTAGAAGATTTAATTGCCGCCGGTTCAGACAAAGCCGCCAGTGCTGCACTAGCTTCGTTAGAGGGCGAATTTGCTAAGCGTCTGCATGAACTTAGCGCAAAGTTGACGGAGCTGCGCGTACGTTTGGAGGCCTGCCTCGATTTTCCTGAGGAGCATGAAGATTTCTTTGACTCAGGAGCGGCAGCTGCCGAGCTTCAGGACTTATCCGCATCCGGTACCCAAACGCTGCTACGTGCACAACAAGGGGTGCGGCTGAATGAAGGCGCACGCTTAGTTTTAGCTGGAGCTCCCAATGCCGGCAAATCGAGCCTACTCAATGCGCTGGCAGGATCTGATAAGGCGATCGTCACCAATATCCCGGGCACCACACGCGATGTGCTATCGGTCAATATTGAAATCAGCGGCATCCCTGCTGTAATCACGGATACTGCTGGCTTGCGTGATAATCCCAGCGATGAAATTGAAGCCATCGGAATTCAACGCGCCATTGCGGAGCTCAAACAGGCAGATTTAGTCCTGCTGATGGTAGACCGCACCGCCAGCGCAAAGACAGCAAGAGAGTCACTGACGCAGGTAAAAGCCCAGCTGGGCAAGGGCATACCGCTACTCGTACTTGTCTCCAAAGCCGATTTACCGATAGCTTCTGAGCTGTTACAGCTACTGAAAAGTGCTGAATTTAGCGCTCTGCCGCAGTTGGATATTTCCGTTAAGACAGAAGACGGACTAGCTACGCTGCGCCAGCAGCTGGCTTCCGCTTTAGGCGTGATGCCGCTTGAAGGAGTATATTCTGCTCGCCGCCGTCACCTTACGGCACTAGATGATTGTCTGCAAGCGCTGTCACGTGCACAGGAGCAGCTAACGCTAGGAGATTTAGTGCTATGCGCACATGAGCTGGCGCTGGCACAGGAAAGCTTAGGGCTCATTACAGGTAAAGTCACCTCCGATGAAATCCTCGGTAAAATCTTCGCAAGCTTCTGCATCGGCAAATAGAGCATAAACATAAGTAGAAAAAGAAAATCCCCGCCAAACGGGGACTTTCAGCTCGCCTGCAGCTAAAAAGCAGGCGCTAAGCAGAGTCTCAATTAGACGCGCTTCTTGAACTCGTTGGTGCGAGTATCAATTTCGATACGGTCACCGATATTGACGAAATCCGGTACCTGAATCTCATAGCCCGTGCCAGCTAAGCGGGCCGGTTTGGTCACCTTACCCGAAGTATCACCGCGTACGGCCGGCTCAGTGTACTCAACTTCACGCACAATGGAAATCGGCAGTTCGACCGAAATAGCCTTGCCGTTGTAGAAGGTAACCTGGCAGATATCTTCCATGCCGTCAACTAAATAGTTGAGAACATCGCCTAAATTGTCCTTCTCAACATCATACTGATTGAACTCTTCATCCATGAAGACATACAGCGGATCATTGAAGTAAGAGTAAGTGCAATCCTTGTGCTCTAAGATCACGTCTTCTAAGCGATCGTCTGCACGGAACACAGTCTCAGTACCCGCATCAGACAGCAGATTCTTGAGCTTCATCTTAACGACGGCAGCATTACGGCCAGACTTGTTGTACTCAGTCTTCTGCACTACCATCGGATTGCCGTTCAACATGATGACGTTGCCGGCACGAATTTCTTGCGCTAACTTCATTGAAAATTCACCTAAAATAAAAATAGAGCGTCAGCAGACGCGCCTTAATGATCTGACCGCTAATTTTAACAGAAATCTGCCATAAAAGCGCATTGCTTTAAAGTAATAAGTTTACTTATTTTAATAATTTATTAAAGAAGTACGCTTTTTTTCTGCAGTATTTTCCGTCAAGCTAAGGTTTGAGCTGAGTTAGGGGTACTGCATAAATATTAGACAAAAGCGGCTGCACTATATGCCCAAGACCACACAGCACCATACAGGCGCAAGCAGGATTACCACCATTGCGCTTGATTTTTTCATTAATCCGCTGCAGTTCATGTGCAGCCGCAAGACAGTCATCCGGTTGCAACCGGAAATTTACAGCACACCAATTACCGTCAGGCAGATCAATCACCGCATCAATACGGCTATTTTGATAATCAAAATAATGACGCACTTCACCGCCTAAGGCTGCCGCGTAAATCTTTAAATCACGCACACACAGCGAATCAAACATCCGCTCTAAACTCTGCGGTGAGGAGACTAAACGTTCGGGAGTTAAATTGAGCAGCGCACAAGCAAATGAGGGATCAGCAAAATGGCGTCTAACGGCTTTCTTAATGCGCAACTTACACTCAGGTATCAACTTAAACGGATCTTGATTATCAAGCAGAAAAACCCGTTCAAAAGCCTCACTGTAAGAGGCTATAGTCACATCCTCAACATCACCGCCATCACTGTGCTTAATATCCTTTTTCAATGCGCTGTTGCTGACGCTCTGCCCTAAATTACGCGCGATAGAACGCAGCAGCAGACGTACTTTACGCGCATTAAAATTCTTGGAGCCAAAATCATAGAGATCGTTATCTAAGATATTTTGTAGCAACTCTTTAACCAACTTAGAGGCCCGCTTAACCTCAAGATTGTGCATCTGCGGCAACCCGCCGCGGACGCAATACTCCGCTAAAGTTGTCGCGGTGATCTGAGGTCCGCTGACAGCTGCCAACGGCTCACCGGCACAGAGCGAGCGTAACGAAACTGTACCGTTAGACAAACCCGACTCAAATAACGATAAAGGGCGCAATCTTACCTGTACCGCACAAGGTACCGCATTTTCCTGCAGAGCTGAGCTAGTGAGAATAAATTGTCCTGTAGGATTATGCGGCAACTGCTGCAGCATGGAAGGCAGCACCTCTTTAAGCGCAGGCTGAAGCAGCCATTCATCAATCATGCGCGGCGCTTTAGCAGCAAGCAGTTCAGCAAAATTAAATTGCTTATTGTGCAAGGCAAGGTGATTACTGGCACCATAGAAAGAAGCCAAGGTCGTCTTGCCGCTGTATCTGAGACCGACAAGTTCCACCGCTGGCGCTTGATTCAATTTATCTACAAACACCTGTTCCATCAGGCGCGGACGCAATGCTTTTAGCTGCGAAGAAAGCTGCATGAGAAAAACCGCTCTAAATATCTATGCTTGTACACACATTAGAGTATTTTGTCAGCAAAATCAAGAACCAAAACCGCAACCTAAGACGCTTAAGCCATATTCATACGGCAGAAATTAAGCATACTTTCGGCTAAATTGGGCAGTGAAAAAATATAGTTCTGCACCTGCAAAGCCAGCTTTCGCCAAATGGGTTCGAAGTCGTCAAAATTAAACTGCGGCCACTTTGCACGGCCATTGTAGGAAAGCATCATAGCATTCAGTTCGGCAAGTCCGGCTTGCTTTTCCGACGGCAGTTCACGCTTAAAACAATCAAGCAGCGCCTGCAATTTTGCAATATGCGCATCCTGCGTCTGCGGATAGATCTGCCACAGACATGGACGTCCGCAGCATAAAGCCCGTACGATGCTGTCCTCGCCGCGCACTAAATTAAGTTCACTTTGACAAAGCAGCGCATCGTAATCATCCTGACTTACCATCCCCTGCGCTTTAAACGTAAGTTTGCCCAAGGTGCAGCTATCGCTAGGTTGTAGCGTCATACCTAGGATGGCATTGACATTATCTAATGGCTTACCGCCAAAGACAGTAATTGCTGAAGGGCGCACCGAACCTTCAAGTATGGTCAGCAGTTCAGCTACTGCTGGATTAGCATACGAAAACAGCGTCAACTGCCGCACCGCCGGCAATGGCTGCTGCTGCGCCTGTGCCGCGCTTTGCGCAAGCTGTCTTAAACGCGGCTCGAATAAAAGACCGCCGGTGCGCTTAGTGAAGCCGGGATAAAAGTAATAGCCGCGCGCAAACTCTGCCGGAGCTGGCAACCCATGAAAAGATTCGACCCAGTTTTCTGCACTTAAATAATCAAGATACAGCACTAAGCAGCCCTGGGCATTAATTAACTTAGCAGTAAGCGCCGGCAAATGACAGGCAAAAGCGGCCACGACTACGTCTGGCCGCTGTTGCTGCAGAATACTTTCCTCTGCGCAAAAGGGCAGAAAGCGCAGCGTAGCATCCTCATCATCAACTACGGCAATGGTACGTAATACATTAAGATCATCACAAAACAGACGCACTTTGGCTCCTAAGCGCTTAAGTTCACGCGAAAGCCGCAGACTTACTCCAGCATCGCCATAGTTATCAATTACGCTGCAGTAGATATCAAAATTCATTTTATTCCTTTGTCGTCTTTTCTCTATGTCAGCTTGCGTATGACAAGTGGACCAATTCCGAATCCAGCGCGACAGCCGTCAACTGATGACGCCTTAGGTGTGACTAATAAGTTAAATTTTAAGAATTTTATAAAATTAATGATTTGAAATATAATCAAATTGATTATATATTTTCTAATAGAAAGACCCTATTGATCCCCTCCCTAGTTCATTGTCCTCCAGCTACGTGCTACTCTGGTCTTATGATAGGGTAGGAGATGGAATTTAGTGCCTTGCCCCTCCCTGCGAACCGTGCGTGCGACTTTACCGCACACGGCTCCCCGTTAACGCTTTAAACTGATTGTAATCAAAATCCGCTTTACGATCAGCGATCGTGTCCCTTCCCTCTTTGCTAAGCGCTCTGCGGCCTCTTGCTTTCTAAGCATCTCTTAGCGGGGCGTTCAGACGTGTTTCACCTACTAAATTGTTGCAGCCTTATCGTCCGCCGCAGTCTAAAAAACATCCAAAGTGTATGCCGCCATGATTTAATGTTAAAGCCTATTGCAGCTTCAATTATGCCAGCTGGGTCTTCAGATCAGCGAGCTCCTCATCGTTCAGGTTAGTTGCTTCTTTGATTTGTGCAACTGGCATCCCCATGCGCAGTAAATTCAGCGCTATGCTAAAAGCAGCTTTTTTCTTTCCTTCTTTCAAACCTTCTTCAATTC
>CALXOV010000031.1 GCA_944390105.1 uncultured Succinivibrionaceae bacterium
GCCATAATCAAAACTTCGCCAATACTCTCTTACATGAGTTAGACTATAGCAAAAACATGGCAATTTATAAATATATCTTTTTGTTATTTGAATAAATTCACTATCAAAAACCTACAGTTTACAAAAATCACTGCCGATCCTAAAATGACTAAGTGGCAACCCCTACGGGTCCCCCCTGCCGCTTTCATCCCTACGCTAAAAGCATAGGGAATTTCGCGGCATTTAGTTAAGGAACAAATTTAAAAGATGATTGACGCGTTTTTTTAAGAGGACCAATAAACCGCCGCCGTATACTGTTTACGGAAACCTTATTAATGCTAGTCGCGCATACTGCCAATACCGACACGCAGATACATGACCATTGACCAGATAGTCAGTACCGTCGCTACGGAGAGTAGCGCTAAGCTACCATAAATCATCGGCTCATTGTGACGCCAAATCAAACCGGCAATCGCTACCATTTGAATCGTGGTCTTCCATTTACCTACCCAGTTAACCGCAACCTGTGAACGTTTACCGATTTCTGCCATCCACTCGCGCAGCGCCGACACCACAATCTCTCGAGAGATGATGACAATGGCAGGAATGGATACCAACAGATTAACTCCTTGGAAAAAGAGCGACGATTTAACCGAGTAATATTCAACAATCAGCACTAAAGCTGTGCACACCATGATCTTATCGGCCACCGGGTCAAGAAAGGCCCCAAATTTAGTGGTTTGCTTCAATCTGCGTGCTAAGTAACCATCAAGCAAATCCGTCAGAGCCGCTAAGATAAAGACAAAAGCAGCTAGCATATTGGAGCGTGGGGTAGGCCAATAAAATAAACCAACGAAGACAGGGATCAGCAATACTCTTATGAAAGTAAGAATATTAGGAAGCGTGCACATGTTTTTTCCTTAGAGGACAAATTTGCCACCTGATAACTGCGTGCCGCAGTAGCAAGCACTAAATAATTTTATTATACAGAATGTGCACCCGACCGGATGCCTACCCTGCAAAATAAGCCTGCTACTTAATCGAAATTTTTAACTGAATGCCGCAACATTCAGTTAAAAAGAACGTAGCGGTCTATCACCGATAGAAAAAAGCGTGCAAAGCTCATCAGAACGCTCTATATTTTTATCGTTGCATGACAATCTTAGCCAATTATTGAGCGCACTAAATATTCATCACATTCTATCGCTTAATGCAGATCGCGGATCAGCGATTCTTATCTTACACAATATATCCTGCAAAGTCTGTAAGAAGACCGCAGCATGATAGCCATCGCCGGCAGCATGATGTAGCGACAAGGAAAATGGCAGATGCAATCGCTCACCATCCTTACAAAACTTTCCCATGGTAATGACAGGAGCTAAGTAGTTGGTAGCAGGAAGGGCAATATCAAAGCTATCAAAGTTTATCCACGGGATCATGGAGATGGGAATACTGTACTCAGGTATGGGAGCGGGCAGATAATCTGAATTGTGCTCATAGCGCGCGCGATTATGGTTATACGCGGCGACAAATTGTGCCACACCTTTACAATATGGCAGAAATAGCGAGCTAAAGGTTTTTGTCTCTGCATGAAAAAACGTATAGTTTGCCCCTACCTCAGACCAGATTGCAGGAACACCGTCTTGCAAGGTCATGCGCATGTTACTACACTGCGGCGCATTGGCCGCCTGCAAAATAGCATGCAACATGACTGCATAAAAAGGATATGGACAGAGCTTTGCTGCAGATACATCCAGTTTCACGGTAAGGCTGAAGCGTACCGGATTGTCAAGAAACTGCTTTACATGTAAGGCTCGCGGTTCATCCGCGCTCAAAGGAATAGCATGGGGCAAAATATGCATAAAAATTCATGAAAGATTGTCAGGCTAAAGGAAAACCCGCCATTTAGTTTTTTGTTCCTGGACGGCGGGACAGATGACAGTATCTAAACTGTAGCCTAATCAGCAGAATCCTGATTTAAACCGCTTTTAATTAAAGCGTCAAGACGCATCGCATCAGTCTGCAGACGATCAAAGGCAAAGGTTAACTGCGGCATATAGCGCAACTTTAAGCGCTTAGCTAAGGCGCTGCGGATAAAGCCGGAGGCGGAATTAAGCCCGGCTAAGCCATCCGCTACTTTGTCATCATCATCAGTCAGAAAAGACACAAAGATCTTAGCGTTTTTTAAGTCTGGGCTGACCGATACTTCGGTAACCGTAGCCAACTTAACGCGCGGATCTTTAATTTCTTGCTGCAGCAATTGTGCCGTTTCCTGCAGCATCAGGGCCGCTACGCGGTCCTTACGTCCGTATACTTTGGGCATAACTGCTCCTAAAAACATCCCGGCTGCGCAGCCGGGACAAGATTTAGCTTGCTTAACTTACAGCGTGCGCTTGATTTCAATGTTCTCAAAAACTTCAATTTGATCGCCGACGCGCACATCCTGATAGTTCTTCACGCCGATGCCACATTCAGTACCGGACTTAACTTCCGACACATCATCCTTAAAGCGGCGCAACGAATCAAGTTCACCCTCAAAAATCACCACATTGTCACGCAACACACGGATCGGGGCTGAGCGCTTAACCACGCCTTCAGTCACCATACATCCGGCAATCGCACCGAACTTAGGATGACGGAACACATCGCGCACTTCAGCAAGACCAATGATCTCCTGACGAACCTCAGCTTTGAGCATGCCGCTCATAGCCTGCTTGACTTCATCAATCAGATCATAGATCACACTGTAATAGTGCAGATCGACGCCTTCAGTCTCAATCACACGGCGCGCAGGACCATCCGCACGGACGTTAAACCCGATGATGATAGCGCTTGAAGCTGCCGCTAAGGTAGCATCGGTTTCGGTAATGCCGCCGACTCCCGAACCAACGATAGTTACCTTAACTTCATCGGTCGCGAGCTTATTGAGCGCATCTGAGATGGCCTCTACCGAGCCTTGGGTATCACACTTGAGCACCACATTCAACTCAGAGGCATTATTATCCTTGAACATGTTTTCAAGTTTAGCTTTTTGCTGCTTAGCAATCTTGAGTTCACGGAACTTGCCCTGACGGAACAGTGCCACTTCACGCGCTTTCTTCTCATCACGCACCACAGTGACTTCATCACCTGCATCCGGCACGCCGGACAGACCGTAAATTTCCACTGGCAACGACGGACCTGCTTCACTTAAGTTCTGACCTTTTTCATTGCGCAACGCACGCACGCGGCCGTACTCAAGCCCGCACAACACCACATCGCCCTTATGCAGGGTTCCTTCACGCACTAGTACGGTAGCCACCGGACCGCGTCCTTTGTCAAGGCGCGATTCAATAACGACGCCGGCCGCCATCCCCTCGCGCACTGCAGTAAGCTCAAGCACTTCAGCCTGCAGCAAAATGGCCTCAAGAAGATCATCTACGCCCTTGCCAGTCTTGGCCGACACCTCAACAAACTGCGTCTCGCCGCCCATACTCTCCGGAACAACGCCGTGGGCAATTAATTCATTGGTCACCCGCATAGGTTCGGCACCGGGCTTATCAATCTTGTTGATAGCAACAATCAGCGGCACCTTTGCTGCCTGCGCATGCTGAATGGCCTCCACGGTCTGCGGCATCACTCCATCATCGGCTGCCACTACCAGCACAACGATGTCAGTGACCTGTGCTCCGCGCGCACGCATGGCGGTAAAAGCCGCATGTCCCGGAGTATCTAGGAAGGTAATACCCGTACCACGAGTTTGCACATGATAAGCACCAATGCGCTGCGTAATGCCGCCAGCTTCACCTGCGGCTACTTTAGATTTGCGGATGTAATCAAGAAGTGAGGTCTTGCCGTGGTCAACGTGACCCATGATAGTCACTACCGGAGCTCGCGGCTCAGACTTAGCGGCAGTTCGGCGCTCAGCTAAAATCTCCTCTTCAAGCTCATTTTCCTTGCGTAAAATGACCTTATGCCCCATTTCTTCAGCTACAACCTGCGCGGTGGCCTGATCAATAACCTGATTGATGGTCACCATTTCACCAAGCTTCATTAAAGTCTTAATGACTTCAGCGCTCTTGACAGCCATCTTCTGCGCAAGTTCCGCCACCGTAATGGTCTCACCTAAAACCACCTCTCGGCTAACCGGTGCGGCAGGACGATTAAAGCCGTGCTGCTGCTGATTTAGCTTAGCTGCGCCCTTTGCGCTTTTAGCCGCTTTGCCCTTCGGGCGGCTAGTGCGACTTTGGGTATCCTCATCGCGTTTCTTATTACTTTGACGGCGCTCATTAGCGCTACTGCGGTGACGTCCGCGATTTTCAGCCTCCCGCTCCTGACGCTCTTCGGCCTCACGCACATACTGCGAGGCATTACTGTCAAGATCTTCCTTCTCCGCCTCTGCGCGCGCAGCCTCTTCCTGTGCCCAGCGTGCCTCATTTTCCTCGGCAATGCGGCGATTTTTTTCCGCTTGCTCCGCTTCTTCGGCCTCGAGCTTACGCTGCCGCGATAATTCCTGCTGACGGGCCAACTCAGACTGAGCTTTAGCTTCCTCGGCTTCGCGCTTAGCCTTGGCTTCTGCCTCACGGCGCTGCTCTTCTTCGCGCAGCTTACGCTCTTCCTGTGCCTTACGCTCAGCTTCTGCCGCCTGTCGCGCAGCTTCCTCGCGGGCACGTTGTTCTTCTTCTAAACGGCGTTTTTCCTCAGCCTCACGAGCCTTGCGGGCAGCAATTTCATTTTGATCGATAACTTTGCGCTTGCGCACTTCAACCTGCACTACCTTAGATTTACCGGTATTGCCGTGCAGGGTTAACGTGCTATGAGTCTTTTTATTTAAAGACATCCGCTTGGGGGCGCTATCCTTCTTTGCATTATCTTCCATCTAACGTGCCCTCCTTACTGATTGAACCAGCACTTGTTGCGTGCTGCCATAATAATTTCACCGGCCTTCTTAGCATCTAGGCCTTCAATGTCCTCAAGGTCGTCCGTGGCCTGCTCCGCTAAGCTCTCAAGATCGGTCACGCCATGCTCCATAAGATGCTTGGCCAGGTCTTCATCCACCCCATCCAGCTGACACAACGCAGTAATGCCTGCGGCCAGAGACTGCTGCTCCTGCGCCTCAATTGCATTGCGCGCATTTTCCTGCAGCTGCTCAACCATCTCCGGCTCCAGACCTTCAATGAAATCAAATTCTTCAGGCGGCACATAAGCAATTTCATCAAGCGATGCAAAGCCTGCATCTGCTAGCACTGTAGCGAATTCCTCATCTACATTGAGATTGTCCATAAAGAGCTTAACGGTCTTACCCATCTCAGCCTTTAAATCTTCTTCCATTGAAGATTCGCTCTTGACCTGCAAATTCCACCCTAAGAGCTGCGAAGCCAAGCGGACATTTTGTCCATTGCGACCGATGGCCAGCGCTAAGTTTTCATCGGCGACTGCTACATCAATGCTGTGAGTATCTTCATTAATAATGATGCGCGAAACTTCAGCTGGCTCCATGGCGTTAGTAACGTACTGCGCTAAGTTCTCATCCCACAGCACCACGTCAATCTTTTCACCAGACAGCTCATTGGACACAGCCATTACGCGCGCCCCACGCATTCCAATGCACGCACCGCGTGGATCAATGCGTTTATCCTTACTACGCACCGCAATCTTAGCACGCGAACCTGGATCACGGGCCACTCCCATGATCTCAATAATATCCTCGCCGATTTCCGGCACTTCAATGGCAAAAAGCTCCTTTAAAAACTCCGGTGAAGTGCGCGAGCAGATAAGCTGTGCTCCCTTGCTATCCGAGCGAATGTCTGATAGCAGTACCTTGACGCGATCACCTCGCCCAAAAGTTTCATGCGGAATAATCTGCTCACGCCGCAACACCGCCTCAGCATTGTTGCCGAGGTCTAGCACGAGGAAATCGCGCCCTTGTTTTTTCACCGTAGCATTAACCACGTGCCCAAGCAATGCACGATGCTCGGCAATCATCTGCTCACGTTCAGCATCTTTAACTTTCTGCGACAGCACCTGCTTTGCTGTCTGAATAGTAATGCGGTCAAAAGCTACCGACGGAATTTCTTCTTCCACGACATCGCCTGCGGCAATCCCAGGGTGATCAACCTGCGCCGCCTGTAGCGAAATTTCACAGGCTGGATTCTCAAGCGGACCTTCAGTATCCACGACAGTCCATCGACGGAACGTACGGTAGCCGCCTTCTTTAGGGTCAATAGTCACTCGGACTGCAATATCTACTGGATATTTCTTCTTAGTGGCGGTAGCCAGCGCACTTTCCAGCGCCTCAAAAATTTTCTCGCGTGGAATGGCGCGCTCGTTTGACAGCGCCTCGGCAATTGCAATAATTTCCTTGCCCATCTTAGTCTTCTCCTGCTGCGCCATTACTGTGGCTGTTTGCGGTTATTAGTAAAATCGGGAACAAGGCGCATCAGCGCTACGTTTTCAAATGCTAGCTTTATGCTACCTGACTGCTTATCTTCAAGCGTCAACGTACCGTCCTCCTGCAACGCACTGAGTACCCCCGTCAGCTTGCGCCTGCCCTGAACCGGGATCTTAAGTTCAGCCCGCACTGTTTCCCCAACATAAGCTGTAGCTTGCTCCTTGGTAAACAAAATGCGATCGAGCCCCGGGGATGAAACTTCAAGCGTATATGACGGAACAATTATATCGGAAGCATCCAGCGCGGGAGAAAGCATAGCGGTGACGTCACCACATAAATCCACGTCAACGCCCTGCGGCCTATCGATAAAAATCTGCAACACCGCATGATCGCGCCCGCCGCGGTAGCGCACTCCCCATAAAGTCACATCCATCGACTCAATTAACGGCTGCACTAAGGCTGTGATTCTATCCTCAATCGTTCCTGCCATTGATACCTCATAAATAAAGCTTTACGCCATAAAAAAAGCCCCTGTGCTGGGGCCTCTTTTAAGTTAAGTTCCACCTGTAAGAGACGGCTGCGACGCCGCCTGCGGTGCAGCTGAGAAAAACCCTTACAGACCTGCACTCTACGCGCGATACTATAGCAGATAAGGTATGCCGTAGCAAGAAAAAAGCCGCTTAAGTATAGCAGTTACGCACATGTTTGCCAGACTTAGGCCAGATATTACCACCAGGCGTATAGCTGAACCTCTTTTTGTATAACAGCATTCCTCCAATCCTGCCATTGAAAAGCGGCAAAAACGGGAGCGTCGGAACTTTTGTCTTCAATCCCGTGCACAATATTTTCTTGATCTGATTTACAATGAAATATTTATGCTTAAAAAACGCTGTTACTGTCGACGGACCTGCCCTAGAGCTACATCCACAGCCCCTGTAACGCACAAGCTTTTCTGCCAGCCCCGATAACTGATGGATCACTGCACGAAAAATTTTTGCAATTTTCATCAATTCGCGCCAACAGTGAGATAATGCTTATGCACTTATGCAGTAGATATTTTTCAGCCATTAGAATTTATCTGATAATAAATAGTAAAAGGCTACTAGGATGCGTATAAATTTACCGGTTATTGACCAAGAAACCAAGTTCCCTGACGATCCGCAGGCAAAGATCATATCTATAACCGATACTAAAGGCATTATTCAGGATGTTAACGACGTCTTTATTCAAGTATCGGGATTTACGCGCGAGGAATTAATTGGTCAACCACAAAACATTATCCGCCATCCCGACATGCCGCCGGCTGTATTCAAACACATGTGGGATCTGCTCAAAGCCGGGAAACCTTTCCACGGCTTGGTAAAAAACCGCTGTAAAAACGGCTCTTATTATTGGGTCGATGCCTTTATTATTCCAATTGTACAGTTCGGTCAGATAGTAGGTTATGAATCGGTACGCTCACGTGCGCGCCAGGGAGATATCATTCGCGCCACAAAACTGTATAAACGAATGAATAAGCGCCAGAACGTTCCCATGCGCCGCGACTATCTGCTACCGGGAATGTTCACTGTTTTTGCGCTGTGTTCTTTAGCTGCCCTATTGCATCCTACTTGGTACCTCGTGCTACCCGCAACTTTGGCAGGCATAGGAAGCTTTGGCCTGCAGGCTGCGCAGAAAAAACGCTTTTTAAGAGAGATCTGTTCTTACTTGCCGCTGCCACCTGATGAAGTCGGACAGGCGACCTACAGTGCCGAAGGCGGCAAACTCGGGCAAGTGCTCTACGAGGTACGTGCCAGCATACAATATTTTGATGCCCTGCTCACCCGCGTCCAGCAGATGGCGCTCCGCGTTGAAACAGTGGCACAGCAGAGTTTATCGCATTCTAAGAATAATTCTGATCAAAGCCAGGAACAACTGCGTCAAGCCAAAGCTTTAGGTCAAGAAATGAATGATATTTCCAAGACTATTACCGCGATGATGCAGGATCTCAAGGTACAGGTGAAACAGACCGTCAATAATGCGGAAGATTCAGAGGCCGAAGTAACCTCCGGCAAGCAAGTTGCAGCAGAAACCTTATCGAGTATTCAAGCTTTAGACGCAAGCGTTACAAATATTGCTGACTCCATCAAGGATTTAGCTGAACGCGTTGATTCCATTGCGCAGGCTGCAGATTTAATTGAGGAGATAGCCGATCAAACGAATCTCCTTGCTCTCAATGCTTCGATTGAAGCGGCCCGTGCCGGCGAGCATGGGCGAGGATTTGCGGTAGTAGCCGACGAAGTGCGTGCTCTTGCTCTGCGCACTCGCAAAAATACCACAGAAATTCACCAACTTATCACCAATTTTAAGCAAACAGCCGATCAAACTGAAGAGGCAGCCATTAAAGGAGAGCAGGCGGCGCGCAGTGGCGTTGAGCAGGTCGATCGCAGCAATACCATGCTTGATAATGTGCTAACTTTAATGAAGCAGATCCATGCCCTAGCCCAGCAGATGACTGAGAGCATTAATGAACAGGCTCAGACGGCACAGGTCATTACCGATCGCGTCCGCAGCATGGTGCAGATCTCTGATGAAAACCGCGAAGTCAGCGCCAAGAACCTAGAGGATATGAGTCACTTAAGCACCATTGCTGATGAATTAGGCTCTATGGTCAGCCGTTTTATGCAACAACGGTGACGTTTTGGGGGTGCCCCGTAAAGGGATCCCCCTTACTTCTGACCAAAATTGTTAAATCCAATCTCCTAAAAGTATCGACATGACTTTCATGTCAGAGTGTAGTTCATTTAAGCCAAAGCGGTCCTAAATAGTTGCGCCGCGGCAGCTTAAAATCTGTAGGATAAGTTACATCCACTAAATATAGCCCGTTAGGGTAAGCGGTGGGACCTGCCACTGTCCGATCGCAGGCTTTAAATACTTCCTCCAACCACGCGCCATCACGTTCGCCAGCGCCAATTAGCAGCAACGAACCTACGATATTGCGCACCATGTGATTTAAAAAGGCATTGGCCGCAATATCAAATACGATGTACGGGCCGTGCTGAGTTACTTCAATAAAGTGCAACAGGCGGCAGCTAGAGCGGCTTTCATCATCTGCCCCGCAGAACGACGCAAAATCATGTTCACCGCGCAGGATCTGCGCTGCGGCATGCATGCGCGCGACATCATATTCTCCGCGATAATGACTCACTCCCTGTTGCAGAATGCCGGGCCGATGCTGACTTGCCTGCAAAATATATCGATAGCGGCGCGCCCGTGCCGAAAAGCGCGCATGAAAGCTGTCATCAACATGACAAGCCCAAGTGACAGCAATATCATCGGGAAGTTGAGTATTCGTGCCAAGCACCCAAGCCCGATCTGGGCGATCATTTTCTACATCAAAATGCACTACCTGTCCTGTAGCATTCACCCCAGCATCAGTACGTCCGGCACAAACTAATGACACCGGTTGCGCGGCAATATTCGCCAAAGCCCGTTCCAGCTCCCCCTGAACCGTACGCGACGTCTGCTGGCGCTGAAAACCGGCATACTGCCAGCCGGCATATTCTATTCCTAAGGCAATCCTCATGGTTGCACTATATCCTTTTTAGATGTGTGTTAAATGTAGTGAAATCTATCAAGCTAAGGCTACTTGTCCGCAAATATCTGATATTTAGACACGAGATAAGTAATCGCGGTCACCAGCACCATGGCCACAATGATTGGCACCAAACCGCGCATCCAGAATGTCACCATTAGGAAGACCAAAATGTTGCGCAGCAAAAGCATTGACGCAGACAACAGAAAAAAGCGCACCACGCTACCATGCTGCTTGAAGGTAACATAGCGATGACCAAAATAAGAGACAAAAAAAGCGATACCAAAAGCGCAGGTAGTCACCAGATTTTCATGGATCCGCGGAAAGAAAAAAAACAAAACCAGCGTTACTGTAAGATCCACTAAGGTCGCAAGACCTCCGATAAAGACAAAGCGCATTAACTCAAAAATACCGCTACCGGTACGCAGCTGCGCAAACCATACTTTGATCATGCTTTATCCTGCGGCTTAGAGAGAACATCAGCATGTTCCTCCGCGACAAAATAAATTCCATTGGGACTGTATTGCGTACCTTTAGGCAAACGCTGTGCCAAGGCTCCCTTAATCTGCTGCGCAACAAAAACCGGGCGATGCTTAACCTCCTCGGAAATGCGACCTAAGTATTCACCGAGCACGCCGATGGAAATTAACTGTACAGCACCTAAGAACAGCACCACGCACATGGTCGAGGCATACCCCGGCACATCAATACCCGAGAACATGGTCTCCACAATGATCCAGCACATGTAAATGAAGGCTAATAGGCCAATCCCTGCGCCAATGTAGGACCAGACTCTAAGCGGCAGCGAGGAAAAAGACACTATACCGTCTAAGGCAAAGTTCCACAATTTCCAGTAATTCCATTTAGTAGAACCCGCCACGCGCTGCGGACGTTGATAAGGCACGCCTTTGGATGAAAAACCAGGCCAAGCGAACAATCCTTTCATAAAGCGATTATTTTCGTGCAGCATGCGAACAGTCTGCACGATTTTTTTATCCATTAGTCGAAAATCTCCAACATTAGCAGGGATTTTGACCTTATTGGACATACGGTTGAAAACAAAATAAAAGCCGCCTGAAGTTACCCGTTTAACCTCAGTGTCCTGCGAGCGATCAACACGTATGCCGTAGACATGATCTATGCCTTCATCGCGCCAAATCTTAATGAAATCCAGCACCAGCTCTGGAGGATCTTGCAAATCGACATCCATTGGTATAACTGCATCGCAGTCCACCACATCAAGCGCCGCCGTCATGGCAGCCTCCTTACCGAAATTGCGCGACAACTGAATTAAACTAATGCGTAGTTCTGTGCTTGATGCTATTAGTTCATTAATAATGTCTGCCGATTTATCCTTCGAACCGTCATCAACGAACACTACTTCAAGATGGGGCAACTCCGCGACAAGCTTGTCCTTAATCGTGCGAATAAAAATTTCAATAGTAGCTTCTTCGTTGTAAACCGGAACAATCAGACAAACGCGATAATCTTGCTTGGGCATAACTGCCTACCTTAATCCGTAAGGAACTCGTGACGCGAGGAGGGATTGTTTTTAAAATGGCCACCTAAGGCTGTAGTAGTGGTAAAAGACGTAGGATCTTTCACTCCGCGCGCCTTAACACAGTAATGGGTCGCAGCAATTGATACAGCGACATTGCGCGTATTGAGCAGCGTCTGCAGCGCCACAAAAATTTGCTGCGTCAAACGCTCCTGCACTTGTGGTCGGCGCGCAAAAAACTGCACAATGCGGTTAATTTTAGATAAGCCGATGATCTTATCGCCCGGCATATAGGCCACTTTAGCCATACCGTCAATCACCACAAAATGATGTTCACAAGTTGAGGTTAAAGTAATATCCTTCACCTTAATCATCTCATCACAGTGCATCTTATTGTCAATTAAGGTGATATCCGGAAAGTTAGCATAATCAAGGCCCGAAAAGAATTCGTCAACAAACATCTTGCCGACGCGCTTTGGCGTCTTAATTAAGCTGTCATCGGACAAATCAAGGCCTAAAGTAAGCATGATTTCGCGCATGCAACTTTCAATTTTATCCCGCTTCTGTGCGGCGCTTAAACCGTTTTCAATGAGCGGCGTTTCCAGACCTTTGTCAAGGAGAGCCTGCCGTACCATTGCGGCTTCTTTGCTTAAATTACTCTGCATCATAATCTGCATGCATCCTAAAGAATGCTTTGCTTTTCTAAAGCGCAGTGAATATGGTGATGTTTCAAGTGAAAGCTCTGCGCTATGTATTCTCCCAAACACCTTACCCCATCCTGCTCTGAGGCATGATGCCCCACAGCAAACACTGCAATGCCCTGTTCATAAGCAAACTGATATGTCTGCTCATTGACATCGCCGGTCACAAGCGCCTCAAACTGCGGGCTTAGGCTGTCATCAATAAGGAAAGATCCCGACCCAGAGCATATAGCAAAATGCTGCAGCGGCTGCTCCCAAGCACTACGACCGAAAAGCTCCACCCGCGTATCTAACGCCTGCGCCAAATGTTCTCGTAGCTGTAGTGCATCCAGCGGCAGCGTAGTGTGCAAAGACATGGCAATAGAAGTTTTATCTCCTGGTACCACATAGTCGCGGGAGCCCATTCCGATAAGTGAACACAAATAGGCATTATTGCCCAAGGTCGCATGGGCATCAAGCGGCAAATGATAGGCAATAATATTAAGCCCCGCTGCAAGCGCCGTCTGCACGCGGCGCTGCATCAAACCAACGATGCGCGAATCAGCTCCGCGCCAAAACAGGCCGTGATGCACTAAGAGCGCGTCGGCTCCTAAGGCAATCGCCCGTTCAATCGCCGCCTGCGAGGCATCGCAGGCCGTAGCCAGCGTATGGATCTCTAAGCGCCCCTGCACCTGCAGTCCATTGTAGGAGGGGTCTTTAAATGCACTGCTATCTAGCAGTGCATCAAGCTTTGAGCAGAATTCCTGCGTAAGCATAAGCCTTTCCTTATTTGCGACTGACGATTTTTCCTTTAGCGCCGGTTAAGCGCTCTACATCCTTAAGCACAGGCTCTAAAGCCGCACGGCTGTCGGCTGAGCCGGCGTAAACACGAACCATCGCTTTGCTGTTAATAGTTACGTTTTCAGTAAAAGCCTCAATGCGAGCTTGACGTAACTTGCGCATTACATTTTCGGCATTGCTCTGCTGTGAGAATACCCCTACCTGAATCGTATAAGTGCCGCGCGGAGCTACTATCTGATTATCCGCAGCTGCTTTAGATGGCTGAGCAGATGACGATTTATCTGGCGTCGCTTTACGCGGAGCTCGCAAAATCTCTGTCTGCGCATCGGCAACTTTAGACGGTGCAGCTGGTTTTGCGGTTAAAACTTCGCTAACAGATGGCGCAGCAGGCACAGATAATACTTCATTATCCGGGGTAGGATTTAACTGCGGAGCTGCCTCCGGATCAGGAGCCGGCAGCGGTGCGGCAGGCTGAGAGCTGTCCTGCTCGGGGGCAAGCAAAGTAGCATAATCTGGCTCCGCGCTAGTTAAGATATTGCCATTTTCATCGGTAAGCGCCCCATTTTCATCAATGGCAATGATATCTTCATTGGCCTGTTGCGACTGAACCTCGACAGCCTGCTCTTTCATCAACAGCGGCAACACCATTAAGATCAGCGACAGAATAATGAGAAAACCCACAATACGGTTGCGCAGGGTTTTAGTTACGGCCATGCTGGAACCTCTTGATTATTTATAAGCTAAAGCCTAGGACATGTTAATGCTGTTGTCCCAAGGACATGATATATATTGTCCGCCTAAAGCGCTTAAATTTACAGCATAAAATTAATTAAGACATCGCTAATGCATCATCGGCCGCAGCTGCCGTAACAAAGGAGCCGCAGATCACGATTTCATCCTGCTCCTGCGCCTGCGCACGCGCCGTCTGCAGCGCTGCTGTTACCGTAGCAAATGCCCGCAGATGGTCTGCTGCGACACTTTCTGACAGTGCCTGCAGTAGGCGAGATGCCTGCTCACCACGCTCGCCGGGCAGAGAACACACATAAAAGTCAGTAAAGAGTGGTGCCATTACAGACAACACACCTTCAATATCCTTATCTTTAAGCATTCCGATGACGGCAAGGCGCCGCGCGCCTGGTTTTAGCGGCCGCGCCCGCAATTGCGCACTTAAATGCAGAGCGGCCTGTACATTGTGTGCGACATCCAAATAAATATTCGGGCGGCGACGCACCAATTGCATACGCCCCGGCAATACCGCAGAGCGCAAGGCCCTTGCGATGCCAGCGGCTGTTATCGCATAACCGCGTAGCACCAGCAGTCGTAGCACACACAGTACTGCCGGCACGCAGACGGCCGGTACTAAAGACAAAGGATAATGAGCACTGAATGGAGCTCCTGCGCCCGTGCGTAGCGTAAAGCTAAAGCTGTCAGCATTTAGCGTGGCAGCAAAATCCCGTCCCTGCAGATACAAGGCAGCCCCCACGTCAGCAGCCTTATTTTGCATCACGTGCTGCGCCTCGGGAGGCAGCTCAGCGCACACTACAGTCTTATTGGGCTTAATAATTCCAGCTTTTTCTGCCGCAATCTCGGGAATGGTATGACCTAAGATGTGAACATGATCAAGGCCAATAGACGTAATAAGAGCAATGTCTGCATCTAGTACATTAACGGCATCTAAGCGCCCACCAAGACCAATCTCTAGCACCCAAAACTGCAGTTTAGCCCTGGCAAATAAATAAAACGCGCACAACGTAGTGAATTCAAAATACGTAAGCGGAATATCGCCTTTTGCCGCATATACCGCAGCAAAACCGGCGCACAGCTCTTCATCGCCAACGTTACGGCCATTGAGACAGATGCGTTCATTAAAACGATGAAGATGCGGGGAAGTATAACGACCGCAACGATAACCACTTGCACGCAGCGCAGCATCCAACAGTGCGCATGACGATCCCTTGCCGTTGGTACCGGCTACTTCAATAATGCAGACATCCGTCAGATCAATCAGCATGCGCGTCAGCACTGTGCGTACTCGATCAAGCCCCAGCTCTATACGGCTAGGATTTAATGCCTCAAGATAAGAGAGCCACTGCGCCAGCTCCCGCGACTGCAAATCGATCATTACACGCGCGGCTTAGCTGTGGCTTTGCGCGTACGGTGCGCTGCCGGCTTTTTGGCTGCCGTTTCGGCTGCTGCCGACTCTGTATCCGCGACTACCGGAACCTTTTTCTGCGTTAACTGATTTGGGTCATCAAGCTTCATTAACTTAGCCAGTAAATCTGCAATCACATCGCGCAGATCTTTACGCGCAACTATCATGTCGATGGCGCCCTTCTCAAGAAGGAAATCAGCATGCTGAAAGCCCTCCGGCAGCTTTTCGCGTACAGTCTGCTCAATCACACGCGGACCGGCAAAGCCGATTAATGCATTAGGCTCAGCAATATTAACATCACCTAACATGGCAAGAGAGGCCGATACACCTCCCATGGTAGGATCGCACATCACGCTAATAAACGGTAATCCAGCATCCGCCATGCGCGCCAGCGCTGCGGAGGTTTTAGCCATCTGCATTAAGGAGAATAAGGACTCCTGCATGCGGGCTCCGCCAGAGTTGGAAAAGCATACTAAAGCGCGCCGTTCCTTTAAGCATTCATTGACAGCAAGGCAGAAGCGCGCGCCGACAACCGATCCCATGGAACCACCCATAAAGGAAAATTCAAAAGCACATGCCACTATCGGAATGCCTTTTAAATAACCTTTTTCCACCACCAAAGCATCTTTTTCTCCAGTGTTTTTCTGTGCTTGTGCATAGCGATCGCGGTAGCGCTTTAAATCCTTAAATTTCAGCACATCCTTAGGTTCAAAGGAGGCACCGAGTTCACTGCGTCCCATTTCGTCTAAAAATGCATTGAGGCGCACTCTGGCCTTAATGCGCATATGGTGTCCGCACTTAGGGCAGACATTTAAATTGCGCTCCAGTTCTGCCCGATACAGTACTTGCTCACATTTGTCGCATTTGGTCCACACGCCCTCAGGGATTTCATGCTTACTACTGTGATCACTTTTAGGCAGGATTTTCTCAAGCCAGCTCATAATTAATGCTCCTATCCATAATAAAGATGGGCTACCGTACATCGGCACGGCTGCAGTTGCTACTACTACGCCGCACAGGCTGCCTCGTAGCTGAACATATATTGATGCAAAGCGCAGCGGCAGGCGCAGACGAGCGTACTGCCTCAGGCATTATAAGCGCAATGCGCGGCAAACACAAAAAAGCTCAGTCCGGATAAACTGCAACTTGACAGCTGCGCATCACCTGCAAGGCGGCCTGATGCAATGCTGGGCTGACTCCGGCACAACAGGCAGCATCCACCGCAAGCGGCAGCTCAGGACAATACGCTTTAAGTAGCAAGGCATTGGAAATCACGCAAATATCTGTGCACAAGCCACACAGCTCCACGCGCGCTATCTCACCTGATGCATATTTTGCATGTACAAAGGCAGCAAGCTCCAGCGATCCAAAAGAGGATTTACAGAAAATCTTCGCCTTACGTTCCTGTGCGATGACTTTCAGATCTTCCATCAACCCCCAGCCTGAGGTGCCTTGTATGCAGTGTTTAATCGGCAACTGCTGTCCTTCAGCACTATGCAGATAATTTTCATCATGCGTATCCTGCGTCAAGACCAAATGTCCATTAAATTGCTGCAGTTTACTTATCAGGTGCGGCAACATTTGCCGCGCTTCAGGAGTTCCCAGAGCACCGTCGACAAAATCGTGCTGCACATCAATAACGATAAGCAGAGTCTTAGTATCCGTAACTAGCATTTAAGTTAAGCCTCAGCCGCCCCCTAGATTAAGTGGGAAGTTCGAACCATGAACTACCTACGCACTTACCGTGCAATGTACCACAGGTTCGCACCCTTGCTTTTAGTAAGTCCTCATTAGCAGGCACTCACGGGAATATCCGCACTGCTCCCATCAGGTTTGAGCAAAAGCTCGCTCCTGAGATCTCAGAGAGCATTGTACATGATCGAAAGATACAGTGTTCACCGCTTACATCCCCTGACGCCAAAGGTAGTTAATACGGCAATGCAAAGCGCCGCGTACAGCCACTGGCAAGCATCTGAAAATGCTGCGGCGGCATATAATGTATTAAGTTCAGCGCCCTGCTTTCTTATCTGGCTGCGCACTTAAGTTTTTAAGCTCAACTGAAGCAACTGTAGTTTCACTGACCTTCATGATGGTGATAGTCCATTTAGCCAAGCTGATGATTTCGCCCTGCAACGGCATGCGCTGCAGATAATCTAAGATAAAGCCGGCCATAGTGTGATAGTTGTCCGACGGCGGCACTTTAAAGCCAGTCAAACGAGACACATCCTTTAAGATGGCATCGCCGGCAATGCGAAACACGCCGGGGGACACGCGCACCAACTCTGGCACTTCAGCCTGCTCGGGCAGTTCACCCGCGATTTCCTCCATAATGTCATGTAACGAAATGACACCTTCAAAATTGCCGAACTCATCAATGACAAACCCAAGTGCGGCCTTGGTTTTACGAAATTCCTCAAGCGCCTTTAAGATGCTGATAGTCTCAGGCAGATATAAAGGTTCACGAATCAGGCCGGAGATATCAACAACGTGATCTTTTGCCGTTTGAGAGGCCCCATCCAACAGCCGACTTAACAGATCGACACGCCGCACATAGCCCAAAGGCTGATCTTTTTGCCCATTTTTGTACACTACCACGCGTGAACGTAACAATTTTCTAACGTCAGCCGTTAAATCCACGACGCTCTGCGCTATATCAAGCATCTCAACATCTGTGCGCGCCGTCATCACCGCTTTAATCGGCATGGATGACAGCTGCAGTACGCGCGACACCATTTCCTTTTCTTCAAAATCAAAGACCTGCGAACCAGTCTTCGACACTATTGCCTCTTTAAAGGTCTGGACTTGATTTTGATTGGATCCTAGCAAACGCAGTACTAAATTAGCAGCTACCTCACGGCTCTGCATAGAATTGACGCCGGAACCTAAGTTTAAAGTATTCTTGCGCGCCACTTGATTGAAAATTTCAATCAAGATGGAAAAACCGATAGCAGCATATAGATATCCCTTGGGCACATGGAAGTGTAACGCTTCCATAATGAGCGAAAATCCGATAAGCAGCAAAAAGCCCAAGCAAAGAATCACTAAGGTCGGATGATGGCTAACAAATTCTGTGATGGTGCGACTAGCCAGCGTCATGATGCCCATAGCAATGACCACTGCAAACATCATAATGAAAACATGCTCAATCATGCCGACTGCAGTAATGATAGCGTCCAGCGAGAATACCGCATCTAGCACCATAATCTGCAATACCACGAGCCAAAAGGCCGATCCGGCAGCCTTAGAGGCCGATAGCTCCTCATCAAAGCCCTCAAGCTTAGCATGCAACTCATGGGTAGCTTTATACAAAAGGAACAAACCGCCAACCAACATCACGAGATCGCGTCCGGAAACGCCAAAGCTGCCTAAATGAAATAGCGGCGTAGTAAAAGTAACAATATACGAAATAAAAGTCAGCAAAATTAAGCGGATAATAAGTGCTCCACCTAAACCGACATAACGGGCTTTATCACGCAGCTTTTTGGTCGGCAGTTTAGCTGACAGAATGGCAATAAAGACTAAGTTGTCAATACCTAGGACAATTTCTATTACAACTAAGGTGAGCAGACCAAGCCAAGCGGTTGGATCGCTGACCCAAGCCATATCAAACATGACATGATGCGAGGCGGAAAGCTCCATTAGCGTGCATCCTTATAGTGTGAACATAATGAAAAAATAAGAAAAGGAGGGATATGAAGAAAATAACAGCCACCGGGGCTACAACTGTCGGTAGACACTTTTTACTACTTATATAATCAGCGTGCCACATGGCACGTTTTTAATATACCAAAAACTAGGTAAACATTTAAAGAGTCAAAATACCGAAAATACAGTCCATTCAGACTAACGGATATTGGTATTTTAACGCAAGCTGCGTAATCACCTTGGCGTGAGGCTTGCGAAAGCTAAGCGGTTGGCTTGGTAAGAGCACATGCAATGAGAGATTACTTAAAAGTAAGGTTACCGCTTAACCCCTCCCCCGCTCAAAAGTGCAGGGGATGCCGGCATACAAATGCACTTAACGCATGCCGCGGAAAGTGCGAGAGCGCCGTCCGGAAGAGGCCGTGCTGACGCGTCCGTTGTTATAGCTTTTGACTTTAACCCCTGGCAAGGCATGTCTCGGACGCAGCTCACCACTACCTGCGGCTCCACGGCTACGCACAGTGCGATTGTCCTGGCTCCAAGATAATTCCTTGACCTGATACTCACCGCGACTGTCGCGACGCACAATACGCGCTGCAGTCGGACGACCGGAGATTCTGCGAACTAAGTTATCCTCACGCAAGCGAGATCCCGGGTGACGATTGTCAGAAGACGAGGTACGGGCGAAGAAACAGTCCTCACGCCGACCCGGGCCATTGCGCCGATTTGAACGTTCCCGTTTTATCTCCGCATTACGCTCACTGCGGCCATGTCGCCCATTGTTCTGGCGCCCTTGAATTTTTTCATCACGCAAAGCAAGACGCGATAAAGGGACTTTAGGCGCTTCATTATCCTTGAGCGCCCTAAGCCCCACGATGGCACGCAGATTATTAATTTCACTTAAAGAAAGCTCTCGATACTGCCCTGCATGTAGCTTGGGATCTAAATCTATATTGGCATACTTAATGCGGATCAATCGGCTGACCTGTACCCCGACACTTTCCCAGAGACGACGCACTTCACGATTGCGTCCTTCCTTTAAAGTCACGTGATACCATACATTGCGCCCTTCACCACCGACCAAGCGCACCTGCTCAAAACGTGCAGGACCATCTTCTAAAGTCACTCCCTTACGCAACTGTTCGAGTTGCTCCTCTGTAACCTCACCAAACACGCGAGCTGCATAAATACGCTCAATGCCGCCGCGCGGGTGCATCAGTGCATTGGCAAGCTCACCATCGGTAGTAAAGAGCAAAAGACCTGAAGTATTGAGGTCCAAACGACCAACATAGATCCAGCGGCCAAAATCAGGTCGAGGCAGATGATCAAATACCGTAGGTCTATCTTCGGGATCTTTAATTGTGGTTAATTCTCCCTCAGGCTTGTAATACATCAAAACACGGCATTTAGGACGTTGCGTATCCGGCGTTGCCACTACTTTACCGTCTATTTTTACGGTAATTGCCGCCTCCACTCTATCTCCCACTTTGGCCGTCTTACCGTTAACCTCGACTCTACCGGCGGCTATCATAGCGTCTAATTCACGACGGGATCCTAAACCTAAACGTGCTAAAACCTTCTGTAGCTTCTCGCTCACAATCTATATTCCTATGCTCCAAAACGCGCTGCAGTACGCGTCGACTTGCTGCATTTAATCAATGGATCTCAAGCTCCACGCTCCTGTAATAGCGCAGTTAGTGCAACTGACCCCACTTTAAATCAGTCTGCCATGCTTGAGGTGAATGAAAATTTTAGCATTTAAAGCGTCTGCGGGCAATTTACGTACAGTTTGCACCTAAGTCTATTATATTGATTTGGTGATAAAAGTAGCTTAGCCGCAGTGTCAAGTTAGCGAGAGATGTCGTCTGACACATTTATCCAACATGCAGTTTTTTGCTAGTTAGGCTGTGCGATAATGCTGAGTATGCATAATTTGTTACAGCAAGGAGCACCGCTCCTATAGACGACGGCGATTTGACGATGAGCGAACCGAACACCAATTTTGAAGATATCTCCTTTTCTCTGCTCGGCGACAGCTTTACCCTGCGTTGCCATAAACAGCAAAAATCCGACTTAATCCAAGCCATACGCAGCGTACAAGAGCTATCCGCGCGCATTCTACGCGACAGTCCAACCTTAAGTCCGCAGCAGGCGGCGATTTTAACCGCCATCGACAGCCAAAGCAGACTGCAGCGCTACATGGGCGGCTCTACCCCTTTTCAAGAAGAGGCTACCCGCTCCATAACAGAAATTAAAAGCATTCTGCAGCAAGCTACACAGAAAATTCATTCCTAAAGGCGCGAATGACGATGCAGTACACCAAAGCATGGCGTGAATCATTGCGCCGACAAATGCAAAAGCAACGCGCTGCACTTAAATTTGAGGAAGTTGAAGCGTTAAGCGCTCATCTGTGTGCCCGCGTGCTGCAGCATCCGATGCTGCAAAGCCAGCAGACCATTGCCTCCTATGTCAGTTGCGGTAATGAAATCTCAACCTTTTTCTTAAATATTGAACTCAAGCGACGCGGACATATTCTGGCTTTGCCTGTAGTATCGTCGTCAACAAAAGGCGCCATGGATTTTTATACCTTTAAAGAAGGTGCACCCTTTATCCCCAATCGCTTCAATATTTTAGAACCTCCGGCCGAGCCTGAACGCAAAGTGATGCCGTCACAGTTTTCAGTTGTTATTGCGCCACTAACGGCATTTGATATATATGGCTCGCGCCTCGGGATGGGAGGAGGTTATTATGATCGTCTACTCAAGGCGATAAGCCCCGAGTGTCGGATAATCGGTATCGCGTATGATTTTCAACAAAGCGCAGAAATTCCTACTGAAAACTGGGATATGCCGCTTGATGAAGTGATTACTCCTACGCGCCGCTTAATCTGTAGGCAACGTTAGCTCAGCATGAACTACCCCACGCTCATGCATGGGGTTTCCAGGGCTCAACGCCCCTTTTTTAGCAGTGCTACGCAATCCAGACTATCGTGCAAATTGTGTATCACTACGGGAAAAATCCACGCGCCCCCTCTATAGGCAGTCTGATTTTATCAGAGCTGTGAAATCAGTCTCCTCAAAGAAAATCAGAGCTAAATTTCAATCAGATATCAGTCATCTTCTGTGGAGCAAACGTTTTTGGACAAGATCATACTGCGTTATCTCTATTGACGATGGTACCAGCACTGAAATCATAGAGCGATACATCGGCCATCAACAACGGCTGATGCAACATCGACCGTGCCACTTTCATCCCCACGCACGCATGAGGAATTTCGCAGCTTTCAGTTAAAATATGTTTACCAATAGATACACAAAAAGCCTGCACACTGGCAGGCTTATTTTTGCTGGCAACGGGCTCTAGGCCCGCATCTCAGCTTTACTTCGCCGGAGCGTCATTTACCATCGGCACATCAGAATCGACACTCGGGACATCCGCAGGCAACGACTGAGCCGGAGCCTGAGAAACGGCCGGGGTTTCTTCAATATTGGTAAAAGAAGTGCTCTCTTGCGCTCTATCTTTCTGCATCCAGCCAATGAACAGGCAGATAGCAAAAAAGACGATCGCCAAAATCCACGTTGAGCGCGTCAGGAAATTACCAGAACCAGCCGAACCAAACACGGTATTAGATGCACCTGCGCCAAAAGAAGCGCCCATACCGGCACCTTTACCACGCTGCACTAAGATGAGAGCTACCATAGCTACCGCGACTAACAGAAATAAAACAATGACAACTTCGTACATTTTTTATTCTCAGTTGAAAAAACTTGCGCTATCTTACTAATTTTACCTAAGTAAAGCAAGCATTGTGCTGTGATTCCTCGGGGAAAAACACGCCCAAGACCGCCGCTATAACCTAAACTGCGGCCGCGAGGACTGTCTTATCGTTACAACATTAGTTTATAGATAGCTTTAACGTCAGCTTCATGTAAAGTCACAAAACCGCCAGTAGTACCGCTGTTCACACCACCATAGCAACATTTGTGAGTCAACTCATCAATGTCCTCAGCCTTTGCGCCAAGCTCAGCAAAATTGCTTGGCATACCGATAGACTTTAAGAACTCGCGCAATGCTACAATACCGGCCCGTGCTGTTGCTTCTGGATGCTCAAAGTCCATCTGGCAACCCCACACGCGCACCGCAACCTTAGCAAAACGCATCACGTCATGGTTAAGGTTGTAGGTAAATACCGCCGGCATCACAACGGCCAAACCGGCGCCATGAGCACAGTCATAGAGCGCAGACAGCTCATGCTCTATATTGTGACTAGTCCAATCCTGCGAACGGCCAACGCCGCAAGAATTATTGTGCGCCATCATACCCGCCCACATGATATTGGCACGTGATTGATAATCGTTGGCATCAGCTACCGCCTTAGGGCCTTCTTTAATCATAGTGAGCAAAAGCGCCTCAATCAGACGATCAGTAACCTCAACATCCTGTGTATTGGTTAAATAGCGCTCATATAGATGAGCTATGATATCGGTAATGCCGCAGGCAGTTTGATATGAAGGCAAGGTCTGGGTTAAAGCCGGATCTAAAATCGAAAACTTCGGACGCAGCGCTTCACCGGTAGTGGCGCGCTTAAACATCCCCTGTTCCTTGGTAATTACCGAGTCGCCGGAGCCTTCACTACCGGCCGCGGAAATTGTCAATACGGTACCTAAAGGCAGCGCTTTTTCCACCACCTTACCTTCGTAATAATCCCAGAAATCACCATCATAAACCGCACCGGCAGCAATGGCTTTGGCCGAATCAATGACGCTGCCGCCACCTACTGCTAAGATAAAGTCAACACCTGTTTTACGGCACAACTCAATCCCCTGATACACTAGGCCGTCGCGCGGATTAGGCTTAACTCCACCTAATTCTACAAAGGCAATGCCCTGCTCACGCAATGAGCAGCGCACCGTATTAAGCAGCCCCGAACGTTCTGCCGATCCTCCGCCAAAGTGTACTAAAACTTTGCTGCCGCCAAATCGCTTGACGTAATGACCGACTTGCTTTTCCTCATCTTTGCCAAATATAAAGTACGTTGGTGAATAAAAAGTAAAATTTTCCATACTAACTTAGCGCAACTGCGCCATTCCTTAATTAATTATCAGTCAATAAGCCCCATCTATGTTTCATGTGGGACCGTGATACTGACAGCGACTTGGATATCCTTTAGCTTTATGCTTGTTCTTCGGCCTCAGCTTGACGGCGAATCACATTGGCAATACGCTGGGCAAAATGGTGCACTGTCGGACGATCCTCACCTTCCACCATCACGCGAATTAACGGCTCAGTACCGGATTTACGCAGCAGCACCCGACCACGCGTTCCCAGTTCATGCTCCACAGCCTGTACCTCGGCATTAACTTTAGGATCAGACAGCGCATCAAATCCGGCTGTCAGACGGATATTAATTAGTTCCTGCGGCAACATCTGCAATTTTTCCGTCAGCTGCGCTAAAGTCTTACCTTGGCGCAACGCCGCTTTTAATACCTGTAACGCCGAGACAATCCCATCGCCAGTGGTAACGTAATCAAGACAAATAATATGACCACTGTTCTCACCACCCAAATGCCAGCCCTTTTGCAGCAGCATTTCCATCACGTAGCGATCGCCGACGGCTGAGCGCACAAAATCAATCTCTAGCTCTTTAAGTGCCAGCTCTAAGCCCAAATTAGACATTAAAGTGCCAACCACGCCGCCATGCAGCTTACCTTGTGCTTTTCTATCCACAGCAATAATGTACAGCAACGCATCGCCATCGAGCAGATTACCTTGACTGTCCACCATCATCACACGATCGCCATCTCCGTCAAAGGCAACGCCAACATCCGCCTTTTCGGCCAGTACCTTGGCAATTAAGGCCTCAGGATGGGTGGATCCAACACCATCATTAATATTGATACCATTTGGATCCGTGCCGATAGTGATCACCTCAGCACCTAATTCCTTAAACACTAAAGGCGCCACATGATAGGTCGCTCCATTAGCGCAATCGAGTACTATGCGCATTCCCTCAAGCGACAAATGCCCCGAGAATGTACTCTTACAGAACTCAACATAGCGTCCCGGCGCGTCATCTTGGCGAAATGCACGGCCTAAAGCAGCCGGATCAGTCTGCATATTATCCTGTTCTAGAGCCTGTTCAATGGCAACTTCAATTTCATCAGGCAGCTTAGTACCTTCTGCCGAAAAGAACTTAATACCGTTGTCATAGTACGGATTATGTGATGCCGAAATCACTACCCCCAGATCGGCACGGAAAGCGCGAGTCAAATAAGAAATAGCCGGCGTCGGCATTGGTCCTAAGAGTACGGTCGAGATACCGGCGGCACTGAATCCTGATTCTAAAGCCGCCTCCAGCATATAGCCAGAGAGTCGAGTATCCTTACCGATGATGACCCGGCCGCCTTGGCCGCGCGATAATACTTTACCCGCCGCCATGCCCAGACGCAGAACAAAGTCAGGAGTAATCGGATAAGTACCAACACGTCCGCGTACCCCATCTGTACCGAAATATTTGCGCTTAATATCGCTCATGGCATTTCCTTAATTCTTACTTGATACAGACCGCCTGCTGCACAACAGCTACAGTGTCTCCAGCGGTTCATCCTTTTTCTTACGTAAAAAACGTTTAACAATCAGCTTGGACAACTTAAACGGACGCGCACTCTTAGTGCAAGCCTGCCATGTATCAAGCGCCAGAGCTAATTCACCTACCGTATTAGTACGAATCAATGAGACGCCAGCGTCCACCCCGAAAATGGCCAAAGCCGTCGCCGCAGATGGATGCGAAGACAAATACGCATCCGGCTGCGGAATAATGCGCGGTACCGGAGCACAGATCGGCAACGCAAAACTCTTGAAAGTATGCAGCCGCCCCATCATCTTCAGACGATACTCTATCGGTGCCTGCATACCGATGGTCGGATCAATGAGCAACGCCGAACGGGCAATCCCCGCATTAAGACAAGCATCTATACGCTCGTATAAAAACTCTGACACTAAGCCTGTTGGATCGGTGTTTTCTTCAAAGACAGTATGTTGATCAAAGACTAAACATACCGGCAGCTTCAATTTAGCCATCAACTCAACCGCCCCGGGAGCACGCAGCGCATTGGGGTCAATAATCAAATGTGCCCCGGCCTCGGCGGCTGCAGACATGACCTCAGGGTGTGTGGTATTAACGGCCACGTAAAGCGAGATATGCTCTACAAGGTGTTTGACCTGCGGCACCACCAGCGCTAGCTCATCCTGTGCCGAAGCATAGTCAGCGCTAGCACTCAGGCCCAGCTCAACAAAGGTAGCCCCAAGTTCCTGCATTTCTAAAGCCTGCGCCAGCACATCAGTACAATGCCGCAGATCTATCACTCCCATCAGCGCGGGAGCTGTCAGCTCAACCGGCCCATCTTTCATCTTCAACTTCATAAACGGCAAAGCCAGCCTACCCGTTACGAGCACAGCCGGCACCTCCTAATAGTAATAACACTTTTCCTGCGGCGACTGTTTCACTGCTATCTCCGCAGGATTGCATTTATTGCTTATCCGTATCGTGCGACTCTTTAGCACGTTCTTCCTCACGCTTAGCCTGCTCAACAAACGGACCATACGGGCGCGGTTTGTCCGTCTGCGGTACTGCCTCAGCTCTCGGCTGTTGCGTCTCTGCCGCTTGGGAATCCTGCGATTGCCCATCAGATTTAGGCTCAACCGGAGCTTCAGGCTTTACGACAGTATCATTAGGTGTCACAGCACTAGGCTGCGCCGGTGGGGGCGAGGCCTGATTGGACGGGTCTGCTGTATACACAGCAGGAGGACGGCACGGACGACGCTCCATCAGATCGTCAATCTGCTCGGCATCTAAAGTTTCATATTTAAGCAGAGCATCCTTCATGGCCTCCAGAATATCTTTATTCTGCTCTAAGATTTCGCTGGCCTTACGGTAGCAACTGTTAATGATATCAGACACCTCTTCATCAATAATGAGCGCAGTTTTGTCGGATATAGACAAGGTCTGAGTGCTGCCGCCACCTAAAAACATCGCCTTTTCATTATCTTGATCAAACTGCATGGGCGGCAAGCGCTTACTCATACCCCAACGGGTCACCATCTTGCGTGCAATATCGGTCGCACGCTCAATATCATTTGACGCCCCGGTTGTGACCGCATCATCACCAAACATTAACCCCTCAGCAATGCGTCCTGCAAATAAGGTGCAGATGTTGGACAGTAAGTACTGTTTAGACTGCGAGTATCTATCCTGTTCTGGCAGATACATGGTCACACCCAAAGCGCGACCGCGCGGAATAATGGAGACCTTATACACTGGGTCATGATCCGGCATCAGACGACCAACTATGGTATGCCCTGACTCATGATAAGCAGTATTAATTTTCTCGTGCTCGGTCATGATCATCGACTTACGCTCCGCCCCCATTAAGAGTTTGTCTTTTGCCAGCTCAAACTCATGCATAGTGACAGTACGCAGATTTGCGCGAGCTGCTGCCAAAGCCGCCTCATTGACGAGGTTGGCCAGTTCTGCTCCCGAGAAGCCTGGAGTACCGCGCGCTAATACTGCCGGATCTACGTCCGGAGCAATCGGCACTTTACGCATGTGCACCTTTAAAATCTGCTCACGTCCGCGCACATCAGGCAGCCCCACCACTACTTGACGGTCAAAGCGGCCCGGGCGCAACAGCGCAGGATCGAGCACATCCGGACGGTTAGTGGCAGCTATCACAATAACCGCCTCAAAACCTTCAAAACCGTCCATTTCTACCAAGAGCTGGTTTAACGTCTGTTCACGCTCATCATGGCCGCCACCTAAACCGGCTCCGCGTTTGCGTCCCACCGCATCAATTTCATCAATAAAAATAATGCACGGGGCATTCTTCTTGGCTGTCTGGAACAAATCACGGACGCGCGAGGCACCAACACCGACGAACATTTCAACAAAGTCAGAACCTGAGATGGAGAAAAACGGTACCTTGGCCTCACCGGCAATCGCACGCGCCAGTAAAGTCTTACCCGTACCCGGAGGCCCCACCATCAACACGCCGCGCGGAATACGTCCGCCTAATTTAGAGTATTTGGAAGGATCTTTTAAGAAATCAACCAGCTCCTCGACATCCTCTTTAGCTTCATCGCATCCGGCAACATCGGCAAAGGTGGTCTTAACTTGATTTTCACTTAGAAGCTTAGCTTTGCTCTTGCCGAAGGATAATGGATTGCCCTTGCCACCACCTTGCATTTGGCGCATAAAGAAGATCCACACTCCAATCAGCAGGATCATCGGGAACCATGACACTAGTACCGACATCAACATTGACGGCTCTTCAGGTTTGGTACCGGAAGCGCGAACATTATGCGATAACAAGCTGTCCAAAATCGCGCTGTCATGAATTGGCATCACGGTAATAAACTGTTCGCCGTTGCGCATAATGCCATTTATGACCTGCCCATTAAAGACCACTTCCTGCACCTGATCCTGTTGCACTTCTTGCACAAAGGTGGTGTAGTCCATAGTCCTGCCGGGAGCGTCCTTGGAATTAAAACTCTCGAACAGCGACATTAAAATCACTGCAATGACTAACCATAATATAAGGTTCTTGGCCATGGATTTTCCTAATTGTCTAATGAACTACCTCCGCACTTTCGTGCGAGGTTGCGTAAGGCTTAAGCCTTGTTTTCAGTAAGCTCCTATTAACTAGGCGCTTACGGGCATGCCCACAATACCTTCATCAGGTAGGAGAACAAGCTCATTCCTGAATTCTTGGGGCTATTATACATACTCAAAATGTGCTTAACCGGCGCCTCTCATTCCTCCCTGCTTACACCAGAGGAATGGTTCAGCATCAAGTTAAATCCGTTTGCTCAGCTGGCGAAATACCACTTAAAGGATGTCCTTTAAAGCCGCGAGCTACCATGTAGATTTCAGCGGAGCGGTCGCGTGACGCTTCAGGTTTGCGCACTTTAACGCTTGCAAAGTCCTGGCGTAAAGCTGCTAAATACTCCTGCGAACCTTGTCCAGTAAACACTTTAACGACAAAAGTACCACCTATTTTAAGCACTCGACGCGCCATATCAAGCGCCAATTCAGATAGAAGCATCGCACGCGGCTGATCAATGGCCTTGTTGCCTGACATGTTCGGGGCCATATCTGACAGCACCACATCCGCCCCGCTGCCTATCATTTCATAAAGTTGTGTAAACACTGCATCCTCACGAAAGTCCCCCTGCAAAAAGGTAACCCCAGGGATCGGGCGGATAGGCAAAATATCGCAAGCGATCACTGTACCATTTGCGCCTACGCATTTTTTAGCAAACTCTGACCAGCCCCCCGGCGCGGCCCCTAAATCAACCACTTTACTGCCGGGAGCTATCAGCTTGTCTTTTTGCTGCAACTCCTCTAGCTTAAAGCTAGCGCGCGAGCGCAGTCCCTGCTTGTGGGCCTTTTTGACAAAAGGATCGCTAAAATGCTCCTGTAGCCAGCGCGTTTGACTGGCGGTACGTTTCTTAGCAGGCATGGCAACTCCATGCCTGTGAAAAATCTGCGTTAATTGTGTGCTGTAGCATATTTTTTATAAATAAAATCCTGTTGTAACTAGCTGATACTGCCATTTAACTGATGATGGTAAGGCAGCGGTTTTATTTATGATTCATTATAACTATTTTGATTTTGTTATAATGAACAGATAGTGACAAAAGGTTCGCTTTTCAATTATTTTTATCAGAATCGCACGTTTTTTCATCAAAACGCAGTGTTTTTTAAGGAAAGTAAAGCAATATGCCGTTAAATCCTCGTCAGCGCCAATTCTTAAAAGGTGAAGCTCACAGCTTAAACCCGGTCGTCATGCTCGGCAACGACGGCATCAGTGAAGGCGTCATTAAAGAGCTCGACAGCTCTCTTGAGCATCATGAATTGCTCAAAGTACGCTTAAATGCCGGAGATACCCGCAAAGAGCAGGCACAGGAATTAGCTACAGCCACTAATGCCGAAGTGGTGCAGGTCATTGGCCGCATTGCGGTGCTGTTTCGCCAGAAGAAAAAGGACAGCCGTTTTATTCTGCCGCGCTGATAGAATTCCGCGTAGGTCAGCGCGTGCGCTGACCTTCCCTCTGCCGCTGCTATTTAATTAACTCCAGGAAAAGAAGATACTTCCTGTATCGTAAAATCAGGAAAACTGTCTACCCACTGAATCGTAAAGTCCGGAAAGGACGAAACTTCCTGCCATTTGCCGCAGTCACTAGGGAAATTGCGTACCCACTGTACCTTAAGGTCAGGGAAATGTGCCACTCTTTGTACCTTAAAATCAGCAAAACTATTGACCACCTGCACTTTACCATAAAGTGCGATCCCTTTAAGTGTACAGTTGCCGTTTATCTCAGCTGCCGCTATGGAAATACCCAAGCTACTAAGGCATATTATCAATAGTAAACTGCGCATCAGTATCATGTAGAGAACAATCCTCGCTAAAGAAGCCATCAACTTTGCAAAGCCGCGGCTGCAGCTGTAGTACCAAAAGCCGCGGACAGTCTCGGCGCAACAGGAGCGCTTTAGTCATTGACGTATTCAATACTGATAATGTCGTAGGTGACTTGCCCCTTGGGGATATTGATGGTCACTTCATCATCTTCTTGCTTACCAAGGAACCCCTTAGCAATCGGGGTTCGATAAGAAATGTAATTCTTGCTAATGTCAGCTTCATCTTCACCCACAATCTTATAGGTGATTTCCTCATCGGTATCGGCATTAACCACCGTCACCGTACAGCCGAAAACCACTTTTTTCGGCGCATTGCCGTGCGGCTTTAATTTAGTAACATCAATAATATTGGCGCTAGCGAGCTTGCTTTCAATATCCTTAATGCGCGCCTCGCATAACCCCTGCTCTTCCTTAGCAGCATCGTACTCAGCATTTTCACTCAGATCGCCATGACTGCGCGCCTCGGCAATCGCTGCCACGATGCGCGGGCGCTCTACGGTCTTTAAACGCTCTAATTCCTTGCGCAGTAGCTGTTCACCGCGCGGCGTCATCGGAGTCTGTTCCATAATGGTTAACTCTTATTTTCAGCAATAAAAAAGGAAAAACGCCCTATAGCGGACGTTTCTAAAAAACTCAGTATTTGATTAGGTCGGATAATACCGACGCTTTTTATTCTATCACAGGCCTGCCGCCAAGATTGCAGTGTAGCATTATAGGCGACGGGCAAACGTGAGGGACTGCGCTATTTTGACAAATCATCAAAAAAACGCTTGACACCTTGCATGAAGCCTTCGCTCTTAGGTTTGTGGCGCGAACGGGCTTTAGCCTGCTTATCGGGATCCGAGCTGGTGCCGTTTAAAGATGCCTCAAAACGGCGCAGCAAATCTTTTTGCTCAGCATTTAAATTGACTGGGGTCTCAACTGTGACCTTGCAATACAGATCTCCTGGCTGTAGCGAATTGTATGAGCGCACGCCTTTGCCAGACAAACGCATTACCGTGTCAGTCTGGGTCTCAGGTTTAATCGTCACGCTAACCCGACCATCTAACGTTGGTACTTCCACCTGCCCGCCTAAGGCGGCCGTAGTGAAGCTGATGGGCAGCACGCAATACAGATTATTACCGCTGCGTTCAAAAATCTCGTGAGGCTTGACCGTGATATTAACGTAGAGATCTCCATTCTCCGCCCCGTTAATGCCGGCCTCGCCTTGCCCAGACAACCGGATGCGATCACCATTGTCCACTCCAGCGGGGATCTTAACGCTTAAGGTCTTAGTCCGCTGCACGCGTCCGCTACCGCTACACTCGGGGCACGGATCTGCTGCTAACTGACCGCTGCCGTGGCAGTACGGGCAAGTCTGAGCCACGCGGAAGAAGCCCTGCTGCATTACTACCTGCCCCGTACCATGGCAGTGCGGACACGACTGTAGCTTACCGCTCTTACTGCCGGTACCATGACAGGTCGGGCACACATCCATTACCCGAACATTGACCTTCTTGGTAACGCCCTTGACTGCTTCCTCTAGCGTCAGTTCAACCTTAATGCGCATATCGCGACCACGATTGAAAGCCTCGCGCCGCGCCTGCGCCGATGAAGTGCCCTGACCTCCCGTGAAAATATCGCTGAAGATATCAGAGAACTTATCACCGAAAATATCACCAAAGCCGCCGCCAAAAGGATTACCGCCACCACCGGCTCCGGCATTAAGTCCGTCAAAGCCGAACTGATCGTAAGCCTGACGTTTTTGCGGATCGGACAATACTTGGTAGGCTTCATTGATCTCGCGGAATTTTTCTCCGGCGTCGGGATCTTTATTGTGATCAGGATGGTACTTAATGGCTAGACGCTTGAAAGCGCGCTTAATCGCAGCTTCGTCCGCATCTTTAGCGACGCCAAGTACCTCATAATAATCTCTTTTCGCTTGAGCCATGTTGATCCTCGTACCTCAAGAAACGATTAACAGCAAAAGGCGGCTTACGCCGCCATTATCATGCGTAGCCCGCCCCGCGCACAGTGCAGAGCGGGAATACTACTGATTACTGCTTCTTGTCGTCCTTGACTTCCTCAAACTCAGCGTCAACTACGCCGTCATCGGACTTGCTCTGCGCCCCTTGGCTGCTCTGGCTGCCAGCACCTGCCGATGCGCCCTGCGAAGCTTGTTGAGCCTGAGCCTGCGCCTGAGCGGCCTGCATTAAGCCTTGACCAGCCTCCATTACCTTCTTCTCGGCAGCTTCGATCTTATCCTTGTCATCGCCGCGGATAGCCAGCTCAAGCTCAGCGATAGCCTTCTCTACACTCTCCTTGACAGATGCCGGAGCGTTGGCCACATCATTAAGCTGCTTTCTCATCGCGTGCACCGTCGCATCAGCGCGATTACGGGCATTGGCCAAGTCCTCAAACTTCTTGTCCTCAGCTGAATGCTCCTGCGCCTCACGCACCATGCGCTGAATGTCTTCATCAGACAGCCCCGAGGAGGATTGAATCGTGATCTTCTGCTCCTTGCCAGTATTCTTATCCTTAGCTGACACGTGGATTAAGCCGTCGGCATCAATATCGAAAGTCACTTCAATCTGCGGTACGCCACGCGGAGCCGGAGCAATACCCTCTAAGTTAAACTGACCTAAGGATTTATTATCGGCAGCGCGCTTACGCTCTCCCTGTAGCACGTGAATGGTCACCGCCGGCTGATTATCCTCCGCCGTTGAGAAAACTTGCGACTTTTTGGTAGGAATAGTCGTGTTCTTCTCAATTAAAGTGGTCATCACTCCGCCTAAGGTCTCAATACCTAATGACAGCGGGGTCACATCCAGAAGCAACACATCCTTCTTGGTGCCGGATAACACGCCACCCTGAATAGCGGCACCAATAGCCACCGCCTCATCCGGGTTAACATCCTTACGCGGCTCTTTGCCAAAGAAATCAGCCACGAGCTTCTGCACCATCGGCATACGGGTCTGGCCGCCGACTAACAGCACATCGTCAATGTCGCTGACCGACATGCCTGCATCATGTAGAGCCGTCTTTACCGGCTCTAAGGTCTTTTGCACCAGATCCTCAACTAATGACTCAAGCTTAGCACGCGTAATCTTAATGTTCAGGTGCTTCGGCCCAGTAGCATCTGCCGTAATGTACGGTAAGTTAACATCGGTCTGTTGCGAAGAGGAGAGCTCAATCTTAGCCTTTTCAGCAGCTTCCTTTAAACGCTGCAGCGCCAGCTGATCCTGACGCAGGTCAACCCCCTGCTGACTCTTAAATTCGTCCACTAAATAGTTAATAACACGATTATCAAAGTCCTCGCCGCCTAAGTGAGTATCACCATTAGTAGCAAGTACTTCAAAGGTCTTCTCGCCATCTACCTCGTCAATATCAATAATCGAGATATCGAAGGTACCGCCGCCTAAGTCGTAGACTGCAATCTTCTGCTCACCTTTGCCCTTATCCTCACCGTAAGCGATGGAAGCAGCGGTAGGCTCATTGATGATGCGCTTAACATCAAGGCCCGCAATACGGCCGGCGTCCTTAGTGGCCTGACGCTGGCTGTCATTGAAGTAAGCCGGGCAAGTGATCACAGCTTCAGTCACTTCCTCGCCTAAAATGTCCTCGGCGGTCTTCTTCATCTTTTTTAAGACTTCAGCCGAAATCTGCGGCGGAGCTAACTTCTTGTCACGTACCTCTACCCATGCATCACCGTTGTCTGCCTTTACAATCTTATAAGGCATGATGGAAATATCGCGCTGCACCTCGGCATCCTCATAACGACGGCCAATTAAGCGCTTAATGGCAAATAAGGTGTTCTTCGGGTTGGTGACCGCCTGACGCTTAGCGGCCTCGCCGACTAAGATTTCACCATCATCAGCATATGCTACGATGGAAGGAGTAGTACGACGTCCTTCGGAATTCTCCAGAACGCGAACTTTATCACCATCCAGCACTGCCACGCAGGAATTAGTAGTACCTAAGTCAATACCAATAATCTTACCCATAATATTTTCAACTCTCCGCTATTGCTGCAGCTGTCTTTTTGTGACAGCTGTCAAAATTCTTTATCCTAATCCACACATGGAGATGCAGATTTTACTTTTCAAGGCTAAGCCTGAATATTTATTCCTGATGCTGCAGACTGCGAAGCTGCAGTATTCTCAGTCCCCGGCTGCGTATGAGACACAACCACCATGGCCGGACGCACTACGCGTCCGTTAAGCACAAATCCCTTCTGCATCACATGCAGCACGTGCTTAGGCGGAACATCAGCGCTTGGCACCATCGAAATGGCCTGATGCAAATTAGGATTAAACACCTCACCGACCGGGTTAATGCACTCCACTCCCATGCCGTTTAATTCCTTTAGCAACAAAGTAATGGTATTGGCCACTCCATCTAAAGTAGCTTTGGTAGCCGGGTCTTCGCGATTGGACAGAGCTAAAGCCTGATCTAATGAGTCATACACCGGAATAATGGCTTTGACGAACTTCTCTAAAGCAAATTTGCGCTCACGTTCCACATCCGCTTCAGCACGCTTCCTCGCATTGTCGGCTTCTGCTACTGCGCGCATCATGCGATCGCGATCATCCATCGATTTCTTAGCCAACACCTCAACTTGGGCGCGCAGCGCTGCGATCTGTACCTGAGGATCCTGCTCTTGAGCACAAGACTGGGCGTTTGCGTCGTCATTGGCGCCAGCTTGAGGATTAATAGAGCCTTCATCTGGGGTTGAGCTTGCCTGCACCTCGACATTTTCTGCCGGTACGGGTTGATCAGACTGAGCCTGTGCCTTAAGCGCATCTTGTAAATTCTGTTCTTCTGTCTGCATCTTGGATTCTCTAATTTTTTCTTTGTGCCAAAAATGAATCATTTTGGCAGCTTTTAGGGATAAAAAATAACAATTGCCCATTACATGGGGATGCGTTGTCACACTTTCAAGCATAAAAGGATCTTTTTTGGCACGTCAGACCGGATAGTGCTAAGCAGACGCCTTACGTAAAGAGGCCAGATACTTGGCGGCAGGTATTTGTTACAATAACTGCTAGCATTAATATGCACGGCAGAATATAAGGATAGATATGCAGTTTCGTAAACTTGCACTGGTTTCCGCTTTAAGCGGGACCCTGCTTTTAAGCGGTTGCGCCTATCGCGCAGATTTAGCTCAAGGAAATTTCGTCGAACAAGAGCGCATTGACATGTTGCGCTACGGCATGAGCGCCGAGCAGGTGCGCTACATTTTGGGGACACCCATGCTGATTGATCCATTCGACAATAGCCGCTGGTACTACGTCCATTATCTGCGTGAAGGCTGGAACGAGCCCCAGATTAAAAACTTAATTGTGCTCTTCTCTGGCGCTGCCTTGATTGATGTCTCCGGCGACTTTGAAAAGCCTGCTGACTTCATGCAAGGTCAGTCCGGACAGATAAGCAAGATCACCGATCTACCGCCGGCCACTCCGCAACCGAATATTGAGGCCGAGCGCAATCTCAACGCCGACTAGGTGCAGTCCCCCTATGCAGCATCCCTTTTGGCTTTTAAGTGTACTGACTGCTGCCCTGCTGTGTAGCAGTTGTAGTATTGAGGTCGTGGATTCACAGGAACGAACTTTACCTGAAGATACGCTCTACAATCTACGTTTGAACTCAGCCTCTACGCCTGAAGGGCAATTTATGACTGACTGCCTGCAGTGCATACAAGGTGATATGAGTAAGCTTTCGCGCTTGATTTCCAGCTACGAGGCTTCTTATCGTGACACAACTTGTGCCGCCCCATTAGCATTGCAGCGCTATCGCCCCAATCTATTGTTTGAAAGCTGCGCGCAAAAAGCGTTGCAGCAGGGCGATAAAAGCGCCTTTGCAGCGATAATTACCCGTCCTGGGCGCGCCGCACGCATTGCCCAGCGCTTTTACAGTGAGGGTAATTTAACTGACGGCGCTTTTTGGTTGCAGCGCGTAGTTAACCTCCTCGGTGAAAAGGACGGCTTAACTACCGCCGGGCGTATTTTTGTGCAGTCGCGCTCCACTTTAAGCACCGGTGCTCGTCTTCTGGAGCAGGCCGCGCGCCTTGGCAGCCGCGAGGCTGCACAAATTCTGCTCGCTCTCACCATGCCAAGTTCCTCTTACTATCAGCAGCTGCAGCCTTAATGCACCGTTATAATACAGTAGGCAACTAGCGCTTTGACAAAATCATCGCTTAAAGATAAGCTTACAGACAGTTAATTACTTAATGATTGATTAAGGAATTTTATTTTTATGCAACAGGCATCCGCAGTTATTTCTTTACAACAGCAGTGGTGGCAGCTTGCGTCCTAGCGGGCCGTCTGCTGTACTGTGTATGCTTGCAGAAAAACCCGCTTTAAGCGGGTTTTCTTTTATCCATCTACATTAAAACCCGCTTAAAGCTTAGCTTTGATTGTCAAGAAAGGAGTCTTTATGCAGGTTTTAACTTTAAGTGCCCGTTATCAAGCGCAGGTACATGCGCTATACGCCGCACTGCGCACGCCGCATACCATGCTGCTCGAATCCGCCGAAATCGTTGATAAAAGCGGCAAACAGAGCATCATCGGACTGAGCTGCGCCCTCAAAATCACCGCCGATGAACAGTCAGTATTTTTGCAACCGCTAAATACCAACGGCCGATTGCTGTGCACGAGTCTACAGCAAAAATTTACCTTAACCCACCTACCTAATGGCAACTTGCGCATTGACTTTTACAAAAGCACCGAACGCGATGAAATCAAGCGTTTACGCGCCCCGGGACCACTTAACATACTGCGCGCGCTGCGCGAAGAATTATGTTCCTTTAAGGAGCTGACTTTAGCAGGCATGATTGCCTTTGATTTCATTCGTACCTTTGAAAACTTTCCAAAACTCCCCGCCCAACCAGATCAACTGCCTTACTTGTGCTTTTATCTCTTTGATTTAAGCATCAATGTGAATCACCTAAATCAAACGCTCAGCATCAATCTCTTTGCCTTAGATGAGGCGCAGTACCGTACGCTAGCGCTTGAGGCCTTAGACCTCAAAAGCCGCATTGACGCGCAGGAGTTCACCCTGTTCCCGCAGTCTGAAGTTGGCATGCCGGCATTTACCCCAGATTTAGATGATGCCGCCTTCTGTCGTCTTATAGAAAAATTTAAAGCGCATATTCAGGCGGGTGATATTTTTCAGGCTGTACCGTCGCGCCGCTTCAGTCTGCCTTGTAAGCATCCATATCGCGCCTACTGCTGTTTAAAGCAGCGCAATCCTTCGCCCTATGCCTTTTACTTTGAAGATCCAGATTTTACCTTATTCGGCGCAAGTCCAGAATTTGCATTACGCTACGATGCAACTTGCAAACGCGTCAGCATCAGTCCAATTGCCGGTACGCGCCCGCGCGGCATTGCTACGGATGGAAGCATTGATGAGGATTTAGATACACGCCTAGAGCTTGAACTGCGCACCGATAAAAAAGAGATTGCTGAACATTTAATGCTAGTTGATTTGGCACGTAATGATTTAGCGCGTGTTGCCATTCCAAGTACCCGCAAAACTTTTAATCTTCTGCATGTCGATCGCTATCAGAGCGTGATGCATTTAGTCAGTGACGTCAGCGCCACACTACTCCCGGATTTAGATGCTTTGCATGCTTATCTTGCCGCGATGAATATGGGTACTTTATCCGGCGCTCCTAAGATTAAAGCTCATGAGCTTATTTATCGCTATGAAGGTAAACCCCGCGGCTTTTACGGTGGCATTGTTGGAATTTTAAGTGCCGACGGCTCGTTCGACTCTTGCATAGTCATTCGCAGCGCGCTAGTACGTCATGATATCGCTCAAGTACAGGCCGGCTGCGGGGTAGTCTATGACTCCGATCCGCAGACCGAGGCGGACGAAACTTTAAATAAAGCACGTTCGGTACTACTCGCTATCGGCGCAAGCGAGGCCTAACCAGCAAACAGGAAGATGCATCATGGAACTTATTTTTATTGATAATTTTGACTCTTTTTCATATAACTTAACCGATGAATTGGCGACTTTAGGTTGCAAACTGCGCATTTACCGCAATGATGTAGCACCACAGTTTATCGTAGATGAACTTTCAGCCGCAGCCGCGCACGACAGTTGCTCTTTAGTTATCTCGCCCGGTCCAGGTACTCCGAAAGAAGCAGGCAATCTGCTTGCCATCATCGGACAAACCATCGGCCAATTCCCCATTCTTGGAGTATGCTTAGGGCATCAGGCCATCGCACAGTACTTAGGAGCAAAGATAGTTCGTGCCCCGGAAATTTGTCACGGCAAAGCTTCGGCGATTATGCATGACAACGGACCGCTGTTTACCGGTCTGGCCAATCCATTGCAGGCAGCTCGCTATCACTCCTTAATCGTGACAGATCTGCCCAAAACGCTTACCTGTGCTGCTAAGGCTGGTGATTTGTGCATGGCATATTATGCAAAAAATCCGCGCGTCATCGGGTTGCAATTTCATCCTGAATCCATACTAACCACGCAAGGAAGACACGTTCTGCGCAACTGTCTTAATTTTCTGCAAAGCTGATAGAACGACTGCTAGTGAACTCGGGGGTGACTTTATGGTAACCCCTGTTTATGAAAAATAGTTATGGTTCTCGGGGAGCAGATGTCCCTCAATTTTTGCTCAGCCACCATCGAGTATACTCATTAGCTCCGACTGGTGAAATTTTTCGGTTTTGGACCCTAAATACTCTTTTTTTCTCCAAAATCGACGGTATTTTGCCACAAATGGTCGCTATGCCGCCATTTTTACGTTTTCTGTGCAGATCTCTCCTGCAGCCTCCGTTACAGATTATTCCCAACTCATATAAACAGCCGCGTAGATTGTTTTGCAGCTGCGTTTTCTGCTTGATAATTAAATTTCTCAGCCTTTGCAGTGACATTAAGAGCTGATTGCTTTCATCTTGGATTTTTACCGTCTTGATATCTGGCAGGTGCATGGCCTGCCATATACAAAAAGCATCGTTACGATCGTTTTTATTGCTGCTATAGACGAACTTTACTGTTTGAGCTGGAATGACGCCCACCTGATGTCCTAGCTTCTCGCATACACGTCCCCAATAATGGGCGGAGCCTTTATCAGAAACTGTCTGAACTGTTTGCGGGTTAATTGACAGTTGTAAAGACGAGAGGTTTTATTGTCTTTATAAGCGACTTGAAAAAACAGGGCGCGCAATCCCCTGACCTTTAGGTCATAGGATTGCGAGTCCATTTATTTTTAAAGGCTTGAGCCGCATCGCAAAACCAAAGTACGATGCGGTCTTGGCGGATAAAGACTGCTATAATTCCGCGAAGCATGCATTAAAAAGATGCAGATAAATTTTCCCAGTTAAGAGCCGCGTGATGCGGCGCAACACGCGCCCGGCATAAGGCGCTGAGGATAAGAAACATGGAAACTCTAAGCACCGCTCAGGTGCTCAGTGATGATGCAACTTATATTGCCGCCTATCAGCATATTGCGGAATTACCGCTGGCCATAAAATCAGCCCATGGTTCATATTTAGTAGATGCCGCCGGCAAAGAATACCTAGACTTTACTTCAGGTGCCTGCACCATGTGTATGGGCTATGACCGTCCTGAATGCGGTGAGTTTGGTTCCTTCCCTTTTCCATACGCGGTTGGTATACCTCAGGTAGAGTATGCCAAGGCTTTAGCCAAGCATTTTCCATCCGCTGGTGAAGCTATTAAAGTTGCGTTCGGTGTCTGCGGCTCCGAGGCCATTGACGGCGCAATTAAGTTGTGCCGCGCCTTTACTAAGCGCAAAAAGATAGTCACCTTTCACGGAGATTATCATGGAACAACTTTCGGCGCTGTCAGTCTTACCACGCTCCCTGGACGAATTTCCGATAAATTCGATCCCCTCTTACCAGAGGTGCATGTACTCCCGTTCTGTGATGAAACCGCCTCAGATGACGATATTGACAACTGTCTTTTAGAGCTGGCATACCTCGATTATGAAAGTATTGCCGGTTTTATCATTGAGCCGATTCAAGGCGACATGGGCATGCTACCTATGCATCAAAAACTGATGCAGGCCATTTACGGCATTGCCAAAACTTGGGGCATTGCCTTTGTCGTGGATGAAGTGCAGATGGCCTTTGGGCGCACCGGGCCTTTCTTCTCTATTGAAAACTATGACGGCATCGTGCCTGACGCGATAGTTATGGGCAAAACTATAGGCGGTGGCATTCCACTGTCAGCCATTATCGGCAAAGCCAATTTTATGGACAGTTTAGGCCCCTGCGAACATGCCTTCTCGATGGCGGGCACAGCTGAGGCGTGTGCTCGCGGCTTAAGCCTGCTCAAGAGCATGGAAAGCCCTGAATTTGCCTCCGGATTAGCCGAACGCAGCAGTCTGCTCTATCAGAGTCTATATGCGCTGCAAGAGCGTCATCCAGCCGTAGTGGAATCCATCAGCGGCATCGGCTATGCGTTTGCGTTATGGCTAAAGTCCAATCAGTCAGCTTTTGATGAAAATGAAGCAGCCAAACGTGTAATTGCCCGCTGCTTTGAAAAAGGACTGTACTTAATGCGCTTGGGTGCCAATTGGCTTCGCATTGAACCGCAACTTAATATCAGTATCTCCGATCTGAAAAAGGGTATTACTATCCTTGATCAGGCACTTACGGATTTAGAAGCGGGCAGATTGAACTGATGGCTGCGCTAAAAGAAGTACAGGTGGCTGCCGCCTTAATATTTAAGGATGGACGTGCGTTGTTGACACGGCGCAAAAGCGGCAAATTTGCCGGCAAATGGGAATTACCTGGCGGCAAACTTGAATCAGGAGAAAGCGGCGCGCAAGCCTGCCGCCGCGAAATTGCAGAGGAATTAAATCTAACTTTAGGTGAGCTTACCTTTCTGTTTGACTTTCACTACGACTATCCTGATTTTCGCTTAAGCATGAAGGTGTTTAAAGCCGAACTTCCAGAAAATCATGTTCCTACGCTGACAGTACATGATGCGTATGCTTTTGCTGATGCGCAAAGTATTGCCAATTTTGATTGGATTGAGGCAGATCATGCACTAATTCCTCAGCTTGCCAAAGTATTGAAAGATATAGCCGCGCCGTCCCATAACCTTTAGGTTATGGGAAAGTTTACCGCAGACTTACTAAGTCAATTTTAATCCTGCAGTATCCACCCCTTCATGCGCCAAAAGCTTAAGCTTGGCGCTCTGTCCTCCTGCATAACCTCCCAACTTTCCGGTGCTACCGATCACGCGATGACAAGGCAGTAAAATAGACAAAGGATTTTTCCCGCAGGCCGATCCAACCGCCCGCGCCGCCTTAGGACTGTAGCCTAAACGCACGGCCAAGTCGCGATAACTTAAGGTATGTCCCCATCTGATAAAGCACAGTCCCTGCCACACTTCCTGCTGAAACGCGGTCCCATTGAGCTGATACGGCGGGCGTAATCCCTCCTTCCCGGCATAAAAATAGTCGTTAAGCCACTTTTCGGTGGCGTCTAATACTGCATTTGTAGTAAAAATACCGCGATTAAGCGCTAAAGGAAGCGCCCGCTGATTAAAATAAATACCGCACAAGCTGTTGCTCCGTGCTATAAGCAACATTTTACCCAGCGGAGATGCATAATATCTACAGTAAAGCTGTTCAATACTCATTGATATCTCCAGCTAAATCCTTCAACCTAAAACAGCAATTGCAGGTCAAGTCTTTTCGTAAACTACCATTAAGCTAAAGCTTAATAGCTTCGTGTATCCGAGAGTGCTGATAGGATTGCTCCTACCTTTGCCCTCTCCACACGCTTTTTATACTTCGCCTTGTTCCTTGGCTAGTGTGTCAAGCGACATGTTAGTTGCCCCAGAAAACGACACAAAAATTGATCCAACTGTGCAGGGGAGATCTTTTGCCGCAGATGATTTATGTAACAGGCGTCAGCAGGTGGATCAAAACCGTTTCCCGTTGAGCCTCACACCTTATTTGATGTGGTGGAGGTCTTTATGCGCCGTACCTTGGGGCAACGAACTTTTCGCGATGAGGCAGGATCGGTCAGCTCCGGAAGTGCTCCGCCCGCAATTTCCCACAAATACAAGCTGGCTACACTGCCGTAGGGGTGATAGCGGCGGCGATATTTAGCAAAAAGTTTTGGAGTGATCACGCGATGACGATAAAGCATACGCATCCCGCGCTGAATGGCCAAATCAGAAAAACTGACCACATCTTTTCGCTGCAGCGAAAAAAGTAGCAACATTTGAGCCGTCCATACTCCAACCCCGTTTAGCTGTGTAAGTTCAGCCACTACCGCATCATCATCCATCTGTGCCAGAGCATCAAGCTTGAGCTCACCACTTAAGCTTCGGCGCGCACATTGCTGCATAAAGTTTACCTTACGCAGTGCAATGCCTTGCGCATGCAACAGATCAGGCTCTGCTGACGCCACGGTCAACGGAGTCACTGTACCGAGCTCCTGCTGCAGTCGCTGCCAAATCGTGCGCATAGCTTTCATTGAAATCTGCTGCCCGATAAATTGCTGCATTAGCGCAGCAAAGAGATCTCTATCAGTCTCTCGCGTAACGTGTCCGAGGCGTGCAATCGCTGCACCAAGCTTAGGATCACGCGCACTTAAATACTCTATTTCGGCACGCCCGTACTCAAAATGACCGATGCTCACTTTAAGCCTCGCGGATAAAAACATAATGCTGCGCACTAGACAAATCAGGCGCAAACTTAAAGTCAAATGCTTTGAAATCCTGCATAGCTTCGACCCCAGTTGCTTGTTTTGCGGCCAAGTGTTCCACCATAGCACCGCGCGCCTTTTTGCACCATGCCCCGCGCTCTGCAAGCTTATCTCCGCTTTTTAAGTAAAAAGAAACCTGAGTGCAGTTAAAAGCCTGCAAATCCACCGCTTTGGAATATTCAGCGGACGCCAAGTTAATAAGCAGCGGATGTTTTTGCCCTCCAGAGTGCGCAATGAGTGCTGCCGTAATACGGGGACGCCAAAAATCATAGAGTGTCTGCCCTTCTTGAGGAACAAAGCGCGCCTGCATTTCTAAACGATACGGTTTTACCCCGTCAAACGGCCGTAATAATCCATAAAGCGCACTTAAGATACACAGATGAGCATCAAGCCATGCATACTGCGCCTGTGTCAACACCTTGGCACTCATTGACCGATACTGTAGTCCCTGATAGGCAAACAGCGCAGGAGTAAGCGCTGGCAACAAAGTTTGTTCATTAAAATGCTGCAGTCTTGCAAAATTTTGCTGTGCAATTGCCAAAGAGCTGCGATAGAGTGCCTGCAGTTCAGCTATCGACAATGCCGCAAGCTTTGTCGCGAGCATACTAGCCTCATCCTGAAAACGCGGCAGATGTAGCGGTGCAGGCGCATAATCATCTGCAAACATCTGTTTGGCCGGAGCAATTATAATGAGCATAATGCCTGTCCTAAATTGAGGATGAAGCGTTCTTTGCTGTCATTCTGGCATGAGCTTGCGGCAATAAAACCGCCTGAGTTAACCTGCAAAATCTAAACAGCAACAGTTTCATTATAACTGTATACACCAATCGTGCCGGCAGTAAAGGTGCGGCAGCTACGCGCTGCAGGCTTAGTTGACCGCTCCATAACAATAAAATCGCTTAAAAATCATACCTAGTTAACCTAATTTTATAATAAGTTGACCATATATGCTAGCACGCGCACAATAAGCCCCTGATATCAAGAGATAGGATAGATATGGACACAGCTCATCTCGTGCTGCAGTTGCTGCAGGATCATGGTTCTCTTCCGCTTTCGGGCAAAGAAATCGGCCTTAAATTGCATATTTCTCGTACTGCGGTATGGAAAGCGGTGCGTAAACTCAAACTTACCGGTTATGAAATAGAAGCGCTGTCTCGCCAGGGGTACCGCTTAAGCGGCAGCTGTGGCGATATTCTGACCCACGACGGCATCATGAGCTATCTCATGCCGGAGACCGCTGCTAAAGTACATTTAACCGTCAAAAGTTTAGTTAGTTCAACCCAGGAACTCTTAGATGAAAAAGCACGCGCCGGAGCCCCTGCCGGAAGCTGCCTTGCAGCTGCGCAGCAAGAGCGGGGATACGGACGACGCGGGCACTTTTTTTACTCTCCTCCGGGCGGAGTATATTTAAGTGTGCTGTTGCGTCCGCCGGCGCTTAAGTTATCCGAAGCTCGCTGGTTGACGGTAATTGGGGCATTAGCAGCCTGCGAGAGTATTGAGGCTATTTTCAAAGCCGCGGGCGCAGAGTGCCCGGCTGTAAAGATTAAATGGCTGAACGATATCTATATTGAAGATAAAAAAGTATGCGGCATTTTAAACGAAGCGCGCTGCGACTTAGAATCAGACGTGATTGACTACGTGCTATGCGGCGCAGGCTTTAATCTCTATGCGCCGCAAAGTGCTGTACCAGCAGACCTTGCTCCACGCATGGGAGCGATTTTAAGCCGGCATATCCCTGACGGCAAAAATCGCCTCGCAGCTTTCTTTTTAAATACACTGCAGCAGCGGCTGCAACATTTTGATAAGGAGGAATGCGCTACATCATTTAAAGCGCGCAGCAATCTCATTGGCCGGCGCGTAATCTTAGAGAGTAGTAGCGGCCACTGCGAAGCACAGGTCATTACCATTGATGAAGAGTGCCGTCTGCAAGTACGCTTCCCCGACGGAACTCGCGCCGCGTTGCAAGGCGGTCAAGTCAGCTTAAAGTTGACCTAGGATGGTGCAGCATCTGGAATACGCCGATGCAGCGCGCGCGTCTTATCGGCATTCAGGCGGCTGAACACACAGCCGCAATAAGTTTGATTATAAAACTGCAGAGTTTTTACCAACTGATTTCGCCGCTCCCCCAGACCGCGTTTACGCCAATCATAATCCCAATATGAAACTCCCGTCGCCGCCATCGCCGTCAGTCCGGCTGCATCCACCTGCGCTTTACTCTTCCAGCGGGATGTCGCTAAAGTTGAGGTAAACAAAGTGATCCCCTGCGCAGCAGCGAAACGCGCGGTCTGCAGCAGGCGCTGTGTAAAGCAGATGGAGCAGCGCTCAGAGCGCTCGGGCTCATCTTCATGTCCTTTGACTGCCTGCAGCCAAGCAGCAACCTCGTAGTCACCAACGACAAAAGGGAAATTCAGCTCTTGACAATAAGCAGATAGCTCATCACGCCGCTTTACATATTCAGCCTGCGGATGAATATTCGGGTTATAAAAATAAATCAGCGGTGTGATCTGATTTTGATAAAAGGCCTCAAGGACCGCTCCTGCGCAAGGGGCACAGCAACAATGCACTACCACACGCGAGTGCCCTGGCGGTAACACGACTACAGTCTGTCCCTGAGCAAAATCCAGCGGCAGGGTAAAAGAATGCAGAAAGCTCATAGCTCTACAAAACCTTCAGCAAAGCGTCAACCTGCGCACGTGTTGTAGCCCAGCTTAGAGCTATGCGCCATACTTCTTTATTGTCAGCTAAATGCTCCCAAAAAGACAATTGCACCTCTCGACTTATCTGCTGCGCCTTGCCATGATTGAGCACTAAGAAAATCTGATTGGTCTGTGTTGGTACGTACAGTCGATAACCTTTTCTCTCAAGCTCTGCACTTAGCTCAAGCGCCAGTTTAACCGCGCTCTCACCAATACGCCAATACAGCCCATCGATAAACAGCGATAAAAACTGTGAGCCCAGCACAAAGCCCTTGGCCAATAGCGCTCCATGCTGCTTTACCTGAGTAAAGAAAAAGCGCGGCGCACCTTGCGGAAACACCACTGCCTCGCCAAACAGCGCCCCACATTTAGTGCCTCCGATATAAAAAGCATCCACGGCTGCTGCTAAATTTTCCATAGTAACATTATTAAACGGACTGGCTAATGCATAGGCCAGACGTGCACCATCCACGTACAAATACAGCTGATATTCCTGACACACAGCTTGCAGTAGGTGCAGCTCGTCCAGCGTATACAACGTACCGTATTCAGTAGGCTGTGAAATATACACTGCCCCCGGCTGTACCATGTGATCGCGATTGCCGTCAGTATAAAAACTCTGCAAATATTGCCGCACTGCTGCCGCCTCAAGTTTTCCCTGAGTGCCTTCAAGCGTCAGTACTTTATGCCCAGAAGATTCTATCGCACCGGCCTCATGTACGCTGATGTGACCACTGCTGGCGGCAATCACTCCTTGGGTTTTATGTAGTAATGCATCAAGAACCGTCATATTGGTCTGTGTGCCGCCGACTAAAAACAAGACATCACTATCCGCGGCATTGAGGTGACATGCCTGTTTAATAATTTCTATGGCCTTTGCACATTCCGTATCACAGCCATAGCCTGCCTGCTTAACTAAATTAACCTCCTGCAGGCGCAGCAGAATATCAGGATGAGCCCCCTCAGAATAATCATTATCAAAATTCAGCATGACGTTAGCTCCTTATAATGCAAAAATTTCTAGATGAGGTTTTGACTTTCCGCCGTGCCGGCGCTTATTATACAGCCTTCATTTTTCGAGGATAGCGATGAGTCTGCTAGAAGCTTTTTTAATGGCGTTAGCATTATCCGTTGACGCCTTAGTTTGCGCAGTGATCTGCGGAAAACGGCGCCTAGCGCCCGGCGTACGGATGCAACAGGCACTTAAACTGACCATTACTTTCGGCTTATTTCAAGCTCTAATGCCACTGCTTGGCTTTACCGCTGGCAAGGGTATCGTCAGCTTGATTGAGAGTTTTGATCATTGGGTGGCCTTTGCGCTGTTGGCCATGATAGCAGGCAAAATGCTTAAGGATGCGCTATGCGGGGACAACGCCGCTCCGGTATGCGCCATTTCACTTGCAACCGTTCTCACCTTAGGTCTTGCTACCTCTATTGATGCCTTAGCCTTAGGCTTTTCCTTAGGGCTTATCTACAATTCCATCACCCTATTTGCCATTATCACCGGACTTACCTGCAGCGCACTAACTGCATTAGGCTTCTGCGCCGGTCAATGGTTAGCCTCCTTCAGCCGCCTAGATCGTCTGCTCAATGCCGCAGGGGGTATCGTGCTGCTCTCCATTGGTATCAAGATTCTGCTGGAACATCAGGTCTTTGCCTAAATGCGCTCGCGCTTGATAATGCCATCTTCATGAACTACCTACGCACTTACGTGCGAGATTTCGTGAGGTCAGTGCCTCACTTTATGTAAATCCACCCTTCATAATGCTTGCTTACGGGACATGGCCACAATGCCCCTAGCAGGTCGGAGCAAAAAGCTCATTCCTGAATTTTTGTGTGTATTGTACATGAGCAAAAAGTGCTGTGCCTTCTGCTTACATCCCCTACTCACTCACGTAAGGGAAATTACGCGGTAATGTAAAATCTCGCAACAAAATGCGGCGCAGCGCATATTTTTAAGAAAAAACTGCCACGATAGCTGTATTCACTACTGTTTTAAATATATTATATATTGTGTCATAAAGTAGCCAATAAAACCAAACAGCGTAGAGATTACGCTGAGCGATTGATGCGAGGCAAGAAATAATGGATGGCAAAACCTTTAAACGCATTCGCATGTCCATGGGACTGACCGGGGATGAGCTAGCCGAAAGAATGCATGTATCCGGCAACTATATCCGCCTTGTCGAAACCAATAAAAAACCCGTATCGGAACTGCTCGAATACAAAATCATGGATCAACTGCGTCGCGCCATTAACAGCGATGATCCATTATTCAAACTGTTAAAAGAACTACTAGCCCCACAAAGTAGCGTCAATCAGTTCTAAGTTTAATCTGACCTCGCCCATTGGTCTTATCCTGTAGGAGCGCGGCAAAGGCATGCGCCTGCTCTAAAGGCAAGAGCAGCGTAAATTCCGCCTCAGCCCCAAAATGCTGCGAAATAATCTGCCCACGATAGGTTGGCAAAAGTTTTTTGAGCAACCCTACCTGATGATGCGCCAACACCAGATCAATGTAAGCTGGAATAATACGCTCCTGTACCGGCAAATCAGACAGCGCTAATTTAACTGCATCCTGATAAGCTTTAACTAAGCCTCCCGTACCTAGCAGCGTGCCGCCAAAATAGCGCGTCACCACAGCTGTCAGTTCACCAATGCCACAATGCAGTACCACATTGAGCATAGGCTGGCCTGCTGTCCCGTGAGGTTCACCATCATCCGAACAGCCGCACACCGCTGTACTATCCGGGGCATCCCCATTGAATGCATAGCAATTATGCGTCGCATCAGCATACTGTGCGCTAACGGCCGCGATAAAGGACCGACACTCATCCATTCCAGACGTATGCCCGATTGTAGTGATAAAGCGGCTTTTCTTAACAATAATTTCACGGCAATGTACCTGCCCGGGTGCGAGGGCCGGTACTTGAAAAGCGGTAGATGCAACTTTTTTTGCAGCCATAAGCTTTCTAATCTGCTCCCATGAATTACCGTTAGCCCCAAACAGTAGCAGTAACGGCATTAGGTTTACGCTTAATTAAAAGTTATAGCCGCAAATTGTAAACTAAATTTAACAGTCTGCCTAAAAAGCCAGCACTGCACCTGCAATTTTTGATGCAAACATCAAACCGTCGGACAGCGCATCTAACACTGAAAAGTCGCTTGCGGCCGCTGGATTGCGTTCTAGCAGCGTGAAATCACTGTGTGACGGAGGTTCCTCCAATACGGCAAAAGAACGTACTTGTGCATTTTCAGAAGCAGCCGGCGCAAAATCACGTCCCGAAAGTATCCTCTCTTTAGTCTGTACTCCGCAGCTAGATGCTCCGGCACCAGCAAATAAGGTTTGTAAGGCCTGTGAAAAGCTTGCCGCATTCTCATCATGGCCTTTAAGACTAACACTACGGGCAGACTGCGCTTGCGCCGACGGTAGGCCGCTTGTATACTGCGACCGTGCGGAAATTAGCTGTGCTGACATAAACCCTCCTCGTGTGCGGCAAAGCTTGCCGCTGTCTCCATGACTGTCACGCTTCAAGCAAAGGTTATGCCAACCTAAAAAATTTAAAAAGAAGGGATCACGTATTGGCTTTGCTGCAAGCGCACAAAGGTCACTTCCTCATAGCCCTGCTGCCCATCCATCGGAATAGTATCGCTAAACTTGCGATTGACTTTGACCCAAGCGGTCTTGGTTTCATCTTGACTGTTCACTTTCAGACTGCAGTCATGATACAGATAAACGGAATGAATATTATTCACTTCATCAAGGATGATCGGAGCCTCTTCACCGGCGGCGTAAACGTACCACCCGACAGTCAGCCATGTCGTCTGATCAATACGAGCATTGAGCGCCACCGAGCAGTCCTCGGTGCTGTCATTTTTAATATCCAGACGCACAGCTGCTAAAGACGCACTGCACCATACAGCGCAGCCGCATGCAACAAGTGCCAGCAGAAAAGATTTGCGCATAAAAAACCGCCTTTACAACAAATTTAGGCCGATTATACCGCAAAGAGCATTACCAATATGCAGGCCGCAGCAAAAGCGATCATCACCTTTCCCGAAAATGGACCTCCGCGTTTGACTGCATAATTAATCACTGCCGTATTCTGCGATGCACTAAGCCCCGGCAAAGTTTTAGCGGCAATCGCCCGTTGCCACTCCGGGCCATTGAGCTCACTGCGAATTGTTTGCGCCAGCTGCAGGCGCTCCTCCTGCGACAGCTCTTTTGCAGCGGGACCAATCAAATGCAGTGGCCCAAACGACTCCATCACATAAAGCAGCAAAGCAGCGACATTGACAATCTCAACCTTACCCTTAAGCGGGCGCAAATGCATCGCAAGTTTAGCCATCTCCACTCCGGCAGCGCGTAGCAACAGCGGCTGCAGCTCGGCCCCGGCTAAATCTGCTCTTCCTTCATCATGACGTACCAAGGCAGTTAAGCGTTGCACAATATCGCGCTGTGCCTTGCTCCACAAATCAGCAAAGGCCTTAACAATCACCTCAGTCTGCGCTGGCTGAATACCGAACACTGCCTCGCTGTCTGCGCAAAGCGTTCTCATCACTGCGCTTAAATCGGCGCGGCTTATCGGCGCCGTCCATAATCCACTGTCATGACTTGCGTTAGTCAAGGTTTATTCCTCACTTATCTTCTATTATGGCTTAAGCTTAAGATGCATTCTGCAGTTTTGCAAAAGTTTGGACACGATTCTGTGCACTCTGCTCAGCTTTTTGACTGGAGCTTTTGCCCTAATTGACCAAAAACGCTAAAATTTTACTGTTTCACTTAAGGAAAAATTATGGCAGCAGAATCTGTCGGTCCCTTATATCCCGCAGCTTTTTATTTATCTCATCTGCGAGATCTACCGACCTCATTTGTCCATGCAGCGGCTCAACTTAAATCGGAAATGACGGCTCACCGCCTCCTACGTCTGTCGCTACACAGTCTCACCTCCCGCCTAATGCTCGCTGAAAGCACTTTGCATCAGTTGGAATTTTTTTCCCAAAGCCGAAGTATATTCCTGCAGTGTAGCGAGTTGTGCGAAAGCTGCGGCATGAAAATTGCGCCTTTCATGCCGCCGCTCGCACTGCAAGGTAATCAGACTTTAATTCTGACCTTAAAGCCTAACTTAAATAATGATGAAGATATTTCCTATGTGCAGTCCGTACTGCAGAGTAGACGACAGGTCAGCAATCATGACATGCCTTTCATTAGCCGCATGCAGTTGAAGTTAGCTCAATACAACATCATGCTGCGCGTAATTGAAGGACTGGGTGCCCTATCATGCCACAACATTAACGCGCTACAGCTTGAATACTTAAATAATGTGCTGACCTCTCAGCCGCTACCACAGGAGGGCCTTGCTTATCTTAAAGCCTGCTTGTCTTTTTTCAGCGATCAGCCGTGCTATATCGTAGATTATCATCATACCGAGCACTGTTTAAAGCCGCTGCCCTCCTCTAAACATCAAGAACAGATCGCTTGGCATTTAGCTCAGTTAGGAGCGCGCAGTGATCACGTCATCAGCTTTGATCCGCGCTATCCGTTAAATGAGCTGTGCGTTATGTTCTATAGCCGCATTACGCATCATAAACCGCGCAAGTTAAAAGCTGCCGAGCAGAGCAACTTAAGTCTAAAGCAACAAATTGAAACAATGCAGCAGCTCGCGGTCGAAAAAGCACGCTCCTCACGCGTGCTTGCCCCTGAAGATATTAGCCGCTTCATCTCCGAGCTTAATTGCGAACTCGAACGCTCTCAGCTTTTTAGCACGGACAAACGCGAAAATCTTATCCAGTTGCTGCTCAATGATCCTTTAGCCTTAAGTTTAATGCCGCCTTATGCTGAACTTGATTTTAAACTCCCATCTCCACTGATACCGGACGATGCGGCTCCAGAATTATTGTTGTGTACGCACGACCCGCAGATCAAAGAGCTCTATCCTTGCTTTGCCTACATTAATCCACACCACGGCCAAAGATTGCTGTTTGATGCTGCACTGGATGCGCAATTTTTTAAATTAAGCCAATTTACGCATAGTGCAGATCTCGGAAGTGAATGTGCGCTACTTGCCGCACAGCTGTTACTGCACCGTCTGCTGCTCCGCCCGCTGTTTGTAGGTAACGACAGCACCACCCGTGCACTCTTTATTAAATTATGCGCTTTAGATCTCAAGGGCGAGCTGCACATGGATCCCTGCGCTGCCGCAATAGCTGCTTTGTACTATCTAATCTACCGTCAGCAGCTTCCTTACGAGCTACAGCATGATCTGCCCAATCTCGTAACTAGGGGGCTACGCACAGACACAGCTCTGCTGTGTGCTTTTGTCTGGCAGCAGCTACGCCGCACTAACATGCAGCTACACAAGCTACAGCCACAGGAGCTTAACATGGTAACGCTGTACTGTATGCTGAGCTTTGGCCTAGAACAGAGCGGTGACAGGATTAGCCCTGAAGATTTGGCCGATGACAAATTCGTCACAAAACTACTCGCCTTTGCTGTACCGCAACTGCTTTCCGTAGAGAAACATGCAACAGGCCCCATCTTCATACGCTGGGATATAACTGAAGACGGCCGCGAGCAGACGTCAAATAAAAAACTTGGCTTTTATAAAATAGCGCAAAGCAAGCTTAAACTTAGCATCCTGCGCTATGCCAATCCGTTTGAACAACTGCTGACCTCGGCACTGCTGTGTAATCTTGCCAAGCCTGTAGTGCTACTGCGGCATCCTGCTTTACAGCTGTTAAGCACTAAGTGTGATGAGGTGATAACGATACAGCGTTATCTGACTGATTATGCCTCACAGCTACCTGCTCAACTGCAACAGTTGCTTAATACTGATGAAGACTATGCACCAATGCTACGCTCTTATTTCCCGCAAGAGCAGTACTCCATTAACGGATATGATCTTAACCAAACCTTTGCGATTAGATTTCCAATCGGCAGCCACAAATGGCGCATCCTCTTAAACTTTTTACTGCACAAAGCACGACTTATCAGTATTCCTCAGCATCCTGATGGTTCTGCACCGGACAGCGGTTCGTTGACAAACAAATTCTTTTTCCTAAACGATGACTTTAACCCTCCGCTGACGCAGCAGCTGTGGTGGGAAGAATTACAGGCTGCAGTCTTTGCTCTTATCATGTTTAACTACTGCTCCTACATCAGCGAATTCGATCCAGCCTGTGAGCTACTGCTATCCACAATTCATACCGATACACCAGAAAGTAAAGACTTTGCAGAGCGCTATCTAAAACAGCTGTGCCGCCTGCTGGTTACACCCGATTTTTCAAGCGCAACTCAGCAAAATCTGCTCAACATGTATAAAACAGCAGAACATCTACAAACTTCAGCTAAGCAGTTGCTGCTGTATCTAATTGCCAATATAACCATCCGCGGTAGCGCTCGTCTGCGCATGCATCGCTTTGAGCGCTTAGCCGAGCAACTCAACATTGCTGCCGATGATGTGCAACAGATTAAAAAGGTACAATACTTTTATCAAGTCATGCAGCGTAACCGCGATGCGGCACAGTTAAAACACGGATCAGAGTACTCGACCGATGCGCGGCATGCAGGTCACAATGCTAAGTTAAATGCCGCGGTCAACAATGCCGCAGCATATTTTGATCATTTAGATCAAAAAATCATATCGTCTAAGCTACAAGAAAGCTCTGAAGTGCTGTCTGTCATTGGGCAGTTGCGCGCAGCAAATGAATCCGCTGAATTAGAAAGTCATGTCTCGGCGGATGCGGTGCCTACTGCGCCGACCTCGGTCACTGCCGCAACAACGGAGAGTAACGAGGCGCTTCCAATGTTGCCTCCTGAGGCTCGTGAACTGTTGCACAGCGTAAACATGCATGCACAGGACATCATGGATTTGGCAGAATTTACCGGCATGTGCTTAAGCTGCCGCTTTATGTCCTGTGATGTCGCAGTAGAAATGCTCAACGATCATGCCTATGAGCAATTTGACGAGCCAGTGTTTGATGTAGCGCCGGAAGAGAATGCCATCTATATAAATCTTGGGATCCTGCAAAAAATGCTCAATTTGTCAGCTTAAGCTCCTCAATGCGCGAAATAACCTCACCGCCGGCAATTTGCGTGGAAATCCACTGTCCGGGAAAGGCTTCATGGATATTGAGTAGCTTCCCCTGCAAATCGCGGGTAACTGAGTAGCCGCGTTGCAGAATATCCAGCGGATTGAGCGCACTCAAACGACCAACCATATGCGCTAAAGCCTGCTTTCTGTCCTGCAACCTATCCTCAAGCCTGCAGGCTATAAGTTGCTGTAACACATGCTGCAACGCATTAAACTTGCCCTGCAGGGATTGCGCCATCAAGATATCTAACTGCTGCGTACACTTAGACAACCGTTCTTTATCTGCGCCCAACCGCCGCTCCAGATTATGCGTCAGCAACGCCTGCTGCAGGTACTGAAGGCGCTGGGTCTTGACCTGTAGCGCCTGCACAAGAAGGTGTTGCAGCTGTTGCTCAAGCTGCGCCACGCGACTGCGACGCAGCTGAATCTGCTGCAATGGACCACTTGCCTGCAACCGCAGTTGCAGACGCTCTACAGAGGCATCCCTTTCATCTAACTGTAGCATTATTAAATTGTGCAAACGCTCAGTTAACTGCGTGTAGAATTGCTGCAACTGCGAATATGGGTAAAAGCTCACGATTTCCGCAGCTGCCGTAGGTGTAGCAGCCCGCAGATCAGCAGCAAAATCCGTCAGTGCCGTATCCGGTTCGTGGCCTACAGCAGAAATAATTGGCAGTGGGCTTTGCGCGGTCAGCCGCACAACTGCCTCATCAGAAAATGGCAGTAGATCTTCAAACGATCCTCCGCCGCGACATATGATAAGCACATCACAGACACGATCAGCATACGCCTGCCGCAGCGCCTGGCATAAACTTGCCGACGCTTCACGTCCCTGTACCGCAGCTGCATAGAGCTTGACTTCAATTAGAGGATTACGCCGCGCAAGTGTAATGCAGATATCATGCAAAACCCGCCCTTCCCCTGAAGTAATAATGCCAACACGATCAACAAAACGTGGTATAGCTTTTTTCGGTCGGGCAAAGATACCTTCTGCTTCTAGACGGCGCTTTAACTGCTCAAGACGCTCTAAAATATGGCCCTGCCCTGCAGGCTGCATACTGCGAACTAATAATTTAAACTGCCCATTTTTGCGATACAGTGAACTGTTTCCCGTAACCTGCACCAACATGCCAGCCTGCGGCGTAAATGCTAACTGCCGTACCAGATTCCCCCACATCAGACAATCTACGCTGGCATTATCATCCTTAAGCTTAAAGTACAGATGACTGCGCGGATACAACTCAGAAATTTCTCCGATGACACAGGCTGTCCCCAAGCCCTGCAAGACTTCATCGGTAAGTTCGACAAAACGCGATACAGACAGCGCGTGCAACGCAACACCGACGTTTTCACTCATGAAAGGGTTTAATCTCCGAACTCAGCAGTGAAATCAATAATAAGCGCACTGCGTCTATCAATCTCAAATTCATATTCCATCCCCGCATAGCGACAACGTCCATCAAAACGAGGCTCGCTGCGGCTGCCCTGTTCAGTTAAATGAATACTGTGTGCAGGCACATTAAGCTTGCGGCTTATCATGGTGCAAGCTGCATCCGCGCTCATAACACTGCTGCCGCGATGAGCTTTAATATATTTATCATCCAAATTAAAATCGGCATCAATTAGCTCACCATTGCTACAGGCATAGGCAAAATCATAATCGCCAAACGCAGTCTCAAACTCTAGCTTAAATACCGCGCAACCTTGCTCTTCGCCGCGCTCGATTTTTAGCGCCGTCAGGTCGTATTCTGTCACATCAACAAAATTAAGCGCCCGCGCTATGGCGGTGTTTTCACTGATAGCCGCCTCGGCGTTTAAAGTAGCTACAAATAACATGATAGTTGCAAAAAATTTTCCCATGGGCACATTCCTGAAAGTTGCTTGCATTAAGCTGCAAACATTGTAGCGCATGGATTAAGTCTTCTGAAAACCACTATCCTACAGCTCCCAAATTTTGCCACCGCAGGATCAGAGTATGAACTTTTTTTAAAAATTTTGTTGACAGGAGAAAAACAATCTATATAATGAGCATCACTTTCTGACGACGCGGGAATAGCTCAGTTGGTAGAGCATAACCTTGCCATGGTTAGGGTCGCGAGTTCGAGCCTCGTTTCCCGCTCCAGAATGTAAAAATTTATTTGGCGCGTTAGTAAAGCGGTTATACAGCGGATTGCAAATTCGTATAGTCCAGTTCGACTCTGGAACGCGCCTCCAGCTTTTGCCCAGGTGGTGAAATAGGTAGACACAAGGGACTTAAAATCCCTCGAACCTTATACGTTCGTGCCGGTTCGACTCCGGCCCTGGGCACCACCCGCTAACCGCCTACTGGCGGTTTTTTCGTCTTTACTCCCCCGCGTTTTACCCAAATTTTCTACTAGTTGCCTGAATTTTGCAAACTAGGTCATCATCAACTCGACTAATGGGCCTGCAGATCGTGCCCATGGGGTTTCCAGGCCTCCTTCAGCTCGTTTGCCGGTGCCAGAGTTTTCTCGTAGTGGGATTCGGGCG
>CALXOV010000032.1 GCA_944390105.1 uncultured Succinivibrionaceae bacterium
TTGGAACCGAATTTGCCTGGTGAAGCTAATACTGCAGAACCACCTGTAACCATGCCGAACACAGAAGTGAAATGCAGAGATGCCGATGGTAGTGCCGCGTACGACGGTGCGAGAGTAGGGAATCACCAGGCATCACCTTAAAACAAAGCGCAACATGTGCGCACACAATAAAGCACCGCAAGGTGCTTTTTGTGTTTCTAGCCTGCAATATGCAAAGCTTTAAGCAGGCGCAATATCCACGCTGCAATGCCCAATTAGCAGACAAAGTTGCCGTTTTTATTAACTTTTGTGAGATCTTCCCTTGGCAGCGCTTGCATCTGTGCGCGATGATAGTGACGGCTGGATAGTTATACACCAGCTGTAAAGGATTTTGCGATGATACGTTTACTGCATGCTGCTAAAGCTAAGCCCGGTGACATGCGCTGGGGCATCTCGTTTATTATCACTGCGCTGATGCTGCTATTGATTTTCGTTTCATCGCTTATGCTGGTAAGCCGCATCAACACTCTAGAGCGTGAGAAGAGCTTTAATCGCTTGTATGAAGAAGCGCAAACCATCGGCGATTATATCGAAATGCTGGTGAATAACGATCGCGAGCAGCTGCAACTGCTTGCTACCATGCTCGAGCAGACCGATGATTTCACCTCTCCTCGATTATGGCATCTACTAGATGCCTATGATCGTGTCGGCTTCATGTCGCGGCTGCAGATCTTGCTGCCAGGCGACAAGCTAGTTGCCGCTGGTGGACAGGTTTATGATGCGTCCGGTAAATTGTCTTTTGCCCAAGAGGCTGCTGACGGGGCGCATGTAACAAATCGCGAGACTGATTTTTTTGACCCGGATGTCTACGTAGTGCGTCATTACATGCCAATTGAGCGCGCGGGGAAGATTGTGGCCTTGCTGTGCGGAGTTGTATCGCTCACCGAGTTGCCGGTACTAGATAATCTGCAGCCGTACTCCGGTCAAGGTGCGATGTACATCGTGGATGGGGCGAATGGCGACTTTCTGATGGACACGTGGCATCCAGGACGCAGTGGCAATATCTGGGCGCTAGGGGAGCGCCAAACTGCTCCGGGTTATTCAAGTGATCGCTTTAAAGAGCAGGTGCGCACCGGTGAGAGCGGCTCTATCGTCTTTATTTCACGCACCACCGGTGAATATCTGTATCTCCACAGTCGCGCCATTAATATCAATGCCTGGCGCGTCTCCATCTCAGTCCCCGACAGCGTAGTGTTTGCCAGCGCTAAGACCATCGCTCGCTGGTTTAATCTTTTTTTGGGCTTTGAGCTATTGTGCTTTTGCCTGTACCTTATCTGGATGATCCGCACCGTGCGAGAGGTCACCCGTGCCAAGCAGCAGCGCATTGAGATGTTTGCAGCGATTAATGGTATCGAAAAGCTTTTGTTTAACGCTCATGAGGATTTAAGTCGCCTGCATGCGGCGTTGCGACAATTGGGCAGTCGTTTGTACGCGCAGCAGGTGTACTTTGCGTTGTTATCGCAAGGTGAGGTGCAGCGGCTGTATACGTGGTCTCGCGGCAGCAGCGTGGAGGAGAGCTCCGGTAATGAATTAGAGGAGCTGTGGCGTGAGCTGATCCCGACCTTTGCCGCAGGGCAGGCGCTGTACACGCAGGCTGATCCGGCGGCTTTGCGTCGTCTTTTGGGCGCGCAGGGCGCCAACTGTCGCACGCTGACAGCCCTGCCGGTACACAATGCCTCCAATGGGCATATCTGCGCCATGTTGCTGTGCACCGGAATTAAACTTGAACCGCTGCGCCAGGCATTCCTGCAGGCCATATCTTTCAGCTTGGGGCTCTTTTGCGACAATATGCATCATCGTTTCCGCTTGCAGGAGCAGGGCGATAGAGACAGCCTTACCGGGCTTTACAATCGCAATCGCTATGAGCGCGATCTGGCGCATTTAGCTGCCGCATTTCCCACAGGTCTTGGCTGTCTGTATCTTGATGTCAACGGGCTACATGAGCTAAATAATAAGCAGGGTCACGCGGCTGGCGATGCGATGCTGCGCTGTGTAGCAGCAGGCATTGTCCGCTATTTTAGTAGTGAGTATCAGTACCGCATCGGTGGAGATGAGTTTGTACTCTTTTTCCCAGCGGCGGATGCCGCAGCTTTAGCTAAGGCCGGACAGGCGCTGCGCGCTGAGCTACTCAAGGCGGATTATCATATCTCCATGGGATTTGCCTGTGACGCTAAGCTACGTGATCTCAATGGCTTAATTAAAACCGCAGAACAGCGTATGTATCGCGATAAGCAGGCTTTTTATGCCCAGAGTGGCAGTGAGCGGCGCGCGGCGCGTTAAATGCCTTGGGGCTGTGCTGAACGCTGACAAAAAGTTTTAGCGCAAACTTTAGCAGCTTTTAGTAAAGCTTAGCGTTACGGCTATGCCGTAAACGTTTGTGGAAGTTACATACACGCATGCCCAATAGCGTATAAAGCGCTGCGCGGTCGGTTGAGTGCTGCGGTACGACAGCTGCATAGCTTTTAGCTCAACGCGCTAATGAATAGCCTAATCATTGTGTAAAAAACGGCTTGCTTCAAAGGGTTAAAAGTTTGATCTGGATCCAATTTTTACCCATATAAAAGCTTAAATGACGCGCAACTTCACATTTTTGAAAAAACCTGCTTCATCATCGCTGTAAATCCCGTTACATTTTGCTTGTCGTAAACGTTTGTTTATGTTTTTGTGAGAAGAGGTAAGGATTGTTATGAAGATTTCCAAAACTTTATTAGCCTTAGGTCTTGGTGCCGTGTTAGCTTCATCTTCGATGCTGGCCCAGGCCGAAGACAAGGTAGTCATCGGCTTCTCCCAGATCGGTGCAGAGTCGGAGTGGCGTACTGCCAACACCAATGACGTTAAGGCTGCCGCTGAGGAGATGGGCATTGAGCTTAAGTTCTCTGATGCACAGCAGAAGCAGGAAAACCAGATCAAAGCTATCCGTACCTTCATTGCGCAGAAGGTTGATTTAATCGGCTTCGTACCTATCGTTGAGACGGGCTGGGATAACATTCTGCGTGAAGCTAAGCGCGCTAAGATCCCGGTAATGATTATGGACCGTGATTTAAAGGTAGCTGACGACTCACTGTATGTCGCTAAGATTGGCACCAACTCCTACGAAGAAGGCGTCAAGGCTTTCAACTGGATTGATGAGTATTGCACCAAGAACAATGTTAAGCCGCGCAACGGTGGCAATGTTATCAACATCGCCATCTTAGAGGGCACGGTGGGTGCTTCTGCTGCCACTGGCCGCGGCAACGGCTTTAACGATGCCTTAGCCAAGAGCCCGAACAAGGATAAATACAAGATTATTGCTTCCCAGACTGGTGACTTCACTCGCGCCAAGGGCCAGGAAGTGATGGAGTCTTACTTAAAGTCCTTCGGTGGCGATATTGATGTGCTGTTCTCGCACAATGACGACATGGCCTTAGGTGCCATTCAGGCTATTGAAGCGGCTGGCCTCAAGCCGGGCAAGGACATAGTGATCGTTGGTTGCGATGCTGTTAAGGGCATGTTCCAGGCCATGATCGACGGCAAGGCTAACTGCACCATTGAGTGCAATCCGCTGCAGGGCAAGATCTTCTTTGAGACTGCACTCAAGGTCTTAAAGGGCGAGCCGGTGGAGAAGCAGGTTTACGTCGAGGAAGGTGTATTCCCGGCTGAGACTGCGGCTGAAGTCTTCCCGACCCGTAAGTACTAATTTGCAGTACTAGGGAAAGATGTCCACCATGCTGCAAGAGGCTGGTGGACATTTTTTTTTCAGAGCGGCTGCCGCTCGCATAATGACAAGTTAAGGATGAGACCCATGCAAGAGAAGAATGATGATTACATTCTGCACATGAAAAACATTGATATGTTTTTCCCTGGGGTCAAAGCGCTGAAGGACGCAACTTTTAATTTAAAAAAAGGCGAAATTCACTCGCTGATGGGCGAGAACGGCGCTGGCAAATCGACCCTAGTGAAAGTGCTGACTGGCGTGTATCAGAAAACTAACGGCACGATTGAATATGACGGGCGCTTAATTGAGCCCAAGACTCCGCTGGAAAGCCAGCAAATTGGTATTTCGACGGTGTATCAGGAAGTTAACCTGTGCGCTAACTTGACGGTAGCCGAGAATATCTATATCGGACGTGAGCCGCGCGGCAAGTTGGGCCAGATTGATTGGGCGACGATGAATGCCAATGCCAAAAAGCTGCTGCACGAGGAAATGGGCATTGATATTGACGTCACCAAGGTGCTCAATTTCTATCCGGTGGCCATGCAGCAGATGATCGCAATTGCGCGCGCCGTGGATACGCAGTGCCGCATTCTGATTTTAGACGAGCCGACCTCTTCACTGTCGGATAAGGAAACTGAGCGTCTGTTTGCCATCATGCGCAAGTTAAAGGCGCAGGGCATTTCGATCATCTTTATTTCGCACTTCTTAGAGCAGATTTACACTATCTGCGATCGTGTGACTATTTTGCGCGACGGCGTGTACATCGGCGAGTATGACTTAAAAGATCTGCCGCGCATTCAGCTTATCTCCAAGATGATGGGTAAGGAAGTGCGTGAGGATGACATTGAGTCCAATGTGGATAAGTCCGTCCCTGAGGAGACTGACGTCATCGCTTTTGATCATGTGACAGTACCCGGCAAGGTCAAAGATCTCACCATGAACATCAAAAAGGGCGAGGTGATTGGCCTGGGCGGACTGCTTGGCTCCGGGCGTACGGAAATTGCTGAGACCATGTTCGGCATTATGCAGAAGACCAACGGTACGATTAAGATTGACGGCACCGAAGTATCTGTCAAGTCGCCGATGGATATGATGATGAAGCGCATCGCCTTCTGCCCGGAGGATCGCAAGGTTCAGGGCATTATTGGTGATCTGTCGGTGCGTGAAAACATTATCCTTGCCATGCAGGCTAAAGCCGGCATGTTCAAGCATATGCCGCGCTCTAAGCAAAATGAGCTTGCTGACTATTACATTAAGCTGCTGCGCATCAAGGTATCCGATCGCGAACAGTTAATTAAGAATTTGTCCGGCGGTAATCAGCAGAAAGTGATTATTGCCCGCTGGTTGGCCACTGAGCCGAACCTGCTCATTTTAGATGAGCCGACGCGCGGAATTGACGTGGGCACCAAGACCGAAATTGAGGGGCTGGCAGTTAAGCTCGCTAAGGAAAACCGCATGTCGGTGGTCTTCATCTCAGGCGAGATGGGCGAAATGGTCAGAACCTGCTCGCGCGTGCTCATCATTCGCGATCACGAGAAGATAACTGAGCTCAACGGCGAGGAAATCTCGACCGCGCACATTATGCAGGCTATCGCAGGAGATTATCATGGACATGCTTAAGAAATTCTCGCAAAGCTCTTTAGCGCTGCCGCTGACGGCGCTCGCGCTCTTGCTGCTGTTCAATGCCGTCTTTGTGGACGACTTCTTTAAAATCCAAGTGATGGACAACGGCAATTTATACGGCCGTCCCATCGACATTTTGTACCGTGCCAGCTCGCTTATCATTCTGGCGCTCGGTATGACCTTTGTGATTGCTACCGGCGGCATTGATATTTCCGTCGGCGCGGTGGTCGCGATTTCGGCGGCCACCTGCTGCTTAATGTTAGGCGGTGACATTTCTGGCGTGCCGGAGCATCCGTTCATCGTGGCGATTGTGGCGGCGCTGTGTGCCGGTGTGCTTTCGGGGATCTGGAACGGCACCTTGGTGGCCAAGTTCAAGATTCAGGCCATGGTGGCGACGTTGATCCTCATGACGGCAGGCCGCGGTATTGCCCAGCTGCTAACTGACGGCCAGATTATCACGGTGTACTACAAGCCTTTTAGCTACATCGGTGGCACTATCCCGGGGGTTATGCTCCCGACGGCCATGTTAATTGCACTGTGCATGGTGCTCCTCGTCATTTTCCTGGATAAGAAGACCAGCCTTGGGCTGATGATTCAGTCCGTGGGCATCAATCAGACGGCCAGCCGCTACGCCGGCGTCAAGGTGACCGCGGTGCTGTTTGCGGTATATATCTTCTCGGGCTTTTGCGCTGGTACTGCAGGCTTGATTGAAAGCTCGCTGATCCGCGCAGCTGACGCTAACAATGCCGGTCTGAACATGGAAATGGACGCCATTTTGGCGGTGACCTTAGGCGGCACCTTAATGGTCGGTGGCCGCTACTATATCGGAGGCACCATCATCGGCGCTATCACCATTCAGACGTTAACTACCACCATGTATGCTGTCGGCGTATCTTCAGACCGACTGCCGGCAATTAAGGCGATTGTGATTCTGCTCATCATCACCATTCAGTCCGAGCGCTTTAAGCAGATGTTCCGTGAATGGCGTATGAAGCGGGCAGATCAGGCGGCAAAGAAGGAGGCCAGCCATGCGTAAATTCTTCAGTAATTTAGTAGCTTCGCCGATGTTCTCGTTCTACGTCACCGGCCTGCTCTTCATCATCCTGTTCGGTTTCGGTTCGGTCTCATTTGAAGGCTTCTTCAGCCCGCAGGTGTTTTTAAATCTGTTCATCGACAATGCGCCGCTTATCATTGTAACGGTCGGCATTACCTTCACCATTCTGTCCGGCGGCGGCGGTATTGACCTCTCCGTTGGCGCGGTAGTGTCGCTTACCTGCATGACGCTGGCGGTGCTGATGCGTGATACTACTTTAAGCCCGTACGTGTGCATGCCGCTGGTGCTGCTGATTGGTATTGCGGTGGGCCTCATCAACGGCTTTTTCATCACCTTCTTCAAGCTGCAGCCCTTCATCGTGACCTTAGGCACCATGTTCCTGTGCCGCGGTTTGACCGCGATGCTGTCGCGTGACTCGGTGGGCATTTCCAATGAGGAATACGGCAATTTAGCCTTCACCTCTTTTGAGATAGGTGACTGCTTTATTTCCTTAGGTGCCTGCATTGCCCTAGTGGTAGTGGTGATAGCTACTATTGTGCTGCGCTATACCTCGTTTGGTCGCGGCGTCTATGCCATCGGCGGCAATGAGCAGTCTGCTCGCTTAATGGGCCTGCGCGTAGATCGCATCCGCTTGGCGGTATATGTGATTTCCGGCTTCTGCGCGGCTTTAGGCGGTATTGCCTATTCATGGATCATGCTGTCGGGCTACACACTGCACGGTCTTGGCATGGAAATGGACGCAATTGCCTCTTCAGTGATCGGCGGCACGCAACTGATGGGCGGCGTGGGCTTCATTCCGGGCACGGTGCTTGGTGTGATGATTCAGGGCACCATTCTGACTATTATCTCGTTCCAAGGTACGCTGTCAGCGTGGTGGACGAAGATCGTAGTTGGCATTTTACTGTGCCTCTTCATTGTGATGCAGGCCATTGTGACGGAGCATCGCAATAAGCTGATGAACCTCAAGGCTGAGAGCAGCGGCAAAAAAGCGCCGAAGAAAGCCTAACGATATACGCGGGGATCTGCGCCTTTTGTGCGCAGGTCAATACTTTTCCGCCGCCTTCCCCATCAAGTTGCGCCGCAAAAGCACACATCAGTGCATGAGCGCTGCGGGAGGCGGCACAATACAAAGGATATGCAGGATGACTTTAGATTTAAGCAAATGCAGTTTGGGCATTGAGTTAGGCTCGACCCGCATTAAGGCGGTGCTGATTGATGAACAGCATCTGCCGATTGCCCAGGGCAGCCATGATTGGGAAAATCAGCTGGTCGACGGGATTTGGACGTACTCCCTTGAGGATGTGTGGGTCGGCGTGCAGGACTGCTATCGCAATTTGTGCGCAGAAGTGCAGGAAAAATTCGGCACTAAAATTACGACCTTAGGTGCGATCGGTTTTTCGGCGATGATGCACGGCTATCTGGCCTTTGATAAGGATGATAAGCTGTTAGTCCCGTTTCGCACCTGGCGCAATACCATTACCCGCAAAGCCTCCGAGGAGCTGACGGCAGCGTTTAATTTCAACATTCCTGAGCGCTGGAGCATTGCCCACTTCTATCAGTGCATGCTGGCCAAGGAGCCGCATGTACCGCAGGTGGCTTTCTTTACTACGCTGGCGGGATACATTCACTATAAGCTCACCGGCTGTAAGGTATTAGGCATCGGTGATGCCGCCGGCGTATTTCCGATTGACTCTACGATCCGCGATTATGATGCGGCAATGCTCGCTAAGTTCAATGCGCTGGCGGCAGAACACGGCTATCCGGTTGATGTGAAAGCCTTAATGCCGCAGGTGTTGTGTGCCGGCGAGCCGGCCGGAAATCTAACTGCCGCCGGCGCCAAACTCTTAGACCCAAGTGGCACGCTGCAGCCGGGAGTTGCGCTGTGTCCGCCGGAGGGCGATGCCGGTACCGGCATGGTGGCTACCAACTCTGTTGCCGTGCGTACCGGTAATGTGTCAGCTGGCACCTCTATCTTTGCGATGATAGTGCTGGAGCGGGCATTAAAGAATCTGCATCGCGAGCTTGACATGGTTACTACCCCGGATGGTCTTCCAGTGGCGATGGTGCATGCTAATAACTGTACCTCGGATTTAAATGCTTGGGTGGGGCTATTTGGTGAGTTTGCAGAGAAGATTGGTGCCAAGCTCGATCCCAATGATCTCTACGGTATCCTCTACCGCAACGCGCTGACGGGCGACAATGATTGCGGCGGTTTAATGGCTTACGGCTATTATTCCGGCGAGTTCATCACCGGCCTTGAGGAAGGTCGTCCGCTCTTTATGCGTCAGCCCGATGCCAAGTTCACGCTGGCCAACTTCATGCGTACGCATCTTTACGCCGCTTTAGGTGCGCTGAAGATCGGCATGGACATCCTGATTAATGAAGAAAAGGTTGGCCTCGATAAACTCTTAGGTCACGGCGGTCTGTTTAAGACCAAGGGTGTGGGGCAGAAGATCATGGCCGATGCGATGAATGCGCCGGTGTCGGTAATGGAAACTGCCGGCGAGGGCGGCGCGTGGGGCATTGCTTTGCTTGCCGCTTATGAAGTAAGCAAGCAGCCGGGGGAAAGCCTGCCTGATTACCTGAATGCTAAGGTGTTTAAGGACAGCACCGGCAGCACCATTGCGCCGACCCCGGAAGATGTGGCCGGTTTTGAGCGCTTTATGGTCGGTTATAAGGCCGGACTTGCTGCTGAGAAAGCTGCAGCGGCTGAGTATAAGTAGCACTGAAGTGCAGTTCAGTTCTGCGGCAGCTGCGTTACAATGCAGCTGCCGTCTACCCATTAAGTCACAATTTTGGAGAAATAAAATGAAGCTGCAGCATGTATTAGCGTCCGCCGCCGTCATTAGTGCGGCTCTGTGCTCGGCAGCACAGGCAGCGCAGGATCGAGCCAATATTTTCTACTATTCGTTAAATGACTCCTTTGTCAATCAATTCTCGGTGCAGGTGCGTGAAGCCGCGGCGGCTTCTGAGCTTAAGCTTGCAGAGTTCGATGCCGGAGATGATTTGGCCAAGCAGTTAAGTCAAGTGCAGACAGCGCTATCGCAAAACCGTTATCCGCTCATCGTCAATCCGGTGGATGCGTTAAATGGTGAGGCGGTGCTGCGCAATGCCAAGCGCGCTCGGGTTCCGGTGATCTTTTTCAATCGCAAGCCGTCAGATAAAGTTCTGTCCTCCTATGAGGATGCATGGTATGTCGGCACCAACAGCAACGATGCCGGGCGCTATCAGGCGGAAATCTTAATTGATTACTTAAATGCTCATCCGCAGGCTGATAAGAATCATAATGGGCAGATTGAGTACGTGCTCATCAAGGGTGAAGCGACACATCAGGATACGCAGCAGCGCACTAATACCTTTATCCGCACCATGATGGACTCGGGACTGGCTGGCGAGCCGCTGTATACCGGTAATGCCGATTGGTCTTACTCTAAGGCGCTGACCATGATGCGTGAAGTGCTGTTTACCCATAAGTTAAGCGAGATTGAGGCGATTATCTGCAACAATGATGAGATGGCTTTAGGCGTGCTCAATGAGCTGCAAGCGCACGGCTACAATACCGGCGATAGTGACAAGTTCATTCCGCTTATCGGCATTGATGCGCTCCCCAAGGCCATTGAGGCGGTGACGCGCAATCAGATGGTCGGTACGGTGCTCAATGACAGCCGCTCGCTGGCAGAAATTTGTGTCAAGCTGGCTAAAGCTTATTGCGCGCATCAGCCGATTACTGAGGATTTAATCGGTTTGCCGATTGATGGTCATCAGATTGAAGTTCCGTACGTCAAGTATGCCATGTAAGCTGCGGCTGCGGACAGATTTGCAAGTATAGTGACGGCGGAGCCGTCAAAGGAAGGAAACCATGTTAGAAGATTTAAAAAACGAGGTCTTTAAGGCCAATCTTGAGCTGCCGCAGCGCGGTTTAGTGACTTATACCTGGGGCAATGTGTCGGGTATTGATCGCGATGCGGGCTTAGTGGTGATTAAGCCCTCCGGCGTCGATTACGATACCATGACTGCTGCCGATATGGTGGTGATTGATCTTAAGACCGGCGAAAAGGTTGAAGGTGCGCTCAATCCGTCCACCGATACCCCGACCCACTTAGAGCTCTATCGCGCCTGTGAAGACATTATGGGCATTGTGCACACCCACTCGCGCTATGCCGCCTCGTGGGCACAGGCGGGCATGGATATTCCGGCTTTAGGCACTACCGGTGCCGATTACTTCTACGGCGCAGTGCCTTGCACCCGCATGATGACAGATGCTGAGATCAACGGCGCTTATGAGGCCGAGACGGGCAAGGTGATCGTTGAGACCTTCCAGCAGCGCGGCATTAAGATGAAGGATGTGCCGGCCGTGGTAGTGCACTCGCATGGTCCCTTCACTTGGGGTAAGTCGCCGGCTAATGCGGTCTACAATGCCGTGGTATTAGAAGAAGTTGCTTTCATGGCATTCCACAGCATGATGCTACGTGGCGGCAAGCTGGGGCCGATGCAGCAGAGCCTCTTAGATAAGCACTATTTAAGAAAGCACGGCGCGCACGCCTACTATGGTCAGGGCGGCGATCACTGATTTTTACTTTTAGTCATCATGGCCGCAGTTCTCTCTTTTGCGGGGAGGCTGCGGCTTTTTTATCAAAAAAGATCAGCGGCTAAAACCCCGTCCTTTTTAAGCATACTCATGCCTTCCGCAGTGCGTGGAACAAAAATTTAAGTTGCCCTGAACGAGAGTACTTAGAGTACAAAGACGAGCTCATTAGATTAGTCAGCAGCGGCCATGTTGACTCCTATGCGGAAGCTGCAGAAATTTTAAGTCCCATGAAGCCGCATCCAAACAGGAAATCCTTCTTTAAAAACGCTTAAGAGCCTTAAGCAGGGGGATCCGGCGATGGAGTTCTGGTTAAGGTTGACCCTAAAAACACCAGTATTATGTGCAGCCAGTGTCAGCGTGCTGATAGCAAAAGCCGTAAAACTCAAGCTAAGTTTCACTGTGTTTTCTGCCATCAGCGGGACAACGCTGAGCATAATGCTTCGATTATAATTTCCAAGGTCGGACGGGCCTTTTTAGCCGCTGAAGCGAATAGCCACAGACTTTCTGCCTTAAAAGGCAAAAGTAGTTACAGCTGTCGGCAAGCTAAAGCCCACCTAGCTTTTGTGGGAGCGTCACGCCTGATGCGTTAAGCTTACTTGGCTTTAACTGAAAGTTGCGAAATTCCTCATGCATGAGTATGGGGTAGTTCATGTGGAATGCTCATTTTTGAGGATCAAGCATAAGGAACAAAAAACCATGGATGAAGCGTTAAATTTAGCCCGTACGCTGCAGCAGATCTGTTTAGCGCACGGCCTTAAGGTAAGCTGTGCCGAATCATGCACCGGGGGACTGATTGCCGCCGCGCTGACCGCGATCCCGGGTAGCTCAGGGTATTTTGAGCGTGGCTTTGTTACTTACTGTAATCAGGCCAAGCATGAGTTGCTAGGCGTCAGTCAAGAGACCTTAGCGGCAGTCGGGGCGGTAAGTGAGGAGGTAGCGCAGCAGATGGCAGCAGGTGTGCTACTGGCAGCTAAAGCCGATTTAGCCGTCGGTGTTACCGGTATCGCCGGACCGGATGGGGGCAGTGAAGTCAAGCCCGTCGGTACGGTGTGGATTGGCTGGTGCGTACGTGGCGGTATGCCGCAGGCACGCTGCTTTCACTTTGCCGGCGATAGAGCCGCGGTACGAGCGCAAAGCGTGCTACAGGCGCTGCAGGGGCTGATTGCACGGGCAAAAGCGCTGTAGGTAGCCATTATTGCGGCGCGTGCCTAAGTTCGTGAAGTGTCGCAGTGCTTGCTTTGCGGCGCTAGAATGATATACTAAGCATAAGAATAAAAGATTTATTTCGATTGTACCTTATAATAAATATTCTTAAAAAGTCTCAAAAAGTGGTAAAAAGCACTGATATGAGACGGTTTTAACTGCGGAGTTATGTATGGTAGAACGCGCAAAGGGTAAGAAAGAAGAAGTCGGCGGCGCAAAGCTGGTATCCAATTTAACCTCGGACCCGAAAAAGCAAAAAGCCCTAGAAGCGGCGATGGAGCAGATTGAGCGCCAATTTGGCAAAGGCGCCATCATGCGCTTGGGGCAAAGTGAGCTTGAGGATATTGAGGCCATTCCCACCGGCTCGTTGTCTCTGGATTTAGCCTTAGGCATTGGCGGTCTGCCGATGGGCCGTATTATCGAGATCTTTGGACCTGAATCATCAGGTAAAACCACTTTAACCTTGGAACTTATCGCGCAGGCGCAGAAAAAAGGTAAGGTATGCGCCTTTATTGATGCAGAGCATGCGCTCGATCCAATTTATGCCAAGAAGCTGGGGGTCAAGATTGAAGATGTGTTAATTGCCCAGCCTGATACCGGAGAGCAGGCGCTGGATATCTGCGAGAGCTTAGTGCGCTCTGGCGGTGTAGACGTGGTAGTGATTGACTCAGTGGCCGCCTTAGTGCCTAAGGCCGAAATTGAAGGCGACATGGGCGATAATCATGTGGGTCTGCAGGCACGTTTAATGTCGCAGGCGCTGCGCAAACTGACTGGCACCATTAAGCAGGCCAACTGCATGGTGGTGTTCATTAATCAGCTGCGCATGAAAATCGGCGTGATGTTCGGCAATCCGGAAACTACAACCGGCGGCAATGCACTGAAGTACTATGCCTCGGTGCGTCTTGATATCCGCAAGGCCAATGTGATTAAGGAAAAAGATCAGCCTATTGGCAATGAAACCCGCGTCAAAGTGGTGAAGAATAAGGTCGCACCTCCGTTTAAGCAGGCTAATTTCCAAATTCTGTTTAACTACGGCATTGCCAAGAACGGTGAATTGCTGGATTTAGGCGTCAACTGCAAAGTGGTCGATAAGACCGGGGCGTGGTTTGCTTATAACGGCAATAAACTTGGGCAAGGCAAGGTCAATGCGATGCGCTATTTAGATGAGCATCCAGAGGTGGCCGATGAGATTGAGAGCAAGATCCGCGCTTATTACAAAGAGCAGACCGACTATGCCGATACCGTCGATATCGGCGCTCCTGAAGCTGCTGCTGCCACTGCCCCGATTCCGGCGCTAAATGATCTGCCGGATCTAGATGAAAGCGAGCTTATCACCGAGATCCCGGAAGATCTTTAAATGCCAGGGCGCGGCAAACCTTTGCTTGACGATGCGGTCAAAGCGCTTAATTTAGCGTTACGTTGCCTAAGTGCGCGTGAATACAGCCGCGTGGAGCTGACTGCGCGGCTGATGCGCAATTTCACCCCCGCCGCGGCCGCCGCGGCGGTGGATAAATGCGTGGCAGCAGGCTGGCAGAGCGATGCGCGCTATGCTGATATGCTGCTGCGCCATTGCCTATCCTGTGGCTACGGGCCGCGTAAATTTGCCTTTGATGCCAGCCGTAAAGGGCTTGAGCGTGCGCTGTGGCAGCAGGCTGCGGCCGCGGCAGATTGGCAGCAGGCGGCCAATGAGCTGCTATCCCATCGCTGCCCCGACCCGGCGGCCTTAGACTATCAAGGCAAGCAAAAGCTCCTTGCTCTCCTTGCACGGCGTGGCTTTTCCTCCTCTCAAGCACGCTCCGCCCTTAATTTTCTGTGCTCATCCGGCGATAACGGGCTATAATTTCAGCCGATTGTGACAACGCTTACTGGCAGTACCAGCAAGGGAAAATAATATGTACATGACAACCGACGAGATACGTGCAACGTATCTTGATTTTTTTAAGCAGCATGGTCATGAGGTGGTACGCTCAAGTTCCTTAGTACCGCATAATGATCCGACCCTGCTGTTTACGAATGCCGGCATGAATCAGTTTAAGGATGTCTACCTTGGTAAAGAGACGCGTCCTTATCTGAGAGCCACTACAGCGCAGAAATGCGTGCGCGCCGGCGGTAAGCAGAATGACCTCGACAATGTGGGCTATACCGCCCGTCACCACACCTTCTTTGAAATGCTGGGCAATTTCAGCTTCGGTGATTATTTCAAGAAAGAAGCCATTTACTACGCTTGGACTTTATTAACCGAGGGCTTCAAGCTGCCCAAAGAGTCCTTAATGGTGACGGTCTATGCCGAGGATGATGAAGCCTACGATATTTGGCATAACGTAATCGGCCTGCCGCCGGAGAAGATTGTGCGCATCGGCGACAATAAGGGCGGCAAATATAATTCTGATAACTTCTGGCAGATGGGTGATACCGGCCCGTGCGGTCCGTGCTCGGAAATTTTCTATGATCATGGTCCGGGCATTTGGGGCGGCCCTCCGGGATCGCCAGAGGAGGACGGCGATCGCTTCATCGAAATTTGGAACATCGTGTTCATGCAGTATAACCGTCAGGCTGACGGCACTTTTGAGCCGCTGTCCAAGCCGATGATCGACAATGGACTCGGTCTTGAGCGTATTGCCGCGGTACTGCAGGGCGTGCACTCCAATTACGATATCGATCTTTTCCGTGACTTAATTAAGAATGCGGCTGACATTTTAGGGGTAACCGATCTGTCCGCAAAGTCGTTGCGCGTGATTGCCGATCACATCCGCTCGTGCTCGTTCTTAATTGCCGATGGCGTGTTGCCCTCTAATGAAGGCCGCGGTTACGTGCTGCGCCGCATCATTCGCCGCGCGGTACGGCATGGTCGCCTGCTGGGGGCTAAGGATGTGTTCTTCTATAAGCTCGCCCCGGAGCTTGCCCGCTTGATGGGTAAGGCTTATCCGGAGCTAATTGAGCAGCAGGATCTGATTCAGCGCACCTTAAAGAAGGAAGAAGAACAGTTCTTAAATACCTTAGATAGAGGCTTGGCGCTGCTGGATGCGGAGCTTGAACGCCTCGGGGCGCAGCGTACCATTCCGGGCGAGGTGGTATTTAAGCTCTACGATACCTACGGTTTCCCGGCTGACCTCACGCAGGATGTGGTGCGCGATCGCGGCTACGTGGTAGATATGGATGGTTTTGATAAGGAAATGCAGAAGCAGCGTGAGCGTGCTAAGTCCGCCTCGGCTTTTGGCATTGACTATAACAAAGAGCTCAAGATCACTACTATCACCACGTTTAGCGGCTATGATAAGCTAGAAGATGATGCGCAAATTATCGGCATTTATCAAGGCCTTACACCTGTTGAGCGCATTTCCACCGATGAAGAGGCGGCGCTGGTACTGACCAAGACTCCGTTCTACGGTGAAATGGGCGGTCAGGTCGGTGATACCGGTGTGATTAAGCTTGGCGATAATAATCTCTTTATCGTTGAGAATACCAAGCATGCCGGCAAGGCTGTGATTCACCTTGGACGTGTCGAATTAGGAGAGTTTAAGCAGGGCGATAGCGTGCGCGCCTGTGTGGACAGTAAGCGCCGTCGTGAGATTGCGGCGCATCATACAGCCACCCATCTGCTGCATGCGGCACTGCGTCAGGTGTTGGGCGATCATGTGTTCCAGAAAGGCTCCTCTGTAGGCCCGGAGCGCCTGCGCTTTGACTTCTCACATCCCAAGCCTTTATCCATGGAAGAGCGGCAGCGCGTGGTGGCACTGGTTAATGCGTATATTTGTGCCAATGTGCCAGTGCAAACTGACATTATGGATTTGGACAGTGCCAAACACTCCGGTGCCATGGCGCTGTTTGATGAAAAGTATGAGGGTGAGGTGCGCGTGGTGTCCTGCGGCGAGTTTTCCAAAGAGCTGTGCGGCGGTACCCATGCTAAGCGTACCGGCGACTTAGGCTACTTTGTGATTGCGTCTGATGAGAGCATTGCCTCTGGCGTGCGCCGTATTGAAGCCTTAGTCGGCGCTTCGGCTATCAGCTATCAGCAGACCATTGCCCGAGTGATTGCCCAAGCTTGCAACATCTTAAAGACCGACAATTTCTCGGTGGTTGAAAAGATGAAGTCCTTAATTGAGCATACGCAGTCCATTGAGCATGAAAACATGCTGCTAAAGGAAAAGCTGGTGCATACCGAGGCGCAGGGCTTGGCTGCTAAGGCGCTGGATATTAAGGGCGTTAAGGTGGTGGTAGCGCAGGTTGATCATTACAGTGTGCGTGAGCTGCGTTTGGCTGTCGATGAGCTGCGTAATCGGTTGTCCTCTTGCGTGGTGCTGTTAGGCACGGCAGTGGACGGTAAGGTCAGCTTGATTGCGGCTATCTCCAAGGACTTAACCTCCAAGCTTAAGGCCGGCGAGCTCGTCAACTTTGCGGCATCCTTCGTGGGCGGCAAGGGCGGCGGACGTCCGGATATGGCGCAGGCCGGCGGCACTGATCCCGCTGGTTTGCCGCAAGCCTTAGCGGATGCTCCTAAATTTATTGAGGAGCATCTGTAATGCTGGTGCTCGCGCAGAAAGCGGGCGAGGCGGTGCAGCTGGGCGCTGACATCACCATCCGCATCTTGGATGTAAAAGCCGGCAAGGTGCGGCTGGGTATCAGCGCCCCGCCTGAGGTGGCAGTAAAACGCGTGGAGGCGGATGCTCCCACGGCTGCGCCCGCCGCCGCAGCTCGGTCGGCTGCGGATAAAACCGTCACTTTGCCGCGAGCACAAAAAAATTCTTGACAAGCGGCGGCTTTATCTTGATAATAGCCGCCATCGTCAGCTGCGGAGAGATGACCGAGAGGCTGAAGGTACTCCCCTGCTAAGGGAGCATACGAAAATAAAATTCGTATCGAGGGTTCGAATCCCTTTCTCTCCGCCACCTTCTTAAGTTTCCACCAAGTTTTTCATCACTCCCTGAATTTTGCAAACTAGGTCATCATCAACTCGACTAATGGGCCTGCAGATCGTGCCCATGGGGTTTCCAGGCCTCCTTCAGCTCGTTTGCCGGTGCCAGAGTTTTCTCGTAGTGGGATTCGGGCG
>CALXOV010000033.1 GCA_944390105.1 uncultured Succinivibrionaceae bacterium
CGAAACCATTGGCCTAGAGGTAACCAACCCTCGAATATCAGAGTGGTCAAGCCCCGTGCAATGCCCCCCAAAGGAACGCTAAAAAATCTTCCCAATACCCCCTTGACAGAGGGGGCACTCATATCAGAAACATAAGTGCGTAGCCGCTAAACCAGATCTGCTCAAGTATCCAGCTTAATCTGTAGCCTACCTCAGACGCCCCAAGGGAAACTAAGCACTAGCTACTGTTGCTGTTTTACTCTGCCCACCAATCAGGCAATAAAGCCTGCAACCTTTTTACCGTTTTTGTAGCATAATCGCACATGATTTCTATGTCGCCAGATCGCTTATCTAGCTGCATCATTATTTCGCGACAAGCTCCACACGGCATGCCGATAGTGCCATCTGGCATAACAACTATCAGTTTCAGCATACGACTTTCACCATGAGTAATCATGCTGGCAACAGCATTTCTTTCTGCACACATGCCCAATGAGCAGGCTGTATCAATGCAAACACCACTGTAGATATTTCCTTGCGCCGTTAGGAGCGCTGCTGCTACTGTTCCGGCTTCAACCCGTGGAGAAATTTTTCTTGGATACTGAACTTTTCTGGCAGCAAGATACAATTTGTCCCAAATGCAATCATATTGGCTAAGCGCAAGAGCTTCTATTTTGCGCACAAAATTCTCTTTTCCGGCGCAGTAACTATCTATATCATAAGGAAAACTTTGCGCCAGTGCATACTTGAGCTGCGCATAAGCTTGCCGTTCCTTATCATGCGTGCGCATAAAGTCGCGAAAAGCCAAATGCCGAACAATATTCTGCCAATCATCTGCCTGAAAAATATGGATCTGATGAGTACGTTCATCCCCGCCCTTGCGCAGATAACGACGTCGCGCAATACCAAATTCACCCAAACATTCATAACCGACAGCTGAAAATTTATCAGTAGCATCATCTGCTGCAGCTAAGCTTCTTACAATAACCATCATATCGATAATCGGCTTGGCAGCTAAATCAGGCACGGCGGTACTACCGATATGGTAGATATGAAGGCAATTGTTCTGCAGAATCGCACTAATACAGCGCCGTTCCTGTGCAAATTTATGCGGCCAAGCAGCATCGTAAGCTACCACCCTAATATGCTGTGGCATAAGCTCATCTCCGTTATAACAGCTAAAATTTATGGCTATGAACTACCTGCGCACTTACATACGAGGTTGCGTAAGGTCGTTGCCTCATTGTGAACTAGGGGTTACCCCCTAGTTCACGAACAGCGGCTTTATCAACACCAAGTACTCACGCATGGGGGAATTTCGCTGCTTTCAGTTAAAACTCGAAGCTATAGATGATGTCCACCGCTTGATCGACCGAAGATACGAACTCTGCATACAGGCGACGCATAAATTCATAGCGCAGCTTAAACTCACCCACGGCATTGAATACGCCGTAACCGTAGCCGACACGAATGCGCCTCGTGATGTAGCCTTGCACCTGCACCTGCGTTTCCTCACCTGAACCTGATGCATTGACGCGCACATCCTGCACACCAAAGGCGCCCACCAGCGAATTAACTAGACTGCCGACCGAAGATACGCCCAATCCCACCAGCATGCTAGCGTTGCTGCCTTCATTTAAATTAGTACTCTTATCAAGGCCATGCCCGTAAAGCAGGTAGGACATGATTTCATTCTGCGACATTGAAGGCTTGGAGAATAAGGCTATCTGCGGGCTTAAGGCGTCGCCCCCTACGCGCACGCCCGCTAACACGTTATCCTCCATTTCCTCGGGATCTGCAACGATCTCTACATCAAGACTTGGATTGCTCAACGGACCATTGAAGTTGGCACGCGCATGATTGACATAGAAATGATGCCCGTAGAGTTCTGCCTTTCCGTCAAGCAGGTCAATGCCGCCGCTGCCGCTGACTTCACTTGCCGTAAGCTCCTTGTGCAACATTAACTCACCATCCAAACGAGCGGTCAGGCCCATTGCAGAGACGCGCACGTCATCTCCCATCGCCACCGTCAGATTAACGCGCGACGGAACCGGTGCGCTGACCTCCTGCATCAGCACAGAAGTACCGCCTTCAGGAACTAAAATTTCATCACTAGACGGCGCTGCGCCAGATGAGCCTAAGGAGCTGACGGAAATTAATGCCTGAGGAATGGTGACGCGTCCGCTGACATCAAAGTAATCGTTAAAGCTGGCTTGTGCATCAATGTCTGCATAAGCCTGACCAAAGCCCAACAAGAAAGTCGGCAAACGGCGCGCCGTCACCTGCAGCTCTCCGTTGGCTCCTTGCGACCAATCCAGCTCGCCGTTAAGATTAAGGCGTCCCTCATTGAGACCGATAAAACCGCTCAAGCTTCCTGCCTGACCATGCGCTTGCAGCGTGATGTCAAAGCTGTCAATCTGCCCAATGTCATAGCGCGGCTCAGCGCTACCAAGCATTTTAATTTCGCCATTAAACAGCGGACGGGAGAGATTTCCACTAAATCCGCCGTCAATGTTGAGCTTACCTTGCAGATCGTTAAATAGCGTGCCAACCCCCATGAAAAGACTTAAATTAAGATCCTTGAGCGTAAATTGCCCATCAAGGCGTTTGGTATTGAGAGGGTCAAGCACCTTTAAATTTAAGGCAGCGCTGCCGCGCTCACCTTTTAAAGAAATATCCGCATTTACCACAGCCTGCTGCGGCTGCAAGGTTGAGTTAAAGCGCAGCTTATCAAAGATGAGCGGCACGCCGGCGGCAAAAATGCGCGCATTGTCGGATGCAAGCTCCACTGTAATGTCAGGCCTTCCCTGCTGAATCTTGACCTGAGAATCTAATTGCACCGGACCTGACATGTGCATTCCCTCAGGCAGCAGATCATTTAAAGACTTTAAGTCAACTTGATTAAAGTGTACTGAGCTCGTCAATTCACCTGGACCAAACTGCGTGCGTCCAACCGACATTGAACCGGCGTCAGTGCGCAACTCAAAAGCAGACACTTCGCCTGATCCTTTGGTGAAATCTACGACCAGCTGCACGCTATCTGCAAGATTCACCGAGCCGCTTAACTCAGAGTTAAAATAAAACTCTTCAAGCTCGCCACGCCACTGCGTCAGCGCCTCATCCAGCGCACCTGCTGCCGACACAAAGATACTGTTTTCCCCACCGCAAACAAAGCTCAAATTGTGCCGTGCACTATTGCCCGATAAATCCAGCACGCATTGGCGTGCCGGCTTCAAGCCTTGCACTAAACGCAGGGTATTAATCATCCCGGTCAACGCAAAAGACTGTTCAGCGCGGTTGAAACTACCATCAAACGCTACATTGCGCAGCCGCGTTGAACCAGCCATGATGCGATCAGAGTGGCCGCTGATATGCAGGTCAAGCGTATCCAGCGTCCCTGCGGCCTGTAGCGTCGCCTGCAGATCTCCCGTCACCCCCGGGGCTAAACTTTCAAGCGCGCGGAGGTCAATGATGCCGTTTAACTGCGAACTCTCCTTGGCCGCAATCTGTCCGTTGACCTCTACGCGATTCGTACCTTGACTAAAGGTTAATCCCTTAAGCGCAAAGCCTTCAAGCAATGAACCCTGCAGTTCCTGCAATTGCAGCTGTGCTGCGATGCCATTTAAATTAAAGTGCGCCGCTATCGCCGGAACATCTAAAAATACATTGAGATCCTGCTGGGCCCCAGGCTCCGTGGCTGGCTGCACCAGAGCTGCCGTAAGCTCAGCTTGAGCAGATAGCGGCCCCTTTAACTGTGTAGCAAGTACCCCACCATCAGAAGCAAGGAATTGAAGCTTACCGGCAAAACCTATAGTGTCAGCATAATCGACTCGCCCTTGCGCCTGAGCTTCCACTAGCGCCCTTAAATACTCCCCACTTAAATTAAGTTTGGCAATATCTACGCCCTGAAGTGAGACATGCCCCGCAAAATCCACTGCATAATCAGCAAAGCCATAACCCGAAAACAGTGTCTGAAGCGTACTGTCAAAACCTAACCCTAAGATATCTCCCTGTGCCGTAAGCTTAAGATCGCGGACGCTCAATTGCGCGCGCTCGGCACTAAACAGCGGATACTCAAGCTGCGGAGCTGCCACTGTAAGCTCCATCGGCAATAGTGAGGATAAGCAGTTAAGCCGTGCCTGAACATGCGTATCGCGCGGATTTAATAAATCTATCTCAGCATTTAAATCAGTAAGCGTGCCTTTAACCTTGGCGCGCCCCTGCAGTCCGTACAGCACCCCGCCTAAAAAAAGACGATTTTCGTCAACGATGGCTCCAGCTCCGCTTAGATTAAAATCAAGGTAGAAATGATCGCGAAAATCCATCGCTCCCGAAATCAGGAGTGCTCCGCGCGGATGGGAGGCATCAAGCTTAAGCACGCTTAAAAGCGTGTTATGCCAAGTGGCAGTTAAATGCAGCGTATTAACCGTCTCAGTATCAAAGCCATCCTGATAATAACGTCCTTTTTCGATAGTTAAATTGAGTACCGTGATATCAAGGGGCAGCGCTACCGTCGGCATACGGGCAATCAGCCCCTGCCCGTCATCAAAACTGTTTACATTATTCGGCGGTTCCGGCTCAGACTCAGCATCCTGCCAACGTGCAGCGATTTCTCCGCGTGCAGGAGCACTTAAGCGGGCGGCTAAGCGCTCGCTCTGTACTTTTTGGTCCGCGCTACTCTTTAAATGCACCAGAACACCGGCCGCTAGCGCATCCTGCATTAACGCACTGTCATCGACAGCCTGCAGCAGTGCACTGAAAGCTGCGACCTTAACGTCAACTATCGAACTTAAAAACGCAAAGTCATTGACGCGAAGGCGTCCAACTTCCAGCTCCAAAGGAAAATGCAGCCGAAACGGCGTATCGTTAGCGGCATCAACCGCAGACTCAACTTCAGACACCTCCGGCTCCGGTACTGTCCCGTTCTCAAGCAGGGTGACTCTTAGTTTATCTGCTGCAATTTCATCTGCCGTAAAGTGACCGCGGGTTAATGCCGGCAGCAATGTATAGCTAAGGCGCAGTTGCGCCGCCTCAACTTTAACAGTGTTTGGCACCGTGACCGCCACCTGCTTAACTTCAAGCCCCGACCACAAACAGCCATCCACAATCTCCCCTTCAAGGCCGATAATGCCATCAGTAAATTTCTGCGCCAAAGCAAAGGCCTGCTGAGCTCCGGATAAAGTAAAGCCCAGATAATAAAGCGTTCCCCCAAGCAAGAGAAGTAGCGCAAGCAAGCTTACACTCATGTACTTTAAGATGCGTCGGCACAAGCGAACTTTTGGCCGCGCATTTACTGCAAGTGGCTCCGTGGCTGGAACGGACGACAGCTGCTTCTCGTCACTACTCATAGTTAGAACTCCGGACCAAAGGCAAAATGCAGGCGCACTTCGGTAGGATCTTTATCAACGCCGAAGCCTAAATCAACGCGTATGGTGCCATAAGGAGAAACATAGCGGTAGCCAAATCCGGGGCCAAACAGCAGATCATCCTGATAATTACGGTAATTATCGGTGGCCATACCAGCATCGACAAACAGCGCTAAACGCGAATTAGCAATACCGCACGGGAATTGATATTCCAAAGAGCCGGTAGTCAGATAGCGCCCGCCTTTCAATCCCCCGGCGTTGTGCGGCGCTTCATCCATGTAACCGTAGCCGCGGATGGACTGATCGCCGCCGGCAAAGAAACGCATCGACGGTGGCACTGAGCCTGCATCCGGGCCCATGATCGCCCCCTGTTGCAGACGCATCACCACACGCGTATTCGGGGTGGGACTGATGACACCGCGAAAGGTACCTACGGCTCGTGCAAAAGTATAATCCGAGATAGCCGCGCTAGCGCCTAAGACTTCAAAATTAACGCTGTAACCGCGACGCGGGTCAAATCCGCCCGAGCTTTCGCGTCGCGACAGTACTAAAGCCGGCATTAAGTTCCAAGCAAAACCATCCTCCGATCCTTGTTCATAATCTTCATACTCAGCGCGCAGTGAATAATCTCGACGCCACACCCCTGTACGATTAGCCACATAATGAAAGCTCAAATGCGATCTATCAGACAGCGTATCATTAAAGTCAGTATGCGTCTGCGCAGCATTAATGTAGTAGTAATCCAGATTAGGGTCGTCACGCGGAATTTTATAAACAATCTGTGCATCCTGACTTAAGGCCGATACCTCTGCTTTAGAAGATAAGGAATGCCCGTATTGATTGAGCAGCGGCTTATCCCACTCAAATAGCACGCGCGGTCCCTCATCGGTCGAATAACCGGCACCAAGGCGCATCAGATTGTCTGCCTTACGCTCTAAGGCCGCATCAATCGGCACTTCGTAGTTCTCTGCCTCATTGACCTTAGGCACAATATCGACTGAACGGTAGAAATTAGTCTGATTGAGCGATGCAATATATTCATTTAGCAACGCTGACGAATAATTACGTCCTTCATTAATCGTCATTAAACCTGCTGCCGGCACTAACAACGCAGCAGTGGTTTCATCTTTGGGGCGCAACTTACCGAATTTATAACGCTTACCGGTATCAAAAATCAGCTCCACATCAGCCACATTCTGTGCCTGATGTACTAAGATGCGTGAAGACACTAGCTTGGCATCAAAAAAGCCCATTGACATGGCAGTGTCCTGCAACGCTTTCTTCAAGTCCTCGTAAGCGCCATGATTAATGCGCTGATAGGAGGCAAGACCGCTTTTATCCGCTAAATCATGAAAAATCTGATAACGTGCGCCTTCACCTAAAATCTGCACCGTACACACGCGAATGAACAGCGGCTTTCCTGCATCAATGGTTATCTTTACGCTGTGATCCTGCGCATCGTCGCGCTTGGGGAAAACAATATCAATTTTAGGTTGATAATAGCCCAAGGCGCGTAGCGCTTGGCGAGTCTTATCGCGAATTTCGCGGCCGAATACAAATACCCGTTTTTTGGAAATCGGCGGTAACGCATTTAAAGTCGTCAGCACATTGCTGTGCAAATCTCCGCTCACCCCATTTACCTGAAAACTTACCGGATCAGTTATTACCGAAGCCTGCTTTTCAATGATTTCTTCGCTACTAGAACAGGCCGGCATGGACAGCAGCCCAACGACAGTAAGAAACGCTACACCCAGCGCATGCATGAGGCTAGTTTTTTCGCTTACTGCCATCTAAAAATCCTCTGCGCCGTAGCGCAACCAATCACCAAAAAGCAGCGTGCATTCAAGCGCTACTTACAACATTGTAGCAGGCTTTAACCGCCACAGGAGACAATCTGTGCCATAAAACAGCGAACACTCAAATGGTTAGCCGCCTTTTGCCCGCATATTTATCAGCTTTTAGCTGAGTTTGCGTAAGCTTAATGCCCGCCGATAGGAGCGTTTTAATAAAGCCCTATCAAACAACAAACTGACCGTTACGAAAAATACCGGCACCAAGATGATGCCAAGTATCGTAGCAGCTAAGGTTCCACCAACCACCCCGGTACCGATGGACTGCTGACTCGAGGCCCCTGCTCCGCTGGCAAAGAGCAACGGAATTACGCCAAGTAAAAAGGCTGCTGAAGTCATAATAATCGGCCGGAAGCGTAGCGTTGCCGCCTGTTTTGCGGCTTTGAGTAAAGTTAGGCCCTGCATGCGAAATTGATGGGCGTATTCAACGATTAAGATGGCGTTTTTAGCTGCCAAGCCGCCGGTAGTCAATAGGCCTACCTGCAGATAAATGTCATTTTCAATGCCGCGCAGATACACCAAAGCCAAGGCTCCGCAAACTCCCACCGGCACAATCAGCAGTACCGCCAATGGAATTGACCAGCTACCGTAGAGCGCAGCCAGACATAAAAACACAATCACTGCTGAAATTAAAAACAAAAAATTCGTCTGCTGTCCGGTCAACTGCTCTTGATAGGACGCCCCTGACCAAGCATAGCTGTACTGTCCAGGATGGGTGCTGATAATACGGGCAATTTCCTGCATCGCTTGGCCTGAACTGACACCAAGCGCAGGCTCACCTTCCACGCGAATTGAACCAATGCCGTTAAAGCGCGTCAGCTGCTGTGGACCAAAGGTCCAAGCATAAGTTCCCAATGAGGCAAAGCTTACCATCTGCCCTTCACTGTTTCTAAAGTAAAGCTTATTTAGATCGGATGGCAGTGCGCGAAACTCTTCATCGGCTTGCACGTAGACTTTTTTGATGCGACCACGATCGATAAAATCATTGACGTAACGCCCGCCCCAAGCAATGGACAGATTTTCATTGACGTCAGCAGGTTCAAGCTCATAGAGCTTGACTAAAGGATCGCGGATGATGACGTCAAGCTGCCTGGAGTCCTCAAGCACCGAGGTTCTGACATTAGTCAAAAGCGGACTTTGATTGGCTGTAGCGATAATTTCATCAATATGCTGCATAAAGTCCTGATGACTGTGGCCCATTAAATTCTGTACCTGTACCTGAAATCCTGCCGAGCCTCCCATCCCGCGAATTGAACTGGGCAAAGAAACCGTGATTTTGGCATCTGGCAATTTAGCAAAAAAAGCCTGCGCCCGCGCAGCAATCATCTGCGCACTGCCTGCTATCCCCTCGCGCTGCTCCCACGGCAACAGCTTAATATTAGCAGAGGCAGAAGCTTGTCCAGAGGCGCCGCCGCCGCCATGTCCCAAAATCAACATGATGCCGTCAACGTACGGCGCTTCATTTTGGAGAAAGTAATCCTCTACCTTGTACCCTACCGCCTCAGTCTGAGCTTTGGTTGCGCCTGATGGAAGCGTAATGCGTACTGTGATGATCCCCTGATCATCTACCGGCAAAAAGGATGTCGGGATCAGTTTAAACAGCACTAAGCTGACTACGCTTAACACCCCCAGCAATGCCAACATGGACTTTTTGTAATGCAACGCCCAATTAACGCTGTCCCGATAACTCTCAGTAAACGCGGCAAAGGCATTATCAAAATGCGCAAGTATCCCGGACTTGACCTTATTATGCGGATTGTGCTGCTTCACTTTAAGCAAACTTGCACACAAAGCCGGAGAGATGACCAACGCAGTGGCTATTGATAGCAGCATGGCGCTAACAATAGTAACTGAAAACTGACGGTAAATATTGCCCGCCGCACCTCCAAAAAAGCTCATCGGCACAAAAACAGCAGCAATTACTAAGCCTACGCCAAAGAGTGCAGAAGAAATTTCTTGCATTGAGCGCACCGCCGCCTGATATGGAGTGAGGTGAAATTTATACATCAAGCGATTGACATTTTCGACCACCACAATCGCATCATCCACCAACAGGCCGATTGCCAACACCATGGCAAACATGGTGAGAGTATTAATTGAAAAGCCGAAACAATAGAGCACCACCAAACAGGCGCTTAATACTACTGGGATGGTGATCATTACAATAAGCGTAGAACGTAAATCACGCAAAAACAACAGGATAACCAAAGCCACTAAAATCAACGCTTCAAACAACGTCTTACCCACTTCGTAAAGAGAAGCCTTAACAAATGGGACGGTATCATAGGGAATGGCATACTCGAGACTTTCGGGAAATAAGGGACGCAACCGTTCTAATTCAGCGGCCATAAGCGTAGCAGTTTCCACTGCGTTGGCGCCTTCGGTTAAATTAATTTCCAAAGAAGCCATCGGCAGATGATTGTAATTGGCAAACACCGTATAGCGCTCACGTCCAAGTTCAATGCGCGCCACATCTTTTAAATAGACCAAACCACCTAATTTATCGGCTTTAAGCAGGATATTGCCAAACTCCTGCGGCGTTGACAGCATGTGACGCGAGGTAATGGTGAGATTGAGCGGCTGTTCAGGTCCGGATGGCAGTGCGCCTAACTGCCCCACCGAAATCTGGGTATTCTGACCACGAATGGCCGTAACTACATCCTGCGGCGTCAAAGCATAAAAATGAAGCTTATTGAGATCAAGCCAAATACGCATCGCATACTGTGAACCGCGTATATTGACATCGCCCACCCCATTGACGCGCGAGATCGGATCTTGCAACACTGAGACAACAAAATCGCCAATGTCCTCCTGCGTCAGCGAACCGTCACTGGAGTAAAACGCAATATTCTGCAATACGTCCTCGGAAACTTTACGGATGCGCACACCGTTTTGCTGCACTTCATCGGGAAGCTTGGATACTGCCATATCAAAGCGATTTTGCACCTGCATTTGCGCCACGTCGGGATTTACCGACTGATCAAAGGAAAAGCGCAAATTGACATTGCCCTCTGAATTAACCTCTGTCGTAAAGTACAGCAGATTATCAAGTCCCGTCATCTGCTGCTCTACCACCTGCGCTACCGAGTTTTCCAAAGTTTCTGCGGAGGCGCCAGGGTAACTTAAAGAAATGGAAATGGTAGGCGGAGCTATATCCGGAAAGCGAGACAGTTTTAAGGCAGGAAACACCAGCAGGCCTAAGATTACTGTCAAGATTGCACAGACCCACGCTAGCACCGGACGATCGATGAAAAACTTACTTATCATGGTGCGGCTCCTGCAAAGCATCTGCATTTGTAGGCTCCAATTCCACCACCATGCCACTCTTTAATTTCTGCAGACCATTTAACGCCACCCGCTGCCCAGGCTGAAGTCCGGAGGCAATCACCCAACCGGCATCGACTAAAAAAGCGGTTTCCACCAGCTGGCGGCGTACCGTATTATCTTCTGCTATCACAAAGACAAAAGTCTTGCCGTTGGCATCCTGTCCCACCGCCGAGGCTGGCACTACCGCCGCATCGGGCAGAATGGGGCCCGAGAATTGCAGACGTACTGCCATCCCGGGCAGCAGCAGGTGTTGCGGATTGTCAAACTCGGCGCGCAAGGTTACGCTGCCCGAGCTTTCATCGACCTGCACTTCAGTTAAAGCATAGGTACCAGGCAGTTCATAGGGAGTACCGTCATCAAAAAATAAATGCACCACCTCCGCCTGAGCATGGCCAGCCAGCTCCCCGCTCATTAGCCCCTTACGAAAGGCTCGCCAGCGCGCGCCAGATTGCTGTACATCCACATAGACCCGACGCAGATCAATAATTGTGGCCAACACTTCACTTTGATTGGCCGTAACTAAAGCGCCGGGGGTTACATTACTCTTTCCGATAGTACCGCTTATTGGCGCCGTTACTTTAGTATAAGCAAGCTTAGTGCGACACTCATCAAGAGAAGCGGCCACCAGTTTTTCTGCATCAACACTTAAGCGATAATTCAGACGTTTATCTTCAAATTCCTGTGCGCTCACAGCGTCCTGTTTCAATAATGTTTGATAACGCTGATACTCACGTTGCGCCTGCTCTCTTTGATCGCGAGCTTGATCCAAGCTGGCTTTTGCATACTGATACTGTGCACGATAAAGCGCATCATCTATCTGATACAGACTTTGCCCCTTGCTAACATAGGAACCTTCTTCAAACAAACGATCTTTAATGATGCCATCGGCCTGCGGTCTGACATCGGCACGGGCATAAGCTAGCACCCGACCATTTAAGCTAAAGGACAGAGGAATATCAACCTGCGTCACCACGGTACTATCCACCACGTAGGCCGCCGAACCGGCAGAAGCTGGCATTTTACGCCCACAGCTTGCCAAAGAAAAAAGGCTTAACAAGGCTGTACAAAACACCATCCAAGCACGAAAACTTAGTAGCAACTGCCTCTTCTTCACTCCTCACCTCAACAGTTCATTCTCTGCAACGCTCAAAGCACAGCACCAACCTATTAAGCTGCGCATCTAAAACCTACAAAATAATTAAACTTGTCTTAATATTAAGAACAAAGCCTCTGGCAAACAAGCGGTTCTTAATGATTTGCTTAAAAAACCTTTTAACCACAACCTACAGCAAGTAAGCCCGTTATTGATATTTTCTTGATTTATGTCACAGAAATAGTAGAATAGATAAGACTTAGCTCTGAATTTTTGCAAGCAAAATCAAGGCCGCGCAGAATTTAGACAAAAGTCAGTGTTTCAGCATCTGTTATCAGGGGGTTTTTGTGGCATCCGCTTCCGCAATCCTGGCGCTCGCTGACGGCACCGTCTTCAAGGGCAAAGCTTTTGGCGCCCCGGGCGTTACCGAAACTGGCGAAGTTGTCTTCAACACTTCAATGACTGGCTATCAGGAAATTCTAACCGATCCTTCCTACACTCGACAGTTAGTTACTCTTACTTATCCGCATATTGGCAATTATGGCACGAACTCAGAAGATTTCGAATCCGACCGCATTTATGCCTCAGGTCTTATCATCCGAGATTTGTCGCTAACGGCCTCTAATTTCCGCTCAGAGCAGAGTTTGAGCGACTTTTTAGCCAGCTTTAAGCGTCCGGGCATCTACGGTATTGATACGCGCAAACTCACCCGCATTTTGCGCGAAAAAGGTGCCCAGAACGGTTGCTTGACCACCGATCCGACAATTAGCCCGGAACAAGCGGTAGAGTTGGCGCGAGCTTTCCCCGGCCTTAAGGGGATGGATTTAGCGCAGGAAGTTACCACCAAAGAGCGCTATGAGTTTACGCAAGGGCAGTGGAAGTTAGGTCAAGGCTATGCTGAAAGCCATGACTATAAGTACAACGTGGTAGTTTACGACTTCGGCGTTAAACGCAATATCATGCGCATCTTAGTCGATTTAGGTTGCCATCTGACCGTCGTACCGGCCAAGACCCCTGCCAATGAAGTGCTTGCCTTAAACCCCGACGGCATCTTCATGTCAAATGGACCTGGCGATCCTGCCCCGTGCGACTATGCCATCGCAGCGATACAAACTTTCATTGCAGCCAAGAAGCCGCTGTTTGGCATCTGTCTTGGCCATCAGCTACTGGGACTTGCCTGCGGTGCTAAGACCATCAAAATGAAATTTGGTCATCACGGAGCCAATCACCCGGTGCGCTCGCTCAAAAACGGGACCGTTTACATTACATCGCAAAACCACGGCTTTGCGGTTGATGAAACCACTCTACCAAAGAACGTCAAGCCGACCCACGTGTCATTATTTGACGGTTCACTGCAGGGCATTGAACTTACCGATGCCCCGGCTTTCAGCTTCCAAGGACACCCCGAGGCCAGCCCCGGACCACATGACATTCGCCCGTTATTCGAGCACTTTATTGAATTAATGAATCAGCAGCGCAGCGAGGATTAATCATGCCCAAGCGTACCGATCTTAAAAGCATTTTAATCTTAGGTGCGGGCCCCATCGTCATTGGTCAGGCCTGTGAGTTTGACTATTCCGGAACACAGGCCTGCCGAGCACTGCGCGAGGAAGGCTATCGCGTCATTCTGGTCAACTCTAATCCGGCCACAATTATGACCGATCCGGATATGGCAGATGCCACCTATATTGAACCGATTCATTGGAAAGTCGTCGAAAAGATCATTGCCAAAGAGCGCCCGGATGCCATTTTGCCCACCATGGGCGGCCAAACGGCTTTAAACTGTGCGCTCGCCTTAGAAAAGCACGGCGTATTGGCCAAGTACAATGTTGAGATGATAGGCGCGAATGCCGACACCATTGATAAGGCTGAAAACCGCGAACGCTTTGACGAGTGCATGAAGAAGATCGGCCTTGAATGCCCGCGCTCAGGCATTGCTCACTCCCTTGAAGAAGCTTGGGAAGTACAAGGCAAGGTCGGCTTCCCTTGCATTATCCGTCCTTCCTTCACCATGGGCGGTACCGGTGGCGGCATTGCATACAATCCAGAAGAATTTGAAGCCATCTGCACCAAAGGTTTAGATCTCTCCCCAACCCATGAGCTATTGATTGACGAAAGCTTAATTGGCTGGAAAGAATTTGAAATGGAGGTAGTGCGTGATAAGAAAGACAACTGCATTATCGTCTGCTCAATTGAAAACCTTGACCCGATGGGTATTCACACTGGTGACTCCATTACGGTAGCCCCAGCGCAAACTTTAACTGACAAGGAATATCAGTTAATGCGCGATGCCGCGATGGCGGTACTGCGCGAAATCGGCGTAGAAACTGGCGGTTCGAATGTGCAGTTCGGCATCAACCCTGACAATGGCCGCATGGTCATCATTGAGATGAATCCACGTGTATCGCGCTCCTCAGCTTTAGCCTCCAAGGCAACCGGCTTCCCGATTGCTAAAGTCGCTGCCAAGCTGGCTGTCGGCTATACCTTAGATGAACTGGGCAACGACATCACCGGTGATAAGACCCCGGCATCCTTTGAACCCTCAATTGACTATGTGGTCACTAAGGTGCCGCGCTTTAACTTTGAAAAATTCCCGCACTCCAATGATCGACTGACCACCCAGATGAAGTCGGTAGGCGAAGTAATGGCTATCGGCCGCACCTTTCAAGAATCACTGCAAAAAGCACTGCGCGGACTGGAGACCGGCAAAAGCGGTTTTGACCCGCGCGTAAACATGAATGCGCGCGAAGCCCGTACCAAGGTGCTGCATGAGCTTGAGGAAGCTGGTGCTCACCGCATTTGGTATGTCGCCGATGCCTTCCGTATGGGAATGACAGTCGAGGAAGTGTTCAGCTATACTCGCATCGATCCGTGGTTTCTATGCCAGATTAAAGAGCTCATCGATATTGAAAATGGTCTTAGCGGCCGTACATTAAAGTCCATCGATGCCGATGAAATGCGTGAGCTTAAAGCCAAAGGTTTCTCGGATGCACGCCTTGCTGACATTTTAAATACCAGCGAAACACAGGTACGGGAGCGCCGTTGGCTGTTTGACGTTTATCCGACTTTCAAGCGCGTCGATACCTGCGCCGCCGAATTTGCCACCTCCACGGCCTACATGTACTCCACTTACGAAGATGAGTGTGAAGCTAATCCGACCAACAACAAGAAGATCATCGTGTTAGGCGGCGGTCCCAACCGCATTGGTCAGGGCATTGAGTTCGATTACTGCTGCGTCCATGCCTCAATGGCGCTACGCGAGGATGGATACGAGACCATCATGGTCAACTGCAATCCGGAAACGGTTTCTACTGACTACGATGTGTCCGATCGCCTGTACTTTGAGCCGGTAACCTTAGAAGACGTACTTGAAATTGCGCGCGTGGAAAAGCCTTTAGGCGTCATTGTACAGTTTGGTGGTCAAACTCCCCTCAAGCTGGCTAAGGAGCTTGAGCGCAATGGCGTGCCGATTATCGGCACCTCGCCAGATGCTATCGACCGAGCTGAAGATCGCCAGCTCTTCCAAGAAGCAGTACAGCGCCTGCATCTGCTACAGCCCAAAAACGGCACGGCAACCTCATTAAATCAGGCTGTTACCATTGCCACCGAAATCGGCTATCCTTTGGTAGTCCGCCCGTCATACGTATTAGGCGGCCGCGCGATGGAAGTAGTCTACGATGAGGACGATCTACGCCGTTACTTTGCTGAAGCAGTTAAAGTCTCCAATAAAGCCCCGGTATTGCTCGACAAATTCCTTGACCACGCTACCGAAATTGACGTGGATGCAGTTGCTGACGGCCAAAACGTAATTATCGGCGGCATCATGGAGCATGTTGAAGAGTGCGGAGTGCACTCAGGTGATGCCAGCTGCGTGTTGCCTCCATGGCATTTATCAAAGGATATTCAAGAGCAGATTTCGCAGATCACGCGCGACCTCGCCCTCGAACTGGATGTCCGTGGTTTAATGAATGTACAGCTTGCAGTGCGTGAAGATAAGATTTACTTAATTGAAGTCAATCCGCGCGCCGCCCGTACCGTACCCTTTGTTTCCAAGGCTACCTCGTTGCCTTTAGCTAAGATTGCTGCCCGCATCATGGTCGGACAGAGCTTGAAGCATCAGGGCATTACTGCAGAAGTGGTGCCACCTTACTATTCCGTCAAGGAGGTGGTGCTTCCCTTCATGAAGTTCCCTGGCTCCGATCCGATTTTAGGCCCGGAAATGCGTTCCACCGGCGAAGTCATGGGATCGGCCCAGCTCTTCCCCAAAGCCTATGCTAAAGCCCAGCTGGCAGCTGGCAGTGAGCTAGTGCGTTCCGGACGCGTACTCCTGTCAATTCGCAATTCCGACAAGGCCCGCCTGCCGCGCCTCGGTCAGCTCTTAGTCAAAGCTGGCTTTGAGATTGATGCCACCGGCGGTACCTACCGCTGCTTAGCAGAAGCCGGCATTCCAGCACGCCAAGTCAAAAAAGTGTACGAAGGCCGTCCTAATATCTTAGACGGCATTAAGAGCGGACACTATACGTGGGTGATTAACACCACTGAAGGCCGCCAGTCGGTCATCGACTCACGCTCGTTGCGCCGCGGCGCGCTACAATATCATGTAGCATACTGTACCACTATGAACGCGGCTCTCGCTTCACTTGAGGCTATTTCGGCAGACGAATACAGTACTGTGCATTCGCTGCAGTCGTTGCATGAGCGCATTAAGGCCGCCCGTCAAGACTAAGCCTTAACTGCAGATTAAGCCCGGGGAACCCCGGGCTTTTGCGTTCTTAACCACAAATTTTTGCGTAAAAACATGATCTCCACCGCAAATCTGCGCAATCATTCGTGAAATAAAGCCAACGGCATGATATTAGGTAGAAAAACTGTGGAGAGTTCATCATGTTCACCATCCGACGGGCACAGTTGTGCGATTTAAGCTGCATCAAGGAATTAGCGGCCATTACCGTGCCGCAAGCTTATGACAGCATACTTACGACAGAGCAGATTGATTATCTTGAAGATCTCAGCTACTCACAATCTAGCTTGACTGAATCTCTTGCGCAGGGGCAAGTGTTCTTCATTGCCTCTGACGACGGCGAGGATTGCGGCTATGCCTGCCTGCAGCCCGAAGGCCCTGATCTCTTTCACATGCCAAAGATTTATGTATTGTCGCGCTGTCAGCGCCGCGGCATCGGCAGCGCTTTAGTGGACAAAATTGTCTCTCACATTAAGGAAATACACCCTGAACCGTGCATTCTTGAGGTCAATGTCAGCCGCTTTAACCGCGCGATCGACTTTTACTTAAAGCGCGGTTTTGTGAAAGAGCGCGAGCACATCATTACCCTTGATAACGGCTTCACCCTCATTCAGGATGTGTTGCAGCGTAAACTCTAATGTTGTACGCCCCTGCTCAAGGATGCATGAATTTTTCCATTCTGCTGCAGCGATCACAGTGCTGTAGCCCTATGCTCTCTACAATAAAGCAAACGTTTGAGCTTGGCTCCGCCCGAGCTGTATTTTTATCCGTACGAGGAGATTGATATGAGCTGCATGTACTGCGATGCACACAATGAAACCCGCAACAAGATCTTAATTGAAGTCGGCACTTTAGCGCACGGCTCGACCCTATTTATTTTAAAGAATCAAAATCATTTAGGCCGCATTGTAGTGGCTCTGCCAGTCCATCGCCAGGAAGTATATGAGCTGACCGAAGACGAGCGAAGCAATTTCTTTGCCGATGTCGCAGACGCAGCTCAAGCCTGCGCTGAACTGTTCCATCCGGATAAGTTAAATTACGGCATTTTCGGCGACGGCGTGCCGCATGTGCACATGCATATTGTACCTAAGTACAAGGATGGATTGCAGTGGGGGCACTTCTTCTGGGATAAGGGTCTTGAAGAGGTCTCTTTATCTGATAAAGAATATGCCAAAATGGTAAACGACTATAAGGCCAAACTTGGCATTAAATAAGTACTGGCGTGCCACTTAATTTCTGACAATAACCAAAATGGGGGTGCAACTGCACCCCCTGCGCTTTACCAGTCTTATGAATAGAAGCCTGACGGGGCCTCACTTAAATTGATGAGAATATTCTTACACTGAGTGTAGTGCTCTAAGATCATCGCATGGGTCTCCCGACCGATCCCCGATTCCTTATAACCACCAAATGGTGACCCTTCTGGGATCTGATTGTAGGTGTTTACCCACATTCTACCAGTACGAATTCCCATGGCCACGCGCAGGGCGCGGTTAATGTCGGCAGTAAAGACGCCGCCGCCTAAGCCATAGACGCTGTCATTGGCAATGGCAATAGCCTCCTCTTCAGTCTTAAACTTAATTACGCTCGCCACCGGACCAAATATTTCCTCCTGCGCCACGCACATCTGATTGTTAACCCCGCCAAGAAGCGTCGGCCCCATGAAAGCACCGTTGGCTAAATCGCCATCGGTTAAGCGTTTACCTCCGCACAAAACTGTGGCCCCTTCTTGCACGCCCTTATCAACGTAACCTAAGATCTTATTGAGCTGCCCAAGGTTTACCTGCGATCCCATCATGGTTCCTTCTACCCACGGCAGATCAACTTTGACCTTATTGAAGCGCTCAATTAACGCGGCGATAAACTCGTCGTAGATACCTTCCTGCACTAAGATGCGCGAGCCGGCACAGCAGACCTGCCCTTGATTAAACAGGATACCAAGTTGCGCGCCATCAAGAGCCTGCTCCCAGCGCAGATCATCAAAGAAGATATTAGCCGACTTACCGCCCAGCTCCAGTGTAGCCGGGATCAGCCGCTTGGCAGCAGCCAGTGCGACATCGCGTCCGACTTCAGTCGACCCTGTGAAAGCGAGCTTAGCAAAAGCCGGATGCTGCAGCATATAATCTCCAGCCTTCGATCCCTTGCCGGTAATAACGTTGAAGACCCCCGGAGGGATCACATCTGCGGTGAGTTCAGCCAAACGCAGCACCGACAGCGGCGTCGTCGATGATGGCTTAAATACCGTGCAGTCACCGGCTGCCAACACCGGAGCCAGCTTCCACGCGGCCATCAAAAACGGGAAATTCCACGGCACAATCTGCCCGACAACGCCAATCGGTTCACGCAGAATGATAGACAAGAACTGACCATCTAATATGCTGGATTTACCTTCGGCAGCCAAAATGACGCCGGCAAAATAGCGAAAATGCGCAGCAGCATACGGAATATCGATAGCCATAGTCTCACGCAGCGGCTTGCCATTATCGCATGACTCAATCAGTGCCAATTCAGCCGTATGTTCATCAATAATGTCAGCAACTTTATTGAGAATAGCGGCACGCTGCTTTGCGGTAGTGCGTGACCACGCCGCAAAAGCCCGCTGCGCAGCAGCGGCAGCTTTATCAACATCCGAAGCAGCCGCGTCGGCGCAGCTTGCGAGCTTATCACCGGTAGCCGGACAAAAAACATCAAGATAAGCCCCGTCCGACGGTGCCGTCCACTGTCCGTCAATATAAAGGTCATATTGCGATTTTAACTTTAATTCTTGCGGCAGCATGGCATACTCCTTATCTTCATAAAACTTCGCATCTACTTTAAATTATTTGTCGCTTACTTTATTGAAAAGCAATAAAATTTATCATTAAAAACCGAACTTTGCTGAAAACTTTGATCAAGTTAACACCTTTATAGCGGCAAGCGGCAAAATTTTGCCACCCCGCACTTGCCGCCGAGGCAAGTTAAGCGTCAACACCAAGCTGTCTGCGCCGCTGTGATTTTGACTGTCAAGCGCCATCTTTTTAAATATTTTTCTTATTTTCAATAAACTAAATTTTTTTTAAAAGTTGGCACGTTCTTTTCATTAAGAAAGACAACTTAGAACGAACCGCGGCACTACAACCATTATTAAAGCCGCAGCTTGCAACTCAGGAGATAAAACTATGGCTCTTTATGTCAACACGAATGTGTCGTCAATTAACGCTCAGCGTAAATTGACCAATGCAACTAACAGTTTAAACACTTCTTATCAGCGCTTAGCCTCCGGCCTGCGCATCAACTCCGCTAAGGACGATGCCGCTGGCTTGCAGATTTCCGATCGCTTGACCTCACAGA
>CALXOV010000034.1 GCA_944390105.1 uncultured Succinivibrionaceae bacterium
CCCGGATGGCCTGTCAAGCGAACCTCAAAAGAGGTCGGCAGCAGGAACCCGCCGAAGCTTACAACAATAGCAGTATTGTTGTTGAGCAGTAGGAATCCTCGGCCTTTAGGCCGGGGAGGACGTCAAATAAACCTTAGAGGTGCTCTATTAGTAAACCTTGGGCGGTTATTTATGCGTGAAATCTAAAAATTTGATATGAGGTCCTAAATCACGCTTGACTGCATTGATAAGATTCTCCGCCTGTGGACAGGGAAAACCTAAAGGATTGCCTTGGCGGATGCAGGAAGCAAAGGCGATACACTCCGCACCGCGGCGCATTAACTCGCGGGCGCGCAACACCGCATCTTTGCCCGGGCAGCCGCCACAGCTGATAAAGCCTACAAGCTCCAGTTCTTCATCCTCAGGAAGACTGGCAAAACTTCCCTTACGCAGGGCGAGTGTTTTAAAGTCGGTGGTTCCAGGACAGTAATTTTCGGTGGCGCGACAACGTATAATGCCGATTTTCATGAGGGCTCCTGAGGTAATACGAGCTGAATGTGGCTAAGCGCCATCTTAGCAAAAGGTTTGACAGCAGCACTGTTGTTTATCTCACGCTTTTTGTATACAGGCAGCGCGCGCAGGCATATGACTGAAGATAGGGCAGGGAGTGGTTAGTAACAAAAAAGCAGGAGCACGGGGCTCCTGCTTTAGGGGGAAACACTGTTTGGCAGCAGGATTAGCTGCCAAACTTTGCCAACATTACTGTAAGTACTTAGCGTAAGACATCATGTGTTCACGCTGCGCCTTCAAGCGAGCGATTGAGTCTTCAACATTTAAGCCATACGGCTCTTGGAAGTTGAAGTTCATGATGGCTTCCTTGTACTCAGGATCGTTATTGACGATGTCGACTACGGTGGCGCTGAGCTTATCGACAATTTCTTTCGGGGTGCCCTTCGGGGCGAGCAGTACGTACAGGGTGTCGATCATTAGATTCGGCACGCCGGACTCACGCGCTGTCGGAATATCCGGAGTGGCTGGCAGACGGTCGGACATCAGTGTGCACAGTGATTTCACTTTGCCTGACTCAATATATTCTTTGGCCAGCGTATACGGTGCGATAGTGACATCAATGTGACCGCCTAAAAGCGAGGTCATGCGCTCGGCGCCGTCACCTCCTGCGTCAACCATAGCAAATTTGGCGTCCTTATCCATCTGCATGATGAGACCAGCGATATAGGAAGAACCGCCCATGGCTACGCCTAAGGTAATGGTATCCGGATCTTTCTGCGTGGCAGCAATCAGCTCCTCTAAGTTATTGTAGGGAGCATCAGCGCGTACCAACAGGTTTTCACCGCACTGTTTACCGTAGACTGAAATCACCTCAAAGGCGTCGTAGCCAAAGTCCGACAGACCAGACGCTTCATTGGAAGCTAATGACATGGCGTTGGTGCCGACAATGGTGTAACCGTCGGGCTTTTCGTCCTTGTATTGAGTTAAGGCGATGGAACCGTTGGCGCCGGTCACATTATTGACCACCACACTGACACCTAAGCGCTTTTCTAACAGGCGTGAAATTAAGCGCGTGTTGTAGTCGGTATCACCGCCGGCGCCATGGGAGCAGATCATGGTGATGGTCTGGCTCGGATAGTCGTCTTCAGCGAAGGCAGCCGGGGCGGCTCCTACCGTTAGAGCGGCGGCAAAGGTTAAAGCAGTTGCAAATTTCTTCATAACACATCTCCTTAAATTAAGATTCTTCTGAAGCTTTCAGTAGTGCGGCTTCTTTGCGCTGACGGCGCAGGGAGAAGATCACCACAATAATAGTTACGACAAAGAAGCAGATGGCGATGGGGTGCGAGAACACGCCACTTGGATCAATCTGCGCATGCTGTACGGCGCGGCGGAAGTTCAGCTCGAAAATCGGTCCTAAGATGAAGCCTAAGATCATCGGCACATGCGGGATCTTGGCTTTGATGAGCAGATAGCCCATGACGCCGAAGACCATAACAGACCACACGTCAAACATGCGGTTGGCATTACCGATGGCGCCAATGACGCACAGGACCATGATGACCGGTAGTAGCAGGTACTTTGGCACCTTAAGAACGCGGATGAAGATCTTGATGCCAAAGAGCTCAATAATCAGCATTGCAACAGCCGATATTGCTAAGGCAAAGAAGATGCCGAATACTTCCACGCCGCTCTTATCGAAAATAAGCGGACCCGGGGCAATCTGATGGACCATTAAGCCGCCTAGTAGCATGGCCGTAGCCGCATCTCCTGGAATACCTAAGGTCAAGAGTGGAATTAAGGCGCCGCCAATGCCGGCATTATTTGCCGATTCCGAGGCGACTACGCCGTCCATAATGCCGGTACCGAACTTCTCCGGATGCTTGGACTGATTTTTAGCAGCGGTGTAAGCGAGCATGCCGGAGATAGCACCGCCGATGCCCGGTAGAATGCCGATGACGATGCCGATGGCCGATGAACGCAGTAAATTGAGCTTTTGCGACCAGAACTCGGCAAAGGAGAAACCGAATCCTTTAATGCGCACATTGGTTTCAATTTTGGCAGTGACCGGTTTGCGCACGTCTTCTGCTGCCTTAATTACTTCGGTAATGGCAAATAAGCCGATTAATAGTGTTAAAAGCGAGAAACCGGCATTGAGATCAACCATGCCAAAGGTAAAGCGCTTGGCTGAATCTACCGGGGCCAGACCTACGGTGGCGAGCATCACGCCCAATAGACCACTGATAAGACCTTTAACCAGATCACGTCCGGTTAAGGAAATTACCAGTGACAGGGCAAAGAGCGCTAAGGTACAGTACTCATACGGACCGAACTTAATGGCAAAAGCGGCCAGCAGCGGGGAGACCAGCACTAAGACGAGCAGGCCAATGATGGTTCCGCAGAAAGAGAACACCACACCGACGCCCAAAGCCTTACCGGCCTCGCCTTTGCGGGCCATTGGCGTTCCGTCAAAGGTGGTTGCGATCGAGGATGGCGTACCGGGAATATTGAGCAGAATGGCAGCGATGAGACCGCCTGAAATGCCGCCTACGTAGAGGGCCACCAAGGTGGACACGCCCTCAATTGGCGACATGGTATAGGTTACCGGTAGGAACATCACAATGGCCATGGTGGCAGTAAGACCGGGGATGGAGCCGAAGATGATGCCGACGAATACGCCAAAGATGATAAAGAATAGTACTGTTGGCGTAAGTACGGACATCAAGCCGGGAATAATGTCAGCTAACATGTCACATCTCCTATTCAAAGATTGCGCCGACCGGCAGCAGTACCGCCAGCCAGTAGACAAAGAGCGCGTAGGAAGCTACAGAGCAGACTACAGCAATGACTAAGGCCTTAACGTAGCTGCGGTGCCCCTTATCCATCAGGATCAAGGTTTGCGCAAAAATGTAGAGAATGCTAGAGATAATGAAGCCCAGCGGCTCCATTAAAGCTGCATACAAAAACAGCGCAGCAAAGGTTAGGAAAACCTCATAATTAGCCTTGACCCAAGCCCCAAGGTTGAAGCCGGAGCCGCTCTTGGCATCTTTCGGTGCCGGAGTTCTGAGCGAGCGCAGGATCAGCGCGCCGGCCAGCAGAAGCAAGCAGACGGCCCAGATCTTCGGCATGGTGGTGGAATTAACCACCGCCTTGCCCATACCGGCAAAGATGCGGATGCTCAGTGCTTCGTAGAAGTACCACAATGCAAAGAGCGCCAGCACAATGCCGGTGATCAGATCGTTTCGTTTGTTATTCATCTATTTTCTCCAAAATATTAAGCGTTATCGGCAATGAGGCGGCGATAAATGCGCTTCATGTCGTCTGGGCTTAAGTCCTTGGGGTTGTTGCTTAAAAGGCGCGTTACCTTAGCGGCCGCGGCTGTCAGCTCATCCACTACATCTAAAGTGATGCCCTTAGCTTTAAGGTCGCAGTGAATGTTCAGGAAGCGATTGAGTTCATAGAGCTCTTTGACTAACATCTGCGCCACTTCCTCGGCACTCTTGCCTGCGGTATCTAGGCCCATTGCCTTGGCAATATCGCTGTAGCGCTCAAGACAGTACGGCGCGTTCTCTTCCATGATGTAAGGCATCAAAATAGCGTTGGATAATCCATGGGGAATGTGGTAACGCCCGCCTAAGGGATAGGACAGTGCATGGATACCAACAGTGCTAGAGCCAGCAATGGCAATGCCGCCAAAGCACGAGGCCAATAGCATGTCGGAACGTGCGGCAAGGTCTGTACCGTCAGTGTAGGCGCGGCGCAGACTGCGGGCGATGAGGCTGATGCCGCGCAGACAAAAGCCGTCACTTAACGGATTGTGCTTCTTGGATACATAGCATTCCATCAGATGGCACAGTGCATCAATACCGGTATTGGCGGTAATGGCCTGCGGAAGTCCGGCTGTAAGCTTGGCATCTAAAATCGCCACGTCGCATACCATCAGATCACAGACAATGCCAATTTTAAGATTCTGCTCGGGTACCAAGACGATGGCGTTAGGGGTAGCCTCCGAGCCGGTGCCGGCGGTCGTAGGTACCATGATAAGCGGAACCTTGCGGCTTTGCGGACGCTTACCGTCAAGCAGATCTTGCACGTTGAGATCATTGCGGAGCATTAGTGCGATGAGCTTGGCCGTATCCATGGCTGAGCCGCCGCCGATGGCAAGCACTAAGTCTGCATTAAAGCCGACAGCCTTATCAAAAATAGCCTGCACCTGCGCCTGCGTCGGTTCCGGCGGAACCTCGCTTTCAATACACAGTTCAAGACCGGCTGAGGCTAAGGCCGCTTCCGCGCCCTTAGTCAGACCTAAGCTGTACACGCCCTTGTCAGTGACCATCAGCACGCGCTTGGCGCCGAAAGACTGAACCTCAGCGGCAATGTTGTCTAAAGATCCGCACCCCTCAACGATGCGGCGGATAAGTCCAATGGCTGACATTTTATTTGTTATCCCTCCGATTATTTATTCCAGCGCGGATGCTGATACACTTGCGGGTTGCACACATATGGCCACTTTTCACCGTTGATAACAGCCACCACCCCCTTAGCAGCGCCGGAGGCTACATTGGAAGCAGCTTCCTTAGTTTGACCTGCCATGTGTGGGTAGACGATGACATTATCTAAGGTGAGCAGAGGATCGTCTGGAGTCAGCGGCTCGTGCTCAAATACATCAAGGCAGGCGGCCATAATCTGATGCTGCTCAAGAGCGACCTTCAGGTCCGCTTCGTTGATGATTCCGCCGCGTGCGCAGTTAATTAAGATGGCATTCTTCTTCATCTGGGCAAGCTGTGGGGCAGCAATTAAATTGCGCGTTTCATCAGTTAGCGGTACATGAAGCGAAATCACATCGGCCTGCTCCACAATCGGATCGACGGTAGCGCAGTACTGATAGCCTTCAGCTGCTACTTTTTCCGGCTTGACGAAAGGGTCATATACCATGACCTGCATGCCGATAGCGTGGCACAGGGTAGCAAGGATGCTACCGATATGGCCGTAACCGATGAGGCCCAAGGTTTTGCCGTAGAGTTCATAGGCACGATATTCGCTACGCATAGCCCAATTGCCTTTGCGCAGTTCGCGATCGGCGCGTACCATGTCCTTGGCGGCAGTTAGCATCATGGTAAATGCGCACTCAGCGACCGAACGGGTATTTGCACCCGGCGCAATTACTACCGGAATACCCAATTCGGTAGCAGCTTTAACATCGACGTTATCTACACCTACGCCCGGGCGGCCGATCACCTTTAGGTTCGGGCACGCTTCCATAGTGGCGCGGTCGATGTGACCAATGCGAATGATGAGGCCGTCTGCATCCTTAACGTAGGGCAGATATTCCTCCGGTGTGCCACCGTTGGAGACATCTGTGTCAAAACCCGCCGCGTTTAAAATCGCCATGCCGTCTTGATGTAACGGCTGAGTAATAATGACTTTAGGCATTGCATACTCCTTACTTGTAGAGCTTGAAGACTTCAAGCAATGCATCGTCAATGGCTTTGTTTTCAACGTTAGACGGAGCACGGGCAGGTCCTACGTCATAGCCTAAAAGTTGAGCGGCGCGCTTGACCACGGAATTCGGGTTGCCCATCTGCATCACATTGCGGAACGGGCGAATCTTCTTCTGGGCTTCATTAGCCTCGGCAATCTTGCCTTCCTTAAACAGGTTGTAAATTGAGACCATGAGATCCGGGAATACATTGGAGCATCCGGAGATAGCGCCAGCGCCGCCGGCAAGGAGAGTCCATAAGATGAGGGAATCAGAACCGGCGAGTACAGACAGCCGCGGATCGGTATTTTCGATATACTTTAAGGTGTTATCGAAATTGCCAGAGCTGTCCTTGATGCCGATGATGTTGTTAAATTGCGCCAGTTTCTTGACGGTCTGGAAAGCAATATTGTTTCCAGTACGGGCTGGAATGTTGTAGAGCAGAATTGGCAGGTCGGTACATTCGGCGACGGCCTTGTAGTGACGGAAGAGATCGTCCTGCGTGATGCTGACGAAGTACGGTGAAATTACTGACAGGCAGTCCACACCACCCATTTTGCTGACGCGTTGCGTCAGTTCAACCGTTTCCTTGGTGGTTACACAGCCCGTGCCGGCATAGACTGGAACACGGCCTTTTACCGCCTCAATGGCAGTCTTAATGATCTCGAGCTTTTCTTCCATTGAGAAGGCATAGAATTCGCCGTTGGTACCTAAGGCGAAAATGCCGTGCACGCCATGTTCAATTAAATGATCGATGAACTTAGCATAGGCCTTTGGATTAAATTTCTCCTGCTCATCAAGGGCAGTTAAGACCGGGGTAATGACGCCATAGGGTTTAAACATGATGTTACTCCTTGCAACATTCTAAAAAACTATATATAACAAAACATTGGCAGAATTATTTACTGCAACTTATCCTTAAAGCGGGTGGTTGCCATCACGGCAGCTAATTCAAGCGCAGTGTCCATTGATTCACAGTCAGCAATGCCTCGACCTGCAATTTCAAAAGCGGTTCCATGATCAACCGAGGTGCGGATACAAGGCAGGCCTACCGTGACGTTGACGCCTGAGGAGAAGCCTAAGACCTTAAGGGGGATATGACCTTGGTCGTGGTACATCACTACCACAATGTCAAATTCGCTCTTATTTGCTGCGCGGTGAAATACCGTATCCGGCGCAATCGGTCCGCTGACGTTGATGCCTTCAGCTTTAGCCGCTTGTACCGCAGGAATGATTTCCTTTATTTCTTCATCGCCGAATAATCCGCCTTCGCCGCAGTGCGGATTGAGACCGGATACGGCAATGCGCGGATTGGCAAAGCCCATCAGCTTTAAGGTCTCGTCAGCTAAATGAATGACCTTAAGTACGCGTCCTTTAGTGCAGGCATCGCAAGCCTTACGCAGTGAAATATGCGTGGATACGTGAATGACACGCAGCTTGGGGCCAACTAGCATCATTGAATAATCTTTCGTGCCGGTAAGACTGGCTAAGATCTCGGTATGCCCAGGATACGGACAGCCACCTTGATGCAGCGCTTCTTTATTAAGCGGAGCAGTGACAATGGCATGAATGGAGAAATCTTTAGTGCACTCTACGGCCTTTGCAATATATTCATAGGCAGCCTTGCCACATACCGCATTGACCTGACCAAACGGTACGTCTGCTGGTACGTTGTGTAGATCAACCACCTCAATACGCTGTGTGCAAGGCTGCCCCTCACTGGGATGGGAGATTGCGTGTACTTCAACCGGGGCCTTGAGCATTGCTGTGGCGCGGCGCAGCTGCTGCGCATCGCCGAATACTACCGGAATACATTTTTGATAGAGCTCAGGCTTGAGCAGAGATTTGACGGTGATCTCAGAGCCAATGCCGGCAGGATCACCCATGGTTATGCCTAATATAGGTTTTTTCATTGTGGACTTACCTTCCTTGTTTTAATCATTGATGCATGATTAATGCTTGGTAAACATGTAAAAAGGTCTGCGGAGTGCCGAAAGCGCCGGCTTTGCTCACTAAGATGCGGTCCTGTAGTGGTCCGCTTACAATACGGCAGGCTGCAATGCCGTTTTCCATCTCGCCTTCAAGCTGCAACACATCAGCTTGCACGGCGCGGCAAGCATGTACTGCGGTGTCGCCGCCGGTCATCACGTAGCCGGCAAAATCCTGTGCAATAAGCCGCATTAAAGCAGCCATGGTCTTGGCATAGCGCTCGCCGGCAGTGAAAAAAGACAGTTGCATTTTTTCTGCCGTGTGCCGACACTGGGCCACATCGTCCGGGCTTAAGGCGCCGCTGACTAGTACACAGTCAGCGTTCGCCGCTTCAGTGGCAATTAAAGCGGCAAGTCGCTGCGCCTCCGTTTCAGGGGAGGCCAAAGCTCCTTCCGGATCAAGTAAAAATGTTTTACACGCTGTATTCTCGCGCAGGACTTGGCATTGTTTCTGACTTACTGCGCTGATGGAACCAGAAAGGATAAGCAGGCGTTTTACGGGTGATAGGGGCTGTGCTGGGGCAGAGACATTGGACGTCAGGGTAAAGCACGGACTTTTACTTAATGCTCGCGCAAGACCTGCAGATCCGGCAATGAGGCAAGGGCGCAACTGATAGGCATAGGCCGCTGCCTGCATTAAATCCTGCGGATTCTGCGCATCGACAATCAGTACTTGATTGTCATTCGAGTTGGAAGCAAACGCGTTAAGTGCAGTCAGTGGCGTATCGAGCGGAATTAAGCGTGTCTGCAAGCTGGTACCTTGACGCAGAATGTCAGGAATATAGGAAGTATTTACCGGGCTTTTGGGAATAAGGGCAAGCTCGGTATTTTCTAGCGGGATCCCATTGAGGAGCTGCCGTCCATGTATGGTGGTGCGGCCTGATTCTGGAAAAGCTGGCGCAAATACAGCCGTATTCAGCGATAGACATTGCATTACGGTTTCAAGTTCAGCTCCCACATGCCCGCGCAACGTTGAGTCAACTTTTTTATAAATGATGGCTGATACATTTTGTGATTGAATATAATCACAAGCTGCGCGCACGGCCGTACGCGCTTGAGCAGGCGGCAGATCCCGGCTTTCTGTGTCAAGTACCAGTACATCACAGGAGCTATGTAATGGAGTATTAAAGGGATAAATAGTTACGTTCGCCGTCAGACCGCAGCGGCGCAGTTGAGCTGCACTGTCATTGGCCCCGGTTAAATCGTCGGCAATGATGAACATACGCATACTGTATTTTCCCCTTGATTATTTTTAGTTGATTATATTTTATCCTTTGCGATTAAATATAATCAAAAATATAATATTGTGATTAAGATCACGCTAGATTTGATGATATGACATCAGCTAAGGTACTGCGGCGACAATGCCATAGGGATGAAATAACTGAGTGCGCAAGGGGGGGGGATGACTAAAAAGTCAAATTTTAAGAATTTTATAAAAATTAATAATTTGAAATATAAGCAAATTAATTTTATTGTTCCATATAGGCAAGGTTGCGCCTTAGAGTATAAGCTGCTCTGCTATTAAAGCCTGATGAAAATGCAAAGAATGCGCTTAAGGAGGAAGCAGTCCTTTAGTTTTAGTAGAAGTGGTGTGATATTATCTTGATAATTAAGCATTATTTGGGCATAATAAGAACTAAATTAAATATGGATGGTACATTCATCAGGAGGTGCAGATGACGGGCGATACTAAAAAGGCCAAGCTCATTATTGATTATTTAAAGCTGCATAATCTGGTGACGGTGAATGAATTAGTTAAGGTCACAGGCATGTCAGCGGCCACGATTCGCCGTGAGCTGATTCGCTTGGACAATGAAGGGGTGGTGTATCGCGTTCACGGCGGCGTGACTTTAAACCGCTATGTGCCGGCCCAGCCTACTACCTCTGAAAAGCAGGGCCGCCATGCGCCGGAAAAAGCGGCGATCGCGGCGGCAGCGTCTGCCATGATCCATCCCAATGATTCAATTGTGCTTGATGCGGGGACCACCACTTATCAGATTGCGCTTAATATTATTAATATGCCAGTGCGGGTAATTACGCCCGATCTGCGCATCGGTCTGCTGCTGGCAGACTATCAGCAAATTGAAGTGTCGGTAACCGGCGGTTCGGTAGACTGGAGTTCGCAGTCGTGTATCGGTCCGCATGCTACGTCAATGTTGAGCAAAATTCATCCGACTTATACGTTTTTAAGCTGTAATGCTTTTAAGCTCGATACCGGCATAACTGCTCCGACTTATGAAAAGGCTTTTATTAAATCGGCATTGCTGGCGCAGTCATCTAAACGCGTGCTAGTTGCTGATAGTAGCAAATACGGCATCACTCAGCTCTTTGAGGTGGGGGCTCTGAAAGAGCTTGACACCATTATTACTGATAAGCATTTAGATGTAGATGTCGCCGAAGGGATCCGCCGCTTAGGGGTAGAATTAATTTTGTGTTAACGCTCAATAGCGGAGGCATCCTCGGCGTTGATGTAAGCGGCAGATAAAAGCCTGCTGCTCTCATTAAGATGGGGAGCAGCGGCTTGCTGGAGTCTCTTTGAGCTAAACTTCTTTAAAGTTTACGCTACCGCAGGCTTTTTTCTGTTCCAGCTCTTTGGCTTGGGTTAAGAACAGTTTTAGACGATTGGCTACATTGGACTGTGAGGTGCCGGCTTCAAAGTCAATGCTGCACAAATTGGCATCTTCATAGCCCATGCGGATAGCGCGCATCACGCCTTTGCCGGTCACATGGTTGGGCAGGCAGGCAAAGGGCTGCACGCACAACACGTTATTGACGCCGTGCTCAATGTAGTCGATCATTTCTGCAGTCAGCAGCCAACCTTCACCCGCCTGCTGACCGGCACTGACCAGCCCTTCAATGGCTTGTTTATAGTCATTAAACGGAGTTAAGCTTTCAAATTTACTCTGTTCCAGCGCGCGGATGATCACATTGCGCATGTGATTGAAGCGATGCGCAATCAGCCATGAACCGGTGGCCTTTACCCAAGAGCCCTTCATGTATTTGGCTTGGAAAATGCTGTCATTCAGACAGTAGAGCAGGAAGCTTGAAATGTCGCCAATGACTGGCTCAGCTCCTTCTTCAATCAGCTGATTCATCAAATCCAGATTAGCCTTAGGGTGATATTTGAGCAGAATCTCGCCGACGATGCCGACTTTAGGCTTTTTCTTGCTTTCATTGAGCTCAATTTGCGAGAAGGCCTGCACTATGGCGTGGATGATTTTGACGAAGTTGTGGCGGCGCTGCGCACTTAACATGTATGCTGAGCATTTATCCACCATGGCTTTGAGTACTTCATCGCTACTACCCTTGACTCTTTCATAGGTCTTAGTATGGAAATACAGCTTTTGTAGCAGATCACCAAGTAAAATCCCTTTCATCAAGCGGTACAAGCCATGTAGACCGAGCTTTAAATGCAGGGCATCGGTATCTAAGTCATAGCTTGACAGTGTGACGATAGGCACTTTGTCAAAGCCCAAATCATGGAGAGCCCAGCGCAACAGTGCCGGGTAATTGGTGGCGCGGCAGGGACCGCAGGTCTGTGCCAGCAGGAGCGCAGCGCGCTCGGCATCAATCTTTCCGCTGACTAAGGCTTCGATCAGCTGTCCGATGACGACAATCGCTGGATAGCAAGCATCATTGTTGACGTACTTAAGACCGAGTTCAATGGCCTTGTCATTGACTTCAGGTAGTAGCTCTACCCGATAGCCCAAGGCCTTTAAGGCGGAGGTTAAAATCGGGAAGTGAATAGGCGCCATTTGCGGCACGTAGAGCGTACGTAGCTCATTAGGTACGCCTTTATCGCGTTTTTGCTGATGTACGCTCTCACCACTAAGCTTGGTCATCGCGTCAGCATTAACCGCGCATAAAAGCGACTTTATGCGGATTTTAGCGGCACCAAGGGTATCGCCTTCATCAATCTTGAGCATAGTGTAGATCTTGTCATGACGCTCCAGGATTTTGCGCACTTGCTCGGAGGTAATGGCATCAATACCGCAGCCGAATGATACTAATTGCACCAGCTGTACGTTCGGTCTTTCAGCCGCAAATTCCGCCGCCTTATACAAGCGGCTATGGAAAGCCCACTGATTGACTACATCGAGTTTAGGCTGCTGCTTGGCTAAATGAAAAATCGCATCTTCAGTAACGACGATGGTACCCATTGAAGAAATGAGCGATGGAATACCATGATTGATTAAAGGATCGATATGATATGGGCGCCCCGACAGCACAATTAAGGTTTTGCCCTCTTCCTCGGCTTTAGCGGTCATGCGCTCGCCGGCTTGACGCAACTCCTCGCGATAGGCGGAAAGCGCCTGTTGCGCTTTTGCGATGGCCTGCTTAATTTCTCGTGCCGGCAGGTCGGGGAAACATTCCTTTACAGCACGTAGTACAGTACTGCGCTTGGAAATATCAAGGAAAGGGGTATGAATCTTTAGTCCAGGATGCTGGGTAATCACATTGAGCTTTAAGGCTTCGGGATAGCCTCCGACAACCGGGCAGGCATAGCTGTCGGCCATTGAGCTGTCCACCTTGGCCTCGCGCGGAATACACGGCAGGAAGATATCCTTGACGCCTAAATTGGCCAGATAGGATACATGTCCGTGGGTAAGCTTGGCAGGATAGCACAAGCTTTGCGAAGGAATAGTGATGTTGCCCAGCTCGGCAATTTCTTTGGTGGTTAGAGGCGACAGCTCAATACGCATGCCAAGTGCCGAAAACAGAGCGTGCCAGTACGGATAGTGCTCGTAAATATTCAGTACGCGCGGAATACCTACAACGCCACACGCTTGCTCAGCAGGCAGCACTTCGCGGTCAAACAGTGCAGCAAGCTTGAACTCAATAAATTCGTTACGCTCTTTATTTTTAATGCCGGTCTTGAGGGCAAAGTCGCAACGATTGCCGTGAATATGCTTCTGTCCTGACAGAAAGGTATTCATGGTCAGTAGGCAGTGATTGCTGCAGCCTTTACAGCGGAACTGACGTATTTTAATTTTGCTTAAATCAAAATAATCATCTTTAATGACAAGTTCCTGCCTGTCATGCAGATAGCGCTCTTGTGCCAAGAGGGCAGCACCGAAAGCGCCCATCAGTCCGGCAATGTTGGGGCGAATCACTTCCCTTCCGATGAGCAGTTCAAATGCCCGCAACACTGCATCGTTAAGGAAAGTTCCGCCCTGCACCACCACGTGGGAACCGAGTTCAGCGCTGTCGTGGATCCGCAACACTTTATACAGAGCATTGCGCACAATCGAGAAGCACAAACCGGCGGCAATATCCGGCAGTGGCACGTTATCGCGTTGCGCCTGCTTGACTTTTGAATTCATGAAAACAGAACAGCGCGTGCCTAAGTCGGCCGGATTGGTTGATTTTTCGGCGGACTGTACAAACTGCGTTAAGGTTAAATTCAGCTGTTTGGCAAAGGTTTCAATAAAAGAACCGCAGCCCGATGAGCAGGCTTCATTTAACTGCATATCCTTAATAATGCCGTGCTTGACCTTAATGCATTTCATGTCCTGTCCTCCGATATCAATGACATAGGAGGTATTAGGATCAAAAGCGCATGCAGCTTTTTGATGAGCCATGGTCTCAACTTCGGCATACTGTGCATTGAGCGCCGCTTTGGCCAAAGCGGCGCCGTAACCGGTGGTGCAGATAGCAGCGAGCTTTGCTGTAGGCGGAATGGACGACAGAAGAGCTTGGATTTTAGGCAAAAGCTTATTGAGCGGCGATCCTTCATTGCCGGCATAGAAGCTGTCAAGTAGCTGCATCTTATCGTCAATCAGCACGCTCTTTACGGTAGTGGAGCCTAAATCAATGCCTAAATATAAATTACCTTGTGCCTGGGCTAAGGGATAAGTCTGTAAACAGGCCTGTTGATGACGTGCCTGAAATGCTTTAAGCTCTGCTTCATCTTTAAACAGAGCGGGCAGGGTACTGCTCTCTGGCTTAAAGTTAGCGGTCGCGAGCGTCTGAATGATGTCTGGCAGCGGTTTGACAGCCGGCTTATTTTCGGCAAAAGGGTCATTTTGTACACGCAGTGCCTCCAAGGCCGCCCCATGAGCCATAGCGTACTGCGTATCCTTTAAATCAGCAAAGTGCGTTTTTTCTGATTGCAAACGTGTGCAGAAAGAAGCGCGCAGTTCACTTAAAAAGCTCAACGGGCCGCCTAGAAAGCATACTCGTCCTTCAATGCTACGTCCGCAGGCTAGGCCTGAAATTGTCTGTTCGCATACGGCATCAAAAATGGATTTTGCAATATCTTCTTTAGCTGCGCCTTGATTGAGCAGTGCAACTAAGTCGGTTTTGGCAAAAACGCCGCAGCGCGAGGCTATCGGATAGGTTTTTTGCGCATGTTTGGCCATTTCATTGAGGCCTGACGCATCGGTATTAAGAAGGGAAGCCATTTGATCAATGAAGGCGCCGGTCCCCCCGGCGCAGGCTTCATTCATGCGAAGCTCCATACCGCCTGATAAAAAGAGGATCTTGCTGTCTTCGCCGCCTAATTCGATGGAGGTGTCAATCGGCTCGGGTAATTGCTTTAAATAGGTGCTAGCAGCAATGACTTCCTGTACAAAGCCAAGCTTTAAATATTCAGCTAAGGCTAAGGCTGCGGAGCCAGTGAAATTAACATATACCTTAGCTTGAGGGAAGGAGGACTCCAGATCTTGCAGACAGGCTAAAAGTGTAGAAAAAACCGCACTTTGGTGGCGTACATAGTCCTGCTGCAGGAGCTGCCCTTGAGCATTTAGCAGTACGTATTTAACGGTAGTCGATCCAAGATCGATGCCCAAATAATATTTATTGTCGAGCATAAAATCATGCAAGTAAACTGTTGGCACATGCAGTTTCCCCAGCCGCTTAAGCTGCTGCGGGTATATTCTTCAGCGAGGAAATCTTATCAGCGCTGAAGTCTGCGTCGTATAAAAGTCAGGCTTCCGCATGATAACAGATAGTTCCCGGCACACTTAAGTTTTGATAAAAGTTTGCAGAAATATCAAAAAAAAGTCGGTTTGCTTCGGCAAAGATAAAGGATGGACTGTAGCAAACTTCTGTACTGGGACTGTGCAGCTGCAGGCTTTGTGCTAACATGAGAGCAGGGGGCGACTAACATCGCCTGTTTTGCGGATAAAAGTATCATGACACAGCACGAGCTGCAGAAACCTATTAAGCGCGCAGTTATTGTCTCTAAAGTTTTTCGTCGGCCGCTGGGCGGCGCTATTCTCGAATTGGCGCAACTGCTCAAGGAGCTTGGGGTTGAAGCTTATATTGAGCAGACTACCTCGGTGGGCTTTAATTTACCGCAACTGCCTGCCGTTTCGCGCAAGCAGATTAAAGATCTGGATTTAATCATTGTGTTGGGGGGCGACGGCTCGGTACTGGGGGCGGCGCGTACCCTAGTTGATCTGCAGGTGCCTATGCTGGGCGTCAATCGCGGACATTTAGGTTTGCTGACTGATGTATCGCCGGCGACGTTGCGGGCGTCCTTGTCCAAGGTTGTGCAGGGACGCTATGTTAAAGAAGAGCGCATGATTTTGGATATGCGCGTATTTCGCGAGGATGATGATGGTGCCGGAGAACTGGTAGGACAATCTCTGGCTACTAATGAGACCGTCATTCACTCCGGAATGATGGCGCACATGATGGTGTTTAAAGTGTCGATTAACGGTAGCTACATGTATACGCTGCGCGGCGACGGCATCATCATCACAACCCCGACTGGATCTACAGCTTATTCTTTATCCGCAGGCGGGCCTATCATTGAGCCGCACTTAGATGTACTGGCCTTAGTGCCGATGTTTCCGCAGTCGCTGAACTGCTCGCCTATCATTATTCCCGGCAAGTCTGAGGTGCGCATTGACTTTATTAATGAAAGCGATAGCCCTGAGTGGGTAAATATCAACTGCGATGGACAGGTCAGCCTGCGTGCCGACACCAAATGCTCTGTGCTGATTCGTCCGCACCGCACTGCTTTGACGCTGATTCATCCTGAAGGCTACGATTACTACAGCTTGTTGCGGCAAAAATTAGGCTGGGGTCAACCCTTAATCTAGAGAATAGTTATGCTGCTTGAACTTTCGGCAATTAATATAGGCTTAAGTGCACGTACGTCCCTTGAGTTTGGTCCGGGGCTGTTGTGCATTACAGGTGAAACCGGCGCAGGCAAATCTTTAATGATTGATGCGTTGAGTCTGGCCTTAGGCGGTAAGGCATCGGCTAGCTTAATTCGCGATGGGGCGGATAAGGCAGAAGCAGCGGCTTTGTTTTCCATTAATGACGATCTTAAGCAGAAGTTAAAGCAGCTTGATCTCACTGCAGAAAATGAAGATGAGCTGGTGCTGCGGCGGGTAGTCAGTCGCGACGGCAAGAATAAAGCCTATGTCAATGGACATTTATCTACTATCACCTTAATGAAGGAACTAGCAGCCGATCTCATCAGTATTCACGGCCAGCATGCAAGTTATAAGCTATTGGACAGTAGCTATCAGCTGTCGTTGGTTGATAGTTTTGGCGGTCTTGATGATAAGGTTGCACGGGTGCGCGGCTGTTTTGGGCGCTATCAGGAACGCCGCAGTTATTTAAATGCTTTGGCTACTGCACAGAAAGAAGGGGCGCTGCGCTATAAAAGCCTGCGCTATGAAAAAGAAATTTTAAGTAAGCTTGGACTCAAAAAGGGTGACTACGAGAATTTAGTGGCACGTTTTGATAAAAGCATGCACGCGCAGAGGTTGCAAGATGCTGTTACTTTGGCCGAAAGTTGCCTTAATAGTGATGAGCACAATATTATCGATATTCTGCAGGCACGACTGCACGATTTAACTGCGGTGCAGAATCTTGACTCTAATTTAGGCTCGATTGTGCAGGAGCTCAATCAGGCTTTAATTATGCTGGACAGTGCACGCGCTGATTTAAGTGCTGCCCTTGCAAATCTGCAGCCTGAGGATGCAAGTGAGCTCAATGCGCGCTTAGCACTGTGCCATGATACTGCGCGCCGCTTTGGGGTAGAGCCTGGTGAGCTTTATGCGGTGCAGGAAAAGGTTGAGCAGGATCTAAGTGAGTTTTTATCGCTACGCGAGAAAATTGAAGCTACTACGGCTGAGGTCAAGGTGGCGCGGCATGAGTACGAAAGCGCGGCTGCGGATTTAAGTGCGGCCCGAGCGCAGGCAGCTGCGCGTTTAAGCTCAGAGGTAAGTGCACTGATTGCTACCTTAGCGATGCCCGATGGACGTTTTGCCATTGATCTGTGGACTGAGGAAGGAGTAAAGCCACGGGCGCAGGGACGCGATGAAATCCGTTTTGTCTTCTCGGCCAATGCCGGGCAGGAGCTTAAGGATTTAGGCGCGGTGGCATCTGGCGGTGAGCTTTCACGTCTGGCATTGGCCTTAGAGGCGGTCACTGCTTCGATGCGTTCTACCCCTACGTTAATTTTTGACGAGGTCGATACCGGTATTTCGGGACGTACCGCCTCAGCTGTAGGGCAGTTGCTGCGCCGTTTAGGGCGTAGCGTACAGGTGCTAACTGTCACTCATCTGCCGCAGGTGGCTGCTTGTGCGGATGGACAGTACCTTGCGCAGAAGAGTACTGACGGAGGCAGCACCTCCTCGGTAATTATCAAGCTTGATGCTGCAGGGAGGATTGAAGAATTGGCACGCATGATGGGCGGCGCGGTAGTTACTGCAGATACACGAGCAAGCGCTGCCGTACTGTTGACAGAATCGTGCGGAAAATGAGAGACACCTTTAGTCTGCGTTATGCATCGCTCGCGGATGCAGCGGCCATCAGCCGTTTGGAGTTGCGCTCGGCTCAGCATGAGGCTAGGCTCTATCCGCTGCCGCCATATCCTGAACTGTGCGCCATTTGGCGGCAACGTCTGTCTGATAATTCTTATGTGACGATTTTAGCTGAAAGTGCCGATGTGCTGGTGGGGGTTGCTGCCCTGCAGCAGCCGCTGCACGCTGGATATTTAATGGCGCTCTATATTGCTCCTGAGCACTTTCGCCGCGGAGTGGGGGCGGTCTTAATGCATGCAGCTGAGGAAGTTTCACGTCAAGCCGGAGCGCCGAAGATACAGCTGGAAGTTGAGGTAAGAAATTTGCGTGGACAGGCTTTTTATCGGGCGCTGGGGTTTGAGGAAAGTGGCGTCAGTTCTGCAGCACATCTTTTGGCCTATGCTAAAACTTTAGCCAAGATTTCCGCGGAGCTTACATAAACGGCTCTTTTACGGTGCATAATGTAACCGTTACCTGCTTTAATGCGTTATTTTGGGGCAAAAACGCCGTTTTGTGCTTTGCGCTATTGATGCACTTGAGTACAATTGAGCCGATCTTTTACCTACTAAATTTTTTTCAACAAGTTACCAAGGAGCAGTGAATGTTAAAGCTGGGAATCGTCGGCATAAGCGGACGTATGGGACACGCATTGTATGACAGCATGATGGGTATGGATGGAGTAAAGCTATGCTGCGGCATTGACCGCAATGTGCAATCCTTGCCGGCAGGCTGCAACGTAGAAGTAGTACCGTCTGTACAGGATTTAAAAACGCTTCCGCAGGTCTTTGTCGATTTTACCCGCCCTGCCTGCTCGCTTGAAGTATTGCGTTTTGCCTCTGAGCACGGTGTTTCCTATGTACTGGGTACCACCGGTTTTGATGATGCGGGTAAGGTGGAAATCGCAGCCTGCGCCGCCAAGATCCCGCTAGTGATGGCATCAAATTTCTCAGTGGGTATCAATATGTTATTGGCCTTAGTTAAACAGACTGCCGCTATTATGCAGGATGCTGATGTTGAGATTGTTGAAGCGCATCATCGATATAAGGTGGATGCTCCTTCAGGGACCGCATTATCGCTAGGCGAAGCGGCAGCCTTAGGCCGTGGAGTTGAGCTCAAAGATGTGATGGTTTCAGGGCGTCATGGCATTACCGGGGAACGTCAGTACGGTACCATCGGCTTTTCTTCCATCCGCGGCGGCGACATAGTAGGCGACCACAGTGTGATGTTCTGTGCAGATGGTGAGCTAGTGGAGCTGAAGCATCATGCTTCCAGTCGCGCTACCTTTGCGCGCGGAGCGCTGCGGGCTGCACGTTGGCTAGAGGGACGTGCGCCGGGACTGTACGGCATGCCAGAAGTGCTGGGACTGCAGGCTTAAGCGGCAGACAACGGGGGATCCTCGAGCGTTAGGGCAAAAAGAAGCCGTACCCTCATTGCTGCGGGTACGGCTGAGCAAGGCAGCATAGCGGCTGCCTTAGGTCAAGCTTATTTTTTAGCGTTGCCCGCATCCGCTGCTGCGTCTTTGGCGGCAGCTTCCTGCTGGGCTTTTTGCTGCTGCAGCAACTGCTGTTGACGCAACTGTAGCGCCTTTTGCTGTTCAGCTACAACAGCTTTATCCTTAACATCAATTACTTTAACTTCCCAGATGTACGGCAGTCCCTGCAACGAGCTGTCAACATTCCATACTCCCGGATAGTTACGGTAGTCAATGTAGACGCGTACCACATCGCCTTTCTTTAAAGTAGGGAAAACTAAGGCAAACGGATTACCCTTAGCCAGAGACTCTAAGGTCAGCAGATCGTCAAGCATGTAGCTGTGGACGCGCAATTCCGGGTTGAGCAGCTTGGTCTCAATCTGTATTGCTACATCATTATTAACCGCAGGTGCATCTTTGGCAGCCTGCTCTAAGTACAACACGTAGATTCCGGGCGCTAAATTCTTAATGCCAGGGATCTTAGCTACTTGGGCAAGGTAATCCGCACCGGTCTGCAGATTGCTTGCCACAATCGCCTGCTGATTTACCGGATTGGCATTGTAGGTACGATTCTGGCGGAACGAGCAAATCACGGAATTGCCGTGTACAGTAATATTGCTCGAAGTGTCGCAGAAGCCGCCGATAACCTCATTGACCGATGCTTGATCTTTCTTGTCGGTATTGGGCTCATAAATTAGAGTATCACTCGGCATGCAGAAGGATAAATTATCCGAATCTTTAACAAAGCACGAAGCAGGGAGTCTTTTGTGCAGCATGGAAGGTTGCATCACGCTGTTTTCTGCAGGCTGTGCCTGTACGGCAGCTTTAGCCGAAGTATTATCGTCGCAGGCAGTTAATAGCGCTACAGCTACAGCTGCCAGAGCAAATTGGGAACAAACTTTAGAGGTCATTTTTAACTTAGTACCTGATTAATTAAGCATCGCGCTGCTGTGCAGCGCGCGTCATGATGGTAAATTCACCATCATCCGCTAAGGAGTGGCATCATTATACCCCATAAAAATGCGCTTCCCATCACAAAAAGCCACGCAGCAGCAGGGTGATAGATGGCAGTTAAGGAACAGATAGCAAGGGGATAAACGGGGCCCGCAGGCCCCTTGATTGTGCACTTAAGGGGTACACCGTGATATTGATGTTTAGAGCTTGAACTCTGTTAAAGCCATATGCATGTCATTGAGCACATTCACCGCCTGATCGATGCTGCTAGAGGCCTGCTCTGCATCCGATGCCAGCGACTGCGAAGCTTGGGTGATACCTTGCATATTGCTCGAAATTTCTGCAGTAGCAGTGGTCTGCTCTTCGGCAGCGGTAGCAATCTGCGTGATTTGACCATTAACCTCATTGACGTGGCTAATGATGTTCTGCAGGGTATCGCCTAGTTCTTGCGTCGATCCGGCGAGCTCATCCATGTTCTTTACCGAGTTCTGCATACTTTCCGAGGCGGCATTGGCATCATTTTGAATCTGTTCTACCATACCGGTTATTTCCTGGGTGGACTTGGAGGTGCGCGAGGCTAAGGCTCGTACTTCATCGGCAACCACCGCAAAGCCGCGTCCAGCTTCACCGGCACGCGCGGCCTCAATCGCCGCATTGAGTGCCAGTAAATTGGTCTGCTGGGCAATGTCTTCAATTGTTTCTACAATTGCTCCGATGCTGCGTGATTGTTCTACCAGCTGTTCAACGAGTTTAGCATCCATCTTGGTCTGCTCTGTCTGCTGATGTATGCTGGAGATAGAATTTTCTAAGTGCTGGGCACCCTCTTCGGTTATTTTGCGTGAAGTTTCTGAGGTGGATGCAGCCTGCTCGCAGTTGCGTGCTATATCTTGCGTGGTGGAAACCATTTCATCTGAGGCCGCTGCGACCGTGATGGCGCGGTTTTCAGCATCCTTAGAAGATGAGTGTACGGAGCTGGCGGCGTTGCGTACTTGATCCATTAGCTCAATGGCACGCTGCGATTTGTTGGTTACCTCGCGGATATGCTTGGCTAAGTTTTGCCGCATTTTCTCAAAGGTGGAGACCAATTGGCCAAACTCATCGCTAGTGCGCGGTTCTGCTTTAGTGGTGAGATCGGAGTTAGCAATTAAATTGGCATGATCCATTGCGTAAGATAGATTGCGGTTGATGTAGCCGGCTGAGAGTAGCGCAATGATGATGGCAAAAGCTACCGCAATTAGTGAAGTCGCTGCAATAATAATGATCGGTGTAGTGTCGGTTAACAGATTGGCTTCTTGCGTAGCTTCGCTCAGCTGCATATTGATGACCGCGGTTAAATTGGTGGACATCACATGTTCAAGCGGCAGCATTTGATGGGTATAGATGTCATTAGCCGCAGCGCTGCTGCCCTGCAGCGCCATTGGCTTGAAGCTGTTGGCGTAAATTTCTAAGTAGCGTGTTCCGCTATCTTTAATCGCTCCGATTTCTTTGGGGAAGCGGTTTACCTGCAGATTATCAATGGCCTGGCGTATGGTAGGCAACAGCTCTTCGGCCTTTTCAATTGCTGCGGCATCATCAATGGCAAGCGTGCACAAATTATTAAGTTCAGTAAGCGCTGCTCGCGTATTGTTGATGCGGCCGTAACGCTCAACCAGTGTCCAGTGAATATTTTCTGCTACCTGCTGACTGGTGATGCTTGACTGCAGGGCAATGCCGCTGATTATAAGAGCCAGCACGGTGATGATTGCGAAACTGATGAAGAGTTTGGTTTTTACTTTAAGATTGAAATACCACTGCATAGATAGTAAGCCTCGTTGCGTAAGCCTAGAGCATTTCTCTTTGTTATTTTCGGCAGGAGCCGTCTTTTCTGCACTAATTTATCATTTTTTTACTGATAATGTTAAGAAAATTGTCTGAAAAGGTCCTGTTTGCAGGAAATACTCTTGCCCTAAAGCGGGAACGAACCAAGCAAAAAGCCCGCAGCTGCGGGCTTTTTATGTGCGCACAGTATGTGCATATTTCCAGCAGGTGAAAGTCTTGTGGACGGGCAGACAAGGCCAAGATCTAGCTCAAAGCAAGCCGTGTCCCGCGATGGGCAGGGTGAAGGAAGCCGTTGGCAAAACCTCAGTCCAACGTACAGAAACCTCATAGAAGGCGGGCCTGTTGGGTAAGCGTGCATGAGGGCGTGAAGCCCAATTCTTGTCAGGAGGCAGGAACGTAAATGATGTGGATAAATGAGGCGAAAGAATATGCGCTTACCCGTGGGGGCTTTTGCCACGGGAGGTTGTTTCCCGTGGTAACAACGAAAGCAAAGGAGTCAGCTGAGGTCATAGTAGTCCAAGCGAGTATAGGACGAAGGACTGAATCTCAACACGTTTGGCGTGTGAATTTACGGGCATGGTCGTCTGCATGCTGAAAACGGAGATACCTGATCGCCAATAAAGGCGCTCCCGGCGTTAACGGCATGAGGACGGATGAACTCAAAGAGTACATGAGAGCGCACCCAAAGCTGCTTAGCTAGGCCATTGCGGACGGCAGTTATAGGCCGTCGCTGTTCTGGCGCGTCTATATCCCCAAAGACAACCTGGAGAAGATAGCGCTGTGGATCCGAATGTAATAGACAGACTGGTGTAGCAGGCCATTGCGCAGGTGCTGATGGAGGGGGGGGGGTGAACCGAAATTTTCTTCTAACAGCTACGCTTACCGCCTCAGCCGTAGTGCAGAGGACGTGATTATTGGAGTTGCAGAAAAGCGCGGACGATATTCTGATTATGTGCAGGAGCCACTATATAAGGGGTGGACAATTTACTTCTGGTACGGACTGAGCGACAGCCTTAAAGTAAACTACGATGGGTAGATAAGACGACGGAGCATAAGACAACTGGACTGGAAAATCAGGAAGAACACCAAAACTAAGGAAGCGGCACTGCTTCGGCTAGGGATAAATCCGTACTATGCTCATGCATACGCCAACCCGTCAAAGTCGTACATGCGTATAGCAGAGTCAAGGGTCCTGAGTGGCACGCTCAAGAGCGAAGTGCTCGCAAACCTTAATTGGATATGGCTGTGCAGCTTAAAATCGCTGCCTAGAAGTAGTTGAGAAATCGCCCGCTGCCGAACGGCACGCCGGTAAATTGCGGTGTGGTAGGGGCGAGCTTGAAACTCCCCCCCCCCCCTACCTGATTAGGAATGTTTATTTAGCTACTGGGAAATTAGAGCACACCCTGGGCAATCATGGCATCCGCAACTTTGCGGAAGCCGGCAATATTAGCGCCTAACACTAAGTTGCCGTCAGCATTGAACTCACGAGCGGTCTCAGCTGCAGCCTCATAAATACCAGTCATGATTTTGTGTAGCTTGCCGTCGACCTCGTCAAAGCTCCAAGCAGTCATGCCGGCATTCTGCTCCATCTCCAGCTGCGAGGTAGCTACGCCGCCGGCGTTAGCCGCTTTAGCCGGACCATAAGCGATGCCAGACTTTAAGAACTCGTTGATGGCATCAATTGAAGACGGCATGTTGGCGCCTTCAGCTACACACTGGCAACCGTTGGCTAACAGGCACTTGGCATCGTCTAAATTGACTTCATTCTGCGTTGCGCACGGGAAAGCTGCGTATACCGGAACCGACCAGACCGCGTTACGACCCTGCGGATAGTCTGCGCGCGGGGTATATTTGGCGGTCGGCACGAGTTCGGCATAACGGGTTAGCGAGGCACGCTCTACTTCCTTAACCTGCTTTAATACGTCAACCTTGATACCAGTCTCGTCGTAAATCATGCCGCGAGAATCGGAGACAGTCACCGGGGTAGCGCCAACTTGATATAGCTTCTCGCAGCAGTAGATAGCTACGTTGCCGGCACCGGAAACAGCGCACTTCTTACCCTCTAAGCTTTCACCACGAGCCTTGAGCATTTCCTGGGCAAAGTAAACGGTACCGTAACCGGTAGCTTCAGTACGAGCCAGCGAACCGCCAAAGTTTAAAGGTTTGCCGGTGAGTACTCCTTCGTACTTGGTGGTTAAGCGCTTGTAGGCACCGTAGAGGTAACCGATCTCACGGCCGCCCACGCCAATGTCACCGGCTGGAACGTCAACTAACGCGCCGATATAGCGATGCAGCTGAACCATGAAAGCCTGGCAGAAGCGCATTACTTCATTGTCGGACTTGCCCTTAGGATCAAAATCGGAACCGCCCTTGGCGCCACCGATCGGGGTGCCGGTCAGAGAATTCTTGAAGATCTGCTCGAAGCCTAAGAACTTGAGTACACCTAAGTTCACGGTAGGGTGGAAACGCAGACCTCCTTTGTAGGGGCCGATCGCAGAATTGAATTGTACGCGGAAACCGCGGTTGACCTGAATTTCTCCTTTATCGTCAACCCACTCCACGCGGAACTGGAAAATGCGCTCAGGCTCTACGATGCGCTCTAAAATCTTATTCTTCTGATAAGCCGGATTCTTATCTAAAGCCGGCTGCAGGGTGGCCAGAACTTCCTGCACGGCCTGCAGGAACTCGGGCTGATCGGCATAGCGGCCCTTTAATTCATCAAAAACCTGCTGAGAATAAGACATGATTTGTTTCTCCTAAAGTCAAAGTCTACTTAAAATTTAAGTTGCGCACACTGTACACTGTCACTGCCCAAAATGTAAGAAAAGGGAGCAAAAAACCTGAATAATTCTGATGCGGGTTCAAAAATAGGTCAAAATAACCAAGTTTTGCACCAAATGAGAGCGTAAATTTGCTGTCGTGGAGCACAAAGCGGATCATTTGTCGGTACAGAGTTAATGTCTTTGCTTTAAATGAAAGTCGCAAAATTCCCTATGCGTCAGCGTGAAGTAGTTCACGGGTTTAATGCTAGGTTATGGTGTAGTGCGCTTTAACTAAATGCCGCGAAATTCCCTATGCTTTTAGCGTAGGGATGAAAGCGGCAGGGGGTGACTATTAGGGTTACCCCCGGTTTATGAAAAATAGTTATGGTTCTTGGGGGCAGATTGCCCTCAATTTTTGCCCAGCCGCCATTGAGTATACTATTTAGTATCCGACTGGTAAATTTTTAGGTTTTGGAACT
>CALXOV010000035.1 GCA_944390105.1 uncultured Succinivibrionaceae bacterium
CGTAGGTGCGGCATTTTAGTGTTGATATAATCTGTTGATTTATAAAAATTTTAAGTTCCGATGAGGTACTTTCAAGCTCTGTGCGCGCTTATTAAAATTGCTACTTTTACTCCTTTCATGAAAAAAAAAAAGTCAATATAATATTTATTAATAACAAACGCGATATTTTTATACGCTCAATCTCTTTAAATTTAACTATTTTTTATACTGATATAATGTTTACTAAAAATTATTATTGATCTGCGCCTTTGTGCTCCTTTCAGCAAAAAAAATGCGATCTCGCTCGCACTTACTGCACAAAAATTGCGCAGCACTAAAATTTACCATCCGCTCCACAAGCGTCCATCTGCACCAACAAACAGCACAATATACAATCATTGATTGCTATTTTGGTGCATGCTTTAAAAATTAATTTTCCTATATTTATAAAATATTATAAATCGATATAAATTATTTATATAATATAAAAATTATTAAAATAATTTATTTAGTGATTGAAACGAATTTCAATGCACCATAATACACAATAACTGAACTGTAATGGGGAATTTTGCCCCATAGTGCAGAGCTGCGGTGACTTTTGCATAAGATGTGCGCATTCCAACTTGAGGAGATTTTTTGTCATGGATACTGCAGCCATTTTTGATCTGATTAAACAGCAGCAATTGGTATTTGCCGATCTGCGCTTTACCGATACTCGTGGCAAGGAAATGCACATTTCCCTGCCAATTGAAGCAATCGATGAAGACTTTTTCAGTCAAGGCAAAATGTTCGACGGTTCGTCCATCGCCGGATGGAAGGGCATTGATAAGTCTGACATGATCTTAATGCCAGATTTAAGCACCTGCTTTGTCGATCCGTTCTACGCCGATCCTACCTTAGTCATCCGCTGCGATATTTTAGACCCGCAGACCTTAACCGGCTATGACCGCGATCCGCGTTCAATTGCCAAGCGCGCGGAAAATTACCTGCGTTCTACCGGTGTGGGCGATGATGCCTGCTTTGGTCCGGAGCCCGAGTTCTTCTTGTTTGATGACGTGCGCTTTAAGACTTCGATGCACGGCTCGTGCTGCTTTATTGATGATGTTGAAAGCGCGTGGAACTCCGATAAGGAATATCCTGACGGCAATAAGGGTCATCGGCCGCAGGTCAAAGGCGGATATTTCCCGGTACCGCCGGTCGATTCTTCACAAGATCTGCGCTCTTACATGTGCAAGACCATGAAGCAGCTCGGACTCGTGATTGAAGCTCATCACCACGAAGTTGCCACCTCAGGGCAAAATGAAATTGCTACGCGCTTTAATACTCTGACTAAGAAGGCCGATGAAGTTCTCATCTACAAATATGTAGTGCAGAACTGCGCTGCTAAGGTCGGCAAGACCGCAACCTTTATGCCCAAGCCGTTGGCCGGCGATAACGGCTCGGGCATGCACTGTCATCAGTCCATCTCCAAGGACGGACATAATATCTTTGCCGGCAACATGTACGGTGGTTTGTCACAGGAAGCTTTATGGTACATCGGCGGCATCATTAAGCACGCTAAAGCTTTAAATGCCTTCACCAATCCGTCTACTAATTCCTACAAGCGCTTAGTGCCGGGCTTTGAGGCTCCGGTAATGCTGGCTTACTCTGCCGCTAACCGTTCTGCCTCAATTCGTATTCCGCATGCGCAGAACCCTAAGACTACCCATATTGAAGTACGCTTCCCAGACTGCATGGCCAACCCTTATCTGGCTTTCGCTGCCATGCTGATGGCGGGTCTTGACGGCATTCTCAATAAGATTGAGCCGGGCGATCCGTTAGATAAAAACCTCTACGATCTGCCGCCAGAGGAAGCTGCCATGGTGCCGCAAGTGTGCGGTTCGCTGCACGAGGCCCTGCAGGCGCTCAAGGAAGATCATGAATTCCTCACCAAGGGCGGTGTGTTCTCGGAGGACTTCATTGATGCCTTCATTACCTTAAAGCTTGAAGAGGCCGCCCATGTGCAGTTAACGCCGCACCCGGCTGAATTTGAGCTCTATTACTCACTGTAATTACATGCAGTTAACGGCCGGAGCGGAGCAGCTCCGGCTGTAGTAGTTAAGGACAGGTTTTTATGCAAGCACAAGGTTTATATGATCCGCTTTCGGAGCATGATGCCTGCGGCGTTGGTTTTATTGCCGACATCAAAGGGCGCCGCAGCCACGCCATCATTAACTCGGGTCTTAAGATCTTAACGAATTTAACTCACCGCGGTGCGGTAGGAGCCGATCCGCTGCAAGGCGACGGAGCCGGCATCTTAATTCAAATTCCAGATGAGCTCTATCGCGACGATCTGCAGAGCACACAGCATCTGACCCTGCCCCCACCGGGAGAATACGGCGTTGGCATGGTGTTCCTGCCTCAAGAGCAGGCCTCACGGCATGCCTGCACTGAAGAAATTGAACGCGCAATTGCTGCCGAAGGACAAATTCTGCTGGGATGGCGCGATGTGCCGCTCGATGAAAGTATGCCGATGTCACCTGCTGTACGCGCCAAAGAACCGGTGATCCGCCAAGTCTTTATCGGCCACAGCCCCGACATCTTGGTCACCGATGCTTTTGAGCGCAAGCTCTATCTCATCCGCAAGCGCTGTTCCATTGCCATTCAAGAGCTCAAGCTGCAGCATTGCACTGAATTTTATATTCCATCCTGCTCGGCGCGCACCGTAGTGTATAAGGGACAGCTGCTGGCAAGTCAGGTCGGCGTATACTACAAGGATTTAGCTGACAGCCGCTGCACTTCAGCCTTAGCCGTCGTACATCAGCGTTTTTCTACCAACACCTTCCCGCAGTGGTCGCTTGCTCATCCGTTCCGCATGATTGCGCACAATGGTGAAATCAATACCCTGCGTGGCAACTTCAACTGGATCCGCGCGCGGCAAAAGCACATTTCCTCGCCGCTGTTTGGCGATGATTTAGCTAAATTATGGCCGCTTATCTTCTTAGGCCAATCTGATTCTGCTTCGCTGGACAATGCCTTTGAGCTTTTAACCATGTCCGGCTACTCACTTGCGCAAGCGGCAATGCTGCTCATCCCTGAGGCTTGGGAGCGTAATTCCTTAATGGATCCTAAACTCAAGGCCTTCTACGAATATCATGCCGCCATGATGGAGCCGTGGGACGGTCCTGCTGCCGTAGTATTCACCGACGGTCGACAGCTTGGCGCGGCACTGGATAGAAACGGTCTACGTCCGGCCCGTTACCTGCTTACCGATGACGATAAAATCATCCTCGCCTCTGAAAGCGGTACCCTGCCGGTATCTGAAGCCCATATTACGCGCAAGTGGCGCTTAGAACCCGGGCGCATGCTGCTCATTGACCTTGAGCAAGGACGCATTATTGATGATCATGAACTCAAGACCACTTTATCCACCCTGCGGCCATATCAGGAATGGGTGGATAAGCTGCGCTTCCGCCTTGAGGACATTCCTCCGGCGGCAAAAACAACCATTGAACAGCCATCCCTGAACTTAGATGCCACCCTTAAAGTTTTCGGCTATACCCGCGAGGACATCAACCGCGTGATTAAGCCGATGGCACAGCAGGGTAGCGAAGACATCATGTCGATGGGCAACGATGCGCCGCTTGCCGTCCTATCGACCCGCCCGCGTCTGATTTACGATTATTTCCGGCAGTTGTTTGCCCAAGTAACCAATCCACCGATTGATCCAATTCGCGAAAAGCTGGTCACTTCGCTAGTCTCCTTTATCGGTCCGCGTCCGAACCTGCTTGACATCATGGCCAGCAATCCGCCGGTACGCTTAGAAGTTGAGCAGCCGATCCTCACCTGCGCAGACATGGATAAAATTCGCGCTATTGATGCCGCGTCTGCGCACAAATTCAAGTCACGCGAACTTGACATCACCTATCCCTTAAGTTGGGGCCCAGACGGTATTGAAGCGCGTTTGGCCAGTCTCAAAGCCGCAGCCATTGATGCCATTAAATCCGGTGTTAACATCCTTATTATTACCGACCGTAAAGTCAGCCGCGAGCGTGTAGCAATTCCTGCACTTTTGGCCACTTCCGCCATTCATCAATGCTTGGTGGAAAACGGCCTGCGAACATCCTCAGGTCTCGTGGTCGAAACAGGCTCGGCGCGCAGCGTTCATCATTTTGCCCTGCTCTCCGGCTACGGCGCTGAGGGGATCTGCCCGTATGCTGCGCTACAAGCAGTCGCGGCACTAGCTCCCGATGCCATAACGGCGGAAAAATATCAGCGCAACTATATTCAGGCTGTAGGCAAAGGCCTTAATAAGATCATGGCCAAGATGGGCATCTGTACCTATATGTCCTACATCGGCGCCCAGATCTTTGAAGCTGTGGGCTTAAGTTCCGCCTTTATTGAGCGCTACTTCACCAATACGCCCAGCCCAATTGAAGGATTAGGACTGTTTGATATTGCCCGTGAAGCAGTAGCCATGCATCAGGCAGCGTTTGCCCCCAATACAGCGCCGCTCAGCACTCTGCCCTCAGGAGGAGATTTAAATGAGCGCGAAGATGGCGAAGCCCATGCGTGGACGCCCGATGCGGTCATGCATCTACAGCGGGCGGTACGGCATCAGGATTTTGCTGAATTTGAAAAATACAGCAACATCATTAACGACCGGCAGAGCCGTTTGATGACGCTGCGCGGACTGTTCTCCTTTAAACCAGGAGTCGCAGTGCCGCTTGAAGAAGTGGAAAGCGAAGAGGAGATTGTAAAGCGCTTCTCCACAGCAGCCATGTCCTTAGGATCCATCTCCGCAGAAGCGCACTGCACCTTAGCTTTGGCGATGAATCGCTTGGGCGGCATGTCCAACAGCGGTGAGGGCGGTGAAGACCCGCGCCGTGCCGTCCCCATCACCAAGGACTGCACGTTAAAAGACATCCTTGGGGACAATGCGGTAGTGCCGCTTAATATTAAGGCCGGCGATAGTCTGCGCTCGCGCATCAAGCAGGTGGCATCCGGACGCTTTGGCGTCAATGCTCCATATTTAGTCAGCGCAGATGTGATTCAGATTAAGATGGCACAGGGAGCCAAGCCCGGAGAAGGAGGACAGCTCCCGGGGCACAAGGTATCGCCCTACATCGGTTATCTGCGTCACTCACTGCCGGGCGTTGGATTGATTTCGCCACCGCCGCATCATGACATTTACTCAATTGAAGATTTAGCGCAGTTAATTTACGACCTAAAGCGCGTCAATCCGCAAGCTTTAGTGTCCGTTAAATTAGTCGCGCAGCATGGCATCGGCACCGTAGCAGCTGGCGTTGCCAAATGCAAAGCCGATCATATTGTGATCTCCGGCCATGACGGAGGCACCGGCGCCGCCCCCATCAACTCGGTCAAGCATACTGGCTCGGCTTGGGAAATTGGGCTGAGCGAAGTACAGCAAACTTTAACCTTAAATCAGTTACGAAGCCGCGTGCGTCTGCAGGTTGATGGTCAACTCAAAACCGGCCGCGATGTGGTCATCGGTGCCATCTTAGGCGCCGACGAATTCGGCTTTGGCACGGCGCCTTTGGTCGCCCTAGGCTGCCTATTAATGCGCAAGTGCCAAAAGAATACCTGCCCCGCAGGCATCGCCACACAAGACCCACAGCTGCGTGCTCATTTTGCCGGCAAGCCTGAGCATGTCACCACTTTCTTCCATTTCATTGCCCGTGAAGTGCGCGCCATCATGGCCATGCTCGGCGTACGGCGCTTTAATGACTTAATCGGCCACACTGAATATTTAAATCAGGATACGCTTACCCCCTTTGTCAAAGCACAGCAATTATCCTTAACCCGCATTTTGTTCAAGGAGCCTTCCACCGAGTCCACCTATCAGACCAAGACGCAGGAACACGCGATTGCCGCAAGTTTTGACTACCGTTACGTCCAAGAGGTCGAAGCTGCACTGCAGGCAGGTAAGAGCTTGTCGCTTGATACTGAGGTACACAATACCGACCGTGCGATTGGCGCATATCTGTCAGGCCTCATTGCCAAATCTGGCAAGGAGCTTGCTGACGATACCATTACGCTTAAACTGCACGGCACCGCAGGCCAAAGTTGCGGCGCTTTTTTGATGCAGGGTATGACCTTAAGCTTACGGGGTGAGGCCAATGACTACGTAGGCAAAGGGCTGTCAGGCGGCATTATTGTCATTGCGCCGAGCGCTGACTTTAAGCCCCGCACTGAAGCTAACATCATTGCCGGGAATACCTGTCTGTACGGCGCCATCAGCGGGCAAGCTTATATCAACGGCATATGCGGCGAGCGCTTTGCCGTACGCAATTCAGGCGCCAGCGCGGTTGCCGAAGGCGTAGGCGATCATGGCTGTGAATATATGACCGGCGGCACCGTGATAATTTTAGGCCCGGTTGGACGCAACTTTGCCGCAGGCATGTCAGGCGGTGTCGCTTACGTATACGATCCGGAAGATAAACTGAACGCGCATTTAGCCGACGGGCACTTTATCGTATCCAAGGTCACTCCCGCGGCTGCGGCTCAGCACAGTCAGCCGCTACATTTAGGCAAGAGCGATGAGGACTTGATCCGTCAGCTGCTGAGCGTGCATGCCGCCCGTACTGGCAGCAAGCTGGCTACTGATATCTTGGAGCATTGGGAGAGCGCACTGCCGCGCTTTACCAAGGTCTTCCCGCAGGAATACTGTCAGGCCCTACAGCAGCAGTCTGCACACAAGGAGGCATAATCATGGGCTTTGCACGTGGATTTTTAGAAATTGCGCGCCAAGATCCGGCGCATGAACCGGTTGCAGTGCGTATCCGCCACTTCAATGAGTTCATTTCCACCTTCAGCGACGACACCGCTGTACAGCAGGCCGGACGTTGCATGGACTGCGGCATTCCATTCTGCTCCCATGCCTGTCCTCTGCACAATGTGATGCCGGAAATTAATCAAGCCGTCTGTGAAGGCGATTTTGCCCGCGGCTATGCGCTGCTGGCTGCAAGCAATAATTTCCCCGAGATCACCGGACGCATCTGTCCTGCTTTGTGCGAGGAAGGCTGTACTTTAAGTCTTACCGATAAAGCAGTCAGTATTAAGGCCATTGAGCGCAAACTTGCCGACTGGGCCTTTGACCACGGTCTCATTCAAGCCAAGACCGCCGCGGCCGCAAGCGGCAAGCGCGTCGCTATTGTCGGCTCAGGCCCTGCGGCTTTAGCCTGTGCACAGGAGCTGACCCGTCTTGGCCATCAGGTCACTGTATTTGAGAAAAACGATAAGGCAGGCGGCCTGCTGCGCTACGGCATCCCTGACTTTAAGCTCTCCAAGACCTTAATTGACCGGCGTATCCGGCAGCTGGAGCGCGAGGGGGTAGAATTTCGCCTCAACACCTTAGTGGGAGGCCGTGAGCTGGAGCCGGGAGTGTGCTGCACAGGCAAGCTACAGGTCAATGCCGATGAGCTGGTACAAAATTACGCTGCAGTCGTGCTATGCCCCGGCTCCGAGGTGCCGCGTGACTTAAAGCTGCCCGGACGGCAGCTGAGCGGCATTTACTTTGCCCTTGATTTTTTAATCGCGCAGAATCGGGAAAATGACGGTGCAGCGCCCAATCCGCTTGAGGTTAAAGGCAAGCAGGTGGTGGTCATCGGCGGCGGAGAAACCGCGTCGGACTGCATCGGCACCGCAATTCGCAAGGGCGCGGTGCAGGTGACGCAGCTTGACTATCACGAAAAACTCCCCGCTACAGTCGATGCAGTGGATTATTTTCCTTACTGGCAGCCCAAACTGCGCACCTCAACCTCACAGCAAGAAGGCTGCACCCGTCGCTTTGCCTGCAGCACCACACGTTTTACCGGCAAAGGGCAAGTAAACGGCGTTGATACGGTACAGGTCAAATGGGGACCCCAGCGCAAGATCACGCCGCTTGATGGCACTGCCGATCACATCGCCGCTGATATTGTGCTGATTGCCATGGGCTATGCCCACCCCAGCGCAGCCTTGGTCAAGGCCTTTGGGCTTGACTGCGACGGGCGCGGCAATATCGCGGCCCCGCTGACCGGTCCGCGGGCTTTTTATACCTCGCGCCAGAAAGTCTTTGCCGCCGGCGATGGGCGCAAGGGCCAGTCGTTAGTAGTCTATGCCTTAGCTGAAGGACGGCAGTGCGCGCTGCAGGTAGATGCCTATCTGCGCTCCCTTTAAGCTTGATGCACATTAATTAAAAACCTGTCGTAAGCTCGGTATTGCTCCAATACCGGGCTTTTTTGTGCGTACAGAAACAGCTTAAGGCCCAAAATCCTTAACTTGGGCACAATGTTGATTATCTCTTTGAGATAAAGAGTTTTTATGAGTTCACGCGATGTTTTGCGCTAGCGTTGTTGCCTTTTTATCATTAAAAGCGCTTGCAAAGCGTGCGCCCTTTTCTTACAATGAGCGCGTTTTCTGTAGCGCGAGTGTAGTTCAATGGTAGAACTGCAGCTTCCCAAGCTGTTAACGCGGGTTCGATTCCCGTCACTCGCTCCAAGCTTTTGCCTGCACTGTACCCCCTCGGTTTTCTCAACACAGCGCTTTACTCTTCTGCTTCTCTGCCGCATACTGCCTTAGCGGTAAAGTATCTCGGAGAGAAAACTATGCCAAAACTTGCATGGACACAGCTGTCTACGCGTGAGCTTAGTAATTATCTTTTATCCTATCTCTACGCCGAAGCGCACGGTGCCAAGTTGCCCTTGGCCGCTACGGAAGCCTTACTGTCAGGAGCACCACTCCCCCCTGCCATTGCAGCTTTAGATGATACCGCCCGTGCCCAACAGATCCGGGCATGGGAAAATCTGCGCCCCGCCGGGCCTGTAAGCGCGGATTTTATTGCTGCTGAAGCCGCCTACGCTGCCCGCTGCCGCCCGGCGCTAATTGAACCCGCTGCGCTACCTGACTTTCAGGGCTTTAAACTCTATCGTGGCGATATTACCTGCATGCACTGCGATGCCATAGTCAATGCCGCCAATGCAGCGATGTTAGGCTGCTTTATCCCCGGTCACCACTGCATTGATAACTGTATTCACAGCGCCGCAGGGGTGCGACTGCGCCTTACCTGCGCGGCAAAGATGCAACGTTTGGGACGGCAGGCATATACCGCTGAAGTCATCGTGACCCCCGGCTTTAACCTGCCCTGCCATTATGTTTTGCATGTAACCGGGCCGATCGTTGCCGGCACCGTCAGTGCTGACGATATAGAAAAGCTCAGTGCCTGCTATCGCAACTGTCTGATGCAAGCGCTTGCGCTTGAACTGCACACCCTTACTTTCTGCTGTATCTCTACCGGGGTATTTGCCTTCCCTCCAGCTAAAGCTGCGCACATTGCCGTAACCACCTGCCGCAAAATGCAGTCAACGCTCAGCGCCCATGCGTTAACGCCCATTTTCTGCGTTTTTGACGAAACGCAGCAAAAACTGTATCAACACGAACTTAGTTTATAGATTTTAAGAAGAAAGCTTATGTCATCACTTCTGCACGACGCCGCCGATAAAGAGGCGCTACTTAAGCTTGCCCGTCCGCTACGGCGGCAGCTGCATCAATGTCCGGAACTGGGTTTTGCTGAATGGCAGACCCTGAAAATTTTGCTGGATGAACTCGCCCCCCTGCCGCTGCAGCTTCACTTTCTGCCCGCAAGTCTTGCCGCCCAATATCCCGCGCGGGTGGATAGTCAGCACGAGGAAGCCTTGTATGCGGGCACTAAGATCACCATCCCCGGCCTGATGGCGACTTTGCCCTTAAAACCGTCAGGACGGCATGTGGCGCTGCGCTGCGATATGGATGGATTAGCGCTTACTGAAAGCACAGCCTGCGCTCATCTTCCGGCCGCTTGCGGTTTTAACAGTACCAACGGTTGCATGCATGCCTGCGGGCATGACGGACATATGGCCATTTGCTTGACCATCATTAAAGTGCTGTGCGCCCATCTTCCTGAGCTGCAACAGACCACCGGAGATGTGGCACGCCTCAGTTTTATTTTCCAAGGAGCCGAAGAAGGCTGCGCTGGAGCACAGGTATGGCTAGATAGCGGACTTATTGACGATATTGACGAGCTGTACTGCTTTCATTTAGGCATGGGCCTACCTGCAGGCAGCTTTAGCCCGTGCGCGGTTAATTTCTTAGCAACGCGTAAATTTAACGTCAGCGCTCAGGGTAAGAAAGCCCATGCCGGACGCCCCCAGCAGGGAGCACATGCGCTGCGCGCTTTGTGTGAGCTGATTACTAAAGCCATGGCGCTACAGGATGCGACGGCCCAGCGCCTAATTAATTTTGGGGTGCTGCACTGCCCAGGTGCCCGCAATATCATCCCCGATGCAGCAACTGCCCAAGGGGAGCTGCGCGCGCGCAGTCGTGAAGAACTTGAGAGCTTAACCTGCAGCTTAGAGGCGTGTACTGCAGCTGCGCAACAGGCGGTAGCAGGCACAGAGCTTAGGCTTGATTACTGCGGTTATGGGCTGCCCATTACAGGCGATCGCAGGCTTGAAGACGCTTTGCGCCGTGCCGCACAGGCAGTAGGACTTAGCATTAGCCCCGACTTTGCTTTTGAGGCTTCGGAAGATGCGTCGCTTCTCATTGATTACGTGCAACGGCGCGGCGGAAGCGGCATCTACTCAGTATGCGGCGCGGCGCTTGCAGCCGGACATCATCAGACAAACTTTGATTTTAATGAAGAAGTGCTGTCCGCCGCCGCCGCACTTTATCTTCATCTGCTCGCGGCGCGCTGCAAGATAAGCTAAATTGCACCAAAACTCTTGAAAAGGCGGCCGCGCGGCCATACTTAGTAAAAATAATTTGAGCATTTTAGGGAAGAGTAAAGTTCTCGTATGAGCGATAACAGCAACGATTTAACCCGCCCGCTTGAAGAGGCTACCACCGTGCAGCCAGACAGCGTGGCGCCGGAAAGCACGGACAGCCCGGAAGCCCCCCGCATGCAAGCGGACGGTCTGCCGCAGGAACTGTGCATTATTCCCATTTACGGTCGGCCCGTGATGCCCAGCCAGCTGACGCCGGTACAGGTCACTGCCGATTGGGAGCCCATTGTTTCCAAAATTGCCGGTTCATCCCACAAAATATTTGCCATCTTTTCTTTGGGCGATAAGAGCACCCATAAAGACAAAGTCAAACCGGAGGATTTCCCGCTAACCGGCTGTGCAGTACGTCTACTGCATGCTAAAGTCATCGGTCATGATCTCCACTTTATCTGCGAAGGCTTATGCCGTGTGCAAATTGACAAATGGGTCGATTTTAAGCATGAAAGTATGGCCCAAGTGCGCTATCCGCAGCCGACTCTGCCGCGCGCTGACAGTCAGGAAGCCACCGAAATTAAAGCCTACAGCATGGCACTATACGGCTCAATGCAGGAACTGCTGCCTTTAAGTCCAATGTACAGCGACGAGTTAAAGCAGTATCTGCTGCGCTTTAATCAAAACGATCCGTCCATGATAGCTGACTGCGCCGCTGCTATTACCTCAAGCTCATCGCAAGAGGAGCAGCAGGTGCTCGATACCATCGATCTGCTGCCACGCCTTAAGATGGCAATGGAAATGATGCGCGAGGAACTCAAAGCCGCCAAGCTGCAGGATAAGATTAAAGGCTCGGTAGCCGAAAAACTGACCAAACGCCAGCGCGAGTACTATCTGCGCGAGCAGCTTTCTGAAATTCAAAAAGAGCTCGGGCTCAAAATGGATGATAAGAGCGCCGATGCCAAAGAATTTGCCAAACGCATGAAGCGTCTGCAGCCGCCTGCTAACATTAAAGAGCGCTTTGACAGTGAAATGCAGAAGCTAAATGTGCTTGAAACCGGTTCCCCTGAGTACGCTGTGACGCGCAATTATCTAGATGTCGTCACCACCATTCCTTGGGGCAAGCTCGCGCGCGAGCATATTTCGCTGCCCAAGGCCCGCGAAATCTTAGATAAAGATCATGAAGGGCTGAAGGACGTTAAGGATCGAATTATTGAGTTCTTAGCGCTCGGCGCGCTCAAAGGCGAAACTAAAGGCTCAATTATGCTCTTCGTCGGTCCTCCGGGAGTCGGCAAGACCTCTATTGGCAAATCCATTGCCAAAGCGCTCAATCGCCCGTTCTTTCGCCTGTCTTTAGGCGGTGTGGATGACGAATCGGTAATCAAAGGCCATCGCAAGACCTATATTGGATCCATGCCCGGCAAGATGGTGCAGGCGTTGCGCGAGAGCAAGGTGATGAACCCGGTCATCATGCTCGATGAAATCGATAAGCTGTCGCACTCCTATCAAGGCGATCCCTCAGCGGCGCTGCTTGAGGCCTTAGATCCCGAGCAGAATTCCAGCTTTTTGGATCATTACTTAGATGAAAAGCTTGATTTATCCAACTGTCTTTTCATTTGTACCGCCAATACGACGGACTCCATCCCGGCACCGTTGCTTGATCGTATGGATCCGATTCGCCTGTCAGGCTACATTGCCAAGGAAAAGCTACTCATTGCCAAAAAGCATTTGTGGCCGCGCGGACTTAAGGAAGCCGGACTAAAACGCTCACAAGTCCGCATCAGTGACAGCGTACTGATGAAGGTGATCGAAGAATATGCGCGTGAAAGCGGCGTTCGCTCCTTAGAGCGTGCGCTAGCTAAGTTAATTCGCAAGGCCGCAGTCAAAATCATTGAAGGCAGCCCCAACTTCACCGTGACCGCCGACAATTTAGAAGAACTCTTGGGCACCGCCCCATTTAAAAAGGAGAAATTCATTTCAGGCGTGGGCGTGATGACCGGCCTGGCGTGGACGGCGGTGGGAGGAGCTACGCTGCCGATTGAATCAAACGTGGTGCATCGCGAAAGCAAAGGCTTTTCTTTAACAGGCTCGCTTGGCGATGTAATGAAGGAATCGGCGCAAATTGCCTACAGCTACGTGCAAGCTAATTTAGCGCGTTTTGCCGGTAAAAAGAGCGGAGAGTTCTTTAAAAAGGCTACAGTGCATCTGCATGTGCCGGAAGGTGCTACCCCCAAGGACGGCCCGTCTGCCGGCGTCACCATGGCAACCTCCTTACTGTCGCTTGCGCTGCAGACTCCGCCGCAAGCCGGCTTTGCCATGACCGGCGAACTGTCGCTTACCGGGCAGGTGCTTGCCATCGGCGGTATTCGCGAAAAAGTGATTGCCGCACGGCGTATGAACATCTTCAATATCATTGTGCCTAAGGCCAATGCCGGAGATGTCAAAGAGTTGCCGGAGGAAGTAAGCTCTGGCGTCACCTTCTATTACGCCGATAAATTTGATGATGTAGTCGCGGTACTGTTCCCAGATATCGCACAGCGTCAAGCCAAAAAGGAAAAGCTCAAGGAAGTGGAGTTAAACCCTGAGGGACTACCGCTTAAAAACGGCGCTACCTCCTAAATCTAAAAGCTGACTGCCGTAAGCGAGCAAACTTACGGCAGACTCCTAAAATGAATTGGCAAACTCGGGAAGCAACGACGGACGTATTTCGTCTAAAGACGTCTTTTATTAGCCGCCCCTCGGCATAGTTACAGTAAGCCTATGCTATATCCTCTTAGCTACCGCTTTCTATGATTAGTCTTAGCCGCAGCATCTTTGCTGTCATTGCTACTGCTTATCCATTGAGCAACAGCCTCTGCTGATACGGACTTCTGATTTAAAAAAGACTCTAAGTTAGTATAAATACTGCAGGTAAAAGGATTTAAGCCGCTGTTTTTAAGTGAGGCAACATCAACAAAATACAGCACGTCTTTACTTAGTCTGCGCACCTGCCGCTTCTGCCCTATCTGCTCCAAAATTTTCTCATTGGCGGGATCTGAAGTCGTGATTACAGCGGTAAAGTCAACGTTATTAATCTTACCGTTGATTTCCTTTATAAGCTCAGCATTTTCAATTAAATTGCCCAACTCCAAATAAGAACTAAAGAAAAAATCGCGGATTTTAGCCGTACTGCCGGTAGCATAATAGTCAATCATTGCTCCCAGATAACTTTCTTCGGTTTTGCTGTTATAAATGATAAAGAAAGGCAGAATGCCATCATGCTTCATGGAGGCCAGCATCATGCAGCGGGACACTCTTTTATTGCAATCTGTAAAATACTGCAAATAAGCACAATTATTGTGAATATATAGAGCTCGATCAAACGGATCTGCTATCTGCTCATACTGCCTGAACATTTCATCTGTTTCGCTTTTCAGCTGCGGTCCCGGCCCTAATGGAGTGTAATCAATACCGCCTGTGACCTTGTTTATCTCATTTTTCATGCCGCCTAATTTTTTGGGATTGCTGATAAGCCCATTGGCCAGCAGTGCGTGTAGCTCGTGCATCGTGCGCAAATTAATTGGCAAATCATATTTTATGATGTAGTTAAAAGCATTGCTTAGATTTTTAGTCATGATCACATCAGAAATCGGCAGCCCCCCCACCGTTTTGCCTGTAGTGATAATAGTGGCAGTTTCCTGTCTCGTGAGGGTACTTCCTTCAATCTTTACTGAAGAAAAAACAAACTCCAGCCCAATAGTGCTCATAACAGCTTTATTCTGCAGTAAATCAGTTAAAGAACAGAGATTATTTACCGCCTGTAGCTGTTTTTTCTGCGCTGGTGTAAAACCCTCATTCCGGCGGATAAATTCTTCATTATAGAGACATTGAATTACGCTGGTCATTGCTGAACTCATTGCTATTATTTTTAAACATACCACCTATTTTGAGCTGGTAGAGCCAAGGTCTAAAAACAGCACGTGAAGCTGTAGCGGGCATATTCCCCTTGCGGGTATTTTATTAGCCGCCCCTCGGTATAGTTACAGTAAGCCTATGCTATGGGCTTATTGTAATCTTTGCTGCGAGCATAGTGTTGCATGATCTCCTGAAAAATGGATGCGTTTGCAGATCGCGCGCGAGGTTGCTCTCAACAATTTGGTGAACTCACCTACAAGCAAAACGTTTGTGGACTTTACGGTAGGCGCTTGGACGCTACAGCCGATGCGATACCGACTTTGACACCACTTTCATCGGAACTGACACGCTGAACCTGTGCTCTGAGGTCTTAGTTGACGTCCTCCCCTGCCTAAAGGCCGAGGATTCCTCTGCTAAACAACAATACTGCTATTGTTGTAAGCTTCGGCGGGTTCCTGCTGCCGACCTCTTATGAGGTTCGCTTGACAGGCTATCCGGGCAAGTCCTGCCCTTCTTAAGATGTTTTGTGCAGCATTGTCGTCGGCATGTGCCTCATATCCGCACTTTACGCACTTGAATAGCGCCTGCTCTTTGCGGTTGTCTTTGCTTATATGTCCGCATTTTATGCAGGCTTGACTAGTGTGTTTGGGGTTTACTTTAATCAGTATCCCACCCTTAAGTTTGAGCTTATATTCAAGGTATGTGAAAAATTTATGCCATGCTTCATTTAAGATTGAACAGTTCAATCCCGACTTGGCTTTAACATTTGTGCCGGGAAAGGTACTTCCTCCGTTATCATTCGCAACAGAAATTATCCATCCGTCAAATCGCAGCTTTGGGGCAAGGCTTTATGGTCTCCCTCTTATTTCGCTTCCTCATGCGGCGATGCTCCCATATCTATTATCCGACAATATATTGAGCAGCAGAAAACGCCGGATTAAAAAAGTGCCTACACCGCGCGGCTGTATTCCCGCCCTAAAAGACGGGGTTTTAGCCGCTGATCTTTTTTGATAAAGCCAGCTTACTACAAGCCTGTTTGCCCTTCTGCTATACTCGCACTATGCGAGCCTTGCTTTTTGCTTTAATACTGCCGCTGACCGGACTGCTTTCTGCCCAAGTCGGCGCGCAGAATCAAAACTGCCGCTTAAGTTATCGCCCCGGCGTCAATGAAACAGCCTTTGTTCCGGTCGGCGCAGCGCTTAAAGTGGCCGATGAGCTGTGCCTGGAAACTACGCTGATCATTCCCTTTGCCCAAGATGCCGCAGCTGTACATCTGCCGGCTGGGGAATATGCCCAGCTAAGCTTTGATGCTAATGCCGCGTATTTTTCCCTAAAAAGTCATGACGGCAAAGAGATCAGCTCTTGCCTGCTATGCGATCCGCTGCAGGCGGCGCTGATTTTTACCGACCGCCCACAAGAATTGTGCGTTAAATCGACTTTAGGGATAGTGTCCTGCGCCCCGAGAGGAAGACTGAGCTTTGCCGCAGGGCAAAATCAGCGCATTAAAGAGAATATCTGTACCCCGACTTTGATTTACCATGGGCGCAGCGGCAATGAGTTGCACTTTGCACTCAATGACTGCAGCGCCAAAAGCCAGCCCACGCTCACCTTTGATTTAAGCCTAGGCCACGTGATCCGCTTTTTGCATGACAGCTACGATATTTTACAGGCGGATAATCAGGGCATTACCTATCGCTATCTTGGAGCTCGTCCATGAGTGACTAACGCACACCGCTGCAGGCTGAGGGTTGACTTTTGCTATAATGCCTGGTGGGATTAAATTTTTACCGTCATCTGAGATAAACATGCTGCCTAAGATTTTGGAATTTGCTCCAGCCATTGCCTTTTTTGCCGCCTATAAGCTGACGGCGGATTTAATTACTGCCACTGCCGTCATCGTCGGCAGCGCGCTCGCTGCTTTCCTTTTACAATATTTGCTCTATCGCAAAGTGTCGCGCATGCAGGTATTCGTGACGGTCGCGGTGGTGCTGTTTGGTCTGCCCACCGTTTTGCTCAATGAGCCTGAAATCATTAAATGGAAAATCACTGCGGTAAATTTGATTCTAGCCGCCGCCATTTTCTTATGCCAAGTCATCCTCAAGAAAAATCCGTTTGCCTACCTGTTTGGTCAGGAAATTGCGCTGCCTGAAAGTGCTTGGCTGACCTTAGGCCGCATGTGGATGCTGTTTTTTACCCTAGCTGCCGGTTTGAATGTGGTGATTGCCTTCTGCCTGCCGCAGATCTTCGGCATCAGCCCGCAGGAGGCGGAAGCATGGTGGGTTGACTATAAAACTTTCGGCAATGCCATTTTGAATTTCATTTTTGCCTTAGGCTGCGGCTTTTATCTGCTGCGGCGTAATCCGGAAATTTTTGCGGTCAAAGCTGAAGATAAACGCTAGACGCGCCTGCGCGCATCTTTGCACTTTATCTAAAATAAATAAGGAAGCGAAGTTATGCCTGATATGAACTACGGCAACATCAAATATGCCATCATTCCTGTAGCGGGATTAGGAACCCGTCTGCTGCCTGCGACTAAGGCCATTCCCAAAGAAATGCTGCCCTTAGTAGATAAGCCGTTAATTCAGTACGTAGTGCAAGAAGCGGTAGCCGCGGGCATTAAGAATATTGTGCTCGTCACTCATTCCTCGAAAAACGCCATTGAAAACCACTTTGATACCTCCTTTGAATTAGAGGCCACCTTAGAAAAACGCGTCAAGCGTCAGCTGCTCTCTGAGGTACAGAACATTATTCCTAAGGATGTCACCATCATGCATGTGCGCCAAGGCGAAGCCAAAGGTCTCGCGCATGCCATCATGTGCGCCAATCCGATTGTCGGAAAAAACCCCTTTGCCATTTTGCTGCCAGACGTGATCATTGATGATGCTAAAGCCGATCCGTCACGCGATAATTTAGCGGCTATGGTCAAGCGCTTTGAGGAAACCGGTACTGCCCAGATCATGGTGGAGCAAGTGCCGCAGTCGGAAGTTAGCGCCTACGGCATTGTCGATCTGCAGGGCAAGAATCCTAAACCTGGTGAAGATGTGATGATAAAGAGTATCATCGAAAAGCCGTCAATTACCGAAGCCCCGTCCAATTATGCGGTAGTCGGCCGCTACGTGCTACCGGCGGAAATTTGGCCGCTGTTCAAGCGCACACCGCTCGGCGCCGGCGGCGAATTCCAGCTTACCGATACCATCGATATCTTAATGAATATTGAAAACGTTAATGCGTATGCGATCGTCGGACAGAGCCATGACTGCGGCAATAAGCCAGGCTACGTGAAGACCTTTATCGAATATGCCATGCGACATCCCGCTATCGGTAAGGACATCTGTGATTTCATCCAACATTTAGCTAATCCACAGCAAAAACATGAATCCGCATAAGGAAGATAAGACCTGCCCGCCTGCCGGGCAGGCTGAAAAATTTACTCAAATCGATAAAGAAGCGCGCGCAAATTTAATTGCCGCCATCTTTATTACCGTCTATTTCTGGCTTACTATCTATTTGTTCAAAGACAGCAGCGCCACTTTGCTGTCGTTGCCCATGTGGTTTATGCTAAGCTGCATAGGCGGTTATCTGCTCTCTATCGGCGTAGTGTGGTTTTTAGTGCGCAAAGTAATGCGCAATTTCCGTTTAGATGACTAACAGCCAGCCCCCCTTTCGTCTGGTGTGCAGAGGATCATATTCATGCAAACGCTGACCGTATTGCTGCCGGTACTCATATTTTTAGTGCTACTACTTTTTATCGGCTATCGGGCTAATCATCAGTTAAAGTTAAGCCGCGATTTTCAATCCGAATATTTCTTAGGCAGCCGCAGTCTATCGGGCGTAGTGTTGGCTATGACCTTAGTTGCCACCTACGGCTCGGTTTCAACCTACGTGTCAGGTCCGGGCTTGGCTTGGGGTTATGGCCTAGGCTGGGTGGTATTTGCAGCTCCGCAGATCATTACCGGCTTTTTAATCTTAGGCATCCTCGGCAAAAAGATGGCCTTGCTGTCGCGTTCCACCGGAGCACTGACCGTAATAGACCTGCTCTATGCGCGCTTCATGAGCCGCAGTCTATGTGTGCTACTGTCCTTAGTGCTGCTTATCTTCTTTGCTGCCACCACGGTAGGGCAATTTGTCGGCGGCGCCCAGATCTTTGCAGCCATTACCGGGCTTAACTATAAGGCAGGTCTCCTGCTCTTTGCTGCCGTGACCGTAATTTATACCGCAGGCGGCTTTCGTGCGGTGGTGCTGACTGATGCAGTATGTGCCATCTTGATGCTCGCCGGTATGCTGCTCTTAGGCGCTGTCATCTTAGCTGACGGCGGCGGACTTAGCGCCATTATGGCCAAACTAGCTGCCACCTCGCTTGACGCAAGCGGGCACAGCACGCTCCTGACTTACAATGCCGGTGGCGCGCTACCGCTGTCGCTCTTGTTTTCAGCTTGGCTCTTAGTGGGCTTTTGCACAGTAGGACTGCCGCAGTCGATGGTTCGCTGCATGAGCTACCGTTCGACAGAAGATCTGCACCGCGCCATGCTGGTGGCTACCATTATCTGCGGCGCGCTGATGATTGGACTCACCCTTTTGGGGGTCTTTGCGCGAGCACTGATTGATAAACTGCCAGCAGGCGGCAGCGATGCCCTAATTCCGACTTTAATTGTCAATCATATGCATCCGCTGTTGGCCGGCATTACCATCATCGGGCCTTTGGCTGCCACCATGAGTACTGTAAGCTCGCTGCTGATTGCTGCCTGCTCGGCTGTCGTGCGCGATCTTTATTTACAGTTGCAGGGACATCCCTGCCCGGATGCATCCGCCAAAAAAGTTTCTAAATTGCTGACGCTGGCTATCGGTACAGTATGCATTGTGCTGGCACTCTATCCATTGGACATCGTAGCGTGGATTAATTTGTTTGCCTTCGGGGGGCTGGAAAGCGCCTTTTTATGGCCGATGGTACTAGGGCTTTTCTGGATGAAAATGAACCGGCGCGGTGCACTGTTAAGCGTTATCTTAGGCCTTGGCCTCTACACCCTCTTTGCTATCTTTAAAATTAATCTGTGGGGCTTTCACAATATCGTATGGGGCTGCGCTGCAGGTTTTATCGGGGCGTTGCTGGGCAGTTTTACAGGCCCTGCTGATAGGCAAGAAATTTTGCTGCGCTTCTTCCCGCATAAAGTACGCCTTTAGTCTAAGCTGCCGCCCCGTGGGCAGCTTAAGCCAATTTTACCTACATTTGATTAGATATTGTATTTTATCTTTAAAAATCATAATGTTGGCTTATGGTTGTTTTTTGCCGCACGCGCTTAAAACTACACATTTTAGCTTATAATGATCTGACGACTTAAACACATTTATAGGAAAGCAAAAGGCAAAGCAGATGAACTGGAAAGTAGTACTGGCTATTCTGACCTGCAACGTAGTGTTGATGAGTTCAAGCTATACTATGCTGATCCCGTTCCTGCCCCTATATCTGGCCAATGAGCTCAAGGCTGATCCTGATACTGTCAACATGTGGACCGGCGCAATTTTTGCCGTGTGCTTTGCCGTAACCGCCGTGATGGCGCCGGTATGGGGCAAAATGTCCGACAGCCGCGGACGTAAGCTGATGGTGTTGCGCTCCTCCTCCTTAATTGCTTTGGCCTATCTATTAGGCGGCCTCGTGACGAGTCCGCTGCAGCTCTTTTGCGTGCGGGTGCTGCAGGGCTTTGCCGCCGGCCTATGGCCGGCTTCATTATCTTTAATGTCCGCCTACGTCCCGAAAGCTAAGGTCGGCATCAGCATGGGGGTAATGCAGTCAGCTAATATCTGCGGCGGCATTATCGGCCCATTGTTTGGCGGCGTCTTAGCGGAAACTTTCGGCATGCGCGTGTCCTTTTTCATTGCCGCCGGCGCACTGGCCGTAATTACTTTAGTAACGCTGTTCTTTATTAAAGAGCCGCCCAAACAGGTTCAAGCCGCGACTCCCGCTGCCGGACGCGTTGCCTCGCCCTATCGTGCGCTGCTCAATAATGCCACTATTCGCATGCTGCTGCTGTGCACCGGCTTGACCAATATGGTGATTTTACTGCTGCAGCCCATTATGACCCTCTATATTGGGCAGCTGCGCGGCACGCAGGAAAACTTGCTGATGGTCTCAGGATTCGTCTTCTCCTTCTCCGGCATTGCCGGCGCGCTGGCAGCTCCGATTTGGGGGCGGCAAGGCCAAGCTCACGGTTTCTTTAAAACCGAAGTGATCTCTCTTTTTGCAGCCGGGCTGCTCATCTGCTCACAGTTTATCCCCAGCACCCTGATCCCTTTTGCCATCTTAAACTTTATTGTTGGCCTAGGCTTTTCCGGTATTTTCCCGTCAGCCAATGCGATGGTCATCGTGCATACTGCCCCTACGCAGCGCGGCACCGCCTTCGGCCTATTGTTCTCCGCGCAACAAATTGGTGGGACCATTGGCCCGCTTGCCGGCGGCCTGCTCGCTACCTTTATTGATTTGGCCTATATCTTCCCGATTTCCGGATCAATTTTAGTCCTGATGAGCATAGTACTGTTCTTTAAGGCTCCCCCTGCCATGCGCGAAAAGACCTCCGGGCAGACGCAGACTGCAGCTAAACGTCAGGAAGTCATTGATCGCATTAAGCAGGAAGTGCTGGAAAACATGCAGGCCGAGCAGGCAGCTAAAGCCCAAGCGCCAAAGCCATCAGCGCAAGGCCCCTTCCGCGAAGCGCCGCATATGGACGGCAAAGTGCATTTAGATTAGCCCGCATGTGTTAGAGACTTGAGCTCAATTTGCGCTTAAAGCGCTCAACACTGGGAATGCTATCAACCGGCAGTCCATGCAGACTGCCGGATCCAGATTGTGCCTAAGCCTGCGTGCAGCGGCTCAAGAAATCCTTAAAGAAATTAGGATAGGTCTTATGCGTGCACTGCGGCTCTGCAATCACTATCGGGCGATCGAAGGCGCACAAAGACAGCGCCATCGCCATGCGGTGGTCATTGTAGGTGGCAAAGGTCGGAATATCCTGATTGCGCGTACGCGCGTCTACCGCAATAAAATCCGCCCCGCATTCTACCTTAACGCCTAATTTGCGCATCTCAGTGCTCAACGCCGCAATGCGATCCGTTTCCTTGACGCGCCAGCTGGCGATATTGCGCACCACCACCGGACCTTGAGTAAAAAGCGCCAACGGCACTAAAGTCATCGCCGCATCGGGCATGTCATTCATATCAATATCAATGCCTTTAAGCCCGTGAGGCGCCTTACGCACCGTCACCTGATGCGCATCGACCGTGACTTCAGCTCCCATCTGTGCAAGCACCTGGGCAAATGCCGCATCGCCCTGCACACTGTGCGCCCCCAGCCCCTCTAGTGTAATTTCACCACCAATTGCCGCAGCTGCTAGGAAATAAGTTGCCGCTGAGGCATCGCCTTCTACTAAAAATGTAGCAGGAGCAACATATCCGCTTGCCCCAACGGTGAAGCGGTGCCAGCCTTCGCGTTTTACCTCCACGCCAAAACGCGCCATTAAGCGCAGCGTCATATCAACGTAGGGTTTAGAGATAAGCTCGCCTGAAACCTTAATCGTCAGCCCGCCGGCTAGCGGTGCGGCCAACAAAAGCGCAGTAATAAACTGCGAGGAAGTATCTCCCGGAATGGCCAGCTCATGGCAATCTACCTGCCCACCGACAATCTCAAGCGGCGGATAGCCATCATTATTCAGATAGTTAATCTGCAGTCCGAGGCTTTTGAGACCTTCGACTAAAGGCCCGATGGGGCGCTGGCACATGCGCTCCTCACCCGTTAAGACAAACTTGCCACACGAGAGCGCCAGCGCGGCGGTTAACGGGCGCATCACCGTACCGGCATTGCCCAAAAACAGGGTCAAAGCCTCCCCTTGATGGTCAAAAGCACCGTCTAAACCGGTCACCTGTACATTAGTGCCATCAAGCTCAAGCTTCACCCCTAAGGCCCGTAAAGCCTCTAACATGCGCTCGGTATCATCCGAGCGCAGCACATTGTGCAGGGTAGTGGTGCCGCGCGCTAAAGCAGATAGCAATAAGGCGCGGTTGGTAAGACTCTTAGACCCCGGCAGCGCTAAGCTGCCGTGGATTGAACCTAGCTTAGGTATGCTTAAAGTATCCATAATTTACCGCGGATTTTCCTGCAGATACTGCCCAAGCAGCGCAAAGAGCTTATCATTCTGCTCCGGCGTACCGATAGAAATGCGCAGAATAGTATCAAGGCCATAGCCCTTAACCGGACGCACAATCACTCCGCGCTCTAGCAGATATTGATAAATCGGCAGGCTGTCGCGTTTGAAGTCCACTGCCACAAAGTTCGCGGCACTGGGGATCATGAACAGCTGATGGGCCTTACAGAACTCCGCATAGCGCTTGCGCTCAGCATTATTGACCTTAACTACATGAGCCAAATGTTCCGTATCCTGTAGCGCAGCAATCGCCGCCGCCTGCGCGGCAGCATTGACGTTAAACGGCGCCCGCAGCGTATTAACGAGCGCAGCAATCTGTAAATTGGAGACCATATAGCCAATGCGCAGACCGGCAAGGCCATAGGCCTTAGAGAAGGTGCGGCACACTAAAAGATTGGGACACTCCGCAATCCATTTAGCGGTATCGACAAAGGCACTTTCCTGATATTCATTATAGGCCTCATCAATCACCACTAAAGTCTGCTCCGGCACCTGCTTGACGAAAGCTTTAAGTGTAGCGTAATCAATGGCAGTTCCGGCAGGATTAGACGGATTGGCCAGCACCACTAAACGCGTATTTTCATCAATAGCCTGCAGGAGCGCGTCCGTATCGACGCAGTAATCTTTAAGCGGAACCGTGCGTAAGGTTGCAGCAGCCACCGTCGCTTCCATCGGATAGACGATAAAGGACAGCTCTGGCATCACAACATTGACCTGGGGGTTGGCAAAGCACTGGAAAATTAAATTAATCAGTTCATTGGAGCCGTCACCTAAGGTCAGGCTAGCCGGATCATAGCCAAAGCGCTCGTGCAACGCCTGCTTTAAATAATAACCGTTGGCATCCGGATAATAATGACAATTGACAATAGCGGCTTGGGCTGCGGCAATAGCCTTAGGACTCATGCCGAACGGGTTTTCATTGGAGGCAAGTTTAATCACCTCGCTAAGGCCGAGTTCACGCTGTACTTCTTCAATCGGTTTTCCGGCTTGATAGGGCTTAAGCTGCGCTAAGCCGCCGTTTACGAGCTTACTGTAATCCATAGTTAACATCTCCTTGCTGCCCCTATTCTAATGCACGCTCTGCGCTTTAAAAAACTAAACCGCCGCCTAGCGCACTAATTAAGTGCACAAAAAAGGCGGCGGTTATCTTTATAGCGTAAATTGCAGCCTAGGCGCGCACTTCCTGACTGTCAGGATCGAACACATGATCCGCCTGAGCGATCGCAGGCTTATTTTGATTCCAGTACGGTGATAGCTCGCGCAATCTTGCAATAATCCCCGGCAGCACCTCAAGGGTCTTGTCGATTTCATCCTCCGTGGTATAGCGCGACAGCGAGAAGCGAATCGTACCGTGCGCTGCGGAGAACGGGATCTCCATGGCCTGCATCACATGCGACGGTTCAAGCGACTCCGAGCTGCAGGCAGAGCCGGAAGAGGCCGCGATGCCATACTCATTGAGCATCAGCAAGATAGCTTCGCCTTCGACAAACTTAAAGGCAATATTCAAGGTATTAGGGGTACGGTGTCCCTCATCCCCCATCACCATGCACTCAGGAACGCGCGCTAAAATACCCTGCTCAAGCTTATCGCGCAACGCGCGCACGCGCGTATTGAGCTCGTCCAAATGCGCTTTAGCCAACTCGCAGGCCACACCGAGACCCACAATGTACGGCACATTTTCCGTGCCGGCGCGGCGTCCGCGCTCCTGATGTCCGCCGTGCAGATACGGAATAAAACGCGTACCGCGGCGCACGTACAATACGCCAATGCCCTTAGGCGCATGCAGCTTATGCCCAGAAAATGAGAGCATATTAATCGGGCTGTCCTTAACGCTGACGGGAATTTTGCCCACCGCCTGCACCGCATCAGTGTGAAACAGGACCTGATGGGCCGCAGCAATTTCAGCAAGCTTAGGCACCGGATAGATATTGCCGGTTTCATTATTAGCCCACATGATGGAAGCCAGCGCAGTGCGCTCATTGAGCAGCGCCTCAAACTTTGCGGGATCAATATCTCCCTCACGGCTGACATCCAGATAATGCATGGTGACGCCGTGATTAGATAAAAACGTGCTCGTATCGATGATAGCCGGATGCTCGACCTTAGTGGTAACAATCTCATTCTTATTTTTCTGCGTCCACAAGGCCGTCCACAGTGCGGTATTGTCAGACTCCGAGGCACAGGAGGTAAAAATAATTTCATCCGGATAAGCCGCGCCGATAAGATCGGCCACCTGCTCGCGTGCTTTCGTGATGGCCTTTTCTACCGGCAAACCAAAGCCGTGCTGCGAGGAGGCATTGCCGTAATAAGTCGTAAAGTACGGCATCATTTCCTCCACGACCTCAGGAGCAATGCGGGTAGTGGCATTGTTATCTAAATAAATGCCGCCCAAACCCTCGCCTAAATTTCTGCTGTCCATAACATAATTCTTTATCTGCTAACAATTAACCTACAGACGGCTAAAACTGTTGCTAGGCCGTCTGCACCTGCCGCTTAGACGCGCTTGACGCTCAGCGTTCCATCTGCTTCCTTGAGCTTCTTATCAAGGAAGGTTAAGGTCATTTCAGCCATCATGCCCTCACCGGCTGGGCCTGACAATTTGACCTGCACAACCGTGCCATCGATGCCAGATAAAGTCACCTCCGAGCCGTCAGCCGGCAGCCCGTCATTAAAGGCCTGCAGCACTGCCTTAACCTTAGCTTCATACGGTGAGGCACTGCTCTGTCCGGCTACCGCAGCGGCCGTCGATGCCGGAGCCGGGGCCGTAGAGGTGGCAATCTTGATGCCCTCAAGCGGGGTCGGCACAAAGCCCGGACGCGGTACGCCGCATTTTTCTAAGTCCACCCACACCTCATCAATAATTTCTTCAATGCGCATATGGCAGGACTGACAGCCGCCACCGGCTTTAGTGTAATTGGTAACTTCTTCCACGGTGGTTAAATGATTTTCCCACACCGCTTTCTTGATCTTATTGATGCCAACCCCAAAGCAGTGGCAGACGATTTCGCCATCATCATGCGCCTGCTCATAGCTCTTGCCGTGATAATTGGCCACCGCCGCATCTAAAGCCTCACGCCCCATCACCGAGCAATGCATTTTCTCCGGCGGCAGACCGTCTAAATAATCAGCAATATCCTGATTAGTGATCTTCTGCGCCTCTTCCACGGTTTTGCCCTTGATCATCTCGGTTAAAGCCGAGGATGAAGCGATGGCGGAGCCACAACCGTAAGTCTGGAAGGAAGCATCTTCAATCACATTGGTAACTGGATTAATCTTCAGCATCAGCCGCAGCGCGTCGCCACAGATAATCGAGCCGACGTCGCCTACTGCATTAGCATCCGGCATGACACGGGCATTGCGCGGATGCAGGAAGTGATCTTTGACCTTGTCAGAATAATCCCACATTTATAAAACCTCGATAGTATGATGCTGTTTTAACCGCTGGTTATTATAGGCTATTGCGTAGCAGCTACAGCGCTGGTGAAAGCTTTTCTCAGGGAAAAGCTAAGCTGGCAGTAACTAAAAAACTCCAAACTTACCAACTGACGCTTTACGGGCAGGCACTGCCCGTAAAGCAAGGTGCGCATTTACAGAGATTATTTATCCTCAATTGAGGTCACGCTGAAGCCTAAAGCGCCAATCACCCCGGCAATCATCTCATTGGACAGGGTGCTGTCAAAATTACCCTGCGCGCACTTGTCCTCAAGGGATACCGCAACCTCGCAAGCTCCTGGCAGTGCACTTAGAGCTTGAAGAACCGACGCAGTGCAATGGGCACAGTGCATACCCTCAATATGAATTACTTTATGCATAAGTTGTTGCTCCTGAACGGCAGTCGCCTCCTGCGCCACGGCGTCAGAGTCACTGCCTAAGTTGACAAAATTAAGCCGCAGCGCGTTACTGACCACGCACAGCGAACTTAAGGACATTAAAAACGCAGCAATCATCGGATTTAACTGCCAGCCTAGGGCTGGATACAACAGCCCCGCAGCCAGCGGAATGGTCAGCACATTGTAGATGAAAGCCCAAAACAGATTTTGCTTTATATTGCGATAAGTAAGCGCTGATAAAGACAAGGTACGCTCTAAAGTCAACAGCTTTGCGTTCATGAACACAATATCACAGGCAGCAACTGCAATGTCGCTTGCGCCATGCACGCCGATACCGACATCCGCCTGCGTCAGACACAACGCATCATTCACTCCATCGCCGAGCATAATGACCCGCTGTCCGTGCGCCTGCAGCTCTTTTATTTCCTGCAGCTTGTCGGCAGCTAGAAGCTCTGCCTTAAAGCCATCGAGCTTAAGTTTCCTGCTGATATGCGCGGCAGCAGCCTGCCGATCGCCAGTTAACATCCGGCATTTAAGCCCACGCTGTTGCAGCCTTGCAATTAAGGCCGCTGCATCCGGTTTGAGCTCATCCCCCAACACGTAGCTCATTAACAGCGCATCTTTAGTAAAGACGTGTAGCACCACCAGCCCCTGCGCTTCACGCGTGGCGCTAAGTTCAGCTGCCGCCTGCAAAGCAGGCAACGTCGGCGCAAGCAGCTCCTGCGCCCATTTAATATTGCCGCAGTAATAGATGCTGCCGCAAACCTCGCCTTGAATGCCTCGCCCTTCAACTGTAGCAAAATCCTTGACCGGCAGCGCTGTCTTTACTCTAGATCCCAAATCACGCACTAAGGCCCCTGCCAAGGGATGGGCCGAACAGCTCTCTAAAGACAGTGCCAGCATATCGCCAAATGGCTTAATTCCTGCCTGACCCTCTACACTATCGAGCAACTTCAATTGCCCTTGAGTTAAAGTACCGGTTTTATCAAAAATCACGGTGTCGGCACGGTTTATCACTTCAAGCGCCTCAAGGCGGCGAAACAGGATGCCCAGCCTGGCCGCCCGCCCCATGCCGACCATCACCGCCGTCGGAGTGGCCAGCCCGAGCGCACAGGGACAGGAGACCACCAGCACGCACAGTGCAAAATTCAAGGCCTGGGCAAAAGGGGCATACCACAGCCAAATGCCTAAGGTTAAAAGTGACAACGCTATTACTGTAGGCACAAAATAAAAGGCAATCGTATCGGCAAGGCGCGCCAACGGAACTTTCTGGCTTACCGTATCATCCATCAGTTTTAAGATCTGCGCAAAGGTAGTATCTTCACCCACAGCCTTAGCTTCAATCTCTAAAAAGCCTTGCGTCAGCACCGTACCGGACAGTACCTTAGCGCCGCAGCGTTTGCGCTGCGGCAAACTCTCACCGGTAAGCGAGCTTTCATCCATAAAGCCGTCGCCTGACAATACCACCCCGTCTACACCCAGACTTTCCCCCACTTTAAGCAGCACCGTATCGCCCGCTACTACTTCATCGGGGGTAAGCAGCTGCTCACTTTCCTGCCGCCGTACGCGAATTAGCTTTGGGCTTAAATCAATTAAATGAGAGATAGCCTGCGTACTTTTAACTTTAGCTTTATGCTCAAAATACTTGCCAATGCCCACTAAACACAAAATTGAGGCTGCCGATTCAAAATATAAAGGATAGGCCTGATGCAGGGCTGCGACCTCAAGGCCGGGCGCTAAACGCAGACTTTGATAGAGAGAATAAATAAAAGAAGCTGCTGAACCTAAGGCGACCAAACTGTCCATATTAGGAGCAAGATGGAAAAGCGCCTTAAAGCCGCGGATAAAATACTGCCGCTGCAGTAGCATAACGCCAAGGGCAAGCCCTCCCTGCACGGCAGCCGAGGTCGGCGCATCGGCAATTAAAGTCAGCCCCGCCATCGGTCCCATCGCCAGTAACATTAAGATCAAAGTCAGGGCAAAGGATGCATACAGACCATAGCGCTGACGCTTTAGCGCTTGATCTGCATCCTCCTGCACCGCAGCAGGCTGCGCCAAACTAGCGCCGTAGCCGGCGCTTTTGACTGCCGCACAAATTAAAGCTACATTGAGCTTGGACTCATCATAGGTAATAAGCATGCTCTGCTGCAATAAATTGACGCGGCATGAAGTAACGCCGCATAGCGATCCTGCCGCACGTTCCACGCGTGATGCACAAGCCGCACAGCTCATGCCCTGAATCGCATATTTTTCTTCGCGCATGTTTCCCTTCGATGGAACTTAACTTTATTAAGTTAGGCCCGCCATCGCCTCCATAAATACCTGCTGACAAAGCTCTCCCCAAAGCGCCCGCTGCCTGCACCGCCGCGTTGCAGGCAGCGTGCATTCTGCGAAAGCTTATGCTATTTTAGTTAGCCACAACTAACTATAGCTAAGCGCAGGAGCTTTATCCAGCACTTTCGCTAAATCATAGTATCATTTGAGCAAATATGCAAACGTATTTTAACCAAGGATAAAGGGCAAGTGCAGCAGGCCTGCGCATTTGCCGCTATAATAGCGAAAACCTAAAGCACCATAAACTTAACTTAATGAATAATATAGAATTTACCAAATTACAAGACCCGATGCTGTCGCATCAGGCGCGCTCGCTCTACCTATTTTTCATCCGTCCGCGCGCTGAACAGGGCCTGTATTCCGCTCCGCTAGGTGAAATGATCCATGCGTTGCACAACAGCTCTCCGGTGTGTCCGTTTACCGCCACTCCGCAGTTGTGTACTCAGCTTATGCAAGAATTGCAAGCCGCTGGCTTTATCGCTCCGCCCACGCCCGCTGCACGCCTACAAGGACGACAGTACAGTCTACCCTTGGTCGAGGCAGAAATGGCGCAGCTCCCTGCTTTGCCCTTTGCATTGCACAGCGCGTGGCGCCCCAGCCCGGATTTTGCTCAGACCGCCCGCATGGCAGGTCTTGACAATGCAGAATTTACGGAAAAAGAGCTGCGTGCCTTTATCAGCTATTGGCAAGGTCGCCCCGAACAGCGCAATCAGCATGCCTGGGAGCGCGCCTTTGCCCAGCGGCTGGTCAAATATCGCTCAGCGCGCGTGCGTCCTGAACGTCGCGCCGCCGCCAGTCCTACGCCACAAGCAGCCCATAGCTCCGGCATTGCCGAAGGCTACGTACCGCGCGAACTGCCGCTTCCGCCCCAACCTTAATCCTCTGCACCATGTGTTCTAAGGAAAAAATATGCAGCTACAATTAAAGCATCAGACTTTAGATTTAAGCCGCCCGCAGATCATGGGTATTTTAAATGTCACCCCAGACTCGTTCTCTGACGGCGGCACTTATACCACGATTTCCGCCGCCGTCGATCACTGCGCGCGTATGCTCAAAGAAGGCGCGGATATCATTGATATCGGTGGCGAATCAACGCGTCCGTATGCCCCGAAAGTCAGCCCCGAGGAAGAATTAGCGCGCGTGATTCCGGTAGTTGAAGCGCTGCGGCAACGTTTTGCAGTTCCTCTGTCGCTTGACACTTCCACTGTGCAGGTGATGACCGCTGGCATTGCAGCAGGTGCGGATATGATCAATGATATTCGCGCCTTAAGCCGCCCGGGTGCGCTTGAAGCTGCCGCTGCGCTGCAGGTTCCCGTCTGCCTGATGCATATGCAGGGCACGCCGCAGAGCATGCAGGTTAAGCCGCACTATGACAATGTGGTGGCGGAAGTATTGGCCTTTCTCAAAGCTCGGGCTCATGCGTGTGAGCGCGCGGGTATTAAACGGGAAAACATCATTCTTGATCCTGGCTTTGGCTTTGGCAAAAGCGTACGCGACAATTACGCCCTATTAAACGCCCTGCCCCAATTTGCTACGCTGCCCTATGCGCTGCTGATTGGGCTGTCGCGCAAAAGCATGATCGGCGCGGTCATTCATGAAAATGACCCCAAAGCTCGCGTTAATGCCTCCGCTGCCGCAGCTATGCTGTGCGCCGAGCGCGGCGCTCACATTCTGCGCGTGCATGATGTGAAAGTCACCGCGCAGATGCTTGCGGTACTGCAGGCAGTTAAGGAGGCGGCATGCTACTGATCGCTGCAGCAGCTGCCGTATCATCACTTTGCGCGATGGCCGCGCTGCTACTCATCGGCCTGCAGCGCATTGAGCGCATGGCCAAGTCCTTAGCGCTACTTGCCGCCGGCATGCTGCTGACTATCTCTTGCGCGCATCTACTGCCCGAAGCGCTGCACTCGGCAGCTGACAGTCATAGTTTAGGCCTGACTGCACTTATAACGCTTTTGAGCTTAATTATCCTTGAGATGGTGCTCGCCAATGGCCGCAACGGCCATCAGCACAGCTTAGGCAGCGGTGCTGCCGGTTTATTAGGCGGAACCTTGGTGCATACCGCCTGTGACGGCATTATGCTAGCCGCGGCTTTTGCGGCAGATATAAACGTGGGTTTGGCGCTGACTGCTGCCATTTTTGCCCATGAACTGCCGCAGGAAATGGGGGACTATGCGTTACTGCTTGAATGCGGCTTTAACCGTAAACAGGCCTTTGCGGTAAACCTCACTGCGCTCGTGGGCATGGTCGGCGGAGCGCTTAGTTCTAGCCTGATTCTAAGTACCATCAGTTCCCTGCTGCCCTATGCCCTGACCATAGCAGCCGCCAGCTTCATGTATGTTGCCCTATCTGATCTGCTGCCCAAGCTGCGCCACACCGCATCCCGCGGCCAACTGCTACACCGCCTTGGCAGTCTGCTTAGCGGCGTCATCTTGGCACTACTTTTAGTACATCACTAAAGTACCAAGCCAAGACCGTAAGCATTATACCGGCAATGATAAGCTTACTTAGCGGCAAAAGAAAAAGCCTGGGGTTGTTCCCAGGCCCATTTAAATACGGCAAACTGCCGCAGCGCATCTTACAGTGCAGCTAAAGCTTGGCGAATATCGTCAATAATATCCTCGACATTTTCCAAACCTACCGAGAAGCGAATCAGGCCCGGGGTAATACCGCACTCGCGCAGCTGCTCATCAGTCAACTGACGGTGGGTTGAGCTCGCCGGATGAAGCACACAGGAGCGAATATCCGCGACATGCACCTGCAGCGAGGTCAGCTTCAGGCTATCAATGAATTTGGCTCCAGCTTCACGGCCGCCTTTAATCTCAAAGGAAATAACGCCTGACGCACCGTTCTTTAAGTATTTCTGCGCCAGATCATAATTGGGCGACCCCTCAAGCCCTGGATAACGCACTTCGCTGATCTGATCCTGCGAGGCTAAGAAGCGGGCTACCTTTAAGGCATTCGCGCAATAACGCGGCATGCGCAGCGCCAGCGTCTCCAGACCTAAATTAATATAGAACGCGCCCTGCGCAGTCTGGCAGCAGCCCAAATCGCGCATCAGCTGCGCACGAGCTTTTACAATATAAGCAGCCTTACCGAAGGTCTTGGTGTAGACAATGCCGTGATACGACGGATCTGGCGTCACAAACTCCGCAAAGCGCGGACTTACCGTCCAGTCGAAATTGCCGGAATCCACAATCACACCGCCGACCTGTAGCGCGTGGCCGTCTAAGTATTTAGTAGTCGAATGCACCACAATGTCAGCCCCGAACTCAATCGGGCGGCATAAAATCGGAGTAGCAAAAGTATTATCGACGATAAGCGGCAAACCAGCTTCATGCGCAATTTTGGCAAAGCGTTCAATATCCAGCACATCCATTGACGGATTGGCAATGGTCTCGCCGAAAATCGCCTTAGTGTTAGGACGGATCTGCGCTTTAATTTCCTCATCGCTGGCGTTTTCATCAATAAAGCTAACTTCAATGCCAAAGCGCTTTAAGGTCACCGCAAATAAATTGAAAGTGCCGCCGTAAATGCTGCTGGCGGACAACACATGATCGCCCGCTTTTGCTAGCGTCATGAGGGAAATGAGACTTGCCGCCTGACCTGATGAAGTGCACATGGCACCAACGCCGCCTTCTAAAGCCGCAATTTTCTGCTCCACCGCATCCACCGTTGGATTGCTCAAACGGGAATAGAAAAAGCCCGGGAGCTCTAAATCAAACAGCTGCGCTACCTGCTTGGTCGAGCTGTAGGTAAAAGTAGTGCTCTGTACAATAGGCAGCACGCGCGGCTCGCCGTTCTTCGGCTGATAGCCCGCATGCAGGCATAAAGTCTCTAATTCCATAATCAATCCTTTTTAAACTAAGAGAAAAAATCCCCGACTAAGTGTTAAAAGCAAATTCTGAGCGCTTCATGTTAATCCAAGCCTTACGTTCTGTACCAGCGCTGTGCCGTTATCGCACTATTTTGACGCACAATCCCACAGCTTATGGCGCTTGTGCTGTATAGTGCCGCAGAATACCGCACCACACAGCGCTGCCACGGCGCCTGAGCCGTGGTTTTATGCACTAAAATCAGGCATTCAGAGCCTTTTACCGAAGCAGCCCTCACTGTAGACTTGCACCGCTCAATCCCCGCTTTACAATAAGCTCACAGTTTTAGAGCATAATTGCTTATTTACCCTATACGAGGAGATTTCTATGTTATCCGTCAAGACGCTGCAGGCTGCCTTCGGCTTTGCTGTATTGAGTGCCTGTGCCTGTTTGTCTTCTGCCAGCGCGGCAAGCGCGCAGGTGATCCGCGTCGGTGCCGAGCCGGCCTATGCCCCCTTTGAGTTCATGGATGAGAACACCAAACAATTGACCGGCTTTGATATTGAGCTCATCGACGCTATTGCCAAAGCCGAAGGCTGCACCATTGAAGTCACCACCATGCCCTTTGACGCCTTAATCCCGGCACTGTTTACCAATACGATTGACGTTGCCCTGTCGGCGATGACGATTACCGAAGAGCGTCAGAAGCGCGTCGCTTTTTCTGAACCATATTATCAGTCCGGTCTGACCATCCTGATCCGTAATGAAGATAAAGATGCACTCAAAAGCGTCAAAGACTTAGAGCATGAAACCATCTGTGTACAGATCGGTACAACCGGCGCTTATTATGCTGAAGAAATTCCCGGAGCTACCGTCAAGCAGTTCAATTCCGCACCAGAATCTTACTTAGAGCTTAAAGCCGGCGGCTGCCGCGCAGCAATTAATGATCGCCCGGTCAATGACTATTATTTAGCCACCACTCAGTCCTCAGGCATCATGTCGCTGCCTGGCACTTTATCGGCCGAAAATTACGGTATTGCTATCAATAAAAACAATACCCAGATGCTACAGCTAGTCAACTCCGGCTTTGCCAAAATCAAGGCAGACGGAACTTACGATCGACTGTATGCCAAATGGTTCGGTGCCGCCGACGCAGCTGAATAAAGTCTAAAGCTACCCCTCCCCGGCGCGCAAAATGGAGTCTGCCCCCTAAGGCAGGCTCTTTTTTATGCCAGTTTTATGGCATAAGGTGAACTGCCATCTTGTGAAGATGCGGGCAGCTTATGCTTAAGGTTATAATGAGTGGCAGTGCGCTTCCGTCTGCCCCCTAGGTCTAAAGCGGTAACGGCGCTGTATAAATCGATGGCTTCGGCCTTATTTCTACCCTGAAGTGATGTTGCCATGCTTGCTTTCCCGCTGACTTTAAGCATTGCGCTGCGCTACGCCTTTGCGCGCCAAGCGCATAAATTTGCTTTCTTTGTGGCCATCCTAGCCGCCCTCGGTATTGCCATCGGAGTGGGGGCACTGATTACCGTTTCCGCGGTTATGCAGGGGCTACAGGATCGATTAAAAAGCGCAGTGTTGTCTACCACCCCGCATGTTGTAGTTACACTTAAAGATGACGCCACCCTACCCTGGCTGCTACAGCAGCCTGAAGTTATCGCTGCACTGCCGTTTATGCAAGGTTCGGTGCTACTGCAGACAGCTCACGGGCTGCAGCTGGCCCAGTTGCAGGGCTATGCCTTAGAGGGGCTGCGCTTAAATCAAGCAGCAGATTCTGCTGCCGCCGCAGCCATCGCTGCACTGCCCACGCCTCCTGAAGCGAGATCTTACGGATTGATTGCACCGCAGAATTTTCTTATAAGCAATAATTTAACGCAAGGATCCAAGGTACGGCTGATTGCCACGCAGAATGCGCGCTATACTCCCTTGGGATTAACCCCATCCCAGCGCTGGTTTACGGTAGAGCAGGCCGCGCCGCTACCGCTGCCGGCAGGGTCAGAGATAACTTTAATTGCCGCACTGCAAGATGTGCAGCGCTTGCTGCGCAGTAGCGAGCCGCAGGTGCGTCTTTTTCTGCAGGATCCGTTTTTAATCAGCCCCCTTAGCGCCAAATTAGAGCAGGCCGGTCTCACTTTTTCCGACTGGCGCGCCTCGCAGGGTGATTTTTTTAAGGCAGTAGCCTTAGAAAAACTCAGCATGTCGCTGATGTTGTGCCTTATCATCTTAACTGCCGCCTTTAACATTTTATCGGCGCTAACCATGCTAGTAAGTGCGCGGCTGCGTGAAATTGCCGTGCTTAAAACCCTAGGCTTAAACCGCCTGCAGATCCTTGCCATTTTTATGCTGCAAGGCATTATCTGTGCTGGATTTGGCGTGCTGCTGGGCATTATCTGTGGCGTGCCGCTGGCACTAAACGCGCAGAGCGTCTTGGCACTATTTAATATCACCATCACGCAAGGCACATTGCCAATTGTGGTGAATGCAGGCAGCATTGTCGGGATTGCGCTAAGCTGCTTAATTCTTGCTGCACTGTGCACGCTGTACCCGGCGCTGAAGGCTGCCTCGTGTGATCCGGCACGCCATTTGGCAAGTTTATAGGAGACAAAGATGACGCCGATTCTTGAGGCCATTGACTTGACCCGCACCTTTCAGGAAGGCTCCATCACCACAGCCGTGCTCAAAGGACTGTCGCTTATCGTCCCTGACCATCAGCTCACCGCGATTATCGGCAAATCAGGTTCCGGTAAAAGTACTTTACTGCATATTTTAGGTACCTTAGATACTCCGACCTCAGGGCAACTCCTGTTTAAAGGCAAGGACATGCTCAAGCTCTCCGATAAAGCCAAAGCGCAGTTGCGCGCACAGCATTTAGGCTTTATCTATCAATTCCATCATCTGCTGATGGACTTTACCGCCCTTGAAAACGTAGCGCTGCCTCTGCGCATTGCCAAGCTGCCTGTAAATACAGCTCAGCGGCGCGCGGCAGAGTATTTGGAGAAAGTCGGGCTAAAAGATAAGATGAATTTTCGTCCTGCAGAATTATCCGGAGGTCAGCGCCAGCGCGTAGCCATTGCGCGCGCCTTATGTCCACAGCCAGATCTCATCCTAGCGGACGAACCTACCGGCAATTTAGATGAAGAAAATGCCGCCACTATCTTCGCTTTATTTGCTGACTTAGTGCGCAGCGAACAGCGCGCGGTAGTCATGGTCACTCATGACTTAGCACTAGCGCAGCGTTGCGATCACATCTTCAGCTTAGAAAACGGCAGCGGCCATTTTTTAACTCGGTGAGGCCCCGCATGCACTTTCCGTTAAGTCTGCAACTGGCACTGCGCTTTTACCGATCCAAGCGTAAAGCAGCACTGGCCAGCTTCATGTCCTTTGCCGCCACCGCCGGTATTGCAGTAGGCGTGCTGGCCTTAATTGTCGGCCTGTCCGCAATGAACGGCTTTGAGCGCGAATTAAATGCGCGTGTGCTGGCAGTGATCCCTTCCGCGCAGATTAAAGCGCAGGCACCATATTTTCAGGACGCAGCTGGCTTTGCCGCACGTCTTAGTGCCCAACCTGGCATTGTAAGCGCGCTACCGGCCCTCGAACTTGAAGCCATTTTCAGCAATGGGCGCGATTTTGTCCCGGGACTGCTTTACGGGATTGAACCTGATAAGCAGCTTAGCGTCACCGCGCTACGCCCGTTTCTCTCCGCACCTTTAACTGCACTGCATTCTCAAGCAACAGCCAATCCCAGCTCCGCGCTTAACGTCATTTTAGGCAGCACAATTGCCAAACGCCTGCAGGTGCAGGCAGGCGACAGCTGCTATCTGTATGTCAGTACCGCCGGCGCAGCAGAGAGCGCCGATGCGCAGAACTTTAAAGCGGATCTATTTAAAAGCCCGCAAATGTTACACCTGAATATCGTCGGCACTTTATCCATCGGCGGACAGCTGGATAATGCGCTAGGATTTACCGATCTTAAAGCCGTGCTGCAAGCGTTGCAGCTGCCTGGAGCCAATCAGATCCAGCTTAAAATTGATGATTTGCTAGCTGCCCCACAGATTGCCTATCGTGCAGCCGCCGCCGCTTTGCCGGAAGCCTGCTACGTCGACTCTTGGCTGTCAACCCAGGGCAAACTGTACCATGATATTCAAATGATTCGCGGCCTAATGTATTTGGCAATGCTTTTAGTAATGGCGGTAGCTTCATTTAATATCGTATCTACCTTAGTGATGGCAGTCAGCGAGAAAAAACGCGAAATTGCGATTTTGCTGACCATGGGCGCGCCGCGCGCCTTAATTGTGCAGACCTTCTGTTTGCTTGGGCTATGCTTAGGGCTTAAAGGTACGCTGGTTGGCGCTGTACTCGGGACTGCAGCCGCTTTAGGTCTTACTCCACTGACGCGCTGTTTAGAACAGAGCTTTAATTTTAAATTTCTCAATGCCGATATTTATTTTATTGATTTCATTCCCTCAAGCTTAGAGCCTGTTGACGTACTCCTCGTCACCTGCTGTGCCTTATGCTTAAGCCTGCTGGCCGCACTGTATCCGGCGTTGCGGGCAGCAAGACTACAACCTGCAGCCGAGCTTAACTCCTAAGCAAACCCGCAGATGCTGCGGCTCGGGCGCATCCGGCCGCAGAATAATAGTGTCACTCCACCTGCGCTCTACAGTAAAGATGCAATAACCGAGCACAGCTTAAGCACAGAAAAAGAGAGTTATAAGAAAAATTCCCAGTAGCTTAACTTGCAGGCTCCTGCGCACCTCCGCATAATAACTGCAGGCTACCGGCTATTCCCCGGGAACCCATTGATGGAGGATACAACTCATGACTACTGCTTTAGTCTGCTATGCCGATGGATCTGAAGATTTAGAAGTTACCGCAGCGGCTGATATCTTAGCCCGCGGCGGGATACAAGTTACCAAAGCTGCCGTTTGCCCACAAGGCCTACAGGTAAGCTTAGCTCACGGCACCAAGGTGATCTGCGATAAGAACATCGCCGACTGCAAAGACCGCTACGATGTTATCGTAATCCCCGGCGGCTTAAAGGGGGCTGAAAACTGCCGCGACTGTCCTATTCTGCTGCAGCTGCTCCAAGCTCAGCAGCAGGATGGGCGCTACATTGCCGCCATCTGTGCTGCGCCGGGCTTTGTGCTGGCTCATCACGGCTTTATTAACGATAAAGTTAAAGCCACCGGCTATCCTGGCTGTGCCGACAATATTAAGAACTATTGCGCCGCTGGAGCAGTGGTGGATGAAGCTGCCAAAATCATCACCGGCAAAGGACCAGCTTTTGCGATGGAATTTGCCTTTAAGATTTTAGAGTGCCTGCAAGGAGCGGAGGTTACCGCACAAGTTAAGGCCGGCATGCTCTATAGCGCCTAAGGTAGCAGTTTAAGTCCAAAGACCCCCTTGGGGCTACAGCAGACGGTGGCATAACGACCCCGCCTGCTTTTTTTAACTGCAAGCCGCGAACTTTCCCTTGCATGAGCAGGGGGCAGTTCATACTAGACCCCTGTCAACGGTGCCAAATGCCATGCGGTATTTTTTGCACAGTTTAGGCTGAATTGATGGAAGGCCGTCAAGGTACGGCGATGCCCGACGCTGACGATAATGCTGTGTGGCAGCGTACTGCGCAGCAATTCGTAACAACGCTGTTCCGTAGGTTCATCTAAAGCAGACGAAGCTTCATCTAAAAACAGCAGCTGCGGCTTAATGATGAGCGCCCGCACAAAGGCGACGCGTTGTTGTTCACCCAGCGACAGCATATGATCCCACAGATCCACTTCATCAAGCCGCGGAATTAAATGCGCAAGCCCTAAGGCTGCAAAATAATGCTCGGTAAGTCCGCCCTGCTCTGCCCCCTGCGGATAGGCAGCCGCCTGACGCAGCGTGCCCTGCGGCAGATACGGACGCTGACTTAAAAACAGCACTGTGCCGTCAGCAGGCAGCGTCACTGTACCTTGCGCATACGGCCAAATGCCGGCAATCGCACGCATTAAAGTCGATTTGCCGCAGCCGGACGGGCCGCGAATGAGCAGTGACTGCCCGGGCTCAAGCTTAAAGCTGATGTCGCGCGCCAGCACCTCATCATGCGCGGTACGCACCTGCAGCTTATCGGCAGTAAAGCCGCTGCCCTGATGGAGAGGCTGCAGGCAATTTAACTTTTCCGTCTGTTCCATGCCGTCATTGAACAAGGCCAAACGATCCACCACTGCTTTTAACGCCGCCCATGCATTGAAATTATTAACCAAGGTGGACAGCGCGCTTTGCACATTGCCAAAAGCTGAATTGATCTGCATGATAGAGCCCATAGTAATGATCTTGGCAAAATACAGCGGAGCGGCAATTAAAATCGGGAACAGCACTGCCGTCTGCGCATAGCCTAAGATTAAAAAGCCCAAGCGCTTTTGGCAGTTAATCAGCAGAATATAGTTTTTTACCACAGCAGAAAAACGTTCACGCAAAGTTAAGTTTTCCTCATGCTGTCCTTGATAGAGCGCAATCGACTCAGCATTTTCACGCACACGGATTAAGGAAAAGCGGAAATCGGCTTCATAGCGCTGCTGGCGAAAATTAAGCTTAACTAAAGGCTTACCCAAAAGAAAGGTTACTATCGTTCCCATCACGGCATAGATTAAAGCGAGGTAGAACAGATAGCCATCTGGCAGATGCAACACGTAACCATTCCACAGCGTAAAATCTACTGCCGCCGACAAATCCCACAGTACAATAGAGAAAGTCACCACCATCGCCAGATCCGTGGCAGTGCCTAAAAATAGGCTGATGGTCGAAGTGACGTACAGATTTAAGTCATCGGCAATACGCTGATCGGGGTTATCCGTATGGCGATCCGTCAGCTGTAGCTTGTAGTAAGTGCTGTGTTCAAGCCATTCATTCATTACTTTACCGGTAAGCCAGCGCCGCCACTCAATTGCCAGCTTCGAGCACAAAAAGCTCTTATACACTGAAACCAAGACATGCAGCGAAGCAAGCCCCACGAAGATTAAAATCTGATGGCCAAAAGCGTCGACATCGTACTGCTGAATGGTATCCCAAAATTCCTTGTACCAGGTGTTGATCGAGGTCGCAATGAAAATCGATCCGGCGGTCAGTGCAATAATAATCGCCAACATCACCCACGCGCGCACGCTGTCACGGCTGGACCAAAAAGGGGTCAAAATGCGCCAGAAAGCGTGCATCGACATGCTAAGCGGCAGACTGTCTACCCGTCTGGCACTTAACTTAGCGCGTTCAGCGCGCTTAAACAGACTGAATTTAAACATGACTTTAACCTTACAGCAGGCGCTCTAACATTAAGGCCACGCCGTCTTCATCACAAGATGCCGTCACTACATCAGCTAAGGCCTTAAGCTCAGGCGTGGCATTACCCATGGCAACGCCGAGCCCTGCAAGCTTAATCATTTCCTCATCGTTTTCCGCATCGCCGATGGCAATAGCTTGCTGCGGCGCCAGCTTTAAGATGGAGCACAGCTGCGCAAGGCCGCTGCCCTTAGTGGACTTACCGGCCACGAACTCAAGGAAATAGCTGTCCGTACGCATCACTGCAAAGTGCTCATAAATATACGGCGGCAAGCTTGCGCGCAGTTTATCCAGCTTTGCCGCCTCGCCAACGGCTATTGCCTTATAAATCGGTTCATCCTGTGGGAGGGTATTAAAATCCACTTCCACAAAGGGCGAGAGTGAATGATCGATTTCTTTTTGCGAATACGGATTATGGTCTTCGACGAGCAGAGCCCGATCCTGACTGTAGGCATGCAGTTTAGCGCCGCAGGCATGCGCCAGCGCTGCAATTTCGCGCACCTCCCGTCCCGGGACGGTGACGGCGGACAATTCACGCCCCTGTCCTAAGATGCATACTGAGGCACCGTTGTAGCACACCGCATAGGTATGGTTAAGATCAATGCCGATGCTGTCGGCATAGCGCATCACGCCGCTAGGGCAGCGTCCGGTTTCAATTACAATCGCCACGCCGCGGTGCTGCAGCTGCTGTAGCACCGCCTTAGTGCGCTGCGAAATAGTTTTATCGCGGCGCAGCAACGTGCCGTCCATATCGAGGGCAATCAGTTTATACGCATCAGGCTGCAGCACAAATTCATCGTAACGGTATGCCATATTAATCTCAGTCTCAAATCAGGTTACAACCGCGCCCCGCAACGCCGGGGCAGTGCAGACAAACGTGATTTATATCACGTTTTCACCAAGCACGCCATAGCCTAGCGGCATTCCACGACTGGGCGGACGCTAAGTCTTAGGCTAAACTTTCCTTAAGACGCGCTAAATGCCCATAAGTTCACTTAGCGCCGGCTTTTTTCGGCTTAAGTAAAGGAGCGCTGAATGTCCACTTATCTACTTGAAATCTGCGCCGGCAACCTGCAAAGTGCGGTTAATGCCGCTCAGGCCGGAGCCGCGCGCATTGAGCTGTGTGCAGCCTTGTCCGAAGGCGGACTTACCCCTTCATATGGATTGCTAAAAGTCTGCCGCGCTGCCGTGGGAAAGACTAAGCTTAATGTCCTGATCCGCCCGCGCGGTGGCGACTTTGTCTACAGCCGCGCTGAGCTTGATATCATGCTACAGGATATTGCTGTGGCTAAGTGTTTAGGGGCCGATGGGCTAGTGCTGGGCTGCCTTAACGCTGATGGCACGCTTGATATTCCCGCGCTACAGGAATTGTTAGCCGCCGCTGCGCCGCTGCCGGTCACTTTTCATCGCGCCTTTGATCACTGCCGCGATCCGCAGGACGCACTGATGCAGTTAATTAAGCTGCCGGTGGCGCGCGTGCTAACCTCAGGGCAAGCGTCTAGCGCACTGCAAGGGACTGCCCTTATCGCTAAATTGCAGGCAGTGGCGCAGGGGCGCATCTGCATTATGCCCGGCGCCGGCATTAGTGCCGACAATCTTGCCGCCGTCGCCGCCGCTACCGGCTGCCGTGAATTTCATATGTCAGCTAAAACACGGGTAGGTTCTGCCATGCGCTTGCGGCACAATAGCCCCATTGTAGGCGGCAGCTGCCAGATTGATGATTACGATATAGACATCTCAGACCCCTCTGCCATTCAGGCAGCCCTTGCCGTGTTGCAGACGCTACCTGACGCTGCGCCATAAAAAAAAGGACTTCTAAGGGAACAACCTAGAAGTCCTAAAGCAACCACCTGATGTGTGAAATTGCGACATGCAAGGAGCAGCTTAAAAGAACACGTGGAAATCTTTTGTCTGCTAGTTAGCTTTAACTAACTGTAGTTAGTGTACGCTATTTAAATTGAGTTAGCAATAGCTAACTAATAATTTTAAATGCAATTATTTCAATGTGTTAACAAAAATTGACTTTTTTCTTTACAATTTTTTTAAAAATTTTGGAACTTTTTGCTATCCCAGGGCTCTAAGTATCAGTTCCGCAAGGAACACGGAATTCATGTTTGCTTCTTCTGAATACCAAAATCCCATTACGCCAGGCCGCAGCGCCTGGCTTTTTCTTGCCCGTAAGGTGCACCCATCTCACACACCATCCGCCAATGGCATATAATATTTTATGAATAAAATCAAACAATAATTTTAAAATCGCCAATATTGAAAAAATTTTTTATCAAACGCAGGAACTTTTGACGGCAAGCGAACTCTAAGCTACAGTTCCGATGAGAACATCGATTTCATGTTTGCTTCTTCTGGATATCAAAATCCCGTTATGCCAGGCCACAGCGCCTGGCTTTTTCTTGTTTGCGTAAGCTCAAACTCCCGCCTCACGCTTAGCGCGCGCAAAATGCAAACTTCTGCCTAAGGGGCCGCAATCTACCGTCAGCGTATATTTATCCCCACTACCCTTCGCTCGTGCACAATTAAAGGCTGCGGCTAAACCCACTACCTCGGCATCATCACACAAAAGCGGCAGCGCCGGGCGCAGCCAACTGGGGATAGCATATTCCGTATAAAGTTTTTTAAGTTCACGCTGATGCGCGCGCCCCTGCGGCTTAAGGCGCAGCTGCCCCGGCGGAGCAAAGCGCAGCTGCAGCTGCGGTGCACTTAAATAAAAGCCATCTGTGGACGCATCCTCCGCCTTAAGCAGACGATAGCTAAAATCGCCTAAAGTTAGGGTTTGCCCCAGCGTCAGCTCTATACCGTCGGCGCGCTGTTCCGCGTTTAATACCGGCAACTTGAGCGACGGGACTAAATAGAGCGCTTGCATAAAACGGCGCAACGTCCAGCCAGCTGCCAGTGCAATACAGCCAACCGCGCCATGCGTCCCTTGCATCAACTGCAGCGCAGCGCGCAGGCGCGACAGCTCGGGGGGCTGGACGAGAACACACTGACAAAAACGGCGCATTAGTAGCAGGCACAAATGCTCATCGTTAAAATCAAGCGCGCTACAGTCTAGACAAAGCCGCGCCGGATCATAGCGCTTATGAAATTGCGGCTCAATAAAGCGCATTGCCAAATCGTGCTCTAAAGCGCACAACTCCTGTGAGCGCGCGACCGCCGCCTTAATCTTGGGGAAACGCGTCTGCATTAAAGGCAACAGCTGCAGACGCACAAAGTTGCGCTCAAATTTAAGATAAGTATTGGAGATATCAAATACCGTCGGCAGCTTAAGCGCCAGCGTTAAAGCCTCGACCTGCGCCCGGCTTAAAGTAAGTAGCGGACGGGCAATGATGCCGCGGGCATCGCGCGTGATAAGCGCCATTCCCGCAAGTCCCTGCGGCCCCGAGCCGCGCTTTAACGCAAGGAAAAAATTTTCGCAATTGTCATCGGCTTGATGGCCAAGACACAGACAGCCCCCGGCAACTTCCGCAAGCAGCGCGCGGTAGCGTTCCTGGCGCGAGCTATCCTCGGGAGATTCGCGATTTTTATACACAATATTAAGCCGCTTTACCGTAAGCGGCACCGCTAAGTCAGAGCACAGTCTGCGGCAATGCGCCAGCCACAACGGATCATCGGCATCTAAACCGTGAATGCAGTGCACCGCTTTGAGGGTAAACCGCGCATGCCGGTGGCACAGTTCACGGCACAGATATAAAAGTAAAGTGGAATCAGGCCCGCCAGAGAGACCTACGGTAAGGCAGGTGGGCGCCAGCTTAGCTGCCAGCGCATCACCCAAGTGCCACACCAGCTGCTGTGCCGCAGCGGGCGTGTACTGCTCATCAGCAGTAGCCATAACTCATGAGACGTGAGAAACGTTGCTCAATTAAACGATCCGTCGGCATGCCGCGCAGGATCTGCAGCTGCTCGGTAAGCGTCTGTGCTAAAGCCTTCGCGGCAGCATCATAATCGCGATGCGCGCCGCCTAAAGGTTCCTTAATCACTTCGTCAATCAGCCCCAAAGCCTTAATCTTATCGGCCGTAATATTCATCGCCTCGGCAGCAAGCGGCGCCTTATCGGCACTCTTCCATAAAATAGAAGCACAGCCTTCTGGGGAAATCACTGAATAAGTGGAATACTGCAGCATATTGACGCGATCGCCCACCCCGATGGCCAAAGCGCCGCCGGAGCCGCCCTCGCCAATCACCGTACAGATAATCGGGGTTTTCAGCTGCGCCATGCACTTGAGGCTTTCGGCAATAGCTCCGGCCTGTGAGCGTTCTTCCGCACCCACCCCGGGGTAAGCGCCTGCAGTATCAACAAAGGTAATTATCGGCAGTCCAAAACGCTCGGCCATGCGCATTAAGCGCATGGCTTTGCGATAACCTTCCGGGCGCGGCATGCCGAAATTGCGTAGCGTACGCTCGCGCACATCACGGCCCTTCTGATGGCCGATCACCATGACCGGCACTCCGTTAAAGCGGGCTAAACCGCCAACAATAGCCTTATCATCAGCAAACGCGCGATCGCCGGCTAATTCTTGGAAATCGGTAAAGATGCGCTGCACATAATCTAAAGTATACGGACGCATCGGATGACGCGACAGCTGCGAAATTTGCCACGAGCTTAAAGAAGAATAAATCTTCTTGGTAAGTTCTAAATTCTTCTTCTCCAGCTGCGCCAATTCCTTTGACATATCAACGTCGCTGCCGACCGTAGTGCTGATGCGCTTGAGCTCCTCGATATGCGCCAGCAGCTCAGCAATCGGCTGCTCAAAATCTAAGTAATTGATATTCATGAAATCTCCTCAAAAGATGCGCTCTTAACCGTCACTTTAGCGCAAGTGACTGCATATTTCCAGCCCTAGCCTATCTGTCCGCGTGCCGCAAGCAGACGCTTAATCGGCCCGTAGCTCTTACGATAGCACTCAAGCAGCGGCAGGGACGCCAGCTTAGCTAAATGCGCTGCGGTCGGATAGCCTTTATGCTGCGCAAAACCGTACTCAGGATACTGCTTATCCAGCGCTATCAGCTGCCGATCGCGCGTTACTTTAGCCACAATCGACGCTGCGGCAATTTCCGCCACCAGCGCATCACCCTTGACGACCGCCTGAGCAGCTAGCGGCAGATCAGACGGGAGCTTATTGCCATCCACCAGCATTAAACTGCAGGGCAAGTCCATCGCGAGGTACGCGCGGCGCATGGCCAAGAGGGAAGCCTGCAGGATATTGAGCGTATCAATCTCCTGCGGCGTGCACTGTCCAATGCCATAGGCTAAAGCATCGCGCGTAATCAGCTCAAACAGCTCTTCACGCTTTTTTTCGCTTAATTTTTTAGAATCATTAAGCCCCGGAATGGGCTTTAATGGATCCAAGACCACACAAGCGGCCACCACATTGCCCATTAAGGGACCGCGTCCGGCTTCATCAACCCCGCAGATTAAGTTACAGGCTGGATCCAGCGGATAAACAAAAGGTGGCAGCTCAGGCTTGCGGTATGGCACGATCATCTCCTGCTGCAGGCGCAGTTTTAGGCTGCAGAGTACGCGGTTCGTTCCACGCTGCCTGATGTTGGGCCTCATCCGCTGGCGCATCCGGAGACGCCACCGGCGCAGTTTCTGCCGCCGCTGCAGGCGGCGACATTGCAGCGGGTGAATCCGGAGGCGCCTTTAGGGCGCGGGCTAACACCGCTTTAGCTGCGATTTCATCGCTGTCCATGCAAATTTGCTGATGCAGCGATAAAAATTCCTTTTTCATCAGCAAATTGTCAGATTTGAGCAGCTTTATCATTTCGGCGCTCAAACGCTCAGGCTCGCAGTCTTCCTGAATAAATTCCGCGACAATACGCCGCTTGGCCAAGAGATTGGGCAGCGAGTACATGTCAATCTTCAGCAGACGACGGGCAATCGCGGCTGACAGCGCATTGACTTTGTATGCCACCGCCATCGGACGCTTGAGCAGCATCGCCTCAAAGGCTACCGTACCGCAAGTCAGCAGTACCGCATCCGTAGAAGCAATCACTTCATTGCTCTTGCGCACGTAGATGGTAAGCGACAGATCAGGAGCATTCTCCAGCCACAAATCTTTCATCAACAGCGCACGTTCTTCATTGACCGCCACCGAGATGAAGACTACATCCTTAAGCTTATACTTTATAAGGCGCGCCGCCTTGGCAAAGATAGGGATCATGCGCATAAGCTCACCCTTGCGCGAACCTGGCAAAATTCCCATCACCTTAGTTAAATGTGGATCAATCGTCTCGACGCTGTTGCGATAGAGATCAATGCGCGCCCTAGCATCCTCACGATCCACCTCAAATGGAATCGCATTGGCCAAAGTATGGCCGACATAGGTACAAGGCATGCCGGCTCTATCGTAGAACTCTTTTTCAAAAGGCAGGAGCGCCAGCACTTCATCGCACGAGCGGGCAATCGTCTTCATGCGCCCTTCACGCCACGCCCATACCGAAGGGCTGACATAATGCAGCGTTGGAATGCCGGCTTGCTTTAATTTGCGCTCAACGTTTAAGTTAAAATCGGGCGCATCAATCCCTACCATCACGCAGGGACGAGCCTCAAGCAGAGTTTTAATCAGCAACCGACGGATTTTTAAAATCGGAATTAAATGGGATACGACTTCCATCAGGCCCATTACCGATAATTCATCCATCGGAAAAGCTGAAGTAAAGCCATCTGCTATCATCTTCGGGCCGCCGATGCCGATGAACTGCGCCTGCGGATCATGGCGGCGAATGGCGCGCATTAAGCCTGCGCCTAAGGTATCCCCTGACGCTTCACCAACAACAATGGCATACAAATGCGGATTAGTAGGCAAACTCATCAGCGCACAATTCCGCGTCCGGATGCTTCAAGGAAGTCAACTAAAGGCTGCACGGCCGGTTCCTGCACGGCCATTTCGCGTAATTTAACTAAAGCCTGCTCAATGGTGTTGTGCTGATGGTAAATCACCATATAAGCGCGGCGCAGCGTATTGACCTGTGCTTCGCTAAAGCCGCGCCGCAGCAGACCGACGCGGTTAATGCCATGAGCTTTAGCATAATGCCCAGCTGCCATCACATAAGGGGGAACATCCATGTTCAGCGCCGCCATGCCGGCAATAAAGGCATGATCACCAACCCTGCCGAACTGATGAATGGCCGACAGACCACCGAAAATCACGTAATTGCCGATCACCACGTGACCTGCCAAAGTCGCATTATTGGCAAATATGCAGTTATCGCCAATGATGCAGTCATGCGCCACATGCACATTGACCATGAAAAGATTATGGCTGCCCACGGTAGTGACGCTATTGCCCTGTACCGTGCCGCGATGCATGGTGCAATGTTCACGGATCACATTGTCATCGCCTATCACTAAGCGCGTCGGCTCATTGTTATACTTTAAATCCTGACAGCCCTCGCCAATGGAACAGAACTGATAGATGTGATTGCGCTTACCGATTTCAGTCGGGCCTCGCAGCACGCAAAAAGGTTCTACCACCGTACCGGCGCCAATATGGACCTCACCTTCAATAATGACATGTGCCTTAATGACAACATCAGGATCAATCACTACCTCCGGGCCAATCTGCGCCGTGGGATCAATCTTTGCCTTGGGGTCAATCATGCTCCACCCCCTTATGACTTTACCTTAGCGCACATTAAATCGGCCGAGCAGACGACATTGCCGTCTACCGTCGCTACCCCCTTGAAGGAAGCAATGCCGCGCTTTTCCTTTAAGAACTCAACGTCCAGTACCAGCTGATCGCCCGGCACCACCGGATGGCGGAAGCGGGCATGGTCAATTGAAGCAAAATAATACAGCTCGCCTGGCTCCGGCTTGCCGACCATGGTGAAGGCCAACACACCGGTAGCCTGTGCCATCGCTTCTAAAATCAGCACTCCCGGCAGCACCGGCTTACCCGGGAAATGACCCTGAAAGTACGGCTCGTTAAAGGAGACGTTCTTAATGGCCTTTAAGGTTTTGTGCTCCTCAGTAATGGAGTAGTCAATCACCCTATCCACCATTAAAAACGGATAACGGTGCGGGAGCAGACTCATGATTTCTTCAACGTTTAAAGTTTTCTTCTCAGCTGCATCAGTCACTTTGCTTCTCCTGTAATAAAAATCTTGCCGGACGCAAGCTTTTTGTTGCCGGCTTAATCCTTAGCGGCACTCGCCTGCAGCGCGTGTACCTGTTTTTCTAAATCTGCCAGACGGTGATACATCTCGTTAATATGCAAAACCCGTGAGGCAGTTAAACGCCATTCCTTATTGCTCTGCGCCGGGATACCTGACGAGTAAATACCCGGCTTATCAATCGAACGCATTACCATGCACATGCCGCTGATGGTCACTTGATCGCAGATCTCAATATGGCCATTAAAGACCGAGGTTCCACCGATAATGCAATAACGGCCGATTTTGACACTGCCTGCAAACGTCGTGCCGCCAGCCACTGCGGTACCGGTGCCAATAAAGACATTGTGCGCAATCTGACACAGATTATCGATAATCACATTGTCTTCAATAATAGTGTCATCCAGCGCGCCGCGATCAATGCAGGTACAGGCGCCGATTTCCACGAAATTGCCGATTTTAACATGCCCCGTCTGCGGGATCTTAATCCAGCGTCCGCGCTCATTAGCATAGCCAAAACCATCCCCACCGATTACGGTGCCAGATTGAATCAAGCAGTGTTCGCCGATGGTGACATCATGATAGACACTAACATTGGCATACAGCTTAGTGTAAGCGCCGATTTTTGCGCCCTGCCCTACGCTCACGCCTGGGCCTAACTGTACATGATTGCCGATGACCGCATGCGGGCCTACGTACACATGCGCGCCTAAAGCCACATCCTCGCCCAAAACAGCACTGGGGTCCACCACCGCCGTGGGATGAATCCCGACCGCAATCGGCGGCGTTGTATCTAAAAGCTGCGCAATTTTAGCAAAAGCCACGTATGGATCTGGCGTCACTAAAGCTGCCTTCGTACCGATATGCGGAACATCAGCTGCGCGTACAATCACTGCTGAAGCCTCACTTTGCGTCAACACGTCACGATAGCGCGGATCGGATAAAAAAGAGATTTCCCCGGCGCGGGCGGTTTTTAAATTGGCAATACGCGAGATCTCAAGACTGCCATCGCCTATCAGCTCGGCACCTATCTGCGCTGCCATGGAGCTCAGCTGCACTTTACTTATCTCCTCAAAACCAAAAAAGCCCCTGCCTGTCAGGAGCTTTTACAGTGTAACAGATTTAGCGATTATGCAGTAAGCTTCACTACTTCTTGGACTGCCGCGCGGCCACGCGCTGAATCACATCCTGCGAAATATCAAGCGCGGAGACGGTATACACCACTCCTGTTTCCCGCAGCACCAGCTGCAGGCCTCGCTCCTTGGCAATCGCGTCTACCGCCTGCTGTACTAAACCGCCCAGGCGCAGCTGCTCTTCATGTGAGCGCTTATTGACATCTTCCTGCAAGGCCCGGCCTTTTAAGTTGAAATCAGACTGCAGTTGCGCTAAATGGCGCTGTGCCTCTGTAGCTTTGGCGCCGGTAAGTTTGCCTGACTGCAGCTCCTGCGCCAGTTTCTGCCCTTCTTGCTCTAAGGCACGCAGCTCCTGCTGACGCGGGCCGAACTCCTTGGCCATAGCTTCCTGCGAAGCCTTGGCCTGCGGGATTTCATGCATGATGAGCGGTACGTTGATTACCGCAATATTGGTAATATTATTTTTATCCTGTTCAGCCGCCTGCACGGCAGTGCAGCTTAATACCGCAGCCACAGCCGCGGCAGCTAAAGTCTTGTACAGCATGTTATATCCTACTTACGACTTATCCAAAATTAAGGCCTTAAGCCCAGGGTGGTGAACTTAAGGCCCGCGGAAGCCTTGCTAGAAGCGGCCGCCAATATTAAAGTTAAAGCTCTGCGTTTCGTCGCCCGAGTAATCCTTGACCGCACGGGCCAGCGAGAACACTAAAGGACCTATCGGCGACATCCATGCCAAGGACACACCCACTGAGGCGCGGTACTTGGACGGATCTGCCGAATCACCGGCACCGGCATAATCACCGTCATGGGTATCCCACAGCGCACCGGCATCGAAGAACACCGAAGTTCTGACCTGACGCTTATAGGTTTCCGCCACAATCGGCGTCGGCACGATGAACTCAGCGGATATGGTCCATAACGCGTTACCGCCCACCGGCGTATCCGAGGTGTAATTGCCGTAAATGGCGCGCGGGCCAATCGAGTTATGGTCAAAACCGCGCATCCATTCTGAGCCGCCTAAGTAAAAGTTGGCAAAGAACGGCAGACGTTCCTGATCGGCATAGCCGTCACCGTAAGCCGCGCGGCCGCGCAGGGCAAACACGTAATCGTGCTCACTATCAAGCGGTAGGTAATGATAAGATTCTGCCGACAGCTTGTAGTATTCAAGATCCGACACTGAAGGCAGCGTCATAAAAGCCGACAACACTTGACGCGAGCCTGAAGTCGGGAACACGGTGCGATCTAAATTATTGCGGGTAAAGCGTACCGAGGCATTAAAGTTATTGAAAGTATCCGACCAATCACCCCATTTGCCCTGATCTTGCCAAAACACCAGAGCCTGCGCAAACAAGTCATCTGCAGAGTCAATGCGGTTCTGCTCAAAACCGACGCTATAGCCCATGTTCATGTTCTCAGCAATCGGATAGCCGCTGGTCAATTCAATACCGGTGGTCTCATTTTCATAACGCACCACATCGGCATCATCACCTTGGAACTTATCGTAATAGATACGCCCGCCTAAGCTGACGTTATCTACCGTATAGTACGGATTGGTATAGCTGACTTCAGCATGATCGCGATAGTCATTGCTATAGGCCGAAATAGATGCACGCGAGCCCCAACCAAAGACGTTGCTCTGCGACACGCCGCCTTGAATCAACAGTCCAGAGTCAGTACCGTAGCCGATACCGCCGGAAATCGATCCGGTCGGCTGCTCTTTAACATTGACCTCTAAGTTCACCGTATCCGGGGTATTGCCGGCGCGCTTGGGCTCTATGGATACCGTTTCATAGAAACCGGTACGATTTAAGCGATTTTCTGAAGCATCTAAGGCTTCATTGGACAACCATGTACCATCCATCTGCCGAATTTCGCGGCGCACCACCGTATCATCGGTACTGTTATTGCCGGTAATCAGCACTTGACTGACATAGACGCGCGATCCGGGCTCCACATTGAACTCTAAGTTCACCACCTTGTTTTCTTCATCGTAGGTGGGGAAAGCGCGTACCTGCGAATAGGCATAGCCGTACTTACCTAAATAATCGCGCAACGCCTCTTCAATTGAGGTTACCTTGGCTGCAGAATATGTTTCGCCCTCTTCAAAGGTCAAAAGCTGCTGCATCTGCTCCCCATACTTTAAGGTATTGCCGCGCAAGGTAGCGCTCCCGACGGTATAGCAGGCCCCCTCATCAATGCCGATAGTAAGGTACAGCCCCTTTCTGTCCGGCGTCATTTCGACAGAAGTATCAGTGACTTTAAACTTCACGTAGCCGCGATCCATATAATAAGAGCGCAGCGTCTCTAAGTCACCGCCGAATTTCTGCGTGTCATAGCGCTGATTGGCCAGAAAATTCCACCACGGCACATCATCGCGCAGCTGCAGCTGCGCTAGCAGCACATCCTCGGGGAAAGCATGATTGCCGACGATATTAATCTGCTCAATCTCCGCCCCTTCACCTTCGGTAAACTCCAGTTTCACATCTACGCGATTGCGCGGCAGATATGACAACACGGTGCGGACGCGCGCTTGATACATGCCGGCGCTGTGATAAAAATCCTCGAGCGATTGCTGAATAGTATTTAAGGTTTGGACATTCAGCGGCTCGCCGGCGCGCAGCCCCTGCTGCTCAATCACATTGCGCAACGCATCTTCAGCAATCTGCTCATTGCCAGCAAATTCTACATTGCCGATGGTGGGGCGTTCTTTGACCGTCACAATGAGCTTATTGCCATCGCGCGACAGGGCCACATCATCAAAGTTGCCGGTTGCATACAAGCGCTTTAATGCCAAAGCGCTCTGCGCTGCAGAAAGCTCTTCACCCTGCGCAACTGGCAGGGCCAGGAGCACTGCACCTAAGGACACGCGGTTTAAGCCACGCACCTCAATATCCTGTACGATAAAGCTTGACTGGTTACGGTCTGCAGCTGATACCGCCGGCGGCAACAACGCCGCACTTAAGGCCAAGCTCAGGCCTAAGGCCAAAGCAGTCTTTCGTCTCACACCTTTCATTCTCAAAACCTTATAACTGCAAAAAACCTGCTGTCTTATACCTCAAAGTGCGCGCAAATCGTTAAACACTGCAAACAACGACAGCGTAATGATGCAGCACAGGCCCAAGACAGTGAGCGCGTACTGCACGCGCGGACTGGGTGCTCTGCCGGTCAACGCCTCGTAGGCGATAAACAGCAGCTGACCGCCGTCTAAAACCGGGATCGGCAGTAAATTCAGGATACCTAAGTTTACACTAATGGCGGCTAAAAAGCTTAGAAAGAATACAAAGCCGAAGGATGCGCTCTGTCCGGCACCTTTAGCAATAGCAATAGGACCGGATATATTATCTGCAGAGATTTCTCCGGCAATAAGCTTATACGTTGATGTAACGATAAACAGCGACATGCGCGCGGTGGCAGCCGCCCCCTGCGCCAGCGCCTCAAGCGGGCCATAACTTTTGGTGGTCATTAATCCGGCAATCGGCTCAATTGCCACGCCGACCCCGATAAAGGGCCGGCACTGCGTCCCGTCATCACGGCAACGCGTTTGCGGATAAATCTCTGCTTGATATAAATCACCGTTGCGCTCTACTTCTACTTTAAGCGGGCCCTTACTTACGGCAACAGCATCCTGCACTCGATACCAATTGGGCGTCACCACACCGTTAACCCTTACAATCTTGTCGCCTACCGAAAGGCCTGCGGCATAGGCCGGCCCCTGCGGCTGGACCGTAGTTAAAGTGTCAGTAACCTTGCCGGCACACGGGCGCAGCCCTAGGCTTGATAGCGGATCAACGCCTGGCGTTAAGCTAATCCCCTCAAGCGATAAATTTACCTGCCGCGTGGCGCCGTGCCCCAAATCAGCGGCCACCTGCAGGCTGAGCGGGGAATTTGAATTGACCTTGCTTACAAGGAGCATAGCCGCTTCAGACCAATCATGTACCGCGCTGCCGTCAATGGCCTTAATCTCATCGTAAAGCGTCAACCCCGCCGCCGCTGCACGACTGCCTGGCATCACATCGCCGATAATCGGCCGCAGCACGCTGACGCCCATGAGGTTGACTACAACGTACAAGATAAAAGCCAGCACGATATTAAAAGCAGGCCCTGCACCAATAATCAGTGCGCGCTGCTTTAAGGATTTACTTAAAAACGCATCCGGACTTAATGTAGCTGACGTATCCTGGCTCGCACCAGTCGTGTCAGTATTGCCCTCTCCTTGCATTTTAACGTAGCCGCCCAACGGAATAGCCGAGAGCGCAAATTGACAGCCATCTTTAAGCGTACGCGCAAACAATACCGGTCCAAAGCCAATTGAAAAGCGCAATACTTTCACCCCGCACCAGCGGGCTGCTAAAAAGTGACCTAATTCATGAATCGAAATTAAGATGCCTAAAGCAACAGCAAAGAAGAGTAAATTCCACAAACCCGACAGCATCAGGCTAACTCCTGCAGATATGCCCGAGCCTGCCTCCGCGCAGCAGCATCAAGCGCTAAGATATCCTCAAGGTGTTGTGCTCTAAAGCCTGCCGGGACGCCGCGCGACAATTCATGCGCACACACTTGCGCAATCTGCAGATAGCCGATGCGCCCCGTCAAAAACGCCTGCACCGCGCACTCATTGACCGCATTTAAGATGACGCACTCGCCCTGCCCGGCTTTGCTGGCCTCAATGGCAAGCTTGAGACAAGGATAACGCGCAAAATCGGGATTAAAGAAGTTAAGCTCAGCCAGCTTAGTAAAATCCAGCGGCTCCACCCCGGACGTAATGCGCTCTGGGTAGGCTAAAGCCCGCGCAATCGGCGTCTTCATGTCCGGCAGCCCCAGCTGGGCTAAAACAGCACCGTCACGATAGGACACCATGGAATGCACTACCGACTGCGGATGAATCACAATTTGAATATCATCCGGCGCGGCATTAAATAAAAAGCGCGCTTCAATAAACTCAAGGCCTTTATTCATCATCGTGGCGCTATCAATGGTGATTTTAGGTCCCATTGACCATGTGGGATGTTGCAGCGCCTCTTGCGCCTTGACGTTTGCCAGCTCCTCAAGGGGGCGCGTGCGGAAAGGCCCGCCGGAGCCGGTTAACAGAATTTTGTGGACGCCCGCAGCCTTAAGCGCACAATGCCCTAAAGTGCGCTGACAGTCCTCGGTTAAGCATTGAAAAATGGCGCTGTGCTCGGAGTCAATCGGCAGTACCGTGGCGTTACAGGCCTTGGCGGTAGCAAAAAAGAGCTCACCGCTCATCACCAGCGCTTCTTTATTGGCAAGCCCGACTCTAGCTCCCGATTGCAGCGCCGCTAACGCCGGCTTTAACCCGGCCGCGCCCACAATCGCCGCAATGGTAAAATCGTGCGTCGCACCGGCTAAAGCGCATACGCCCGCCTCGCCGCAGAGCACCTCACATTTAAGCCCTGCCGCCGTGACTAAAGCGCGCAATTGCGCTGCCGCTGCCTCATCGTAAAGCGCCGCTGCCTCTAAGTTGAATTCATCAATAATGGCAAAAAGTTTACGATAATTGTGCAGCGCACAGGCTGACACTAAGCGATAACGCTCCTTATTGTGCCGCAACACCTCAAGGGATGAGGTGCCAATGGAGCCGGTAGCTCCTAATAGACAAACGCGCTCCACCATGACGTAGCACTCCTCTTGCTCGACAGGCACTGCCCGCTAGAGCAGCGTAGTTAACAAATAGTGTAGACCAAGGAAGCAAGGCAGCGCAGCTAGCTGCGAATCAATGCGATCGAGCATACCGCCATGGCCAGGGAAGATGCGGCCTGAGTCTTTAATCCCGGCGTGACGTTTTAACATGCTTTCCACTAAATCGCCTTCGACCGAAAATAAAATTGCCCCAATGCCGGCTACGGTCAGCGCCAGCTTATCGGTACTGTAATCACCGTACAGTCCAGCGTAATCAAGCACGCTTAAAGCTAAAAGCGCCAGCACCAAGCCTCCATACAGGCCTTCTCGCGTCTTATTGGGACTGACTGCCGGAATGAGCTTAGTCTTACCGACGGCTCGTCCGGTAAAGTAAGCGCCACTATCCGCCGCCCACACTAAAATCATCACCGCAAGCAGTAGCCACGCGCCGACCTTGGCATCTTGGGCAAATTGATGAGCCCGCAGCACTAAGAGCGCCATTAAAAACGGCAATAACAGTAACAGACCAAAAACAATATTGAAATAAGGTCGCGTCCAGAATCCTGAGTGCGCAGGGAAGGCGCGTACCAAAGGCAATAACACTACCCACATGCCTAATGCAAGCACCATCATCCATGACACCCATTGGGGGATCACATTGATGACAAATAAGCCCGGTGGCGCTAAGAAAAAGCAGACGCTTGCTCCCGCCGCGGCTGCAGCTAAAAAAGGCCAGCGCTGCTTGAAGCCCAAAAGCGGAGCCATTTCATTGGCAGCTAGCGCATAAATAATCAACGCTCCTACGGTAAAATAGGGATAATCGGCGACAAACAGCCACAGCAGAACGATGGCAATTAAAACGATGGCTGTAGCAATGCGCGTGCCCATATAAAACTTCCTAACAATGCAAACTTAAGGCTGTGTCAAGTCTACCGCGCCCGACGCGGCCTGTGCAAGTTGTGCCGAGGTCATGCCGAAGCGCCGCTCACGCCCGGCAAAAAAATGCAGGGCTTTATCTAGCTCTATCTCATCAAAATCTGGCCACAGCACCCTACTTACATAAATTTCTGCATATGCACATTGCCACAGCAGAAAATTGGATAAGCGAAACTCACCGCCGGTACGGATTAAAAGGTCAACATCCTGCGGCACATACAGTGCCGCGCTGATGTCTGCTTCACTCAAGGCAGAAAGATCCAGCCTACCGTCCTGTACCTGCTGTATGAGCTTACGCAAGGCTGCAGTAATCTCCGGGCGTGCGCCATAATTAATTGCAATATTAAGCGTCATGCCGTGATTTTGCGAAGTAAGCTCCTCCACCCTAGCAATCGTGCGCTGCAGGGGCGTACTTAGGGCGCTAACGTCGCCGACAATGCGGATTTTAACCTGATGCTGATGCAGCTCAGCGGCATGTTCTTTAAGCGCGCGTGCAAGGAGTGTCATCAGTCCGTTAACTTCAGCTGCAGGGCGTTTCCAATTTTCAGAACTGAACGCATACAGCGTAAGAATGGGGATGCCGCGCATCAGCGCAGCTTTAATAACAGTACGGACGGCCTGCGCGCCAGCTTGATGTCCCTTGAGGCGCATTTGTCCACGTGCTTGGGCCCAGCGCCCATTACCGTCCATGATAACTGCCAGATGGCGCGGTAGCTTAGCCGCACCATCCGGCAAGGCGGAGTTAACAGCCGTCACCTTAAACCTGCATTAACTCTTTTTCCTTGCCCGCTAAGATTTCATCGCACTTCTTGACAAAAGAGTCAGTCAGCTTCTGCACCTGCTCTTCGCCCGTGCGCTGTTCATCTTCAGAGATGCTCTTATCTTTCTGCATCTTCTTGAGCTTATCGTTGGCATCGCGGCGGATATTGCGAATTTCTACGCGGCTCTGTTCAGCCTCGCCACGCACCACCTTAACTAATTCCTTGCGACGCTCCTCGGTAAGTGGCGGCAGCGGAACACGGATGTCCGTGCCGGCGGTGACAGGATTTAAGCCTAAATCTGACTTCTGAATCGCACGCTCAACATCTTTGATTGCATTGCGGTCAAAAACGGTGAGTTTTAAGGTGCGGGCATCTTCCACGTTGACCTGTGCGACCTGGCGCAAAGGAGTGGCAGTGCCGTAATAATCGACCATGATGCCGTCCAGCAAACCAGGCTGAGCACGACCGGTACGGATCTTGGACAGACGGCTGACCAGCGAATCCAACGCTTTCTGCATGCGATCGCCAGCTTCCTGTTTAACCTCGTTAACCATGTTTTCTCCTCAGGTTTAGTCCGAGACTAAGGTACCCTCGTTACTGCCGAGGGCTGCATTGCGCAGGGCACCTTCCTTGTTTAGGTTGAACACTCTAATTGGCATATGATGATCCCGCGCCAGAGCAAAGGCTGTCAAGTCCATAACCTGCAATTCTTTGACCAACGCCTCTTTATACGTCAAATGCGTATAGAGTTTAGCCTCAGGATGGGTGACAGGATCGGCATCGTAGATCCCATCCACCTTAGTGCCCTTGAAGACTTCATGGCAGTTAAGCTCAATCGCGCGCAATACTGCAGTGGTGTCAGTGGTAAAGAACGGGCTGCCAGTGCCGCCCGCGGCAATCAGCACATTGCCCTGCGCCAGTAGTTCACGCCCCATAATGGCCTGATACTGCACCGTAATTGATGGAATGCCGTAAGTGCTCATCAGCACGCAGGGCACCCCCTGACGACGAATCGCATCCTGCATCGCCAAACCATTCATAATGGTTGCGAGCATACCCATCTCATCGCCAACCACACGATCGAGCCCTGCTTTCTGCAGAGCCGCACCGCGAAATAGATTGCCGCCACCAATCACCAAGGCGCACTGTACGCCCTCGCGCGTCAGCGCAGCAATTTCCGCAGCCTTTTTATCAAGCAGTGCAGGTTCAATGCCAAAGCCCGCACTGCCGCCTAAAGCTTCGCCGGAGAGCTTAATTAAAACGCGGCGCGTCTGCCCTGAAGTCATCCTGTATCGACTCCTACTTACCAGCGGCAGCGATCTGGGCCTGCACTTCCTCAGCGAAGTTGTCAGCCTTCTTTTCAATACCCTCGCCGACCTCAAGACGGACAAAAGAGATCACATCCGCGTTGCCGTGCTCCTTGAGCATCTGGCCGACGGTAATGTTAGGATCACGAATGAAAGGCTGACCGGTTAAAGCTACTTCTCCGGTGAACTTCTTCATACGACCAGCTACCATCTTCTCAGCTATTTCCTTGGGCTTGCCGGAGTTCATTGCGATCTCAATCTGGATCTGACGCTCACGCTCGACCACTTCAGCAGACACATCCTCAGGATGGACGAAATCAGGCTTAGCGGCACACACGTGCATCGCCACGTCCTTGGCCACCTCTTCAGTGCCGCCCTGCAGCGAGGCAATCACGCCAATACGACGGTTGGAGTGCAGGTATACTCCTAAATTGTCGCCTTCAGCATAGGCCACGCGGCGCAGCTCTAAATGCTCGCCGATCTTAGCGGTTAAGGCAGTTAAAGCGTCAGCTAAGGTCTGACCGTCAACGCTCTGCGCTTTTAAGCTTGCGGCATCCTTGCAGCCATTGGCTAAGGCGATGTCAGCTGCCTGCTGGGCAAAGGCGGTGAACTCAGCATTCTTTGCGGCAAAGTCAGTCTCGGAATTAACCTCAACTAACACCGCCTTATTGCCCTCACGGGCCATAGCGATGACGCCTTCTGCGGCGGTACGGCCTGCCTTCTTGGCAGCCTTAACGGCACCGCTCTTACGCATCTCTTCAATGGCGGCTTCCATATTGCCGTCAGCGGCCACTAAGGCCTTCTTGCAATCCATCATGCCGGCGCCGGTGCGGTCGCGCAGCTCTTTAACCATGGCAGCAGTTACGTTTGCCATTTTTACATCCTCTTTAATAAGCTTTAGCATGATGCGCCACAGGAGCTTAATTGACCTCCTAAGGCGCTATAAATAGGGCCGACTTCCCGCTAAAAACCTCAAGCGGGAAGTCATGGCAAGGGGGGCGAAAAAGCTTAAGCTTCTTCCGCCGGAGCAGCGGCAGCTTCTTCCTCTACCTCTGCCTCTGCCGGAGCCTCAGCTGCGGCAGCGGCTGCCTCAACCTCAGCACGGGTCATCTCAGCACGGGCAGCATTGATGGTCTCGACCACGCCCTTTAAGTACAGTTCAACTGCACGGATAGCGTCGTCATTGCCCGGGATGACATAATTCACGCCGTCCGGATCAGAATTAGTATCGACCACTGCCACAACCGGAATACCTAAGTTATTGGCTTCCTTAATGGCGATATGCTCAACTTCTGCGTCAATGACGAACAGGGCATCCGGCAGGCCGCCCATGTCCTTAATACCGCCTAAGGAGCGATTTAACTTCTCAAGCTCACGGGTGCGCAGCAGCGCTTCTTTCTTGGTCAGCTTGTCAAAAGTGCCATCAGTGGACTGCACTTCAAGCTCCTTTAAGCGCTTAATGGACTGACGCACGGTCTTCCAGTTGGTGAGCATACCGCCCAGCCAGCGGTGGTCAACGTAAAACTGACCGCAAGCGGCTGCAGCCGGACCGACCTTATCGCAGGCGGCGCGCTTAGTGCCGACAAACAGGACCTTGCCCTTGTGAGCTACGGTCGAGCTTAAGAAGTTCAGGGCATCTTCGTAGCACTGCACAGTCTTCTCTAAGTTGATGATGTGCACACCATTACGGGCACCATAGATGAAAGGCTTCATCTTAGGATTCCAGTAACGGGTCTGATGGCCGAAGTGAACGCCTGCCTGCAGCATGTCGCGCATAGAAATAGATGACATAAATTACCTCAAGATTTTGGGTTAAGCCTCCACTGCTCCGCATCCCCAAACTGACGCCGCTGCTGCGACATCGGCACCCTGGACATGCGTTGGCAAACAGTGTGTGTTTTCCAAAATAAACAATATGTTAAAACAAAGAATTAGCCTTTTAATGACCGAACGCGCCCGCGTTGTTGATAAAAAGGCGGCCTATTTTACCATAAGCCTGCATGAAAAACGTAAGAATATATGACTTATGTCGCAGCTTTCATCGCGAGCAAGACTTAGCCAAAGGCTTTTTTGCCATCTGGTAAATTTCGCCGCTCGCTCTTAATTCTCCGCAACAGCAAAAAAGCGGAGAAAAACTTAAGTCAAACGGCGTACGGATGGAATTTAGCTAAAAAGCAGGCGGCAACACGTCGCCTGCAAAAGAACAAGGCTTAATGCGCCCGCAGCTTGAAGCGTGCTAAGTTCTGCTGCAGCGCACGGATGGCGGCAACGGCCTCGCTGACCATCTGCTGCGCTCCTTCAGCATCCTGCGATACTTGCTGTGCAGCCTGCGAGATGTTCTGCATATTCGACGATATTTCCGAAGTCGCGGTAGTCTGCTCCTCCGCGGCGGTGGCAATCTGAGTGATTTGTCCGTTCACCTCATTGACATGCGACAACACATTATTCAGCGTATCTTCCAGCGCTCCGGCATGTTCAGCCACTTGATTCATATTCTCTACGCTGTCAGCCATCGACTGCGTCGCCACATTAGCATCATTCTGAATCTGCGTAACCATCTGCGAGATTTCCTGCGTGGACTTCGAGGTACGCGAAGCTAAGGCCCGTACTTCATCGGCGACCACTGCAAAGCCGCGTCCGGCCTCACCGGCGCGTGCCGCCTCAATTGCGGCATTGAGTGCCAGCAGGTTAGTCTGCGCTGCAATATCATCAATGGTGCTGACAATCGAGCCTATCTGCACAGTCTGTTCAGCCAACTTCTGAATCTTATCGGCATCATCGCGCGTGCGCTGACTTTGTGCGCGAATGTCATCGACGGTAGAGCGGACTACATTCATGCCGTCATTGGTAATATTGCGCGACTGTTCTGAAGAGGCGGCGGCACTACCGCAATTTTTGGCAATATCCTGCGTGGTCGAAACCATTTCATCCGAGGCTGCCGCCACGGTAATGGCCTGATTTTCGACCTGTTTGGCATTGGTACCGATAGCCTCAGAGGAGTTGGCTACCGCATTTAAATGCTGCTCTAAGTTATCAGCAGTAGTCCGTACCAGCTCAATTGAAGCTGACAGATCATTGCGCATCTTGCGCATCTCATGCGCAAGATGACCGATTTCATCCTGATTGTGGTTGACAATTTCCACGCTGAAATCATTATTGGCAATTGCCGCGGCCACGGCCCCTTGCTCCTGCAGCTGCCGAGCAATCGTATTTGACAGCAGATAGCCGATTGCAAGCCCCAGCACAATCGCCGCAAGGGTCATCACAATCACAATAATAAAGGAGGTATTGTCGCGCAGGTTACTTACGTCAGAGGAAATCATCTGCATCAGCTCGCCGGTAACATCACTGTGCAAATTAGAGATCTGAGTGGCGATCGGCAGCATTTGCGCAAAGTAATAGGACAACGCATCAAAGGGCTTGGATGACTCAATTAAAGGTACAATATTCTGCTGATACGACGCAGCGAACTCCTGCTCAAGCTTTTTAATCTGCGCAATGCTCTGGGCAGCCACATCGGTGGTCAGCGCTTGGCTGTCATTTAAGGCCTTTTGCATAATGGCCTCTAAATTCTGGCGATTTTCCTCAGATTGATTACCAGGGCTAAGATACAGTGCCATGGCATTAGAAACCTGATTAAAATCTGCTGACGAAGTTACCAGATGCGCATAGCGATCAGTAATATTCTGCCCAACTGAATCCGCCGCCTCACCGCTCAAACGCAGCGCATTAAGCGCAATCAGTGAAATGATAAGCATTAACACCAGAATTAGGCTAAAGCCCATCATCAGCTTAGTCTTAAGATTTACATCGGAAAATTTTTTCATTTTTATAATTCCTGCACACTATGCTACTGTTTTGCTATCCTAGCGCAACAGTAGCAGCCTTGCCACAGTTATTTACATTGCCTCAGCCTGACTCAACCCCCACTTAGCTTTGAGCTTATCTAGCGTCCCGTCAATTCTCATTTCATCAAAAGCCCGCCTGAAGTAGCGGGTATACGGACTGTGGGGCTGAAAACCAAACGCATACTGCGAATCCTCACGCCCTAAAATTTCATTAGTAACCGCGAGCTTAAGCGTCGGCATGGTCTGGGCGAAATATTCTAATATGGGTCTATCGTAAATCACCGCATCGGCATGTCCATAGGCCACTTCAAAATAACCCAGCGTAATATTGTTGATAACGGTAATTTCACTGTCAGCAAGTTCGCGCTTGGCAAAAGCCTCAGCGGTACTTGAGGCTAATACTAACACTTTCTTGCCGGCTAAATCTTGATGCGTCTTGATCTGCGGATTATGTTCGCGTGAGTACATTACCGCCATGCCGGTATCAAAATAGACCGGCGAGAACTCCATAAACGCAGCGCGCGCCTCCGTTGCCGACATACCACCGCCGGCAAGGTCAACTTCGCCGCGCTGGAACAGCGCCATCTGCTGCGTACGCAATAGCGGGAATATGCGATCATCTTGCAACGCAAAACCCAAACGCCGTTGCAGCTCATAAATAATGTCTATATCAAGCCCTTCGGGCTTAGTTAAATCACTCCGGATAAAGGCAAAAGGCGCATTGGTGGGATCGACGTATACTCGTAGCGACAATCCGCTAAGCTCCCCGTCAGCGCGCGCTACGCAGAGCACGGCAGCACAGCAAAGCAACAGGGCACCTAGCACCACCTGTTGCAACTTCGCTAAGCTTTTAAACATAACCTACCCCATTATCAGATTACTGATGACATGCTTTCCGCTGCCTAGAAGCAGGGACGGACGCATGAGCTCATCATAGCAAAGGCCCTACGCCCCACCGTAGAGCAGAGTCCGATTTTGTGAGTAAGCTATCTTTTTGTTGCCCCGCTGTAGCACAGCATGATGTCTCGGACTTGCGCGCAGCTTTTAAGCACGAGGCACACAACACGGTATAATGCACTGCATTAAGCTTGCGCTCCACGGTGTAGCTTGCTTCTAAGCTAGGCAAGCCGACACCGCCCTAAGGTACAGCAAGGTTGCAATAAAGTTTTTACAGCAAACCAAGAAGCAAAGAATAAGGCAAATTCCATGGCACGCTCCAATCTTGAGATCATTTTAAAGTCACCTAGCGAAATTGAAAAAATGCGCACCGCCGGACGACTGGCTGCCCAAGTGCTGGAAATGATTGCTCCTCATGTCAAGCCGGGCGTTTCCACCTTAGAGCTTGATCAAATCATGCAGGATTATATTGAAAAAGAAGAGCAGGCGATTTCTGCTTGCCTTGGCTATCACGGATATCCGCGCTGTACCTGCATCAGCGTCAATGAAGAGGTCTGCCACGGCATTCCCTCGCCGTCGCATCATCTGCGTGAAGGCGATATCGCCAATATTGACGTCACCGTAATTAAAGACGGCTTTCACGGCGATACTTCTATGATGTTCATCGTTGGAGCTAAAACCGTGCCGCTGCGCCAACGGCTGTGTCAATGCGCACAAGAGGCCCTGTATGCGGCGATCCGCGCAATGGGACCTGGACGTAATTTAATGGACGTCGGTAATACCATCGCCCCAATTGCCCACAAATACGGATTTTCCATTGTGCGTGACTACTGCGGCCACGGCATCGGTCAGGGCTTCCATGAAGATCCGCAGGTGCTGCATTATCCCAATGATCTATCGGTACGCCTTGAGCCGGGGATGACCTTTACAATTGAGCCTATGATCAATGCCGGCACCTGGAAATGCCGCGTCAACCCGAAAAACGGATGGACGGTCACCACGCGCGATAAGATGCCTTCGGCGCAGTACGAACACACCATTCTCATCACCGAGGATGGCGTTGAAGTGCTGACGCTGCGTGAACATGAAGATTTCCCGCGCTATCTTAAAACTATCTAAAAGATAAAGTTACGCCCGGACGCATGACCGCCCCGCAGTCTGCGCCGGGCTCTGACGGTGGCCGGTGTAATGTACGAAAAACTGTCGATTCCCAAAGATTTTTCCAAAGATGCTCCAGGCTTGGTGTGTCCTTTCAAGCAGCAGCTGACTGAAATTTCAATTAAGGCTGGGCGCGAATATCTACAGGCCTTTAGCGAACATTTATGCATGCTGTTTAATCAAGGCTTTGCCATTAAAGAGCTGCTGACCTTACGTTCAGATTTTACCGATGCCTTGCTCAAGCAGATTTATGCGCATTTTAATCTGCATCAGTTCCCGTATTTAGCATTGATTGCCGTCGGCGGCTACGGGCGCCGCGAGCTCTTTTTAAAATCCGATATCGACATCTTAGTACTTTCGTCAGTCGATCCGCTGCCCGATGAGGCCAAAACCGCGATTGAACCTTTTATTTCCTTTTTATGGGATTTAAAGCTAGATATCGGATCTTCCGTGCGCACCATTAAAGAAACCGTGCTCGAAAGCCGACAGGATTTAACCATTGAGACTAATCTGCTCGAGCGCCGCTTGGTCGCCGGCTCGTATCTGAGCTTAAGCTTGCTTAAGGATGCGCTAGATCAGGATACCTATTGGGATCCCAAGCGCTTTTTACGCGCCAAAATCCATGAGCAGATTGAACGGCATCATCTGTATAAGGATACTGCCTATCTGCTAGAACCGGATATCAAAAATAACCCCGGCGGCTTGCGCGATATTCAGGTCATGCAGTGGATTGCCAACTTTCATTTTAAGGCGCGCACCCTTGAGGACATGTACAAGCAAGGACTGCTTGAATCCGCGGAATTTGAAGAACTGTGTCTATGCCGCCATGTCTTAAGCACGGTGCGCTATGCGCTGCACATCACCACTCGCCGCGAGGATAATCGCTTAACTTTAGACAGTCAGAAAAGCGTCGCTGCGCTGCTCGGGTTCGGCACGGAGGGCAATCAGCCGGTAGAACGCTTAATGCGCGTTTTTTTCCGCACGGTACGCCGCGTGCGCGAGCTCAATTCCATGACCTTGCAGCTTGAAACCCTGCGCATTACCGGACATTTAGGTGACGATAGACCGCTGTATCTTGACAGCTGTTTTATTAAGCGCGGGCCTTTAATTGATATTGCAGACCCCGACCTCTTTACCACCGAGCCCTGGCGCATGCTTGAGCTCTTTTACGTCATCGCCAAGCAAGATGATGTGCTTGGTCTGCACGTCAATTGCTTGCGCCATCTGCGCGCAGCGCGGCGCGCGCTTAACTTCTATTTAATTGAAGTGCCGCGTTGCCGCGCCCTTTTCAAACAGATTTTAGAAGACCCCTCCTGTTTATCCACTGCACTGCCTTTAATGCATGAACACCGCATGCTGTCTGCCTACATGCCGCAGTGGGAAAGCATTGAAGGTCTGTCGCAGTTTGATATGTTTCACACCTATACGGTAGACGAACACATCATCCGCGTGCTGAAGAATATTGCTATCTTCAGTCAAAGCAATGAACAGCGCCATCTATTATTTCGCAATATCTATCATCAACTTTCAGAGCCGGTACTGCTCGTCACAGCCGCCTTCCTGCACGATATTGCCAAAGGCCAAGGCGGGCATCATGCTGAGCTTGGCGCCAAGGAAGCGCTGTATTTCTGTCAGCTGCAAGGCTTTACTAAATACCAAAGCAAGCTTATCTCATGGCTAGTTGAGCATCATTTAATCATGTCCGCCACCGCGCTGCGCCGCGATATTGCCGACCCTGAAGTCATCAACAATTTTGCGCGTGAGATGCAAGATGAAGAGCATTTAGATTTGCTTTATTGCCTGAGCGTAGCTGATATTGCCGCCACCAACGATCGTGAATGGAACTCGTGGAAGGACAGCATTTTCCGCAAATTCTACTTTGCTGTGCGCCAAGCCCTGCGCCAAGGCTTAGAGCAGCCGCAAGATCTGACGCTACATGTGCGTGAGAATAAACAGCTGGCTTTAAAGCTGTGCCGCTACTTAAATCAAGAACGCGCCGAGTTGTGGTGGGCACAGCTGCCTATTACCTATTTCATTCAATATACGCCGCTCGATATTGCATGGCATACCCGCAATATTCTGCAGCATGAGCACGAGCAGGAGCCGCTCATTTTATTTGCCCAGCATCAGGATTTAGGCACCGAGCTGTTCATTTACCAAAAGAACGGGCATTTTGATTTTACGCGCGCCGCCTGCGTGATGACCGTCAAGCGCTTGAACGTCACCTCGGCCGAAATTGTGCAAAGTAGCGATCATGGCACAATTTGCACCATTAAGTTCCAAGCTCCGCAAGGCGGGTGCCTTGATAACGACCGACTGCATAATCTGCGCCGCTCGCTTTTAACAGGTCTGTGTCAGGAGGCCAGCCTGTCGCAGCTTAAGCTGCAAAGCTTCCGCAGCCCGTTTAACATTCCGCCGCAGGTGGAATTCTTAAACACGAAAGAAGCCAAACATACCAGCATTGAGATTTCAACTCTTGACACCCCCGGGCTATTAGCTAAGATCGGAATCACTTTGAAAAACTTAGGCTGTTCCATTCTGTCTGCCCGCATTACCACCACGGGTGAGCGCGCCGATGACTTCTTTACTTTAGTAAGTAGCGCCGGCACGGCCCTCAATCAAGAAGAGCAGCGGCAAGTAAAAGGCGCATTGCTGGCGGCGCTCGCCTCTGACGGCGGCAAAACCAGTTAAGAGCGCGCTGCGACCTAACATTTTGGAGAAATCATGTCCGATCAGACTTTACAGAGCATTATTGAAACTGCTTTTGACAACCGCGCGGCTATCAACGCCAAGAACGCTAACGAAAACCTGCGCGCAGCCGTGGCTGATGTAATTTCCGGCCTAGATGACGGCTCGCTGCGCGTCGCGGAGAAAATTGACGGTGAATGGCAGGTCAATCAGTGGGTTAAGAAGGCCGTACTGCTCTCTTTTCGCTTAGAGGACAATCAAATCACCCCGGGTGCCGGCTGTAATTTCTATGATAAGGTGCCGCTTAAATTTGCCGGCTGGAACGCCGCACAATTTGATAAGGCCGGGCTGCGCGCCGTGCCAGGTGCTGTAGTGCGCCGCGGTTCCTTCTTAGAGCGTGACGTGGTACTGATGCCATCCTTCGTCAATATTGGTGCGCGCGTCGGTGAAGGCACGATGGTAGATACTTGGGCCACGGTAGGTTCATGTGCACAGGTCGGCAAGCATGTACATCTCTCTGGCGGCGCCGGCATCGGCGGCGTACTTGAGCCGGTACAGGCCGGTCCCACCATCATTGAGGACAATTGTTTTATTGGCGCCCGCTCGGAAATTGTCGAAGGCGTGATCGTCGGTGAGGGCTCGGTCATTTCAATGGGCGTCTTCATCGGCAAGTCAACGCGCATTTATGATCGCCAGACCGGCGAAATCTATTACGGCCGAGTGCCGCCGCGCTCAGTAGTGGTGTCGGGCTCACTACCCTCTAAGAGCGGCAGCTGCTCCCTCTATGCGGCCATCATCGTCAAACGCGTTGATGACAAGACCTTATCAAAGATTGGACTTAATGAACTGCTACGCACCGCGCAGGAAGAAGCTGCTGCACAGTAATTAAGCTCTTTAAGCAAGTTATCAACGATGCCGCTTACGCTTACGCGCCTGAAGCGGCATCTACCTACTACGTTCCTCTTTGAGCGCAAGCCCAAGCCTCAAGTGCGCTTAACCTTAGTTTTTTTATAAGCCGCGTGCACAAAAGCGCTTAACGCTTGGGGCACTGCAACCTCAGCAGCCCCTGCGCAATGAGTGCACTTAGCAGCGCACAGCCTAACAGCTGCGCCGCACCATCAATTAAGCCGTAAATCTGCGGGGCATCGTAGTCAAAAAAGGAAAAACTTGCCTGCAAGGTAAGCTTATCAAGCATAGCGCTATTTAGCAGGGTACTAAGGCCGTATATGCCAACGGGTAACAGCAGGATTAAGCCAAGACGCGTCCACTTTTGGCCAAAGTTATCCGCCAGCAGCGTATACAGCTTGCTGCCGTGCAGCCCGCCATGCAAGCCAACAAACAGCAGAAAATATGCGGCACCGGCATTATGCAGGGTGCGCATCTCAGGACCGGGGGACAAATCTAACCAAGCAAACAGATGCTGCGAGATAGCAACTCCGCTGACGACAGCAAGCAGGCACGAGACCAAAAGTCCCAAGGAAATTAAACGGTGATAACAAGTATAGAGATTAAAGCGTTGCGGCCACACATGCACTACGCTCCAGCGATTAAGCCACACATGGCGCAATGTCAAGATGATAGCCAGTGCGGCAGCATATTCATGCAGACGCACCTCAGTTAAGCGCTCAAGTAGCACGGTAAGCCACAGTGCACCCAAGGCAATAAAAAATAAGCTGCGACGCAGTAGCGCGGCGGCTAATTGCCGCCCGCGCACATCTTGCTTAATGCTCATGCATTAATTCGGCAAATCTAAACCCTGCAGAAATTCCTGCACTTCAGCCGCTGTATCCTCATCTAGAGCATCCCCGCCGCGGCAAGCATACCCCTCTAGAATGGTACTCTGCGGCAACGCGGAGCGCAAATCAGTAAGTGAATGACCAAAACGACTGCCTTCATGGGTGGTAAACGGGATCACAACCTTGCCATTCAGCGCGCCAGTGTCAAACAAAGTTGCAAAAGCCATCGGATAGGATCCCCACCAGCAAGGGTAACCGACAAACACAATGTCATAACCGCTTAAATCAGGCACTGCTTTTAGCTCCGGTCGTGCATTAGCATCCTGCTCACTGCGCGCCTGATCCACTACTTCATCATAATCATTAGCATACGGCTGCGCCTGAACTAGGGAGATCTTGGTACCGCCGGTCGCGGCGGCAATTAAATCCGCAATATGCTCAGTATGCCCTACCGGATGCTCCGCAGCAAAGTCATCCCCACCGATGCGATTGTGTAAGAGCGAATAAAACACTACGGCGGTCCTATGCCCGCTGAAATCAGCCGCCTGTACCGTTACGCTGCTAGCAATTCCTAAAGCAGCGGATGCGAACAACACGGCCTGCATGAACTGTTTGAACATCATTTTATCTCCTTAATGATTTATTTGTCCTGCTCCCTACGTTGCAGTTACTTCCAGACGACCAACAGCAACATGAGCGGCAGTTTCAGTGTAATCGGCACCGCATGCGCTGCAAAATACTATTTTTCTATAAAGGTATATGCTTAAGTAGCATAACACTACTAAATGACAGCGGCCCGGGGGACATTAGGTTCACCCTACCCCCGGGCCGCAACTGACTAATCAGGAAAAAATAAATTAGAGACAGGCTTTAGCCGCAGCTAAAGCTTTGGCATAATCCGGCTCATGCGTGATCTCCGGGACAAGCTCCGTATAGGCCACCTTACCGGCCTTATCGATCACCACTACCGCCCGCGACAGCAGACCGCGCAGTGCACCATCAGCGATCGCTACACCATAGTCGGTGCCGAAATTGCCATCATGACGGAAATCAGACAGTGTACGCACATTCTTAATGCCCTCAGCTTGGCAGAAGCGACCGGCAGCAAACGGTAGATCTTCAGAAATGCACAGTACTTCTACGCCCGGCAGGGAAGCGGCATCTTGATTGAAGCGGCGTGCTGATGCTGCGCAAACGCCGGTATCTAAACTCGGGACAATGGATAATACATACACTTTGCCTAAATTCTGCGATAAGGTGAAAGTGCTTAAATCTGCTGCACACAGCGTAAAATCCGGTGCCGTGCTGCCCACCGCCGGGAGAGTGCCATTAAGCTTAACTGCAGCGCCGTCAAAAGTAACTGTGGTCATGAATATCTCCTTGAAATGATAAAAGCAACATTAAAGCTGCCTTTGAGTAAACTCTTTAGCTGAAGCCACTATAAACCTAAAGCGTAAAGACGACATGATAAAGATATGCAGCTGCAAAATCAGTGCAACAAACACGTGACATCCTGGGGGTGACTAATAAATCAAATTTTAAGGATTTCATACAATTAACAATTTGAAATATAATCAAATTGATTTTATGTTTCCTAATAGAAAGCCCCCTATTGGTCACCCTCCTTCCGGCTGAGCGGTTTTTAAGCCGCTCTCCGGCAGGTTCCGGGTGACAATTCCTCAGTGAGTCTGCAAGCTAGGCTATCCGGGCAAGTCCTGCCCTTCTGATATTCACTGCGGCGTTTTCGTCGGCGTTTGCCGCGTGTCCGCCACGCTCAAAAACAAAGAGAGCCTGCGTCTTGCGGCTGTTTCTACTGACGTATCCGCATTCTGTCAAGGCCAGTACAGTCATGAGCCATGCTTATCAGCGCTCACGGTTGCAATCACGCTTACCGTTATATTCCATGCAGACAATATGAGTGACCCTCCACAGATGTAGGAATCGTGGATTTACCCTATACTTGAATGAGTTGTTTTTCAAAAGAGGGAATTACCTCATACATAGGAGAGAGTCACTATGCAA
>CALXOV010000036.1 GCA_944390105.1 uncultured Succinivibrionaceae bacterium
GGCGAGGCGGCGTACCTTATTGAGTACAAGCAAAAGCTCAGAGGAGGGCTTCTCATTAAGGTGCCGGCGCAGTACTCTTCACAGAGCTGTGTGGTATGCGCTCACGCGGCAAACGCCGACGAAAACGCCGCAGAAACCATCAGAAGGGCATGACCTGCCCGGATAGCCGGGATTGCAGACTCTTTGAGGAGTTGTCACCCGGAATCTTTCGGAGAGCGGCTTAAAAACCGCTCATCCGGAAGCCCATAAGCTTTAGCTTACGGGAGGAGGTCACCATGTACAATGATCGATAACTTGGGACGCGCTTGTTGCTCTTACTCGATGAACGTTGAGGACATGTCTGTAAGCGCTTTGCAAGGTAGAGAGCTTACTTAAAGTGAGGTAGCGCTCTTACGAAAGCTTGTACCTAAGTGTCTAGGTTGTCGGAGGAGGAAGGAACATGACGTCAACTGAAGATTTAGTTGCTTTGTGTCAGCAGTGCATGCGTAGCTGTTTTGCCGGCTGTCCGGCGCAAAGCTTTGAAGACTTAAATACCCTTTTAACTTCAGCTGCCGCGTTAGCACCAAACTTAAACCCAATGCAGCTGCAAAGCTTTAATCAGTGCTTGCAGCGCATTTATGCAGCGCAGCAAATTAACGATCTGTTAGCGATTGCCGATGAGGTCGGATTTTGTCTGCAGCCGCTACTGCAGCAGCTTTCTGCTCCGTCATAAAGTGCCAAAGGGTCTTTTACTAATAATTTGGCAAACAGCGGGGCAAAGGGGTGGCGAACACGAAAAGGCCCGGAAACACAGTAGGCTCTCGGGAGGTTAATTGACAGCTTTTATCGTTCCCATCAATGCGTTGTTTTAGGCTCGTTTTAGAGTTATTGGGGTATGTTAGCAAGTATATTCTCTAAGCGGTTGCTGGCATCCCATGCGTGACTGTGGGGATGAAAGCGTCACGGCTGATGTCCAATCGGCCGTTGTTGATTGCTTATATACTACTTAATAAAGCACATGTATTAGCCATTGATTTGAGCATTGACAACCTTGCAGCTTGCGTTGCGACAGACCCCGGCGTTCTGTTAAATCTTACGAAGAAGATCTGGGAATATTATCGTAAGAAGATCCGAAAACTCAAAGTAGAGCGCGGCTTGTACAAAACTAAGGACGGCAAACTTATCAACTCCGATATTCATGGCGCGATAGGCATTGCCGAAAAAGAACTTAGCGATGAGAGGCTTTGGCCATTGTTAGCAAAAGGGGGCGCGTAGAACGCCCCGAAGTGATACGCAATCTGTACAACAAGCTGGATTGCGCATCACTGTTAAAAAAGAGCCATCAAGCCCTCGAAACCTCATGCATGAGCATGGGGTAGTTTATACTTTACGGCGATATTTACCCATATCAATGGCTACGGCAACAGCAATAATTATGCCCTTAATCACCTGTTGCCACATCGGCGACACTGAGATGAACTGCAGACCGTACTGAATGATGGTGAATACGAAAACACCAGCAATAATTCCGGATACAGTTGCGATGCCGCCCATTAAGGACACGCCGCCCACCACGCAGGCAGCGATAGCGTCAAGTTCATAGCCCATGCCGTATTGATTGGTGGCACCGGCGGTACGCGCTGCCTCCAGTACGCCTGCGATGCCGTAAAGCGCAGCGGCTAAGATGAAGATGAACAGATTGGTCATGTATACGTTGACGCCGGCCACTACGGCGGCTTCGCGGTTGCCGCCTAAAGCGTAGACGTTTTTACCAAATACGGTCTTATTGAGCACAAACCAGATGATGACCGTGATCACGGCTGCAATCGGGATCAAAATTGAGATGCCCGGGAAAGATCCAGATTGGAAAAATTTGGTCTGACCTAAAGCCGCAAAGTCCGGACGCACGCCGCCGATAGGTTGTGAATTGTTGGGCGGCAGGTCGAAGTACAGCGAGCAACTGCCGTAGACAATCACGGATGTGGCCAAGGTCGCAATGAAAGGGTGCATCTCATACTGCGCCACGAGGAAGCCGTTTAATGCACCAAACACCATGCAGATGGCGATAGCGATTAAAATCGGTACGAAAAGGGGCAGTTGTGCCAAATCCGGGAAGAAGCGGTTAGCATAATCTGAGGTCTGCAACATGGAAGTGGAGACCACTGCCGCTAAACCTACGATGCGTCCGGCTGACAGATCGCATCCGGCGATGATTAGGGTAAAGCAGATGCCAAGCGCAATGATAAGTTTAGTCGATGACTGCGTCATGATGTCAAGCACCACGCGCAACTGCATGAAGCGCGGCTGCAGTATGCAGATGATGAGCACTAAGACCACCATGGCGATGATAATGGCGTAATTGGTTAGCACATTATTAAGGGTTTTGGCATTGAGCTCAATATCTTGCGTATGCCCGCCGGGATGATAGAAGCGGTATAAGTTCTGCAGGGAGATCCACACACCGACAATCATCATGATGATGGGCAGATCATAGAGCGTTTTGATAGCCGCAAATTTAAGCACCAAGCCTAACAGCAGGATCAGGATACCAATGCATATCAGGCCTTTGCGGTAGCTGCTGCGAGTGATAACACTGGACATTTACTAATAGCTCCTTTATTTGAAGGATGAAGCCAGGCGCATAATTTCGACCTGGTCAAAATGTTCTTTATCGACAAAGCCGGTCACATGACCTTCGCACATTACCATGATGCGATCAGACATGCCCATAAGTTCAGGCATTTCCGATGAAATCATGATGATGGACTTACCCTGTTTAATTTGATCAAGCATTAAAGCGTAGATTTCATACTTGGCGCCAACGTCAATACCGCGAGTCGGCTCATCGAAAATGATGATGTCGGAGTTGGTCAGCAGCCAGCGCGCAATAAGGACTTTTTGCTGATTACCGCCTGACAGATCTTTAATCGGGGTCTGTAGATTCGGCATCTTGACCTTAAGTTCTTTACAGGAGGCCAAGGCGGCTGGGCCGCGTTTGGCTGTATCCAGGACACCCATGTGCGCAAACTGCTGCTGCGCGGCGATCACCGTGTTGTCCAAAATCGACAGAATGCCGAAAATGCCGGTTTGGCGGCGTTCTTCAGTCAGCAGTGCTATGCCGTTCTTTTTAGCGTCACGCACTGAGTTGATTTTAATTTCTTTGCCGTTTTTATAAATTTTGCCTTCACGTATCGGCCGTAGACCGAAAATGCTTTCGACCAATTCGGTACGTTGGGCGCCGACTAAGCCGCCGATACCTAAGATTTCGCCTTTGTGCAGTTCAAAGTTCACATCGACAAAGGAACGCTTGGCGGCAGAGGAGAAATGCTTCACCTTAAGAACCACCTCGTCTTCCGGCTTGCCTTCACGTGGCGGAAAACGATTGGATAAATCACGTCCCACCATGTTGCGGATGATAAAGTCCTGATCGATGTCTTTGGCCTGCCAGGTACCGACGTATTTGCCGTCGCGCATGATGGTGACATCATCGGAAATACGCAGAATTTCCTCCATCTTATGTGAAATGTAGATGATGGAGCGGCCTTCGGAGCGTAACTTATTGATGATGTTGAAGAGGTATTCCACCTCGTTCTCGGTCAGGGATGAGGTCGGCTCATCCATGATGATGATGCGGGCGTTATAGGAGATAGCGCGGGCAATCTCCACCAGCTGCAACTTAGAGGGTGAAACTGTACCGGCGCGAGCTAGCGGATCGACATCTAGACCGATGGTTTTAAATAGGTCGACCGTGTCCTTGTACATCTTATCGTGGTCAACAAAGCCGAATTTTAGCGGGAAGCGACCGATCCACACATTTTCCATCACCGGACGAAAGCGAATCGGGTGCAGTTCCTGATGAATCATGGTAATGCCCATGTTCAGTGCGGCTTTAGTATTCGGGATATCTGTAATCTTTTGTCCCTGATAAATGATTTCGCCTTCATCGGGGTGGTACAGACCGAACAGACATTTCATCAGCGTTGACTTACCGGCGCCGTTCTCGCCCATGAGCGCGTGCACCGTGCCTGGACGTACTTTTAAATTGGCGTGATTGAGCGCCAGTACACCAGGAAAGCGCTTGACAATGTTGTTCATCTCAAGCACATAATCTGACATTGAGAGTTTTCCTCACCTAGTTTTCAAATTGAAAAACCCCCTGCGCAAAGCAGAGGGTTTGCGGCAGTTTCTCAAGATTAATTACATGAAATCTTTGTAATTATCCTTGGTGACTTTCACATACGGAATCCACACATACTTGCCGTCGGTGATCTTGTAGCCGACCGTCTCACCGTTAACCGGGCCACCCTTGGAAGCTTGGACTGCAATGCGTACGGCCGCGGTGCCCTGATTGTAGGCGTCGTTGAGTGAAGTACCCAGCATCTGACCGTTAGCAATCGCCTGCAGCGCGGGAGCTGTGGCGTCAACACCTACTACCGGAATGAACTTCGCCGGATCTTTGCCGGTGTTGTAGCCTTCTGACTTTAAGGCCTCAATTGCCCCTAAAGCCATGTCATCGTTGTTAGCTAGTACCGCTTCAATCGCATCAATGCCTTTTGCCGTGATGAAGTTCTTCATCTTGTCATGCCCCTGTACTTTATCCCAGTTGGCATTGTCAGCACCGATTTCCTCGATCTTAAGGCCGGCATCTTGCATGGCCTTTACGCAGTACTCTGAACGTAGCGTGGCGTCCTGATGGCCCTGTTCACCTTTAATTAAGATGTACTGCAGCACGCCGTCTCCGTTCTTGTCGGCTTCAGGATGGCTCTTGAAGTAATCGGCAATCAGCTCGCCGCCGATGGTACCGGACTCTTCAGCCTTAGCTCCAACGTACCAAGCCTGATCCCAATTATCTAGTAGCGCTTTATCTGGCTCGCGGTTAATGAAGACGATAGGCAGGTTAGCTGCTTTAGCTTTTTCGACTAATGGGCCTGCGGCGCTGCGGTCCACCGGGTTGATAACTAAAGCGGTTACGCCCTTAGTAATGAAAGTATCTACCTGATCATTCTGCGCCGGTTGACGATTCTGCGAATCCACCAGCTCAATTTCAGCACCTAACTCGTCGGCGGCCTTCTGCATGTTGTTGCGCACGCCGGTCATGAAGGTATCGTCAAACTTGTAAATGCAGGAGCCGATTAACACATCGTCGGCCTGTGCGGCGCTGGCAGTTATCGTCGCCAGCATCACGCCGGCCGCCAGAGCGGTTAAGGTCTTTTTCATAAACTTCTCCTCAGAAAATACAGCTACGTAAACTAGTGGCTAATACTACTGAGAAAAGATCAGAAAAAATGCGAGATTGCGCATGTTTTTTAAAATAAATTATAAACCAGTTTTATTAATGACAAACATATTTACATGACCTACATTAAAATAATGTATTTTTTATCATGGAGATAACTTTATATATGGCAAGATATGTGGTAGCGTTTACACCGCAAAATTTTGATTAAAGTCACGTTTTGTCTGAAACTAGATGGAGTGTTCAGTCAGGAGAGATCTATGTTTAAGCTGGTTTCTATGCGCCGCGCGGAGCGGGCATGCAATGACATCACAGAGATACTGCAGGCTGTTAAACAGGGCAGTACGCTGACGCTAGCATTAGTGGATACTCCGTATCCTTACGCGGTGCCGGTTAACTATGCCCCTATGATAGAGGATAACGAACTGTATCTTATTTTTCATGGAGCCAAGGCCGGACGGCGCTATGAACTTATTACCCGCGATCCGCATGTGGCGTTCAGTATTGTGCTTCAAGGCCGTTTTGAGCTTAAGGAGCCGGCTTGTACCTCTTCTACGCGTTATGTCAGTATCTGCGGTGACGGCATCGTAGAAATATGGCGGGAGGAGCGGGCGCTGAATGCTATGACGGTGCTGATGCAGCATTTAGGCAGTGCGTTGCCGGCAGATGCGCTTAAGACACAGCTAAGACGCGGTATGAAGCACGTGGCTTGCTGTGCCTTAAAGATTGAGCGTGCCGGGCTAAAACGCAATGTAGCTTAGCCCAAGCTACGCAGTGATGATAGGATCAGTCTTTACTTTCTGCTGGATAAAGGCCGTCATGTCTTCAATTTTTATGTTCTGTTTTTCTCCGCTGCGGCGATCCTTGTACTCAAGCTCGCCATTAGCGAGCGATTTCTCGCCTACGGTGATGATGTGCGGAATGCCAATAAGTTCTGCATCGGCAAACATCACGCCCGGGCGTTCATCGCGATCGTCGTAGAGCACTTCAATGCCTAATTCTTCAAGCTGTGCATACAGTTTTTCAGCTACCTCATGCACTTGCGGGCAACGACCGGGCTTAATGGCAATCAGCGACACCGCAAACGGAGCCATGCTCTCGGGCCAAATAATACCGCGCTCGTCGTGATGCTGTTCAATAGCGGCGGCTATTACGCGGGTGACGCCGATGCCGTAGCATCCCATTTCCATCGGGATAGACTTGCCGTTTTCATCCATCACCACGGCTTGCATAGCCTCGGAGTACTTAGTGCCAAGCATGAAGACCTGACCGACCTCAATGCCCTTGCGCAGATGCAGGTGACCTTTGCCATCCGGACTTAGATCACCTTCCTCAACATTGCGCAGATCGCACACTTCATAATTAGGGACGTCGCGATCCCAGTTGACGTTGATTAAATGATAGCCGTCCTCATTGGCTCCACAGGCGAAGTTGCCCATCTTATCGGCCGCGCGGTCAACTAAGATGCGTCCCTTGAAGTTAACTGGGCCTAAAGAACCGGGATGCGAGCCACAATAGGCGGCAATTTCCTCATCTGTGGCAAACTCTAACGGATTGGACAGGCCTGGAACTTTGCCGGTTTTGACCTCATTGAGTTCCTGATTTCCTTTAAGGCAGCACATGATAAGTTCGTATTTGCCGTTTTCATCACGCTCGCCGCGTACGATGAGGCTCTTGAGCACAGAATTGGCCTCAAGTCCTAAAGCCTGAGCCGCTTCGTCTACGGTGTGGCAGCCAGGCGTTGCAGCCTTGTCCATGGCCGCGCCCGCGGCAGGCCGTACGGCGTTTTCAATGGTTTCGGCCATTTCGATATTTGCGGCATAATCTGAACCGTCCGAGAACACAATGGTGTCCTCACCAGCATCGGCTAATACTTGGAATTCATGAGAGTGGTTGCCGCCGATAGCTCCGGTATCAGCTTCTACCGGACGGAAATCGAGGCCTAAACGGGTAAAGATGCGGCTGTAGGCATCGTACATGTCTTGGTAGGTCTGTTCTAAGGAGGCATGATCAATATGGAAGGAATATGCATCCTTCATTAAAAATTCGCGGCCACGCATGACGCCAAAACGCGGGCGGATTTCATCGCGGAATTTAGTCTGAATCTGGTACAGATTCAGTGGCAGCTGACGGGCGGACTTAATTTCACGCCGCGCAATTGCAGTGATCACTTCCTCGTGAGTTGGGCCTAATACAAACTCATTGTGTTTGCGATCCTTCAAACGGCATAGTTCCGGACCGTATTTTTCATAGCGTCCGCTCTCTTTCCACAGTTCTGCAGGCTGCACCACCGGCATGGATACTTCGATGGCGCCAGCGCGATTCATTTCCTCGCGCACAATATTTTCCACTTTATGCAACACGCGCAAACCGGTCGGCAGCCAAGTATAAATACCGGAAGCAATTTGACGGATAAGACCGGCGCGCAACATCAGACGATGGCTGACTACCGCGGCCTCAGCAGGATTTTCCTTTAAGGTGGACAAGAGATAACGGCTGGTACGCATTTGACTTTCCTGTGTATGCTCTTTGTGAAAAAAATTCTTTGCGGTACCTTGGCAAAAGTATGCATCAGGTACAGTTAAAGTAAACGCTGTATTATATACTTATTAAACATAGTTTTCTGCCGCAGATTTGCCCTGCTGACGCAATCTGCTGCGAGCTTAGGCGTACGCTATTTATTTGGCGCGTCCTTCAAGGAAGCATGGTATATGATTTATTTAATATCATTTCTCTTTTTTGTCATTTTTGTTGGGGCTTTGGCGCTCAGCTTTATTGTGCGCGGCAAGCCGTTGCAGTCTGAAGAGGAGGCGCATGCGGCGCTTGAGGGCCTCAGTTGTGCGGCCTGTACCTTAAACTGTGGTTTTGCCGGCAATAAGCAGCATAAGCCGGGCAAAACCTGCCAAGCCGATCTTAAAATTGAGCACAAGCAGGTCTAATGCAATGATGCAAAAAATTGATTTTAAGCTGAAGATGACGCTCAGCGCGGTCATTAGCACGTTGCTCTTAACTGCCTGTGGCGGAGGAAATACGGTCTCGCAGCCCTCGGCCGTTAACGCCTCGGGACAGACTATGGGCACTTTCTATAACATCACAGTGCCAGGTGATTATGCAGGTGGAAGTGCGCAGTTAAATCAAGACGCGCAAGCGCAATTTGCCACGGTCATTTCCGCCATTTCGACTTTTGATAAGCAAAGTGAAATCTCACGTTTTAATCAGCGCACGAATACCAAACCACAGCAGGTTTCAACTTATCTTGCGCACGTGATTGAAGAAGTTAATCGACAGTCGCTGCGCATAGGCGGCGCTACTGAAATTTCAATTGGGCCCTTAGTGAATTTGTGGGGTTTTGGCCCGGATGGCCGGCCGGAGAAAGTTCCATCATCGCAGGATATTGAGGCAACTCGCGCCTATGTAGGCATGGATAAGTATGCGGTGCGCTATATTGGCGGTGCTGCTTTTTTAGAGAAAAAAGATCCGCGGGTGCAGCTAGATCTCTCTACCGTAGGCGAAGGCTTGGGTGCGGATTTGATGGCACAGTTTCTCGATGACAAGCAGGTTAGCAGTTATTTAGTTTCCATTGCCGGCGCCATCCGTACTAAGGGGCAAAATCCTGCCGGTAAGCCGTGGCGCGTGGGCATCGTTAATCCGATTGATCCTGACGGCAAACCGTTTGCAGTGGTATGTCCGCAGCAGCAGGCAATGTCTACAGCCGGCTCCTATCGCAATTACTTTGTTGATGAAAAAACAGGTAAACGCTATTCGCATATTATTAATCCCAAGACCGGGCAGCCAATTGATCATCACACCGTTTCGGTAACGGTGATAGGGCGTAATGCTTTAATTACCGATGCGTTAGATACCGGCTTAATGGTCTTAGGTGCGGATGCAGCTTTAGCTTGGGGAGAGGCGCATGAAACGCCAATTTACGTCATTGAAATGCAGGACGGTAAGCCGGTCGGGCGCTATAACCGCTATTTTGCCAAGTACTTAAAGTGTGATTTGCCGGAGGAATAATAATGCATATTCATATTTTAGGCATATGTGGCACTTTTATGGGCGGAGTGGCGTTAATTGCTAAAGCGGCGGGGCATCGCGTATCGGGATGTGATCTGAATGTATATCCGCCAATGAGCACAGAGCTTGCTGCTGCTGGCATTGAGATCATGCAGGGATTTGACGCTAAACAGTTAGATATTAAGCCCGATCTCATTGTAGTCGGCAATGTAATGAAGCGAGGGATGCCGGTTGTCGAGCGCATGCTCAATGATAAGTTGCCGTATACCTCAGGACCACAGTGGCTGTATGAGCACTATCTTAAGGATAAAGAGGTGCTGGCGGTAGCTGGTACTCACGGCAAGACTACTACCACAGCGATGCTAGCTTGGATCTTAGAGTGTGCGGGATTACAGCCGGGATTTTTAATTGGCGGCGTGCCGGAGAATTTTGCTCAAGGCGCACGCGCAGGCAGCGGCCGTTATTTTGTGATCGAGGCGGATGAATATGACTGCGCTTTTTTTGATAAGCGCTCTAAGTTTGTGCATTACCATCCCACGGTGGCGGTGTTGAATAATCTGGAATACGATCATGCTGATATCTTTGAGAATATTGAGGCGATAAAAAAGCAATTTCATCATTTAGTGCGCACTATTCCCGGTCGCGGCAGCGTGGTGGTGCCTGCTGATGATGTGAACTTGGCCGATGTTCTTGCGCGAGGTCTGTGGAGTCGTAAGGTTGTCTGCGGTAGCGCTGAAGGCTATGCGGCAGCGGACTGTGGTCTTGATGGATCGCACTTTACGCTGTGTCTTAAAGGACAGCCGGTATGTCAGGTCAAGCTGTCTTGTTGCGGTATGCACAATGTGAAAAATGCGCTGGCTGCTATTGCCGCCGCGGGGTGTGTCGGCGTTACGCCGCAGCAGGCCGCTGCCGCGCTGGCTTCATTCAAGTTGCCCAAGCGGCGCTTGGAGCTAGTAGCTGCCAAAGGAGACATCGCAATTTATGATGATTTTGCTCATCACCCCACTGCAATTGCTACGACATTGCAGGGGCTACGTGCGCGTATTGGTGCGGATAAGCGGCTTATTGCGGTATTTGAACCACGCTCAAACTCAATGAAGATGGGCGCTAATGCGCAACTGTTGCCGCAGTCTTTTGGCTGTGCTGATGAAGTGATGGTTTATCAGGGGCCGGCGGTGCATTTTGATGTTGCCGCAGCACTTACAGGCTGCCCTCAGCCCTATACGGTGTGCACTGATTTTAATGCGCTGTTGCAGGCCTTGCAGCAGCGCATGGCGCCGCATACTGTATTTTTGTGCATGAGCAACGGCTCTTTCAATGGTCTGCCGCACCGTTTAGCGGACCTACTGTAAGCGTCATCGCAACAAATTGTCCCCGTCATCAAGGCGGGGATCTGTGCCGTGATGTAACGGGCACTTAGATAAGTGCATCTATGGACACAGACAACTGCCTAGCAATCCTCTGTGCTAGCATCAGTGGCAGCCCCAACTGTAATAAAAGCAGATAGCGGGCAGAAATTTACTCTATCTTCTAGAAACGTTCTGTGCCTTGAGTGTTGGAACAGTAGATCACGGATGGCTTAGAGCCTGAAGCTGACAGAGCTATCTTGAAACATTCTTTTTTATAAAGACAAAATCCATATCTTATATACTAATAAATCGATTATTGTGATATTATATTTCTGTATGATATATGAAAAGGTGTATGTATATTATGTAAATAAGCTAAAATGTGATTAATATGATCTTTTATTATTTGTATTTATATACTGATGTATAGATGATTTTTGGTGTTTTGGTTAAAAATAATGCAATCTGCGTAAAGTATATACTGTAAAAAGGAGCACTGTCGGAAAAGTGAGTTCTGATGATGGTAAAAATAACCACACGACAGATTGGAGAAATTTGGCTAATAGCTTAAATCGGCGATGTATGCAGGATAGCTTTGCTAAAAACGGGAGCGGCTGCACACTTTTACTATTTTGATAGATGATTCACACTGTAGACCACAGCCGAGCTTTATAATATTTTTTATGCATAAAAATTCACTTGCGGCTGCTCCGCAATATCATCGATCCGTCAATCGCTGTCATTTAATCAGTCGCATCCCCATTTACGATCTCAATGGGGTGACGCGGATGTATTTTTTGGAATTTACCGCCGGCAATCTTTTGCAATGTGGTTCGCTAGAGCCAAAGCATGTGCCGCATATTCTGCATGGCTTTTTCATTCGCCGCAGTATTGCATCCTTTGTCGGACGCAATCATAGTGCAATGTTAGCGCTGCCTTTGTGCCGTGATTTGCTAACGCTCAAAGATAAGTACCCCAGTGGGCGTTTAGTGGTTTATGTGCGTAAGGAACAGCCGGTAACCGAGGATACACATTATCTGTTGACGGCGCTGCGGCGCTGTAATGTACGCTTTGCTTGTGACGCATCGGCTCTGTTGCAGGAAGGCGGTTGGCAGGACTTTGCCTCTAGCTTTGATTTTGCGGTGACTTGGCTGCAGGATGCAGATTATACGCCGTGCCTGACGCGTTTTGTGGATGTCAAAAAGAGCTTAAACCCGCGCTTGAAGCTGATTACCGCAGGCGTGACGCAGCTAAAGCTGCGGCAGGAGGTGCTACAGAGCGGTACTGATTATGTGCAGAGTATCTTCGTGCATCCGCACAACTATTATCGTGATAAAACGCAGCTCTTGCGCAATGCCGATGTGTTTGCGCTGCTGAAGATGGTGCATGCCGCAGAGGTGGATCTCAATACGGTAGACACTTTGGTGCGTCGCCATCCTTACATGCAACGCGATGTGTACAATTTGCTACAGCATTGTCATCCCTCGTTTCGCGAGTATGGCTGGAACCTAAATAAGATCGTGCCGCAGTTTGGCGTGAATGTGCTGCGTGATGTGTTGGCAGTGGCTGCTCTGCATGGTTTACTGGCGATCAGTGCGCAGGGTTCTGATAAATTTTCACAAAATGCCGCCTTTGAACCGGTTAAGACTGCATTGCTGCGCGCGCGTTTTTTATTTCTGCTGTCTCGTGATCTATCCTTAAGCGAGTCCCTGCATAGAACGGCTTTTACCTATGGGCTGTTTTCGATTGAACGTTTGTGGGCGGCCGAGCTTAACCCGAAGCTGGAGCAGACGCTGCTTAACTTTAGCTTTAAGCTTCAGGATGAAGTGTTACTTGAGCGCTTGCTTGATGTTATCCGCGGTTTAGAGCAGCTGAATTTAAATGCTTTTGTTAAAGCGCTATTGCAGCTGCACGGCGATGTCGGAGTTGCTCTGCATGATTACGAGCATGCGCTGATGTGGTCAAATGAAGTGGCAGCGATTTTATATTCGACCAATTACTCAGATTTAGTGGTCACGCGTTCACAGAATAAACTACAGTACTGAACTACACCATCAGCATGCGCTGCTCGAGGAAGATCTTGGATAATAAATCTTGCTGTTTGAGCGGGCGGTAGAAGTAATAGCCTTGAATATAATCGCAATCGGTCTGCATAATGGTCTGCAGCTCCTGTAGCGTTTCCACTCCTTCAACGCAAACCTGTCTTCCAAGCTGATGGCATGCCGTGATCACAGCTTTAATAAAGTATAAATTATTCTTTGATTCGTGCGCCTTGACCGTAAGCGAACGATCGAGTTTGATGATGGAAGCCGGATATTTAAGTAGCAAATTAAGCGAGGAATAACCGTTGCCGAAATCATCAAGTGCAATGCGGATGCCAAGTTCGCGGCAGTGTTCAATAAAGGCCGTAAGCTTTTCCGGACAGGCATCAAAATTAGTTTCCGTCAGCTCAGCAATAAAGTGCTTCCCAGGCAGCTGGAGGCGGTGTAGGGTTTGGGCAATATAGTCAATAAATCCTGGATCTTCTTTTATCTGCACGTAGCTGACATTAAATGAAATAAAGAAATTGGGGCTGAAGGTCCGGGCTTTGTTGACGAATTCCGCAGCTTGATTAAATACAAAGCGTCCGACCTGCACAATCAGTTTGCTCTGCTCCAAAATGGGGATGAAGGCGGTTGGGCCAATATTGAGATTATCGCTGTTCCAGCGCATTAAGATTTCGGCGCCTAAGATGCGGTGCTCGCCGCTACTTTCCACCAACGGCTGCACCACCGTTGAAAAACCGCGGAAATTATGCTCGACGCTGGCGGTTATTTTCAGCACGAGCTCAGCTTGTCGACGCTGCGCCTGTACGTCATGATCCGAAAACTCGATAAAAGTATCCGGGCTTTGTTTAGCGATAGCTACAAAGCAGGCAATTTGATCAAACAGCTCTTTGGCATGCTCTAAATGTTCTGGGTAGCGAATGGAGGTAATCGCTGCACTGCGTAGCGTGGTTAAGCCGTAATCGGCATAGCAGCTAGTCGTAAGTTTTAACATCTGCACTTTAAGTGCGTGTTCTGTGTCCAAATCGCGGCTTTTGCTGATACCGATGATGGTGGTACCGTCTAAACGGTAGAAATTCAGTGCATCGCCGAGATTATCGGTTAGCCGCTGGCCAATGGAGTGGATTAAATGATTGACCGTTTCGCGACCCATCTGCTCATTAATTTTGCTAAAGGAGAACAGTTTGAGTGCAATAATAGTACAGGAATGCTCATCTTCAATTAAGCGCTTTACATCATTGACCGCTGCATATTCGCGCTGCAGATTAGAAATCGGGTCAATTAAATTGCGATCATCAAGGCGCAGCAGACTGCCGGAGACAAACAAGGGCTTTTTATCTTCATCAAAGATCACGTGTCCGCGGCAATGCACCCAGATATCGTGCCCTAGCGTCGAACTAACGCGGTAACGCAGCGAATGGTTGTAATGCGGGTCGGATAAGGTGCGTGCGATATCATCTTCCCAACGGGCGCGATCGCGATCGTCGCGAATCAGCTCTCGCCAGCGGCTGAGAAAATTAGGCACAATATTGTGTGTAAAGCCGAAAATTTCGCACAAGTTGTCGCTTAAATAAAAGACATCCTGCGTCAGATCGCCAAAATAAATGCAGAAGGGTTGCCCGGGCAGGGAAATGGACTGCAGCAGCGTCAATTCATCAAAGCGGTAGTGCTTGATGTAATAGAAAAAAGGATGATCCGAACACGTGACTTCGCTGCGATCAATGCTTGCAATTGTAGGTTTGCTAGGCAGCAGCTTGCTGCTGCTGTTATGCTTCGGCTGCGCGTTTAAAAAGTCATTTAAGCTGCAAGGTTCGGTGGTAAAAGCGGCGGTGACTTCGGCTGTACAGTTCATGCTTTTAAGCAGTGCCTGCGCTTTTAATTTAAAGGAATTGACTTGCTCGGCGCGCACATCTTTTAAGATTACGGTAAAAATTTCCGCCCGGCTGCGAAAAATCGGGTAACCGGTAAGAATGGTTTTTAGGCACTGAAAGACTTTTTTGAGCTGTTCGTCATTGTTGCGCAGGCCAAAATCGCTGCCCTGCTGAGCCGATGGCGACAGTTTGACAATGAGCGCACCGATAGATTTATGGAAGCGAAAGTTCATAATGGCGCGCTCAAAGGCGCGGCGATTATAGGCTTCCGTAAGATCGTCGCGCTCTTTTAACTGCAGTAGGTTGATAAGTACGCTACGCTTTTTAATAAGAGAAGCCGCCACGGTGGTGTAAAAACGCAACGCACGCTTCAGCCCGGACAATTTTTCCGGGGCAATGGAAAATAAGCTCAAAAAACCGATAGTCTGTGCACTGTTTTTAATCGGCACAATCAACGCATTGGTAAGCTTAAATGCAGTGAGCAGGGCATATTCCATAGGATGGAGTTGCTTTAAGTTCTCCACTTGCGGAATATAGAGCGAGCAGTTCTGGTCGTTAAGTAGCACTTGCTCTAGATAGGAGCGCAACATATTACTGTGAAGCTGACTATCATCGCTAAAAGCTTGGGTTAAGGCGCGGGTGACGGTGTGGGTAATGGTGCGGTGCTCGACGATATATACGCCGGTAAAGGCAATTTTATAGCGTTCGCCCATATCCTGCAGCAACGCATACAAGGCTGCGCTGGGACTATCTAGCGGCACGACTTTATCTAAAACCTCTGCCGGAGCGGCATCATCATCTAGCGCCGCCGAGGGCTGCGGCAACTGGGAGTGAGGAGTCTGGGAACGTAGTAGCCATATGGCGCGGCCTGCTTCATCTTTAGCCTCAAGCACGCTGATTTTGACATCAGCATGATTAAAGCGTACGAGTTTGCCGGCTTGCGCATCCGGGGTTAATGCCAGACGGTATAAAGTCTGCAAACCTTGGTTCCCGTGCTGTGTGACAAAGCGTTGCGCTGCAGCATTTAGATAGCAGGGTTCAAGTTTATCCTGCGTCAATGCGCAGACCAGTTCTGCAGTATGGTCGAAAATACTGAAAAAGCGCATAGCTGCGGCTCTCCGTTCTGCATTTACGGTGCGGATGTTGCCTCACGTAATAGTGCACGAAATACATATAAGTTAATTATAAAGATAAAAACGTCTAAGATAAAAGAATTGGCTGGTATTTCAGCTGATTTTCCTAAACGCTTGCGCTCAAACGCCTAAGGCCGCATCATAATTAGGACTTTTGATTATAAGTTGATATGAGATAAGCAATCATGAATTCGCAGATGCTGGGACATCTTTTAGCTGCGTTCACCATGCTGGTGTGGGGTACCACTTTCATTGCCACGAAAGTACTCCTTGCAGATTTTACCCCGCTGGAGATTTTATTTACCCGCTTTGCCTTAGGTACTGCCGCGTTGTTCATCCTGCTGCCGCGCCGTCTGCCGCATTTGACTTGGCAACAAGAGAGCGTCTTGGCAGGGGCAGGACTGTGCGGAGTGACTTTGTATTTTCTTTTAGAGAATATGGCGCTTACCTTCACGCAGGTGTCCAATGTCGGCATTATTTTAGGATCGGTGCCGCTCTTTTGTGCCCTCGTGGATCGCATCTTCGGTTCTAAAACGCCGTTGCCGTATTCATTTATCGCAGGCTTTGCCTGCGCGATGTGCGGAATAGCTCTGCTCAGCAGCAGTTCCTTGGAGCTGAACTTTAATCCTTTAGGTGATATCTTGGCGCTCCTTGCCTCAGTAGTATGGGGCTTTTATACCCTGATGGTGCGCAAGGCCGGCACTTTCGGCTGTCCGATGACGCTGATTACGCGCCGCGTGTTTACCTACGGTCTTATCTTCATGCTTCCCTGCACATTGGTGTTTGACTGTAGCTTTAAGCCGCAGGCCTTAATGGAGCCGCTTAACATTGCTAATCTGCTCTTTTTGGGACTGGGAGCTTCGGCTTTATGCTTTTTTACTTGGAATTATGCGCTGAAGCTAATCGGTACGCTGCAGGCGGTGCCGTATCTGTATGCCGCGCCAGTGGTAACGGTTGGAGCGGCGGTAATGATTTTAGGCGAGGTGGTCACCGTGCGCGCCGCTATGGGTATGGTGCTTGCGATGCTCGGGCTCTTGCTGTCGCAGTGGCCGCAGTGTCGTCAGCTTTTGCGGCATTATCGGGAGGAGCATGCTATAGGAAGGCAATGAACTATAAGGGATAAAGTAAAGAAAAGGGCCGCATCTGCGACCCTGCTTAATGGTTTGGTGTGTTGCATTAGTGCAACAACTGCGCAGTCATCGGCAATGCCGAAAAGCGCGATTAATAAAGCCGAGTGCGGCGCGCGTTCTCGCGGGCCATCTTTTTGGCGTGACGCTTAATCGCAGAAGCCTTGGCGCGCTTACGCACGGTAGTCGGCTTCTCATAAAACTCACGGGCTCTGACATCGGCCAGAATACCGGCCTTCTCGCAGGAGCGCTTAAAACGTCTTAAGGCAACGTCAAACGGCTCGTTCTCACGTACTTTAATGACTGGCATGTGGAAAACCACCTCACTTATAAATTACAACGGGCAGTCTCAGACATGCGAGGCTGCTAAAAGTTAAAAAACATGCGGATTATACAATAAGGTAAAGCTGAAGTCACGCACAAAATTAGGCGCAAGTCTGTTAGAATTAGCAGGTTTTCAGCACAGCTTGATTTTTCGACTCAGGAAATTATGCGCATATTAGGGATTGAAAGCTCCTGCGATGAGACAGGGGTTGCCGTTTATGATGATGAATGCGGGCTGGTGGCGCATGCATTGCACACTCAGATTGCGATGCATGCCGAATACGGAGGCGTCGTACCGGAACTGGCAAGTCGTGATCATATCAAGCGCGTAGTGCCGCTGGTGCGTCAGGTTACGGCGCAGGCTGGAATGCAACTTAAGGATTATGCGGCAATTGCTTATACTGCAGGACCGGGACTTATCGGTGCGCTTTTAGTCGGAGCTATGACCGCTCGTTCCTTGGCATATGCGCTAAATATCCCAGCCATCCCAGTACATCACATGGAAGGGCATTTGTTAGCTCCGTTACTCGATGACCCCAAGCCCGAGTTTCCATTTGTCGCGCTCTTGGTGTCTGGCGGCCACACCATGCTGATTAAAGTTAATTGCCCGGGCGATTATGAACTTTTGGGGCAATCGGTAGATGATGCGGTGGGCGAGGCTTTTGACAAGACGGCCAAACTCTTAGGTCTGCCGTATCCCGGCGGCCCGTATTTAGAAAAGCTTGCGGCAAATGGTGATAGTACGAGCTATCATTTTCCGCGCCCGATGCTTGATCGTCCGACTTTAGATTTCAGCTTTGCCGGACTTAAAACTGCGGTCTTGAATGCAGTACATCATGCTACAGCGCAGGGGCAGTGCGATGATAAGGTACGTGCGGATATTGCATGTTGCTTTACTGATGCAGTGTGTGAAACCTTAGTAAAGAAGTGCGCTCGCGCGTTGCAGCAGTGCGGCCTGCACAACTTAGTAGCAGCCGGTGGTGTCAGCGCTAACAGTGCAATTCGCAATGCCTTGACGGATTTAATGCAGCAGCGCGGCGGTAAAGTATTTTTTGCCCGTAAAGAGTTCTGCACGGACAACGGCGCCATGATAGCTCAGGCGGGCATGCTGCGCTTTAAAGCTGGGACTTATGCACCGCTTAAAGTGGATGTGTTTCCGCGTTGGCCGCTTAGTTCATTGGAGGCACTGTGAGCTCTCAAGTCTTCATCCGCGCACTTAAGGTAAACTGCATTATTGGTATTTACCCCCAAGAGCGGGTGCAGGAGCAGGAACTGGTTATTGACGTTGTGCTGAACTGCCCTACGTTAGAGCAGGCCGGGCGCAGTGGCGATCTTACGCTTTCGGTGGATTATGCTGCTTTAGCGGCAGTGTTGAGCACCTTCGTGCAGGAGCGTAAGGCGCGTCTTCTTGAAGAGCTGGCCGTTGAGCTTGCCGATTTAATTTTAGAACGCTGTCCGGCGGCAAACGCCGTGAAGCTTACGCTGATGAAAACTCAGGCGGTGCCCCAGACAGCTGGCACCGGCATCGAATTTAGCAAAACTAGATGAGGAAATCATTTATGGCTCAAGTATATCTGGGGATTGGCTCCAATTTAAACCGCGACAATGCGCTGCTTTTTGCCAAGGCCAAGTTAGAGCCCCTGTTTGACGCTTATGCACAGTCTTCGGTGTGGCAGAGCCATGCCGTCCGTGAGGCTGAGCCGGATTATCTCAATATGGTAGCAGGCGGGCGCACGTCGCTGTCGCTTGAGGATTTAGTCGCGGCTTTAGCTGAGATTGAACAGCAGGCCGGCAGCGAAATGATGTTCTTCAATGGCACGAACTTCGGTATTAAGCGCCGTTTAGATATTGATGTTCTGCTGTATGATGATGTTGTTACTACCTCGCCATGCAAGTTGCCGCGTCATGACATTCAGGACTATCCTTTTGTGCTGTGTCCGTTGTGCGAGCTAGACCCCAACATCATTCATCCTTTATTAAAGCTGCCGATTGCTGAGATTTGGGCTGAAATGGCTCCGCGGCTGCCCAGCAAGATGCGGGTGGAAAAATATGCTTTTGACTGGAATCGTCCGATCCCGGATTGGAGCTAGCGGGCATGGAACTGACTCATATTGTCGTTCTGGCGCTGATTCAAGGCATTACTGAATTTTTGCCAGTATCGTCAAGTGCGCATTTAATTCTGCCAAGTCAGGTTTTCGGTTGGCCCGATCAGGGGTTGGCTTTTGATGTGGCGGTGCATGTGGGGACGCTACTGGCGGTAATTTTCTACTATCTGTCAGATTTAGTAAAAATCGGCACCTATACTATTGAATCGGTAATTAAGCGTCGCATCACTCCGCTAAGCCGCGTCGGTTGGTTTATCATCATCGCCACGGTTCCGGCGGGACTGTGTGGGCTGCTGTTTGAAAATACGGTAGCAAGTTCTGCTCGCTCCATGGAGCTTATCGGTTATACCACTATCGGCTTTGGTCTACTTCTGGGGCTTGCATCTTTCTGTAACCGTAAGCTGTGCTGGCGTTCAATTGTCAGCATTCAGGGGGAGCGCCCTGATAGCCTGCGTCGCATGACGTTGCAGCAGGCGATCATCATCGGCTGTGCGCAGGCGCTGGCGCTTATTCCCGGCACTTCGCGCTCGGGCATTACCTTAACGGCCGGCTTATTTTTAGGCCTGCGTCCGGAGGCGGCGGCGCGCTTTTCCTTTTTACTGTCTATCCCCATCATCATGGCCTCGGGGCTGCTTGAGGGGCTTAAGCTGTATGCTGATCCACAGGCAGCTGGCGCCGATCCGATTGAAATGCTCATTGGCGGCTTTTTAGCTTTTATTACCGCCATTTGCGTGATTCATTTATTCATGAAGTTCATCTCCAAATCGGGGATGGCTATCTTTGTGCTTTATCGCCTGCTGTTGGGCAGTGTATTGCTGTACTTAGCTTACGGCGCGGTCTAAAACTTACTGCAGCGCGGTGCGGCTGTTGGCAATTACCTTGCTGCGCCGTGCCTGCAGCGCATCTTTGATTGCTTTGCCTTTAAGCCCCGCCTGCACAAATTCTTGCGCCTGCACCTCCTGTGCTGCCGTAAAACAGCGCGTCAGCTCATCGTGCAGTGCCGCAGCGTTATACCCTAAAACTTGCCATACGGCCTGCATCCCCTGTAGCAGCAGCGGCAGGCGCTGCGGGCGGCGGAACAGATCAAGTTCATTAAACAGCTGCAGAATGTCAGCTGCGCTGCAGACATCAAGCTGCAGACACTGTGGCAGCATGCGCTGTACAAGCATTGCTGCGTCAGTATATTCATGCGGCAGATGCAGGCGCGCATTTAAGTTCTGTAGCGCCGCAGCAGGCATTTCTATACTCAGCAGCGCAAAGCGCAGCGCTGGCGTGCTGGCAGTTTTCTGGGCGATCAAGGCAGCGAGCGCTGAGCTGGCACAGGCAAAGGCGCTTTGTTGCGGCTTGAACGCAGAGCTTTGAGCAAACAGCGCGTCGATTTCCGGCAGTACGGCATCAAGCGCATTGCAGTTATGCAGTATGGTAAAAAAACGCGCAGGATCGGCGCTGGCAAGAGCTTTGTGCATTTCCATAAAGCAGCGCTCTGGCGTCAGTTCCTGGAGCTCTCCGGATGCTGCCATGGTACGCAGCAAAGCGGCCGTGCTCGGGTGCAGCGTGAAGTTAAAGGGAGATAATTGGGCGGCAAAGCGTGCAGCGCGCAGTACCCGCAGCGGATCTTCGACAAAAGCCGGTGAGACATGGCGTAGTAGCCGCGCCTTAAGATCAGGCAAGCCTCCCCACGGGTCAATCAGCTGGCCGTGCTCATCTAGCGCCATTGCATTGACGGTAAGATCGCGGCGTTTTAAATCCTCCTCTAAGGTCACCTCCGGTCCAAAGGCGCAGACAAAGCCGGTATAGCCGCTACCGCTTTTACGCTCGGTGCGTGCTAAAGCATATTCTTCATGAGTTGTAGGGTGCAAAAATACCGGGAAATCGCGTCCGACTTGGGTAAAACCTTGAGCGATGAGCTCATCGGGCGTTGTCCCAGTGACGACATAATCCTTATCGTGGGCCTCAAGGCCCAGCAGCTTATCGCGTACTGCGCCGCCGACTAAATAAATGTGCATGTTTTTCTCGGATGTGGCTTTAGGCTGCAGTCCTGCAGCGCAACTCTTACATTTCTTGGCAGGGAATATAACATAATACTGCCGCGACTTTAGTTAGAGGGGGCGGCAGACAAGAGCATGTGGATTAATCGTTTGTTTGCGTGCGCTGCGTCGCTGTGCGGGCGGCTTTGCGGTAGGCCTGGGGGGTGGTATTGAATTTTTGGCGAAACAGACGGAAAAAATAGCTGACATTGGAAAAACCGTAGTCGCCGGCAAGCTCAATAATATCGCGATCGCCCTGAACTATTTCATGTGCCGCCCGGCGTAAGCGCAGATCATTGACGTATTCGATAAAGCTCATGCCGGTAGCTTTTTTAAAAAAGCGGCAGAAATATGGCTTGGTAAAGTGCAGCCGGGCGGCGGCTTCGCTTACTGACAGATCTTCGGCGTAATGTTCATTTAAATACGACAGTAGCGCCTTGAGCTTATCCTGCGTGCCATCGCTACGTGTGCTGCCTTTAATCAGCTGGCGACACAGCAGGCCGTTTTCGTAGGTCAGGGCCAAAATATCCAGCAGTCGCGCCTTAACTTTAAGTCGCGCGGCAGGACTGCCGTCTTTTAGGTAGGCAAAGGCTTCATCCATTAAGGTGGAGAGCTTGGGATAAAGCGTATGCTCTCGCGTAATAACCGGCGGCAGTGGCATACGGCCAGAGGACAGCGCATCTAAAATATCTTTTTCTACCTCATCAAAGGATGACAGCGCGATGGCCTTGGCATTAAACACCAGAGCATCTTCAATGCAGTCCGTCGGTAGTATCATGCCGTGGAGCATATTGGCAGGGATTAGCACTAAGCTGCCGGCCGTTAAATGAATTTCCTCCATGTTGACCTGCAGGGTGAAGCTGCCGCGCAGTACGCGGATAATTTCGATTTCCGCATGCCAGTGTAATCGCACATTTTCTGCGATGCTGCCGCCGGGCCACAGGTAGCCGGCGATGGGGAAAAGCTGATTGCCGTGGCGGACTTTTTCTTTAAGTTCGCGACTTAAATTTAATGCCATGACTGTAGCCTGTTCTCTTTTGTCAATCTACTACCTAATGCCGAGCACTAAGCGGTGCTCAGCATTTTAAAGCGCTATTTTTCATCGTCTATGAATCTAACGCACCCTGCTCCGATGAGCAAGAAGATGCCGGCTAGTACCAGCATCAAGATTTCAGGGGCCGGTTGCCCGTCCTGCGTTAACACACGCAGCACTATGCCTCCCAACGATGCAGCTACAATCTGCGGAACACAGATGGTGCCGTTAAACAGGCCCAAATAAGTACCGACATGCCCGCCTTTTAAGGCATTGGTTACTAAGGTAAATGGAATTGCCAGCATGCCGGCCCAAGCTGCGCCTACTAACAGATAGGAGATAAATAACAGGTATGGGTTATGCATGAAATAGATTGAAATAAAGCCGATGCCGCCTAATACCAAGCTCATCACATAGGCGCACTTGATGTTTTTAAAGAGCGGAATTACGGTTGACCATAAGACTGAGCCGACAGCCTGTACGGCAAACAGGATACCGACCCAATTACCGGCGGCTTGATACTGCGCCGATTGCGTATCAATAAATACGCGTACGCTGTCACCATCAGCGACCTCGGTGAGCGGCGCGTCAAAGGCTGACAGGGCAATTGCACCATTGGTATAGGTCCACATGAACATGAAAGCCATCCAGCAGAAGAACTGCACTAAACCCGTTGTCCAGAAGGTGCGTGGCGCGCGGCGCAGCAACGCGATAATCCTAGTTTTCTCGGTTGCTCTGCTCTCGGCAATGCCGTGATATTGCGCGTAGAGTGCGGGCGGATATTCTTTGACTTTGAGCGTGGTATAAATGACGCACAGAATTAAGATGAGCGCTCCGATATAGAAGGAGTAGATCACCGAATCGGGTACAATGCCCTTCTCTGCAATATTGCTGATGCCGACGGCAGCGAAGATGAACGGGAAGACATAGCCCACTAAACTTCCGGCATTGCACAAAAAGCTCTGAATTGAGTAAGCAAGGCCCTTTTGTTTGGCATTAACCATGTCGCCTACCATCATTTTAAAAGGCTGCATTGCCATGTTGATGGAGGTATCTAGCAGCATCAGTGCGCACAGACCAAACAGCATAGCAGCCGTAAAGCCGAGCCCTAGCGAACCGGCATTGGGCAGTAGACACATTACGGCCACGGCCATGAAGGCACCAATGAAGAGATAGGGAATACGCCGGCCAAAGCGTGACCACGTGCGGTCGCTTAAAATGCCGATAATTGGCTGTACAATAATGCCCATCAGCGGCGGCAGGATCCAGAAAAAGCTTAAATTATGCGGGTCGGCGCCTAAAGTCGAGAAAATACGGCTGATATTGACGCTTTGTAGCGCGTACGCAATTTGAATGCCGAAAAAGCCGAAGCTGATGTTCCATAGCTTAAAAAATGGCAGGTCGGGCATGGGTTTCATCGTGGTCATGTTAATTTCTCCCGCTGTCGGCAATTAAAGCCGAAAGCTCTTGGTTAAATGCGGTTTCTTTGAGTAAATCTTCTAAATTCAGGTGCATGCGCCAGCGCCAGTAGTAGCGTGGGATCGCCGGCACATTGATGCGCTCGCTGTCAGCATCTGGATGGCGCAGCCGACCTGATATCCCAAGCCAATCCTGCAGCGGTAGTACGCACAGCAGAGCAGCGCTGTTAAGGTGGCGTGCAACAATTTCGCGGCACAGATCAGGACTAAGCTCTGTAGGAGCCGTACCCTCATGCCGCAGCACTTCCTGGTAGTAGCGCTGCGTCAGCGACCGGTCCTCAGTCCACCAGCTGCGCAGGGTGTTCATATCATGGGTACCGGTGGTGCATACCGCCATTTCCGGGCAATGTTCCGGCAGATTGAAACTCTGCCCCAAGGCCTTGGGCATACGCTCAATTTCCAGACTTAAAATTTCCAGCTCCTGCATCAGCCAGGGCACGCAATCCGGTACCATGCCTAAATCTTCGCCACATGTCAGCATCGGGGTGGCATTGATAAGCAGCGGCAGCTTGGCTTTTGCCTGCTCGTACCAGAATTGATTGTGGCGGCTGTAGAAATAGTGATCATACAGTCTACGGAAGGCTGCCTGTTCACCGGCATTTAAGCGGGTAAATACGTAATCATCTATAACGCTGATGCGCGGATGATAGAGGCCCGGGCGCTTTTCATCCTCTAAAAACAGCACATCGCTGATAAGACGATACAGGCCGTCGCGCAGAGCGCAGCTGCGCGCGTCATCCATGCCAGAAAAATAGGCTTCCACCTGCCGCTGTGTAGCAAATTCAGGGCGTAGCACATAGATATCATGATGCTCGTGGGTCAGGAACTTGGCCTTGACATAGGCGCTTTCACTGCCGAACAGCTTTTCAATCAGCTCTTCATTAATAAAGGGCTCTGTCATGAAATGCGGGTCAAGCTTAAGCCCAAAGTCAGCAATTTCTTTAAGGCTTATCGGCAGTGCTGGCTCAAAATGTCCCAGCAGACCGTGCACAGCATGCAGTGGGATCTGCCAAATCCGGAAAAAACCTAAGATATGGTCAATGCGATAGGCGGCAAAATAGCGCGCCATGTGGGTAAAACGGCGGCGCCACCATGCATATCCATCCTGCTGCATCACTGGCCAATTGTAAGTTGGAAAGCCCCAGTTCTGTCCATTGGCGGCAAACGGATCGGGAGGAGCACCGGCCTGACTTTTTAAATTAAAGTAATACGGCTCCACCCAGGCTTCAACTGAGGTGCGGCTGACTCCAATGGGAATATCCCCTTTAAGCGCAATCCCTAAAGCGCGGGCGCAGCGGCTGGCGTCCAAGAGCTGGCAGTGGAGCACAAACTGCACGAAGTAGTAGAAGGCAATTTCCCGATATTCCTTGCAGCCAGGTACGCTTAGGGCCTGTAGCTGTACCTTATCAAAGCTGTATTCCGGCCAAGCGGTAAAATCGGCGGTACTGTATTTGTCGCGCAGCCGACAGAACACGGCATAGGGCAAAAGCCAGTTTTGATTTTCGGCAAAGAAATCCTTAAAGGCCCGGCTGGCAAGTACTTGCTCGCCTTGTTGGGTATACAGCTGATGTAGATAGTCGAGTTTTAAAGCGTTGACCGCTTCATAATCAATGCGCGGTAGATCATTTAAGCGTTGGCGCGCGGCTTCAAACTGCTCCATAGCAGCCGTATCCGTAAGCGGCGGTAGAGCGCGCAGATCGACGTACATTGGATGGAAAGCATAAATTGAAATGGCATTATAGGGATAAGAGTCCTTCCATGTGCCGGTCATGGTGGTGTCATTAATAGGCAGGATCTGAATCACTTTCTGCCCGCTCTGCGCTGCCCATTGCAGCAGCAGCTTAAGGTCGCCGAAATCGCCCACACCGCAGCTGCCGCGGCTGCGCAGCGCGAATACGGGGACGGCAGTACCGGCCAAGCGCGGGTGGGGCAGGTTAAACTGCAGCACCTGTTCGGGCAGATAAGTGATAGCGGCATTTGTCTTTAGTGCTAATTGCTGATTATTCCCATCCTGCCACAGCACTAAGTCCTGTGTGCATACGATAAATTTGTACTCAATGCTCTCTGGTAGAGCGCTTGGGCTCAAGGCCAGCTCATAAAAGTTAGGGGCAGTTTCAGTAAAGGTTGGGGCAGTAGCAGGGTTCCAACTGCCTAAAGCCGCGCAGCTGCCGCACAGCTTTAGGCTGCAGCCTGCAGGTAGGTAGCAGCGGGCACGCACTACCACAGCGGCAGCTGGCAGACTGATAGTTTGATACTTATCTTTAAAAAAAGGTGCGGTAAAGAGATAGGACTGCGGGAGTTTGGGCTGCCACTCATCGTGTACGGTAGCTACCTGCTGTCCTGGCAGCAATTCAAGACGATGGGCAAAACGCTGGGGTTCTCGCGTATAGCATTGGCCGTCAGCCGAATACACTGCATAACTGTAGCACAGCTGTACGGGCCGCTCGGTAAAAAGCTGCATCCTCCCCTGCCAGCAGTCTGGCTCGCTGCAGGTTAAAGGCAGTTCAGCCGCCTGCGGTGAATGCAGGCGCAGCCGCACTTCTTGGCCAAAGGCGACTTGATGACGTAAATTAAAAAATAACTGCATAAGATTAACCTTTTTTCTCTTGGTAAAAAAAGATATGTTTATCTGTTAAAAGCGCTTGTTTATGCGCTTTTCCATGGCGTGAATTATAGAAAAACGCGGTAGGGGCATGAGTTCACGTTATTGCGTATCAATATGTACAATATTATCTTATAATAATAATTATAAAATCGTTTTCAAATTAAATTTGTTTAATATCAAAGTATTAATTTAAATAAATTACAATTAAAATGTATTAAATTGCGTGTAAGCTTTATGTAAAAACTGTGATGTGGCTCAAAATAAAAGTAAGCTTGGCCTAAGTTTTAAGTCACTGATAGTAAAGATTTGTAGCTAAAACACAGGTTGTATTGTATTGCGTTTAATATGTACAAAATTATCTTTAATCCTCGGGCTTGAGTGTATTCTGGATGCCAGATATTGTCGGGATATAGACTTGCACCGCAGTGGGGTCTGTTTTAGAGTGTGCTGGTGAAAGGAAATTATCGTGGCGTCGTATCTTAAATTCTTTGCTTTAGACGAGCCGCCGTTTGAGGCCTCGGTTAATCAGCGCTTTTATTATGTTGGGCGCGAGCAGCATGAAGCTTTAGCGCAGCTGACGACCTGTTTGCAGAGCGCTGGAACTATCTGTGTGCTGACAGGTCCATCAGGTTGCGGCAAAACTGCTTTAGTGCGTATGTTGATGCGAGCCTTGCCTGATCGCATGCGTTTGATTGCAATTGATGATCCGCGCCTGAGTGCGGCGATGCTGCTGTCAACCATTCTGCGAGCGAGCGGGGTAATGGCAACTTCGCTGGAGGCAAGTGCGGAACTAACTTTTAAGCTGCGTACCCTGCTTGAGGCGCAGGCACGGCGCGGACAGTTAACCACGGTGATTCTGGATGAAGCACAGGGGCTAAACGATGAGGTACTCGAGCAGCTGCGCCTTATATCGAATTTAGAAGGACAGTACGGGCGCATGATCAATTTCCTGCTGGTGGGACAGGAAGATTTGATGGCGCATCTTGATAAGCCTCAACATGCGATGCTACGTGGGCGTATTCGCTTGCTGGCCTCCCTTAAGCGCTTTACTAAAGAGGAAACTGCTGCTTACTTAAGTTTCCGCCTGCAGCAAGCAGGTTGTCATGAGCCTGTATTCAGCGTCAAAGCCTCGGCTTTGCTGTGGCGCTTATCTGGAGGTTTGCCGCGTCTAATGAATGCTGCAGCAGATTTAGCGCTACAGACTGCTGCTGCCGGTGAACGCCGTGAAATCACAGCGCATATGCTGAAAAAAGCTTTTTGGGCGGCACAGGCAGGCCCGCAGACAAGGCGCCATCCGCTGCGCACGCTCCTGAACTTTCTCCGCCGTTTGCTCCATCCGGCTAATCTATCAGCTACTGTTGCGGCGCTGCTGTGCGCCAGCGGCATTTTGCTTTTAAGTTTATATCTACTGCGTCCGTACTTGCCGCAAGCTGGCTTGGCGGTGTTTTGGAGCGAACGCCCGCAGTTGCAAAGTGAGTTAAGTCAGGCGCTTACGGCACTCAATCCGGCGGTAAGCGGTAGCGCTCAGCTACAGTCACGTTTTAACCGTGCGCAAAGCGCGGCGCTGTTTTATGACGATGCACTGCAGACTTTAATCGGTCTGCAGGGTTTGCAGGGAAGCGCTGGTGTGCCGCTGTCCTGCGCTAGTTTGCCAACTTGGGGGGTGCACTGCGCGCGCGGCACAGCGGCACTGCCTTTTTTGCAACAGCTTGACTATCCGTTGCTACTTAAACTTTATAGCGATGATTTAACCCCGTTTTATGCGGTATTGCTACACTTAAACTCTGCGCAGGCGGAGCTGATTGTTGATGATGCTATTTTTACGCTTAAGGCGGAATTTTTACGGCAACAGCCTGTACTTGAATATACTTTTCTCTATACGACATTGCGTGCTGCAGATGACACCGCTTTGCGCGGATTTGATTTAGCACAAGGCGAGGAGGCGCTAATGAGGCTGTTGCGTAGCTTTACCCCGGAAAGCCGGCGTTTTTTGCGTACGCGTCTTGAGGCTGTCTGTCAGGCTGAGCAGTGGGGGATGTGCGATTTTACTATGGTCGATCGCTTGGCGCATGAGCTGTATGCTTTTGCCGCCCGTGAAGAACTTACTGCTTTTACCGAAGCTTTTTATCTGCGTTTAGATGAGCGCACCGCACGCCGGTATCGGCTTAAAGGAGCGTCTTACTGATGCGCTACTTTAATTTACGAAGATTTGCCTTTTTGCTGATGATTATGGTCACTTGCCTGTTGGTGCTGCTCACGGTAGGTGAAATTTATGGAACTGTGCAGCGCCGGCACATGGCAGAAGAACTAGAGCACACTCTAAGTGCTTTAAATATGCAGCTAAATATCCAACTGCAACAGGACGAGCGGCGCTGGCTTATCGCCGTACGTCCGGCAGCTAAGCCGCCGGATGCGATGAATGCTGCTCCGCAAGAGATAAAGGTGCGGTCGGTAAAAGCGCAGGTGCGGACGCTTGCGCCTGGAGTGCGGCAGCTGCGCTTCGTACCTACAGCTTAGAAGCGATCGCGCTTACTCTTGCGCGACGGGCGCGGCAGGTAGATAAAGATGATGCCGGCAAGAGCTCCGCAGAAGGCAATTACTGCGCCCTGCACCCACCAGCGCATCTGCATATCAAGCTCTTTAGTCTGCAGACGGTCTTCATAATCGCGCCGCAGCTCGTCGAGTTCTTCAATGGTTTTGTCTTTTTGGGTTATCGCTTGCTGCATGCCACTGTTTTCACTTTCCAAACGGGCATTTTTCTTAGCTAAGCTGTCAGCTTCACGCTTCAGCGCACTATCGTAATTGGCCAGCTCCTGTTCAAGCTCCCGGATACGCGTCAGCAGCTCCTGCTCGCGCGCTGGCCCACAGCTTTCAGCCTGCAGCGTCTTGGTGCCCATCCAAAAACGGTTGCCGTCGGCATCTTCCACCTGCATGAAGCTCTTATCGCGACTGTAGGCAATAAAGGTCAGCTCGGTACCGATAGCCCGGCTGCCCGTAATGCGATAATTGGTGCCAGGCCCCGAGCGGGTCCAGACTTGATTTGACGTCGAGACATAGACCGGTCCCCCAATGTAAAAGCCGTTTTCGTCACGTTGTGGTGCGGTGCTGCTTGCCGTTGCACTTTGTGTAGCGCTGTCCTCTAAAGCCGGCGTCGGCGCAGTTGCGCTGCTGGCTATAGGAGAATTTGGCTGCGCATGCTGTAGCGCATCCTGCGGGGCAGCTGCTACCGTAGTGCAGCTTAAAGTCAAGGCACACAGCCACCAGATGAGTTTACGCATAACAATCCTTAAGGTGTGCATTCACACTTTACATAGTGTTTACATGCCGCCTGTAAAGCGGCGCATACTTAAATTGTGCGTTATCTTAGCATTTTGCCTTAGGGTGCGCACAGTATGGCGGTCGCACTGCGCCGCGGAGGACTGTGCTATGCTGAATTTAACATTAAGATGCTACAGTTACCTTTTGCTGCCGGCTTTAATGGCAGTTTATATTTTTGTAAAGGAGAATAGGCGCATGGGTGCTCAGGATAATCGTGAAATTGAAGTTAAATTAGGGCTGCTTGAGCCGTGCCCGCAGCTGCATGCGCAGCTGCTGGAGATTGGTAAGGTCAGCGCCATGCGCAGTGATGAGCTGCAGAATATTTATTTTGATACTAAAGAGCGCGATCTGTTTGACCTCAAAGCTGGAGTACGCATTCGGCGTGGACGCAAACTCAATGAGCAGACGCTAAAACTTAAAGGCAGTACTTTAGCCGGCGTGCACAGCCGCAGCGAATACAATGTAGATATAAGTCCAGAAGCTGTAGTACCGGATTTAAGCAAGTTCCCGCCGGAAGCTTTCCCGGCAGGCACTGATGTGGCTGCGCTGCAGCAGAAGCTAGAAAAGCAGTGTCAAATCAATTTCCGTCGCGAGTGCTATGATCTTGAGTATAAAAACTGTATTTTTGAGATTGCGGTGGATGCAGGCTCCATTATTGCAGGTTCGGTGCAGGCACCGCTTTTAGAGCTGGAAATTGAAGTCAAGCAAGCTGCGCTGGATTCGGCTGAATTGATTCCGCTTTTTGATGAACTGGTGTTTAAGTTAGCTAAGTGTGGGGTTAAGCTGACTTTAGAGCCGTTCTCGAAAATGCATCGTGCCGCATTGCTGATGGGAGTACGCGAGCGCAACAGTTTGCAGTTGCCGGATAACCCGTCAGGCGACATCGGCAGCTATATTGCTGTCAGTCTGAAGACGTTTGAGTCGCTGCTGGGACTGTATCTAGTCAAGCGCAATCCGCTGTATTTGGGCTATATGGCCTATACCTTAAAAAATCTGCGCCGCGCTTATGACGGTTTAGTGGAACGCTATGCCGATGATGAAAACGTCAATTTTTCACAAAGCTTTAAAGCTTTAAAGCAAAGCCGCAAGCTGATGCGCAGAAGTTTAAAGCGCCTAGCCAAGTATATGCGTGAACAGGAGAGTAGGTTACTTAGGGCACAGTTTAGCGGAAAGGAAATTGACGGTCAGCGAGCGGTGCAGCAGCTGCGCGCGCAGATCGCAAAAACTCAGGCTTTCTGTTTACCGCTGCACCTGAGAGCTTTATTATTAAGCCTAGAGAGCGTACAACGCGTCAATCAACAGGCTTAAGATGGAATATCCCCAGCGCTACAGCATTTATCCGCAAGTAAAGCCGCTACCTGAGCCGTTAGCTCAGGAAGCAGCTAAATACAAGGAGCGCCTGCAGCGCGCTCCTGCCGATTGCCTTGCTATTTTACAGCATGCGCCAGACTTAGATTATGTGCTGGGCATGTCAGATTTTGTTGCCAAAACTTTGATTCAGTATCCGCGCCAATGCGCTGAGCTGATTGCCCAAGGAGTGCTGACTTCCGACGGTCAGCTGCTTGATCACCGTGCCGCTGTACAAGAAGTGATTGTGCCCGGTCTTTCTGATGCTGAACTAAAAAAAAGGCTACGTATCCTGCGCCGTACCCGCATGGTGCCGATTGCGTGGCGCGATCTGACAGGCCGGGCTGATATTGAAGAAGTTTTTGTGGCGCTGTCTAATTTGGCCGAAGAAATCGTGATGCGCCTGCTTGAGGTGGTGCGCGCCGGAATGGTGCCGGGTTTTGGCGATGCGCTCACCAAAGAAGGCCGGCCGATGCCGCTTTTAGTGCTGGGTATGGGTAAATTAGGGGGTGGGGAGCTTAACTTTTCATCCGATATTGATCTTATCTGCTGCTACCCTTATGACGGTGAAACGCAGGGCGGCACACGTACGCTTACTCATCAGGAATTTTTCTCGCGTTTAGTGCAGCGCGTTTCCAATCTGCTGTCAGACAATACCGCCGACGGCTTCTGTTATCGCATGGATCTGCGCTTGCGCCCGTTTGGTGATGCAGGCAGTCTCGTCAGTAGCTTTGATGCCTTATCGGTGTATTACGAAACGCAGGGACGTACCTGGGAGCGTTATGCTCTAGTTAAGGCCAAGCTCCTTGGTGACTTTAAGCAATGGCAGCCTTATGGCGATGAACTGATTGATATGCTGCGGCCTTTTGTTTATCGGCGCTATATTGATTTCAGCGCCATTGAGTCGCTGCGTAAATTAAAGCATATCATTGCTTCGGAAGTACGGCGGCGTAAGCTTGATAACAATTTCAAGTTAGGCTCTGGCGGTATTCGCGAAGTAGAATTCATCGCGCAAGTTTTTGAACTGATGCGCGGCGGCCGCTGTATTGAGTTGCAGGAGCGCTCTTTGCGCAAGACGCTGCGTTTTTTAGCCAAGCTGCGCCTGCTGCCTGCGGAGGTGTGCGCAAAGCTTGATGAAGATTACGTATACCTGCGCCGTTTAGAAAATAGCTTACAGGAGCTTGCCGATCAGCAGACGCAAACTCTGCCGGAGCGTGAACGCGATCAGTTGCGCCTCGCTATTGCGATGAATAAATCAAGCTATGAGGCCTTGATGCAGGAGCTGCGCATCGTCATGGCCGAGGTACACAGTGAATTCTGTAAAGTAATTAATGACCCCGATAGTGTGGAGCAGAGCGACAATCTTGCCGGTAACTCTTCGGATATGGATTTATGGGAAATCAGCCCCGATCCGCAGGAGGTAGCTGAGCTGGTGCGGCCTTTTCTTAAAGAAGAAAGCCAAGCCGCGCCGTTTGCTCAAGCTATTGTGGCGCTGCAGCATAGTTTGTCGCATCAGCCGGTCGGGCCTAACGGTCGCGATACCCTACGCCGCTTAATGCCTAAAGTGATCCGCAAATGCGCGCAACATCACAATGGCGCGGAACTGTTTGCTAAAGCTGCGCATTTAATCGAGCAGGTCGCGCTGCGTACCACGTATCTGCAGCTGCTGACGGAAAACGATTCGGCGCTGACGCGTCTTATCACGCTGCTCAATGAAAATGCTTTTGCCGCAGCTTTAATTTCGGCTCATCCGATTTTGCTAGATGAACTGATTGCCCCGCAATATTTGAAGGCTCCGCCAAAGCCCGAAGAATATCTGGCTGCGCTGCGGCAGTCACTGCTGCGCATTGAGCCGGATGATTTAGAAGAGCAGATGGAGGCGCTGCGCCTGTTTAAGAAAATCAATGTGCTGCGCATTGCAATGTCCGATCGCTCCGACAGTTTGCCTTTAATGAAGATCAGCGACTGCCTTACATGGCTTGCTGAAGCTTTAATCCGTCAAATTTTAGTTTTAGCTTGGCAGCAGACGGTGCAGCGCTTTGGCTGTCCGCCGGGGCGCAGTGCGCAGGATCCGGGGCTTGCCATCATCGGATACGGCAAATTGGGCGGTATTGAGCTTGGCTATAAATCCGATTTGGATATGGTGTTCATCCGCGAGGTTAATGACGGCATGACCGAGGGGGAGAAGAGCGTACCCTGCGCCTTGTTCTATCAAAAGTTGGTGCAGCGCTTTTTGCATTTGTCAGTGACTCGTACCACGGGGGGCGTGCTGTATGATTTGGATATGCGGCTACGCCCGGATGGCGATTCGGGGATGCTGGTGGCCGATACTGCCGGTTTTGAGGCCTATCAGAAAAATCGCGCTTGGACGTGGGAGCATCAGGCGTTGGTGCGGGCACGGCCGCTGGCGGGCTCAAAGCTTGTGATGAATGAGTTCAGTCGCATTCGTGATGAAGTGCTGCGTATGCCGCGCGATGAGGTTAAGCTTAAGGAAGATGTGTTAGCGATGCGCCGCAAAATGCGCGAGCATTTGGATCGATCCTCCGATACATTATTTGATTTAAAGCAGGGCCCCGGCGGCATGGTAGATGTCGAGTTTATCTCGCAGTATTTGCTGTTGCGCTACGCCCCCAAGTTTGAAAGCATGGTGCTGTGGTCAGATAATGTGCGCATTTTAGATGAATGTGCGCGCCTTAATATTTTGACTGCGCATGATGTGCAGGTGCTCAAGGGGGCCTATTTAGCGATTCGCGGTTATTATCATCGCGTCTCTTTGGCTAATCTGCCGCGCATTGTGGCGCGTGAAGACCGCCCTCCTGAATGCGCAGATGTGGAAAAAATTTGGCAGGTAATTTTCGCCGGCCCTAAGTAAAAACTCACGTCCCAAGATTTATATAAACAGGCCGCGAAAAGGGGGTGCCCCGTAGGGGTTGCCCCTTAGTCATTTTAGGACCGATAGTAATTTTTGTAAACTTTAGGTTTTTATAGTGAATTTATTTAAATAACAAAAAGATATATTTATAAATTACCCTGTTTTTGCTATAGTCTGACTCATGTAAGAGAGTATTGGCGAAGTGTTGATTATGGCAAAATTACCCATCAAGTACTCCCATCAGG
>CALXOV010000037.1 GCA_944390105.1 uncultured Succinivibrionaceae bacterium
ACAGAAATTATCCATCCGTCAAATCGCAGCTTTGGGGCAAGGCTTTATGGTCTCCCTCTTATTTCGCTTCCTCATGCGGCGGTGCTCCCATATCTATTATCCGACAATATATTGAGCAGCAGAAAACGCCGGATTAAAAAAGTGCCTACAGCGCGCGGCTGTATCCACGCCATAAAGGACGGGGTTTTATCCGCTGATCTTTCTTTGATAAACAGCTGAACCGACAGATGCCCCTGCAGAGGGGCATCCATTATCGGCATGATAATTAGATATTGTGGAAAAGATCGCGCGTATAAACCTTCTCTTTGACGTCATCCAGTTCAGGTGCCGCGCGATTGGTTAAGATCACATCACACTCCTGCTTAAACTTATTTAAGTCGCGCTCTACCCGAGAATTAAAGAACCTATCTTCTTTGAGCAAAGGCTCATACACCACCACTTCAATACCCTTGGCCTTGATGCGCTTCATCACACCCTGAATAGAGGACTGACGGAAATTATCCGAGCCGCTCTTCATGATGAGGCGGAATACGCCAACGCGCTGCGGGTGCATATCAATAATCGAGTCAGCAATGAAATCCTTGCGGACGCTGTTAGATTCCACAATAGCGCCAATTAAGCTGCTGGGCACATGCTCAAAGTTAGCCCGCAGCTGCTTTGTATCTTTAGGCAGGCAGTAGCCTCCGTAACCGAAAGACGGATTATTGTAGAAATTGCCGATGCGCGGATCTAAGCACACGCCTTCAATAATGGCCTTGGTGCTAAGCCCCTTCTTGCAGGCATAGGTATCCAGCTCATTGAAAAAGGAAATGCGAAGAGCAAGATAAGTGTTAGAAAAAAGCTTAACGCTTTCTGCCTCAGTCGGCGGAATGATCAGGCACGGCACATCATCTTTTAAGGCTGCCTGTTTGAGCAGTTCAGCAAAACGGCGACCAACCTCAGGATGATCAGTACCGACAATAATACGGCTGGGGTATAAGTTATCATGCAACGCCATGCCCTCGCGCAGGAACTCCGGAGAGAAATGCAGCTTAGTAGTATTAAAGCGCGCTGATGCTTCCTTGGTATAACCTACCGGAAGCGTACTCTTAACAATCATCTCAGCCTGCGGAGCATACTGCAGCGCCTCGGCAACTACAGCATCCACCGAGCTTACATCAAAGTAATTGAGCTTAGGATCATAATTAGTCGGGGTAGCAATGATGATAAACTCCGCATCGGCCATCAGACTTTTGGCATCAGAGCCCACCGTCAGATTAATCTCGGATGTGCTTAGATAATGCTCAATATCGGCATCAGTGATCGGACTGCGGCCTGACTGCAGCAGCTGCACCTTCTCAGGATTAATCTCAACTAAATGTACTTCATGCTGCCGCGCCAGCAGGACTGCCAGCGATAAGCCGACATAACCGGCTCCCACAACGCAAATCTTAGCCATAACTTCTATTCCTTCTTAATCCAGTCCGCATTATTATTAAAGCGTATCTGCAGAAAATCAAAGAGTGCCGGCGCAATGTCGGCAAAGACCAACTCATCAATCCGCTGGCCAGACTTTAAAAAACTCACGCACTCGCCGGCAAAAGGCGCTGGCCCCCAGCGCTTAATGCCATCGGGGTCCAGCCCGGAATACAGGCAGAATGCCGGAATTCGAGCGGCATTAGATAAATGTACCGCTGCGCTATCCACACTGAGCATCCCATGACAGCAGGCAATAAGCGCAGCATATTGCGAAGCTGTTGTCCGCAGCGGCTTATAGACAAGCCGGCCCGGAGCTACTGCTTCAAGTTCTGCCTTAAGCTCATCCTTGAGCTCAAACAGCAGGGCTATTTTAAAGGTGGTATGCGCGGCTAAAAATGCAGTCAGCTGACAGATAAACGCAGCGGACAAACAGCGATGACGTGATGCACCGTACGGAGCAATGCCAAAGCAGCCGACAGGAAGCTGCGTCTGTGCCCACTTTTTATCCTCTGCAGTAAATAAAGGCAGATAAGCTGCAGTTTGCTCCTTAATACCGCCTAGAGTGAGCAGATCGGCAAAATACTGCGTGATATGCCGGCCCAAGTTACGCTGCTTTAAATTAAGATTAACCGCTTGACTGCGCTCTTCAATCCCGATGATGTAATGCGGTTGCAGCAGTTTATTTAAACACAGATCGCGCGCGCGGAAATTAGGCTCGGTAGTCAACAGTGCATCACAGGGTAAAGTCTGCAATAGCTCATCTGCCGCTACGGCCTGCTTAACTACAGCCGGATCAGCTTTAAGCGGCACCACGACAGTATGCAACCCTAAAACATCTGCGTACAGCGGAGCGACATTAGGTGTAGCGATTACGGTAAGCTGCAACTGCGGGCATTGCGTACGCAGCATATGAACAAACGGAGTAATGACCTGGGTATCGCCCAATTTGCCGTCCATCTTGGCAATGACTAAATGCTGCAGCGCAGCAAATGTAAAGTCGACAGCCTTGCCATCCGGACGATAGCCGTAGCGCAGCTGATTTACAGCAAAGCGCAGCTTATCGCGCAGCTCCCGCAGCTTACGGCTCAAACTCATTTCTTTCCTACTATAAGTTGCTTTAACGACATGTAGCAGTTGATGAAGACTCGGCTTACTGACAGCAAGCCCAGCAGTAGCTTTTTGGTCGGACGGCGAATAAGCATCCCGCGATAGAGCAGCAGCAGATAAAGCAGATAAGCTTGCCAATACACCTTTTTCAGGCGCCAATGCGTTTCCTTCAGCCACGGCTTATCTGCACCGGGGTAATGTAACAGCACGGCACTCTTCACCCTAGAGCCCGTCGGGGTAGACACGTTAAAGCGCGGATTAAGCAAAACTAAATCAGCCTGAGGGATAGCCTGACTAATTATTTCCTGCACTGAGCAAAAGCCATCAGTTGACTGTGTCTGCATAATGCGAACAGCCTTGCTGCTAAAATCAAGCTCCTTTAAATATTTAAGCGAACACACCAGCAGACCTGGATTAAGCTCCGTGTTTTCGTGACTTGCATTCGCCGCAGACGGCAGCTTAGATGTATCCGCAGTAACCCCTGCACAGGTAGAGATTTCCTCTGCTTTATCTAAAAGCGGAGCCAAATCCATCCGGCACAGCATATCTACATCTAGATAGATAATCTTATCCAGATCGCGTCCGGCCAAAATGTCGCTGACAAACAGGCGGGTATACGGATCAAAGCATCCGCGGAAGGTAGCAACATTTAAGCCATAATCTTGCAGCTTCTTTTCAATATCCACCTGAATGAACTCAATAGTGAAATCCAGCTTTTTGGTGATTTTGAACACCTCCACAATCACCTCAAGCTTCTGTCTACTGTCATCATCAAGTGATGAGTACAGGACAAAAAAGTTCAGCGGACGCGAGGTATTATCCAAAATGGAGTACAGTAATACTCCCAAGTATTTGGCATAGCTACGATCGGTGGAAAAAACAATATTATTCTTCAGCATAGTTTAACTTTCATCTAAGCGGATTGAAACGCATCCTGGCATTAAGCGCTAATCGCTTGTCGGCACGCTTCTTAGCATACAGCGGCGCGCTTTATTTAATCCGGGAACCACTGCAGCGCACAGAAATCATTATCTTCCTGCGCAGACAGCAACATCTTCACAATAATTTCCTGCACCTGATGCTCATCATCGTCCGCCGCAGCATAAAACAGCGTACAGGCCACTAGCTCCTGCTCAGCCACGTCGTCAGGTAGCACTCCTACGTCCTGCCACTCTTCACTGCGCGGCTGCGGATCGCAGCTGACGCACAGCTGCAAGCTGTCATCTGACGCTAGGCGGCGCAGGCGTGCATAGGCCGGATCATCAGCCAGCCACTCTTCAGCGGCCTGATGATAAATGGACAAAGCTCTATCCGTCAGCTCATCAAACGTGCTGTCACTAAGTTGCATATCAATACCTATGTTCTGCAAAAAACAAATGGGTGCACAACGGACGGCGGCGCTGCAGCGCGACCGCTACTGCTTGTATTGTACTTAGACGTGCAGGGAAAAACTAAGGGGCAGCGGATATTTTTGCACAGAAAAAACAGCTTAAGAGCTACGTTGCGGACAAAAAAATGCAGGGCACAAGTCCCTGCATCATACTCACACTAAAGCGTTAGTGTGTATCAGAAGAGTGATTCTTTAGCTTCGCAGCCACAGGCAAAAGGCCCCGGCAGCGGATTGACGCCGCGCTCTTCATCAAAGTAGTCCAGCTTAAAGACGATCGGCGAGCCGTCCGGATTCTCAAACTTCTGCTCCGGCTCAAAGGCTTCGCCTAATACCGCAGTAGAGATAATGCCGGTAGCAAATTGCGGCATCAGCTCGTAGAGGTTGGTATCTAGACTATACTTGCCGTCCTTTTCCACTAAGTTGACGTAGACCTGCTCTTTAATTTCGCGATAATTTACTTCCTTAGCTGACGGCTTAGCGCCATTGCAGAAGACGTTGCCGCCGGTGTAGACCGGGAGATGACGATAATACTTATTGCGATCTTCCTTATCGCCGGTATCTCCCTTGATGAAGTACCAGCTCATAAACTCATCATGAGTCGGATAATCACTGAACGGCTCGGTGCCGGTGGTAGTAATGCGCTCCCAGCCGTTTTCAGCGCTGATCTTCAGGAAGTCTTCATCAAAGCCGTTCTGCACAAAGACGTTATTGTAGAAGCGGTTATCGCCGTGCAGAATGGTCATGAAGCCTGCAACTTCAGTACGGTGCGGCACATGATACGGAGTATAGCGCGGCTGATTGGTGTGCGAATTATTGGTGCCACTGCCCACGAAGATAAACGGACCTGAAATGATGTTGTGCACTAAAGCAACGCCCTGGGTAGCAAGCTTCAGGCTGAACATCGACAGCATTACATTATTGTCAATTAAGGTCGGACCGTGGCTGACCTCCACAAAGATATCCTCGCCCAAAGACAGCTCCTGCGGCAGCGCCGTGCCGTGCGGCGGAGTATTGTCGTGCAGCAGATTCTGCGTCACGCGGGTACCCTGGGCCTGCCAATCAAGCCAAATACCGCGGGTGCAGTGATGAATATGATTGCGGCGGAAAATAACGTCAATGGCCGCATGCAGCTTAATGCCGCCGATCTCAGCTCCCTTTAACTGCTGCTTATTGTTGATGTGATGAATGTGATTGTCTTCAATGATGGAGAAGGCGCAGCCTAAGTGACCGACGATGCCGGCCTGCTCGCAGTCATGAATATCGCAGCGGCGGATGATATGCGAACCGACTAATTCCTTAGTCCAATCTTCAATCTGCGCCTGGCAGATGGCATCACGCTCCGTCTGCGTACCATGTTTAACGCGCGCAGTTGCCCACTTGTTTTCATTGTTAGGCTGCAGATATTTACCCAGCGAAATACCTACGCACTTGGAGTCAGAAATCTCGCAGTCTTCAATTATCCAGCCCTTACTCCAATGCGGGCCAACCATGCCTTCCTGATAGGCAGTCGGCGGGGCCCACTGCGTGGCGGCCTGGCGCACCACAAAGCCTGACAGCGTAATGTAGCCGATGCCGGTGACGCTTGGATAGAAGCAGTTGCGGCGCACATTAATTTCCACGTTTTCCCGGTTGGGGTCTACGCCGTGGAAATTCGCATAAATCACGGTATTGCCGTCTTTTTGCTCAGTAAACCACGTATAGGTGGTAAAGCTCTTATCCCAGGACTTTAAATCCACCTGCGGATTTAATACATCGTTTAAGGCATATACCTCAAACATGGAGCGGCCGTTTAAATAGACTTCGCCAGTATGGGCATTATCGGCCAAATACCAGTCACCCCATACTTTAACGGTATAGGGGTTATAGTCGCCGAAAATACCGTTAGGGATGGTGCTTACCCATACGTCTCCCTGATAGGGCTGCCAATTAGTAACGCGCTCAGCGCCGCTGATGATAGCTTTGCGCGGCTCCACTGAGCGATAGACAATACGTGCATCCTCGGTACCAGCATGCTTAGGATCTACGTATTCGCGATACAGACCGGGGAATACCAGTACTTCATCGCCAGGCTTGGCCAAAGCGGCAGCCTCCGAGATAGTCTTGAAGGGGCGCTCCTTGGTACCGTCGCCGCTGCGGCGTGTCTGGGCGTTGACGTAATACTGCATGTTTTTATCTCCTAATTTTTAAATCTATGTTGTTTTGCTCTAAGTCTGCTGCCGTATGCACTGAGTAGCGTTTGTTATGCGGCAGCAGCTTTTGTGTTAGCGAAGTTTACGCTGACGCATTAGGCCTCAGCCGACGCTGCCTTAGCACCTGCCTGTTTGGCATGGCGCTCATTTAAATCTTTAATGATCTGCGGGTAAACCTTATCGATATTAGTAAAGTACATTGCTACTAAGGCCACCGCAAAGATGCCTATCGGCAGCAGGAAGAATACACCGGCTTCAAACATTAAAGTGTAATCGGTCTGCGTGGCCAGATCAGGATTGTAGTCGCCTAAAGCAAGGCCCCAGCCGACGATTGCAGAACCAAGACCGGTACCGACCTTCATACCAAAGGAGGTAGCGCTGTTAGTAAGTCCCGCCTGATTGACGCCGGTCTTCCACTCGCCGTATTCCACGGCATCAGCAATGATGGTGAATAAGCAGGCACTGATCGGGCCTAAACCAACGCCGCGCAGGATGGCACCAAACATCACCATATAGACATTCTCTGAGCCCACCCACATGATGAACATGCCTAAAATCACAATTGACCAACCAGTGAGCATCAGCTTCCACTTGCCGTAGCGAGTCGCGAGGAACGGCACGAAGAGCAGGAGCACAAACTTAGCGCCCATGTAGCAGGCATTCAAAGTGCCGTACAGATTGATGTCATGCAGAATGTCGCGGCACACGTACACGCCCATGCCGTTGAAAATTGAGGCATTGATGTAGTAGGCCAAGAACATGATGCAGATAGTGTAGAAATAGCGGTTAGTAAAGAGCAGTTTAAAAGCCTGTCCGGCGCCTAACTGCTGATCTGTTCCTTGCACCACCGTCTGCATAGCAGCTTTATTGCGCTCTTTAACCCCAAAGAAAGTAATGGCAAAGCACAGCGTGGCCAGACAGGCGAAAATCACCGCCATCATTGACCAGCCGATCTTCTCAACCATCGGCGGCACAATGTAGGCCATCACAATGACGAATAAGCTAGTAAAGATAAAGCGCAGTGAATTGGCCGAAATCTTGGAGGCCTGATCGTCTGTCATTAAAGCAAGGAGCGTGTTGTAGGACAGATTGCTTGCGGTATAGGCAATCGCCGCCACAAAGACATAGGTTAAAAAGGCATAGACCACTTTACCGGTATCACCAAGGCTGTCGGGTACCGAGAAGAGGGCAATCAGTCCTAATGCCATCATCGGAGTGGACCATAAAATCCACGGACGAGCCTTTCCCATCTTAGTCTTGGTTCTATCTAAGATGAGTCCGAAGCCTAAATCGGTAAGACCGTCTAAAAGACGAGTCACTAACAGAATCGTTCCTACTGTGGCTGCAGCAATGCCGACGCTGTCGGTGTAGTACAAGGTAAGGAAGGATGCCACAACCGACCAGACGAAGTTGCAGCCCACATCGCCTAAGGCGTAGGAAACGCGCTCTTTAAGCGATATTGCATATTTCTTTTGGCTCATGGTTTTAATCTCGCTAAAGCTGCCCACAGCAGCTACACACTGCGTTTTTAATCCACCGTTCAAAATGCCCACGCGGGCATAAAGTACGGTACTTCGGCGGCATCATGCCGCTGTTTGGAGCATACAATATGCCCGTGCACGGGCCCGCGGCAAGAAATACGTTACAGAAATCTGCGCGGTATCACAAAAATGCCCACGCGGGCAAAATTAGACAACAAAAACTCTACTTCAAGGTTTTTGTAAGTTAATTTAATGATAATTAAAAAATAATTAAACCAAAATTACAAGCTTTTACATAAGCTAGATGCACTGCCTTACCAACACAGAGAGCTCAGTATAGTAAACGTCCTGCGGCTTTTTGCGGTTAACCAGAAAATCAAGCGCAATATCCAGCGGCAGAGTAACCTGCTTATCCGGTTCCTGCTCAATTAAAGCTGCAATTTTTCCCTGCTTGAGCAAGACCTCACTTGGCGGCAGGCGATCATTTGTAATGATTTTAAGATTAAGCTCAGACAAATTATCCTGTAGCAGCGGCACTACGCTGTAATCTCCCGGATTGACGAGATAAACCGCATTGACCTGCAACTTGCGCAGGCGCTCAAGATCCACATCTAGGACATCCTGTTCCATCGCATGCTCGTAGACAATCTCAAGCTTGGGGTAGCGCTCAGCAATTTCCTGCTTGAAGCCTACAATGCGCTCAGTATAGGAAATAAGGCTAGAGGTGCGGCTGGAGATAATCGCCACCCGCCCGCGCTCTTGTACCGCCAGTGCCACTAAGCCCGCGCCGATGCGCCCGGCTTTGACGTAGTCGCAGCCGACATAGCACAAACGCTGATACTGCCTGTCATCCATGTTATAGAACATGAAAGGCACGCCGCGCTGCGCCGCCACAGCGACAAGCTTATTAAAATAAGGCTTAAAATAAGCTTCATACACCGGCAGCGCAATTAAAAAGTCGTAGGTAAAATTGCGCACGATTTCGTCAAAATTGAGCGACTCGGCATGCAGATCGCGGTCAAGAATCAAAAAATCAACGGTAATGCCGAAGCTTTCGAGCTCTTCTGCTTTCTTTTGGGCTTTTTCATACAAATAAGCATGAAAGAGACTGCTTTGCGCGCGCATGAACATAAAGAGGATGCGATAGTGATTCTTCTTTACCGCAAGATAGCGCGCTGCTAAATTCGGCGTGTAGTTATTTTCCTGCAGCACCGCTTCAATTTTTGCTAAGGTCTGCGGTTTAACCAGGGATTTATCCTTCAGCGCACGCGTAACCGTACGCCGCGATACGCCGGCTAACTCAGCAATCTTTTCCAGTGAAATCATTTTCTGTGCCCACATGATAATCGGCTTAAATTCATCTTAGCAAAGCCGCGCGCACTTTGCCGCCTTTTACCAACGTTTATGCGATCGTTGAACGCAAAAAAGCACGTTCTATTCCTGATATGGCGGCAGCCCCTTACGCGCACGCTTTTTATCAAAACGCTCCTTGTACCACAGTTGCCAAGAATTAATGATGTTCTGCCATAGCACGTAGCAGCCCGGCGCAATCGCAGCGGCCGGCGACAGATAGGTATAACAGGCCCAGATGCCAAAGGCCATATTCTTTTGCCCAAGCCCCTGTCCGGCACTGATGCGCTGCCCCTCACAATTGCCAATAAGCTTGCCTACAGCAAACTGCAGAATGCACGCCAACAAGCCAACTGCAGCCAGCAGCGTAAGATAAGCTGCACTCTCTCCTGAGTTGACGATATTGGACATGGATTTGGCCGCCACGCTCACTAAGGTAATGGCCCACAGATAAAAGCCCAAATCCTTACTCTTAGTGGCAATGAGATGATGCAGCGGACGCACAAAGGCGCGCAGCGCAAAGGCGCAGATTAAAGGCAATACCAGCATGGGGAAAATGCGCACAGATACTAAGCAAAAGTCGTTCACAAAACCATCGAAGGTAAGTCCGGCACCGCCGGTCTGCAGCAAGGGGAAAACCAGCGGGATGCCGACAGCAGCGGCAGTATTGGACAAAAGCGTATAGGTAGTCAGCGTGCTTTCATTGCCGCCTAATTTGCCGGTAATCACTGAGGCCGCCGCCGCAGTGGGGCAGATAAGACAGGCAATCATGCCGTCAATCAGTTCACTGTACTCTGAGCGGGTTAAGAGCAGATAAGCGGCCAAAGCGGCGCTGCCTAAAATCTGCACCGCAATTAAGTACCAATGCCAGCGCCGAGGCTTCATTTGATGCGGATCGATCTTGCAAAAAGCAATCAGCAGCATCACAAAGATTAAAAACTGCACCCCGTTATCCACCCACCAATGGCCGAAAGGGCGCAGAGGATCTAAAAAGCGCAGATAGTGAAAGGCAAAATACAGCACAATGCCGCTAGAGATGGCCAGCGGCAAAGCATTAACGCGCAATAAGCGCCCAAAATGTGATGAGATCATGATTCAGCCCTGAGAAAATGCAGGGCTATTGTACGCAAAGCCTTAGTTTAGCTCAAACAGCGGCTCTAATTTAAAGGTGCGGATCAGGCGCAATGCACGTTCAGGGGGCGCGGTCAGCCGCAGCTTCGATGCAGGCTGGGCCTTAGCCCACTGCACCAAAAAGGCAATACCGGCCGAATCAATCGCCTGCAGCGCACTTAAATCCGCGCTGCTTTGAGCAAATAAAGTCTGCCGCTGCTCCCACAAAGTCGGAACCGTGCGCACGGTTAAGTTCTCTAAGTTCACCCTGAGCTGTTCCTTTACTTGCCTTCAGTTAAGGATGCCGCCGCATTCTGCGAGGCATTGTGCTTGACTAAGATGGCGGTGACCTTAGCTATGCCCTGTTCACGGATCATCGGCCCCAACTCAGACTGCTTGGCCGAAAGCATTGAGATATTTTCCGCCACCATGTCATAGGCACGCCATTCACCGGTCTTGCTGTTCTTGCGCAGCTTAAAGAGCAACTCTAAATCCTGCTTGCCGGGCTCACGGATATAGAACTTAATATTTACCATGGTCTCATCGGCCGGCACCTGCTGATAAGCAGGCATCACCAGCTCCTGCTTATCATACTTGCCCAAAGCATCGGCATAGGATGCCACAATATAGTCGGCAAAAGCATCGGCAAAAGCGGCACGCTCTTCCTTAGAGGTTTTATTTAAATTATTACCGATGACTTTATAGGCCGCATAAGTGCTGTCCACATAAGGCATCAGCTGACGCTCAATTAGCTCACGCCGATAGGCGACATCGCTTTTAACCTTGGATGAATTGGCTTTAATTTCATTAAAGGTCTGTTCTGCCACCGTTATCAGCATCTTGTACGGATCGTGCATATCCACCGTTGCAGCCATTACCGGCAACATGCTAATAAGGCTCAGTGCCGCTGCGCATACCAACTTGCGCCAAAGCATAAACTTCATGAAATATCTCCTCAATGTGACCTTAAGTAAACTTGATATAGTGAACTCTTTAGGGGGCAGTTCCCGCTTTAGTTTGAGCTACTGTGCTTTTGCCATGCTAGCTAAGCGCTCCTGCCTTAACTCTACCGCCTTAAGCCAAAAATCACTATTCTCCCCGCGCCGTGCTGTCATCTGCGCTGTCGGAGGCCGATGAGTTGTAGAGGAATTTGGCAATTAAATCCTCAAGCACAACTGCCGAGCCAGTATCACGGATATAATCGCCGTCTTTTAAGTAGGCCGTGCCTAATTCCTCATCATAAAAGCCCGGGGTAATGCCGATATACTGCTCACCGATAATGCCGGCTGTTAAAATCGAAGCCTTCGATTCCTCAGAAATTTGATCGTATTCAGCGTTAATTGCAATATCGACCACCGGTACTAAATCATTCGGGTCTAAATGGATCCCCTCGACGCGGCCGATCAGTACGCCGCCGATGCGTACCGGGGCGCGCAGCTTCAACGAACCCACATTGTCAAATTTGGCATGCACTGTATAGGTATTGGAACTGCTGTCTAAGACCAAGCCTGCTACCTTCAGAGCCATGATCACCGCCGCTACAATACCGGCAATCATAAAGAGTCCCACTAAAAACTCGGTTTTGCTGAATTTCATTGCACTACCCCTTAAAACATCAGCGCCGTGAGCACAAAATCAAGACCTAACACCGCCAGCGACGACTGCACCACCGTAGCGGTAGTCGCTGCACTAATCCCCGATGAAGTTGGTTTACAGTCATAGCCGTTAAATAACGCAATCCAGGTACAGGCCACTGCAAAGACTAAAGCCTTAACTAGCATCGAACCGATATCATCAAAAAGATCGACGCTTGCCTGCATACCTGACCAATAAATGCCATCGTCAAGTCCCAGCCAATCCACACCGACCAGCTTGCCGCCGTAGATACCTACTAAGCAGAATAAAATCGACAACAGCGGCATTGATATGAATCCGGCCCAAAAGCGCGGCGAAATAATGCGCCGCAGCGGATCGACGGCCATCATCTCTAAGGATGACAGCTGCTCGGAGGCTTTAAGCTGACCAATTTCGGCCGTAAGCGCTGAGCCAGCGCGTCCGGCATACAGCAGCGCGGTTACCACCGGTCCTAATTCACGAATGATAGCGAGAGCCACTAAGGGCCCCAATGAGCCGGTGGCCATGAAGTCCTTTAAAATATTAAAGCCCTGCAGTCCCAGCACCATGCCGATAAAAAGGCCAGAGACAATAATAATGATCACCGACTGCACGCCGATGAAGTAAATTTGGGCAATCAGCAGCGGAAAATGCTTGCGCACATCCGGTTTGCCGATAAGCGCATGGTAGAGCATAATGGTGGAGCGTCCGAGCGCACACACCTTATGCAGCCCCCAGCGTCCAAGCGAGCCGACGGCAGCCTTCAGCATTACAAATCCTCCATATAAGGCACCGCAGCCTGCATATTAAAGGCATACGGGCCATCATAATCGCCGTTAATGAACTGCTGCACCCGCGGATCGGCGCTCTCACGCACTTCCTGCGGGCTGCCGCCGCCTATCACATGACCATCGGCAAGGATATACACCTGATGGGCAATGCTCAGCACCTCGGCTACATCATGGGTCACAATCACCGAGGTAATACCCAGCGAACGGTTTAAATCGGCAATTAGCTTGACTAGGACTGCCATAGTAATCGGATCTTGGCCGACAAAAGGCTCATCGTACATGATGAGATCGGGGTCAAGCGCAATTGAGCGGGCTAAAGCGGCCCGGCGCGCCATGCCGCCTGACAGCTCATTGGGAGAAAAATCCGCCGCCGCGCGCAGGCCGACCGCCTCAAGCTTCATTAAGACTAAATCGCGAATCAAAACCTCAGGCAGCTTGGTATGTTCACGCAGCGGAAAAGCGACATTTTCAAACACTGAAAGATCGGTAAACAGCGCGCCGCTTTGAAACAGCATACTCATGCGTTTGCGCAGCTCGTAGAGCTCGCCGCGCTTTAACGCATGCACATTGATGCCGTCAAATAAAATCGTGCCATTATCTGGCCGCAGCTGTCCGCCGATAAGCCGCAACAGCGTCGTTTTGCCGGTACCGGAAGGACCTAACAGCGCAGTAATTTTGCCGCGCGGAATAGTTAAGGAAAGGTCGCGGTAAATCGGCCGCTCGCCGTAGGCAAAATCTACATGCGCAACTTCAATTAAATTCTGCTCACTCACAGTCTGTACTCAATCCTGTTGTACTGCGTGTACTGATTGCTACTAAATGACTTTTTTGCCGGTAAAAAACCTTTGGCCGCAGCTGCGGCACTGATAAAGCTTTATTTTAGAGCAAAGCCCCCAAAGCTAATAGCTAAAAGACTTGCAGCTGTACAGGAAAGTTCCCGCATTAGGATGCTGCCTTCAGGCTTAGTTACTAAAATTGCGTTACGCCGCTAGACCGCACCATAGCCGCACCGCATAAAAACCGCTACAATTGCTGCAAAAAGTTGGTTAAGCTCAGCTTACAAAATAAGGATGGCAGAGAATTTTATGCAGCGTGAACAATGCCTTGCCTCGGCCCAGCGCGTACTGCGCGAGGAAGCCGAAGCCTTATTAGACCTCATTCCCAGCATCGGCGATAACTTTGTTAAAGCCTGTCAGCTGCTGTTTGACTGCCGCGGCAAAGTGATTTTAACTGGTGTGGGCAAATCAGGGCATATTGCCACGAAAATTGCCTCATCGCTCGCTAGCACCGGCACGCAGTCATTTTTCGTGCAGGCAGGCGAAGCCGCGCACGGCGATTTGGGCATGATTGGCCAAGATGACGTGGTAGTTGCCGTCTCCAATTCGGGTGAGGGGAATGAGCTTAAAATTATTATTCCGATTTTAAAGCGCCGCGGTATTCCGTTAATTGCCATCTGCGGCAACCCCGAATCTGCTTTAGCCACCAGCGCTGATGTGTTTTTATCAGCCCATGTCAAGCGCGAGGCCTGCCCACTGAATTTAGCGCCGACCAATTCCACTACTGCTGAGCTCGCCGTCGGTGATGCGCTGATGGTTGCCTTAATTGAAGCCCGCGGCTTTACGCGCGATGACTTTGCGCGCTCCCACCCTGGAGGAGCGCTCGGCCGCCGACTTTTAGTGCGTTGCCAAGATCTGATGCATCAAGGAGATGGTCTGCCGCAGGTATCAACCGACGCCACGATTGAAGCGGCGCTCTTTGAGATGACGGAAAAAGGATTGGGCTTAGTCGCCGTCGTCAATCCTGACGGCACACTGGCCGGCATTTATACCGACGGCGATCTGCGTCGTACCCTTAGCCGTGAAATCTCAATTAAAGCCTCAATTGCCCAGGTGATGACCGCAGGCTGCTTTACGGTACACGCGGACACGCTAGCCGCCGAGGCGCTGGCTTTAATGCAGCAAAAAAAGATCAATGGGTTGATTGTTACCGATGCTGCCAATCATCCGCTCGGCGCCTTTAACATGCACGATCTGCTGCGCGCCGGCATTATCTAAATCTAAGCGCCACAGCCGGGTATCTGAGTTCTGCTTGGCGCTATAATGGGTTATCCGTCTATCATTCTGTCACAATACGGCTCAAAAGCCGCTTAAGGATTGCCTATGCAAACAACCATCATGACCTGCTGGGGAGCGCAGCCAAGTGCCATGCTGCAGCGGCTTAAAGCCATTAAATTAATGGTTTTTGACGTTGACGGCACCTTAACCGACGGCGGAGTGTATTTAGACAATAAAGACGGTGAATACAAAAAATTCACCACCAAGGACGGCTTGGGAATTGCTCAACTGCAAAGAAGCGGCGTGCGCTGCGCAATTATTACCGGGCGCCAATCTGAAATTGTCACTAGGCGCATGCAGGAGCTTAAAGTCGATTTAGTGTTGCAGGGCATCAGCGATAAAAGCCGCGCACTGCAGGAACTTAAAGCAAAACTAGGCGTGCAGACCGCGCAAGTCTGCGCTATGGGCGATGATTTAAACGATCTGCCGATGTTCGCTGAGGCGGGATTTACCGCATGTCCGTGCGATGCACATCCGTATATGCACAGCGTCTGCGACTTAGTACTCACTCTGCCGGGCGGACGCGGAGCTGCACGGCAGCTTACCGATCTCATCATGCTGGCGCAAGGGCACCTTACAGCAGACGGCGGGCCACTCTAATGGGCGTTACTTTACGATCGTTTATTCTTGCCTTTATCCTGATTTTAGCAGCGGCGGTACTCTATCAGTTATCTAAAGGTCCTGAAACGGTAGATGATCCGGCGCTGTTAGAGCGCTACCCCAGCTTCAGCGCTACTAATTTCAGTGGTGATAACTTTGATGCCAATGGACGTCTGTTGCATCACATCAACGCCCAGACGGTCACCTACTATCAGTCCAAGGGGCTCTTGCTCATGACTAAGCCGCGCGGCATTTACTATAACTACAATACCGACAAGGCAGATCCCGAGCCGTGGCAGCTGTCGGCAGACAGCGGTCGCTTAGTGATGGATGATGAAGCTGAGCTTAAAGGACATGTGGTGCTGACCCCTCGTTTTGCGGACAGCGCATTAACCTTAGCCGAAACCTCATATCTGCACTTTGATCTTAAGAAAAACTTCATCAGCACCTCAGAGCAGATACGCATCTTAGGTCCCAATTTTGTAAACTATGGACAAGGCCTGCGGGCTGATATGAACACGAAACAGGTATATATAGATGATCCGCGCGCGCGCTATGAATTTAATTAAGTTAAGCCTGACCCTGCTATGTTGCGCCGTGAGCGCTGCCTGCTTTGCCAAAAGCGATGATTATCAGCAGCCTATCAATGTGGTATCGGCCGAGCAGCTAGCTGACCTTAAGGCCAATAAGGTGATCTTTGCCGGTGACGTGGTGGCCACGCAGGGCACCATGGAAATAAAGGCGGAGAAAATTGAAATCACCCGCGGGGATGACAATAAACTCGAAAGTATCATCGCCTATGGGCAGCCGGTGACCTTCAAGCAGATCTTAGATAACGGCAAGCCGATTCATACCCGTTCGGCAACTTTAAGCTACCTACCCAAGCAAAGCTTAGTGGTACTCTCAGGTAAAGCTACCATTTGGCAGAATGAGAGCTCCATGAGCGGCGAGCGTATTGAATACAATATCGTCACGCAGAAAATGAGGGCTGACAATGCATCGCGTCAAGGCGGACGCGTCTCCAGCACCTTCGTGCCGGCAGAGTTATCCGGAGAGTAGGCGATGAATAAGCTGCAGGCAATTAAGTTGCATAAAACCTATAAAAAGCGTGTGGTGGTCAATGACGTTAGTCTTGAAGTGCCTGGCGGCAGCATTGTCGGACTGTTAGGTCCCAATGGCGCCGGCAAAACTACTTCCTTTTACATGATTGTCGGCATCATCACCACCGAAGGCGGACAGGTGAGGCTCAACGATCAGGATATTACCCACAAGCCTATGCATCAGCGCGCCCGTGCTGGACTGGGCTATCTGCCGCAGGAAAACTCAATTTTTCGCAAACTTACCGTCGAGCAGAATCTTTTAGGGGTTATTGAGCTCTTACCTGATTTATCCAAGAGCGAGCGCATGCAGCGGGTGGATGAACTGCTCAAGGAGTTCAGCATCACTAAGCTGCGCCACAATCTGGGGATGAGTCTATCCGGCGGTGAGCGCCGCCGCGTCGAAATTGCCCGGGCGCTGGCTGCTAATCCTAAATTCATTCTGTTAGATGAACCCTTTGCCGGCGTCGATCCGATTTCCGTCGCCGAAATTAAAGAAATTGTGATCCATCTTAAAGAACGCGGCATCGGCGTGCTTATCACCGATCATAATGTGCGCGAAACCTTAGATGTGTGCGAAACTGCATACATCGTCAATGAAGGTGAAATTATTGCGCACGGTACCGCCGAAGAAGTACTGTCAGATGAAAAGGTGCAACATGTCTATCTGGGCAGTAACTTTTCGCTCTAAGCCAAATGGCGGTGCAGCGCATCAACTAAGCTAAGGAGCGTCCATGGCCGGACTTCGCAATGCCCTGCAGTTAAGAACCGCCCAGTCGCTGAGTCTGTCCATGACCCCGCAGCTACAGCAGGCTATTCGCCTGTTGCAGCTCACTACACTTGAGGTGCGCCAGGAAATTACCCAAATGCTGGAGCGCAATCCGCTACTTGAAGAAAGCGAAGATCCAGCCTCCCCGATCCAATCACTCGATGCCATCATTGATGCCCAGCGGGCAGCTGAGAATGTCTACGATCCTTTTGATAATGATCACTCTGTAGCCAGCGCCGATATTTCTCTGTCCAATGACGTCATCCTATCGCCCGATGGGAACATGGCTCATGATAAGCTCTCCTCGCTGTCAGCTGACGGCGCCACTGCCCCAATGGAGGAGAGCAGTGAACGCTTTGATGACTATCATGCAGTACAGCAGCGCCGCGGAAAAGTGCTCAATCCAGACAGCGACAACATCTATGAAGGGCAGAATCAAGAAAGCCTACAGGATCATTTAACTTGGCAGCTTGAATGCTCACCGCTACGCGGTGCCGATCGCGCTTTAGCTGAAGCCATTATTGACGGCATCGGCGACTCTGGCTATCTGCAGGAAAGCCTTGAAGACATTCTGCTCTTTGTGCAACAGCGCTATCCCAGCCTTACCATGGATGATGTGCTACCGGTGCTTAAAATTATTCAGCATTACGATCCATTTGGGGTAGGATCACGCAGTGTACAGGAATATCTACTGCTACAATTAAACGAGCTGCCTGCAGATACTCCCTATCTGTCCTTAGCGCGCCGCGTACTTAGCGACTATCTGCCACAGCTGACCAATCATGATTTCCGCACGCTGTGCCAGCGACTGTCGATAAAAGAAGACGTCCTCAAAGAAGTCATTGCCCTTATCACCTCGTTAAAGCAGCGCCCAGGTCAGGGTGCCGTCAAAGAAAAATCGGATTTCATCATCCCGGATGTATTGGCGGTGAAAAATGAGCAGGGTGAATTTGACATCATTCTAAATCCCAATAATCAGCTGCCGCGCCTACGGCTTAATCAGCATTATCTGGCGCTGGCTCGCAGCGTGAAAAATGAGCGCGATAAAGCCTATCTGCAAAACTCTAAACAAGAAGCCAATTACTTTATTAAGGCGCTGGAAAACCGCTCTAATACCGTACTCTCCGTTGCACGCTGCATTATGCGCAAACAGCAGGACTTTTTAGAGCACGGCGAAAGCGCGATGCATCCTTTAATCTTAAGCGACATCGCCTCAGAGGTGGATCTGCATGAATCTACGGTGTCACGCGCCACCACCGGCAAGTACATTCAGACTCCGCGCGGCACCTTTGAATTAAAATTCTTCTTTTCCAGCCACGTCTCCACGGATGACGGCGGCACCGCCTCCGCCACAGCCATTCGTGCCCACATCAAAGCACTGATTGCTAAAGAAAATCCGCGGCATCCGCTGTCTGATGCCGCCATTGCTGATAAGTTGCAGGAGCTGGGTATTAATGTGGCGCGCCGTACCATTGCCAAATACCGCGAAAGCCTCAATATCGCATCATCATCGCAGCGTAAGCGCTTAATCTAGACCCAACATAAGAGCGCGTACCCAAAGAGGCCCCCTGCACTTTTTTGGCAGGGCGCTCGCTTTGCCTTATAATAGAGCCCGGTTGCAGCGTGTAAAAAGCGCCGCTTGCTTACTTAACTTTCAGAAAATATGTAGAAAAGTTCAGATAAGCGCACAGCACCTTGTGCAAATTAGCGCACTAATTTAGTGCATAAAATGAGCCCTGACAGCGCACTTTTACCCTAAGTTTTGCATTTGCGCCGCATGCGGCTATGATGAATCAAACCGTTTTGGGGCAAAATCGCTGAGACCTCAGACGCAATATAGAAGCAAACACCAATGATTAAGCTTGAACACATCAATAAATTCTTTGGCGACCTACACGTACTCAAGGATGTCAATCTGCACGTCAAAGCAGGCGAAAAGATGGTTATTGTCGGACCGTCCGGTTCCGGCAAATCCACCACCGTACGTTGCATGAATTACCTAGAAGTTCCGACATCGGGCAAGGTGATCATCGACGGCGAAGAAATGACCGCGCGCAATCACATCAAGCTGGTGCGCCGCACCACCTCAATGGTGTTCCAGCAGTTCAACCTCTATCCGCATTTGGACGTGATGCGCAATTTAACCTTAGCGCCAGTCAAACTGCACGGAGTGCCGCTTAAAGAAGCGCAAGAAGTAGCCATGCACTACTTAAATGTGGTCGGACTTGCCGACAAAGCGCATGTCTATCCGACTACCCTCTCTGGCGGTCAGCAGCAGCGCATCGCGATTGCCCGCGCGCTGTGTGCCAAAACCAAGATCATTTTATTTGACGAGCCGACCTCGGCACTTGATCCCGAGACCATTCAGGAAGTACTCGATGTAATGGTGAAACTTGCAGAAGAGTCCAACATCACCATGGTGATTGTGACTCACGAAATGGGCTTTGCCCGCCAAGTCGCCGATCGCATTGTTTTCATGGAAGACGGCATGATCATCGAAGAAGGCACCCCAGAGCATTTCTTCAATCACCCGGACAATGAACGCGTCCAGCAGTTCTTAGGCAAGATCCTACGCCACTGACGCACCCTTTTAAGACCTCACGACAAGGAGTAAAGCAATGAACTTTGCACAGCTTACTAAAAAATGCGGCGCACTGGCCTTAGCCGGCGTTTTTGCCGCCTGCACCGCCTCCGCTGCTTTTGCCGCCGGCGAAATTGATGCGATTAAAGATCGCGGCTACTTAAAGGTCGGCGTCAAGAATGACGTGATCGGCTTTAGCTTCCAAGATCCGCTCTCCGGCGAATACAAGGGCTATGAAGATCAGCTCGCTACCATGATTGCCGACAGTTTAGGCGTAGATGTGGAATTTACCTCAGTGACTGCCGCCACCCGCGGTGAGCTGGTAGACTCGGGCGACCTTGACATCTCAATTGCGACCTTCACCATCACCCCCGAGCGCGTTAAGCACTGGGACTTCTCGACCGGATATTACACTGACTATGTGTCAGTCTTAGTTGAAAACAGCAGCAATATTCAAAAATTAGCTGACTTAAAGGACAAGAAGATCGGCGTATCCTCCGGCTCGACTTCCGCCATGGCTTTAACTAAAGCCATGATTGAAGCTGGCATCATTGACGGCAGCAACTTTAATGAGAAGACCTTTGATCCGGCTACTTGGAAAGAGGGCGTGTCCTTCCAGCAGTACGACAATTACCCGACCATTTCCACGGCTTTAAGCGCCGGCGAAGTGCAGGCTTTCTGCGTGGATAAGTCCATTCTCAATATCTATCAGACCAAGAACCGTTCCTTCGTGTCCGATGCCCGCTTCTCCCCGCAGGAGTACGGCACCTGCACCAAGAAAGGTTCTGAGCTTAGCGCCTATGTCGATAATTTAATTAAGACTTGGAAGGCCGACGGCACATTAGATAAGCTCATTAAAGAAAATAACCTCGATTAAGCTAAAACCTCTTAGCACCTTGGCAGGAAGCAAGCCTTCCTGCCTTTGCATTTTGTTAGGAACATCATGGCAACACTGATTTCGCTGGATGCTTGGCTTAAGGTTTGGACTTACAAGTCCACCTTTCTGTTAGGTTTCCTTACCACGCTGGAAACAGCGCTGTTTGCGGTGCTGCTCTCGCTCTGCCTTGGGCTGATTTTCGGTCTGATGTCTACGAGCGGCAAAACCGTACTGCAGGGTCTGGCCCGCATTTACGTTGAGTTTATTCAGAATACCCCGCTTTTACTGCAGATTTGCTTTCTGTACTACGCCATGTCGTTTTCGGGGCACAGTATCGGCATTATTACCTCCGGCATTATCTCCATTGGCGTATATCATGGCGCCTACATGGCAGAGGTGATCCGCGCTGGTATTCAGTCCATTCCGCGCGGGCAGTTTGAAGCCGCCTCCTCACAGGGCTTTAACTATCTGTCCACCATGTATTACATCATCCTGCCGCAGAGCGTGAAAATCATTCTGCCGCCGATGGTCAATCAAGTCGTAAACCTGATTAAAAATACATCCTGCCTCTACATTATCGGCGGCTCGGACTTAATTTCGATTACCTACAGCTTCGTAACCGGCGCTAATACCGGCGGCGCGCATGGCCCGGCCTACCTTGTCAGCGGTATTTTATTCTTCCTGATCTGCTTCCCGCTGTCGATGCTGGCCAGCACCTGGGAGAACAACTTAAAGCGCCGCGAGCGCCTGACTTTTAAGAAGAACGCTGACCCCGCGACGGAGGATGCATAATGGAAGAGTGGTCCGCAAGCTTAAGTATGATGGAAAGCAGCGCCATCTGGATCTATATTCTCAAAGGCACGCTGTTTACTGTCATCATTTCCGCCATTGCGGTGATTACCGGCGTAATTTTCGGCTCAGTGCTGGCCTTAGTGCGCAATTACTGTCACGATCCGCGCTACCGCATTTTCCGCTATGCCGCAGTTGCCTACATTGAGATCTTCCGCAACACGCCGCTCCTGCTGTGGATCTTCATCTGCGTAGTATTCTGCCCGGTACCGGATATTTTTGCCCATCGCATGTTCGGCTTAACTACCGTAGAAACCACGCTGCTGTTTAAAGCATCCATTGCGCTGATCCTCTTCACTTCTTCAGTGATTGCAGAGATTGTGCGCGGCGGCCTCAATTCCGTGCCAGCCGGACAGTTTGAAGCTGCAGCCTCGCAGGGTTTCAATACCGTGCAGACCATGGTATACATCATTCTGCCGCAGGCTTTCCGTAATGTGGTGCCGACCTTATTAAGTCAGATCATCACCACGATTAAGGACTCCTCGTATTTGGCCAACGTCGCAACTATTGAGCTGATGTCACGCGTGCGTCAAGTCTTAAGTACCGCCAATATCTACAACGGCACCGGCAACGTCAACGTTTCTGACGTTTTTGTGCTCTACGGCTGCGCAGCTGCCATTTACTTTATTATTAACTTTGCCCTATCGCTTATCGTGCGTCACATTAATAATCGCCGTAAGGCTGCGGCATCACTTTACCGCACAGCTAAAGCCTAAAGGAGCAGGTATGAGTCACTACGTTATTACTATCTCGCGTCAATTTGCCAGCATGGGACGTACCATTGCCAAGGAAATGTCCAAACGCCTCAATATTAATTTCATGGATAGAGATATTGTGGCTGAAACAGCCAAGCGCATGGGACTGTCCATTCAAAGCGTCAGCAACCATGATGAAGTTATCCCTAAGGGAAATTTCTTCATGCGCCACTCTTATCTCTTCCACCTTGATGTCTACGATATCAATCGTGAGATCTTTGAGGTTCAAAAGAGCGTGATCCGCGATTTTGCTACCCAGAACTCCTGCATTATCGTTGGCCGCTGCGCCGACAGCATCCTTGCAGATATAGACAATGTGCTCAATATCTACGTGTATGCGCCGTTTGAAAAGCGTCTTGATAACTGCATTAATCAGCTGATGATGGATGCTAAAACTGCTGCAGATACCATCAAGCGCGTTGATAAGGCGCGTGAAGCCTACCGCAAAGCCTGTGAGCCCGAGGCTGTATCCGAGCTTACACACCGTCATCTCTTAATTGACAGCAGCAAGTTCACCATCCCTGACTGCGCAGACATTCTGTGCGAATGTGCACGCCGTTCATTAAAGATGGATTAAACGCTTAATTAATACTGCAGGGGGTGACTACTAAGGTTACCCTCGGTTTATGAAAAATTGTTATGGTTTTTGGGGGGCAGATAGCCATCAATTTTTACCCTGACGCCATCAAGTATGCTAATTAGATCCGACTAGTGAAATTTTTCGGTTTTGGAACCTAAATAGTCTTTTTCCATCCAAAATCGACGCTATTTTGCTACGAATGGCCGCTTATGCCGCTATTTTTACGTTTCCTGAGCAGAGCTCTCCTGCTACATCCCGTGAGTATTTTCTAAGATTGTGCGCCAAGGCTGTCAGCCCGAACTTGATGACCTCCTTTTCTAGGCCGTTGAGCATGAAGCGTTTAAAGCCGTGGTTGAACTTGCTGTCGCAAAACACAGCTTCCGGCTTGATACATCGCTTCACTCCGGTATCACTGATGAACAGCGCTTTAGTCTTAGCCCGGTACTTATCGTTGCGGACGTTGACTTGGACTGCCCGGTTCCCCCTGCCTTTGCGGCACTGCTCGGAATACGGACAGTTAGAGCAGCGATACTTTTTGATGGGAGATTTATAGCCCAGCTCTGAGAACGTATCGTCCACACGCCAAAACGTCAGGCTGGTAACGGAGTAAACACAGAGATCATAGAGCGATACATCAGCCATCAACAACGGCCGATTTAGCATCAGCCGTGCCGCTTTCAGTTAAAATAGCGTTTAACTCATCATCAGTAAGCTTGAGTGCTTGCTTAATGGTGCTTACATCAACTTTTGCTTTAAGCAAATTTTTAGCATTCTCAAATTTTTCCATCAGTCTGCCACTCTTTTCGCCGATTTCCATACCGCGCTTTTCGCCGCGCTTTTCAGCTTTAGCCTTAATATAAGGGATTCTGGAGGCTTCATCATGCAGATACTTTTCGCGGCGCAAATAGGCAAACCAATTTTCATCATCAGCACAGAATTTTGCTTCCACTTTATGAGCCTCCTTGAAAATTTTATCCTGTTCCATTATCTGCTGCTCAAGCTTAACGTCGTTGCGGGTTAAGTAATTCAGCCAACGAAACAGCCGATTTTTAATTTTGACCGGCACGTCTTCAAGACTTTGTGCCTACTTCCATTTAGGAAGCTCTAAAAAGAATAAATCCGCATCCTCAGTTAAAGTAACGTTCTCTCTGAGCTCTTTGAGTTGATAGCGCGTCAGATAATTTTCAGTACCTAAATCAAGTTCAAAATTGACGATGCTGATAATAACGCACGGATTTAGGTCTGCATACTGTGCGCTTTTGGCGGATTCATCTGAGTGACGAAACTCATACTTCACGCCATAATATGGAGCAAGCAGGTAAGGTTAGCTAATTGACTTTAAAACGTGCCGTTACGCTATTCCTACCGCTAATTGAAGTCGCGGCAGGAGTAACTTGGACATGGCTGTCGTCACTTAATCATTTAAAATGGCGTTTAACTCATCATCAGTAAGCTTGAGCGCTTGCTTAATGGTGCTTACATCAACTTTTGCTTTAAGCAAATTTTTAGCATTCTCAAATTTTTCCATCAGTCTGCCACTCTTTTCGCCGATTTCTATACCGCGTTTTTCGCCGATTTCCATACCGCGTTTTTCGCCGATTTCCATACCGCGCTTTTCGCCGATTTCCATACCGCGCTTTTCGCCGATTTCCATACCGCGCTTTTCGCCGATTTCCATACCGCGCTTTTCAGCTTTAGCCTCAATATAAGGGATTCTGGAGGCTTCATCATGCAGATACTTTTCGCGGCGCAAATAGGCAAACCAATTTTCATCATCCGCACAGAAT